>NZ_JBIBKW010000006.1:0-547660 GCF_042959465.1 Streptomyces sp. NPDC007901 | reverse complement strand
CCTCCACCCCCCGCGGCCCCCACCCCCCCCCACCACAAAAGCGGGCGGGGGGCCCGGGGGGGGGGGGCGGGGGCGCCCGGGGGGGGGGGGGGGCGGGGGGGGGGCCCCCCCCCCCGGCCGCCCTGTGGCGGAGTGGATTCCCGGTATCCTACGCGGAGATCTCCTTGCGGATGAGCGGCAACCCCTCGCGCAGGGCCTCGCGCCAGTCCCGCAGCGGTTCCAGGCCGACTTCGGACCACCGGTCGTGGCCGAGGGCGCTGTACGCGGGGCGGGGTGCCGGGCGGACGAACGCCTCGCTGGTGGTGGGGCGCACCCGCGCCGGGTCGGCGCCGAGCAGGCGGAAGACCTCGCGGGCCAGCTCGCACCAGGTGGCCGCGCCGGAGTTGGTGCCGTGGAAGACGCCGTGCGCGCGCTCGTCCCGGCCGAGGCGGGGACCGAGGTCGGCGATCCGGGCGGCCAGGTCGGCGCTCCAGGTGGGCTGTCCGCGCTGGTCGTCGACGACGTCGAGGGTGTCCCGGCGGGACTCCAGCTCGATCATCGTGCGCACGAAGTTCCTGCCGTGCGTGCCGTACAGCCAGGCCGTGCGGACGACCGCGCTCGCGCCCGGGAGTTCCGCCAGGACCGCCCGCTCGCCCGCGAGCTTGGTCCGCCCGTAGGCGGTGCGCGGGGCGGTGGGGTGGTCCTCGGGGTAGGGGCTGGTGCGGGCCTCGCCGTCGAAGACGTAGTCCGTGGAGACGTGGACGAGACGGGCGCCGTGCCGGGCCGCGGCGCGGGCCAGCAGGCGCGGGCCCTCGCCGTTGATCAGCAGGGCCCGCTCCTCGTCGGTCTCCGCGTCGTCGACCGCCGTGTACGCGGCGCAGTTGACCACCAGGTCGGGCGTGTGCCCGGCGAGCGCCGACTGAGCCGAGTCGGCGTCGGCGATGTCGAGGTCGGCGCGGCCGAGGGCCACGACCTCCTCACCCCGGCGGGTGAGTTCCTCGACCACGTCGTGGCCGAGCATCCCGCCCGCTCCGGCGACGAGCCACTTCATCAGTGCTTCCCCTGCTCCTTGCGCGACTCCAGGGCGGCGCGCTCCTTGAGCGGCTCCCACCAGGCGCGGTTGTCGCGGTACCAGGCGACGGTGTCGGCGAGGCCGGAGGTGAAGTCGTGCTTGGGGGTGTAGCCCAGCTCGTCGTGGATCTTGCTCCAGTCGACGGAGTAGCGCTGGTCGTGGCCCTTGCGGTCGGCGACCCGGTCCACGCGCTCCCAGCCGGCGCCGCAGGCTTCCAGGAGCAGCCCGGTGAGCTCCTTGTTGCTGAGCTCGGTGCCGCCGCCGATGTTGTAGACCTCGCCGGCCCGGCCGCCGGTGCGGACCAGGTCGATGCCCTGGCAGTGGTCCTCGACGTGCAGCCAGTCGCGGACGTTGCTGCCGTCGCCGTAGAGCGGGACGTTCTTGCCGTCGAGGAGGTTGCTCACGAAGAGCGGGATGACCTTCTCGGGGAACTGGTGCGGCCCGTAGTTGTTGGAGCAGCGGGTGACGCGGACGTCCAGGCCGTGGGTGCGGTGGAAGGCCAGCGCCAGCAGGTCCGAGGAGGCCTTGGAGGCGGAGTACGGCGAGTTCGGCTGGAGCGGGTGGCTCTCGGGCCAGGAGCCGGTCTCGATGGAGCCGTAGACCTCGTCGGTGGAAACGTGCACGAACGGGCCGACGCCGTGGCGCAGCGCCGCGTCCAGGAGGGTCTGGGTGCCGACCACGTTCGTACGGACGAACGCGCCCGCGCCGTCGATGGAGCGGTCGACGTGCGACTCGGCGGCGAAGTGCACGACCTGGTCGGCCTCGGCCATGAGCTTGTCGACCAGCTCGGCGTCGCAGATGTCGCCCTGGACGAAGGTCAGGCGGGGATGCGACTCGGGCAGGTTCGTCAGGGTGCCCGCGTAGGTGAGCTTGTCCAGCACGGTGATGTGCGGCGCGTCGGGGCCGTCGGCGGCGAGCAGACCGCGGACGTACGTGGAGCCGATGAAGCCGGCCGCGCCGGTGACGAGGAGATTCATGAACGGATCTGCACCTTGCTGTGGTCTCCGAGAACGAGGCGGTGGGCGCTGGGGGTGCCGGCCGCGGGGGTCACCTCGACGTGCCGGCCGATCAGCGAGGACTCGATCCTGCCCACCCCGTCGATGGAGGAGTCCCGCAGCACTATGGAGAACTCCAGCTCACTGTCCGTGATCCGGCAGTTCTCGGCGACCGACGTGAAGGGGCCCACGTACGAGTCGGCGACGACGGTGTCGGCGCCGATCACGACCGGCCCGACGATCCGGGAGTTGGTGACGGTCGCGCCCGCCTCGACGACCACCCGGCCGACGATCTGGCTGGCCTCGTCGACCTCACCGTCGATCCGCGGCTCCTGGCTCTCCAGGACGGTCCGGTTGACCTCCAGCATGTCGACGACGTTGCCGGTGTCCTTCCAGTAGCCCTTGATCACCGTGGAGCGCACGTCGGCGCGCTGGTCGATGAGGTGCTGGATGGCGTGGGTGATCTCCAGCTCGCCGCGCCAGGACGGCTTGATGGCGCGCACCGCGTCGTGGATGGCGGGCGTGAAGAGGTAGACGCCGACCAGGGCGAGGTCGCTCTTGGGCTCCTGCGGCTTCTCCTCCAGGCCGATCACCTGGCCGTCGGCGTCCAGCTCGGCGACGCCGAAGGCGCGCGGGTTGGGCACGTGGGTGAGGAGGATCTGAGCGTCCGGGCGGGTCTCGCGGAACTCGTCGACCAGTCCGCTGATGCCGCCGACGATGAAGTTGTCGCCCAGGTACATGACGAAGTCGTCGTCCCCGAGGAACTCGCGCGCGATCAGCACCGCGTGGGCGAGGCCCAGCGGGTGTTCCTGCGGGATGTAGGTGACGTCCAGGCCGAACTTCGACCCGTCGCCGACCGCCTCCTCGATCTCGGCGGCGGTGTCGCCGACGATCATCCCGACCTCGGTGACGCCCGCGGCGGCAAGGGATTCGAGCCCGTAGAACAGGACGGGTTTGTTCGCCACCGGTACGAGCTGTTTCGCCGATGTGTGGGTGATCGGCCGCAGCCGGGTTCCGGCACCGCCGGAGAGCACCAAAGCCTTCATTCGCTACACCTTATAGGTGAACATCTGATTGAGACGTTCTTCTGTTTTCCTGATTGGTTACGACAGTATGACCTTGGTGCGGATGCCATGTGGCCACGAGGTGCCCCGAACAGGCATCCCGCCCGTTTTGTACGTTTATTTCAGCGCACGGTAAGAATCCGGTCAGGAGTTCTCCGGCTCGGCCGCCGCGCGCTCCACCTCCGCCTCCACCTCGGGCCGCGGCCTGCCCTCGTCACGGGCGAACTCGCTCACCGCGGTCAGTTCGTCGCGGGCCAGGTCGCGCCAGGCGCGCAGGGCGGTCTCGTAGGTCTCCGACTGGGCGCCGCCCGACTGCTGCAGGGCAGGCGGTCCGTAGGCGTCGCGCAGTTCCAGCACCTTGTCGTGGGCCGCGTCGGCCGCGCGGTGCTTCGCCACCAGTTCTTGGAAGGTGTGTGCCACGACAAGACCCTAAGAAGGACCGGCCCGTGCCGCCTCCCGAGACGGCCGGATCAGTCCGCGTCGGCGTCCAGGACGAGGTCCGCCCACACCTGCTTGCCGCCGCTCGCCGGGACCGTCCCCCAGGCGACCGACATGGCCTCGACCAGGAGGATGCCGCGCCCGCCGGTGGCCTCCCAGCCGATGTTGGGAGGTTTCACCGGACTGCGCGGCGAGGCGTCGGCGACGGCGATCCGCAGCCGGTGGTCGAGCAGGGTCAGGTCGAGCCGGACCGGCCCGTCGGTGTGGATGAGGGCGTTGGTGACGAGTTCGGAGACCACGAGGAGGGCCGTGTCCATGGTGTCGTCGGTGATCCCCCAGGAGCGCAGGGTGCGCTTGCTGAAGCGGCGGGCGTGCCGGGCGGCCTCCGGGACCCGCCACACCGTCCAGCTCTCCCGCAGCGGGCGGACGGCCATGCCGTCGTAGCGCAACAGCAGCAGGGCGACGTCGTCGGCGCGGTGGGCGTTGTCGAGCAGGGCGTCGGCGACCAGCCCGAGGTCGGCGGGGTCGGCGGCGCCGAGGTCGTGGGCGAAGCGTGCCATGCCGTCGTCGATGTCGGCGTCGGGGGATTCGACCAGGCCGTCGGTGGTGAGCGCGAGCACGGTGCCGGGCTGCAGGCCGATCTGGGTCATGGGGAAGTCGGCCTGGCCGAGCACGCCGAGCGGGGGGCCGCCCTCGGTCTCGGTGATCTCCGTGCCGCCGTCCGGGTGACGCAGGACGGGCGGCAGATGTCCGGCGCGTACACACCAGGCGGTGCCTTCCTCCATGTCGACGTCGACGTAGCAGCAGGTGGCGAAGAGGTCGCTCTCCATGTCCATGAGGAGCCGGTTGGCATGCGAGACGACCACGTCGGGGGTGTGCCCCTCGGCCGCGTAGGCGCGCAGCGCGGTGCGCATCTGCCCCATCAGGGTGGCGGCGGCCGCGCTGTGGCCCTGGACGTCGCCGATGACGAGGGCGACGTGGTTGTCGGCCAGCGGGATCACGTCGTACCAGTCGCCGCCGACCTCCAGGCCCACAGTGGTGGGCAGATAGCGGGCGACGGCCTCGCCACCGGGCAGCCGGGGCAGCCGGCGGGGCAGCAGGGCGCGCTGGAGCATGCCGACCAGTTCGTGCTCGGCGTCGAAGGCGTGGGCGCGCATCAGGGCCTCGCCGGCCAGGCCGGCGGCGGCGGTGAGCAGGGCGCGTTCGTCGGAGCCGAAGTCGTGCGGGCTGTCCCAGCCGATCAGGCAGGCCCCGGCCATCCGGCCGCCTGCGGGCAGCGGGAGGATGGCGAGGCCGCCGGGGCCGACCTCGGCGAGGGCGGGTTCCAGGGTGGCCGCGGCGGGCCAGATCTGCGCCCGCCCCTCGCGCAGGGCGGCGGCGAGGGTGGGCATGGTGCGCACGGGTGCGTCGGGCCACTCGGTGCGCCACTCGCTGCGCCACAGGTCGGGCCACGACTCGGCGTCGGGCGGGTCGAGGACGGTGACGACCAGACGCTCGTTCTCCAGTTCGGCCAGGGCGATCCGGTCGGCCTTGAGCGGGCCGCGCAGGGCGGTGACGACGGCCTGGCTGACGTCCTTGACCGTGAGGGCGGTGGCCAGGGCGGCGGCGAGCCGCTGCACCCGGACCACGTCGCTGACGTCGGAGCGGAGCGTGGAGGCGTCCGCGACGGTGCCGGCAAGGCGGGCCGGGCGGCCCTCGCCACCGGGCACCAGCCGGCCGCGCAGCCGCAGCCACTTGGGCGGACCGGACGGCTGCAGGACCCGGAACTCCAGCTCCCGGTCGCCGATGGACATGTGGTCGGCCTCGACGACGGACATCAGGGCGGGCAGGTCGTCCGGCACGGTACGGCCGAGCAGCGTCTCGACCTTGCCGTCGAACTCGTCCCGGTCCATGTCGAAGAGGCCGAGGAGGCCGTCGCCGACCTCGATCCGGCCGGTGTCCATGGCGAGGCTGAACGCGTGGGCGGGCAGTTCCCCGGCCTCGACGGCGGGCGGCGGGGCGGGCAGGGCGATGGCGTCGGCGACCAGGGCGAGGCAGGCCCGGTCCTCGGGTCCGAACCCGTCGTCCCGCTCACTGGCCACGACCAGCAGTCCGGCGGCGCCGCGCACCGGCAGCACGCCCAGCCAGAACTCCTGGGCCGGGGTCCGCCGCGCGTCCGGGCAGTCGGCCAGTTCGTCGGGGCTCAGCCAGACGGGCCGTCCGGTGGCGTGGGCCTCGGCCGTCGGGGACTGCCCCGCGGACGGATAGGCGTCCCGCAGCCCGTACAGAGTGCGGGGCAGGCCGGCCGACTCGGCGAGGCGCAGCACGGTCCCGTCGTCGCCCGGCGAGTACACCCCGGCGAAGGCCGCGCCGGCGAAGACCAGCGCCTGTTCGAGGACGCGGCGGAGTCGATCGGGTGCGCCGGGATCGCCCGTGAGCGTTTCGAGGGCGATTTCGGCGCGATCCGTTCTCGTTCCGCGTACCGCAGCGCCCTCACTGACCACGCCGCCATTACAGCGCTTATGAGGCGTCTGCGCAGCCCCTGTGACCATTCCGTGGAGGTGGCAGGGCCGCCGCGCTCGAAAGGCACCGAACATGACTTGACCCGTGCGTTCCGCACGGCGAGCTCGTGACAGAGATGACTGTCCGCGACCGTTCGGCGGCTGCGAGTGTCGGGGCGGGCCACGGAGGGGGAGGCGGATGGACAGGCGCTACGAGGTGTACGCGCTCGCCGACGGGCACTTCTACGACACGCCCGACCGGCTCGGGGCGGCCGGGCCGCGGTCGGAGCCGCTGTTCGCGGCGGCACGGCGCGCGACGCCGGAGGGCTGGCACGCGGCACGGTCCGGCGACTGGCTGACGATGACACCGCTCGGCGCGGACGGCGCGCCGCTGCCGCCAGCCGTCCTTCGGCTCTTCGGCTCTTCGGTTCAAGGTGTTGAACGCGTGCCCCGTTGTTGGCGCCTGCCACCGCTCATGGGCACGAAGTTCCGGCCATCAGGGTGCGCGGGGGCGCACGCCCGGCGCCCGGATGCCGCCGCGCGCTTCGACTCCGGGGGCATGTGCCGGTGCGAACGGGGTAGGCGGCGCGCCGCCCGGTGGGCGGGCCGGTACCGCTCTCGCCGTGCGCCGGTCGCCGCCACGAGGGAGCCTTGATCCCGAGGACGCGACGCGCGGCCGGACGAGGAGGTGGTCGGGCGTGTCCGAAGGGATGGGGGCGCCTCCGGCCCCGGTGCGGGCGGACGTACGGGCGCAGGCGGCCGACGCCTCCCGGGCCGGCCGGCCGCTGTTGTCGCTGGCGCTGGCCTCGATGATGGAGGAGGTCCAGGCCCACTCCGGTGCGGTCTATCTGATGGCGGCCGACCAGCCGGTCCTGGAGATGGCGGTGGCCGCGGGGCTGCCCCGGGTCTTCGCGGCGCCCTGGGAGCGGGTCGGCCTGAGCGCGCCGATCCCAGTGGCGGAGGCGGTGCGCGAGCGGCGTCTGGTGTGGGTGGGCGGCGAGGAGGACATGGCGCGCCGGTACCCGCGGATCGCGGTGGTGCTGCCGTATCCGTTCGCACTGGCCGCGCTGCCCGTGGCGACGGCCGAGACGGTGTTCGGGGCGGTGTACGTGACCTGGCCCGGCGCCCATCCGACGGTGCTGTCCGACCGGGAGCGCGAGGTGCTGACGGCGGGGTGCGACCGGCTGGCGGTGCGGCTGGAGCGGGCCGCCCGGGAGAACCGGGCGCTGTGCGCCGAGCCGGAGCCGCCGGAGCCGTCGCCGTCGGCCACGGGCCCGTCGGCCATGGTGGAGGCGGCGCGGATGGTGGGCCGGCTGCCGTACGGGCTGGCCTCGCTCGATGTGCACGGGCGGGTCGTCTTCGCCAACGGGGCGGCCGCCGAGCTGCTCGGCGTCCGGGTCGACGATCTGCTCGGCACCCAGCCGTGGGTGTCGGTGCCGTGGCTGAACGACCCGATGTACGAGGACCGCTACCGGGCGGCGCTGATCAGCCAGCATGTGACGTCGTTCGTGGCGCTGAAGCCGCCGGGCGACTGGCTGTCGTTCCGGATGTATCCGAGCACGAGCGGGCTGACCACCCGGATCAGCCGGGCGCGGGATGTCGCCGAGATGGTGGGCGCGCTGCCGCGTTCCGAGGCGGCGGCCTCCCCCAGGCTGGTCACCATCTCGCAGGTGCTGAGCCTGGCCGGGGCGCTGACGGAGGCGGTCGGGGTGCAGGACGTGGTGCAGCTGGTGGCGGACGAGGTGGTGCCGGCCGTCGGCAGCCAGGCCTTGGTGGTCCTCGGGTCGCGGGGTGGCCGGCTGCACGTGCTGGGGCACCGGGGGTACGAGGATCCGCGGACCGTGGAGCGGTTCGACGGCGTTCCGCTGGCCGAACGGACGCCCGGCACCCATGTCCTGAACACCGGTGTGCCCGCGTTCTTCGAGTCACGGCAGCAGCTGGAGCGTCTGTACCCGAACCGGCGGGAGACTCCGGACGGGTTCGCCGCCTGGGCGTACCTGCCCCTGATCGCGTCGGGCCGGCCCGTGGGGACCTGTGTCCTCGCCTATGCCGAGCCGCACGCCTTTCCCGCCGACGAGCGCGCCGTGCTCACCAGTCTCGGCGGGCTCATCGCGCAGGCGCTGGAGCGGGCCCTGCTCTACGACGCGAAGAACCAGCTGGCGCACGGTCTCCAGGCGGCCCTGCTGCCGCACTCGCTGGCCCCGCCGGCCGGTATCGAGGCCGCCGCGCGCTATCTGCCGGCCATGCACGGCATGGAGATCGGCGGCGACTTCTACGACCTGGTGCCGACCCGCCCGCTGGCGGCGGCGGTGATCGGGGACGTCCAGGGGCACAACGTGACGGCGGCCGGGCTGATGGGCCAGATCCGGACCGGTGTACGGGCCTTCACGACGGTCGGGCAGACGCCGGAGGAGGTGATGCGCAGCACCAACCGGCTGCTGATCGACTTCGGCGCGGACCTGTTCGCGAGCTGTCTGTATCTGCGGCTGGACCCGGCGCGGGGCCGGGCGGTGATGGCGCGGGCGGGGCATCCGCCGCCGCTGCTGAGGCGTCCGGACGGGCGGGTCCGGGTGCTCGACCTTGCCGGGGGCCCGCTGCTGGGCATCGACGCGGAGGCGACCTACCCGACGACCGAGGTCGCCCTCGCTCCGGGCTCGGTGCTCGCCCTGTACACCGACGGACTGGTGGAGTCCCCCGGGGTGGACATCGAGGACGCCCTGGTCGACCTCGGCGAACTCCTCGCGGAGAACGGCGACCAGCCGCTGGACAAGCTGGCCGACACGCTCGTGCGACACAGTGCGGCGGCGCAGGAGCGTGTCGACGACGTGGCCGTGCTCTTGCTCAGAGCACGGGACGACGGCTGAGGCCGCCGATCGGACGCCGTCCGGCCCTCCCGCCGGAGGGCCGGACCGTCCGCTGTTCGACCGGAACCGCTGGTTGGGCCGATCAGCGGTTCTTGGATCAGTGCGAGGACTCGTTGCTGTTGTCGCTCACGCCGGTCCCGGACTGGTCTCCCGTGCCGGTCTGGTCGCCGGTGCCGGTCGCCTCACCGGTGCCCGTGTCGTCACCGGTGCCGGTGGCGCTCTGGTCGCCGGCCGCGTCCGAGGGGTCCGCGGCCGTGGCGGACGGGTCGGCGGCGCCGCCGATCTGGTCGCCGCCGGCCTGGTCGCCGCCCGCGGGGTCGGTGGCCGTGGCGGACGGGTCGGCGGTGGCACCGGCGTCACCGGCGCCCGCGCCCGCGTCGCCGAGAGTGGCGCCGGTCGCCTGCAGGGCGGTGGTCACCGGCTGGAAGAAGGTCTCGCCGCCGGAGGTGCAGTCGCCGCTGCCGCCCGAGGTGAGACCGACCGCGCCGCCGTCCTGGGTGAACAGCGAGCCGCCGCTGTCGCCGGCCTCGGCGCAGACGTTGGTCTGGATGAGACCGGTGACGGTGTCGACGCCGTTCGGGTCGGTCTCGCTCTGGAAGTTCACGGTGGCGTCGAGGCCGGTGACCTGGCCGTCGTGCAGACCGGTGGTGGAGCCCATCCGGAACACCGTCGTGCCGACGGTCGCTTCCTCGGCCTGGTTGATGGCGACGGTCTGGCCGTTGCCGATGTTGACCTCGCTCGGCGCCTGGGTGGTGGCGTCGTTGTACTTGACGAGCGAGAAGTCGCCGTCGCCGGGGAACTGGGCCTGGTCGACGGTGGCGATGGGCTGGCCGCCCTCGGTGTCGGACCAGTCCTTGGCCGCGACCCCGCAGTGACCGGCCGTCAGGAAGGCGGGGCTGCCGTCCGAGGCGGTGACGTTGAAGCCGAGGGAGCAGCGGACCTCGCCGTCGGCCACCTGGGAGAAGATCGCGTCGCCGCCGGAGACGAAGGTCTTGAAGGTGCCCGAGGACTTCTTCAGGGTGGCCATGTTCGAGCCGAGGCTCTGGACCGTCGACTCCAGCGTGTCCCAGTTGGAGCCGGTGACGGTGCTGTCGGCGGTGACCACGACCTTGTTGGTCTTCGGGTCGACGGCCCAGGCGGTGCCGGGGATGGTCGCCTTGGTCTTGAGGGTGGCGGCGGCCGCCTCCAGCGCGGAGGTGCTGTTCGCCACCTGGCGGACGACCGCGCCGGCCTTCTCGGCCTGGACGATCACGTTGTTGTCGCCGTTGATGACGTTGACGACGAGCTGCTGCTTGCCGCTGTCGTAGTAGGACCCGGCGAAGGCCTGGCCGAGCAGGTCCTGGAGCTGTGCGGCAAGATCCGAGGCGCCCGAGGCCTTGAGGGTCTTGGGAGCGGCCGCGGAGGCGTCGTTGTTGCCGTCCTGGGACGCGTTGGCGTTCGGCAGCAGAATGGCCGCAGCTCCGAGCGCCACGACACCGCCCACCGCTATGGCGGCCTTGCGCTTCGGAATTCGCTTGTGACTCAAACTTCTCGACCTCCAAGGGACGGAGTGTCTGCCGTAGTAGGGCAGTTGTTCGTGAGCGGCGCCTGGATGCACGTAGGTACGGGCGGGTCACTTGGTGCGTTCAATTCCGGTTCTTGACTTCCTCTCACCGACGGGAAATCGGCCACGGCGCGCGGGGCCCGGGGCCGTTGCGCGTGGCGTGGCGCGGGGCCGGGAACAATCCCCCATATGACGATGACCACCGCCGAAGCCGACAAGATCCTCTCCGCCAACTTCGCCCCCTGGGTGCTCGATCTCGGGCTGTCCGTGGCGGCGCTGGGCAAGGACCGGGCCGTCCTGCGTCTGCCCTGGTCGGAGCGGCTGTCCCGGGAGGGCGGCGGGCTGTCGGGGCAGGCGTTGATGGCGGCGGCGGACACGGCGACGGTGATCGCGGTCTCGGCGGCGCGGGGCGGCTTCGTACCGATGACGACGGTCCAGCAGTCGACGTCGTTCCAGCGCGCGGTGAGCGGTTCGGATGTCCTGATCGAAGCGGTGCTGACGAAAGTGGGCCGGCGGATGGCTTTCGCCGACATCACCATGAGCGACGAGCGGTCGGGGGCGCTCGCGGCCCGGGCGAGCACGGTCTACGCCTTGCTGGGCTGACGCAGCCGACACGGTCAGCAATCGGTCATTGACGGTCCGTTGCGATCACGGACCGGAATCCTTGCTTCAGGGAATCTGCACATCCACTACCCAACCAAGTCACCGGAAGCAGCGGATCTGCACAACCGCACGCCCCCTGCCGCGCCTTTGGCGCGGAGTGCCGGATTCGCCACCGGGAGGGCAACCCTCGCCGCTGCGGCGAAGTGGTGCGGCTTGTGAAGGAGTCGCCGACAAGGCGTGCGCACGCCTGCACGGATGAACCCTTCTGAGGCTCAAGTGCCCAGGTGAGACGCCTGGTTGATTGGATACGCGGACTGCGGGCGTGCTTTGATCCATCGCACCGCAGGGACCGCCAAGGATTCCCGGAAACGGGCGCACGGCGCCCGCGGTTGCGGCCATCCGCTCGTCCCCACAGGGCCGTTGTTTCGTCCCGAAGGGCCGTATGGGGGGCCGTTCTCCCCCTTGTGAATATCCATATGAAGGGAAGTTCCATCATGAACTCCACCCCCCAGGTTGAGACCGTCGAGATCTCCGACGCCGAGCTCGACAACGTCTCCGGCGGCCTGTCCCTGAACGCCGTCGGCACCGTCACCGGCCTGGTGGACAGCGTTGCCCCGGTTTCCGGCCTGGTCAACACGGTCGTCGGCACGGTCGAGGGTGTCACCGGCCTGAACACCCAGCCGGTCACCAACCTGGTCGCCGGTCTCTGATCGCACCTCGTTGCCGCTGAGTCCCGGAGCCGGATCCCGGCCCCGGGGCTCTCGGGCGTTCGGAAACATCCGCGCGTTCTGAAACACCCGTGTCTCTCCCCTAGGTGAGGGAAGTTCCGTGCAGTTCCGCCAACAGGCCCTCGCCAAGCTCCAGTCGCCGGAGGAGCTCGATCTCCCCGTGCGGTTCGCCCGTCCGCAGGGCTGGCTCGCGCTGTCCGTCTCGGTCGTCGTGATGGCGGCCGCCTCGGTGTGGGCGGTGACCGGTTCGGTCGCCTCCACGGTGACCGCCGAGGCCATCCTCACCCACGGGCAGGGCAGTTACATCCTGCAGAGCCCGGTCGCCGGGCAGGTCACGGCCGTCCTCGCCGAGCAGGGCGAACGGCTCCCGGCGAACTCCCCCGTCCTGAAGGTCCGCACCAGCGAGGGCGACTCGGTCGTCCGCACGGTAGCCGCGGGCCGGATCAGCGCGCTCGCCGCGACCATCGGGCAGATCATCCAGACCGGCGCGAACGTCGCCGCCGTGGAGAAGATCGCCCACACCTCGGACCCGCTGTACGCGACGGTCTACGTCCCCGCCGAGAACGCCTCCGCCATCCCGGCCGACGCCCGGGTCGACCTGACCGTGTCGTCGGTGTCGACCCAGGAGTACGGCGTGCTGCGCGGCCATGTGAAGTCGGTGGACCGCTCCGCCCAGTCGGCCCAGTCGATCGCCGCGTTCCTCGGCGACAGCCAGCTCGGCGACCAGTTCACCAAGAAGGGCCGCCCGGTGGCCGTCCTGGTCCGGCTGGACAGGTCGAAGAAGACGAAGAGCGGCTACAAGTGGTCCTCGGCCGACGGCCCGCCCTTCGCCCTCGACTCCATGACCCTGGCCTCGGGTTCGATCCGGCTGGCCGACCAGCGTCCCGTCGATTGGCTGCTCCCGTGACCACCGTCCAGGAAACCCGAGGCCGCCGGCGCGCCGCCCCGCCCAAGCGACCGGTCCCCAAGGGCCGCGGCGGCACGGTCCGCACGCCCAGCGTGCTCCAGATGGAGGCCGTCGAGTGCGGCGCCGCCTCCCTCTCCATGATCCTCGGCCACTACGGCCGCCATGTCCCGCTGGAGGAGCTGCGCATCGCCTGCGGTGTCTCCCGCGACGGCTCCCGTGCCAGCAACCTGCTGAAGGCGGCCCGCAGTTACGGCCTCACGGCCAAGGGCATGCAGATGGACCTGGCCGCCCTCGCCGACGTCCAGGCCCCGGCCATCCTGTTCTGGGAGTTCAACCACTACGTCGTCTACGACGGCATGGGCCGCCGCTTCGGCCGCCGGGGCGTCTACATCAACGACCCCGCCAAGGGCCGCCGGTTCGTGCCCATGGAGGAGTTCGACGGCAGCTTCACCGGGGTCGTGCTGGTCCTGGAACCGGGCGACGGCTTCGAGAAGGGCGGCCGCCGCCCCGGCGTGCTCGGCGCGATGCCGGCCCGGCTGCGCGGCACGGCGGGCACCATGCCGGCGGCGGTGCTGGCCAGCCTGCTGCTGGTGGTCGTGGGCGCGGCGGTGCCCGCGCTCAGCCGCCAGTACATCGACATGTTCCTCATCGGCGGCCAGACCTCGCTGCTCACCGTGCTGTTCGCCGCGATGGGTACCTGTGTGCTGCTCACCGTGGCCCTGACCTGGCTGCAGCAAGCGAACCTGCTGCACGGCCGGATCGTCTCCTCCACCCTCTCCAGCGCCCGCTTCCTGCGCCATCTGCTGCGGCTGCCGGTGACCTTCTTCTCCCAGCGCAGCCCGGCCGACCTGGTCCAGCGCCTCCAGTCCAACGACCAGGTCGCCGAGACCCTCGCCCGCGACCTCGCGGCGGCCGGCGTGGACGCGGTGGTCGTCGTGCTCTACGCCGTGCTCCTCTACACCTACGACGCGCAGCTCACCTTCCTCGGCATCGGCGTGGCCCTGCTGAACATCGTGGCGATGCGGTTCGTCGTACGGCTGCGCGCGACCCGGACCGCGAAGCTGCGCGCGGACACCGCCCGGCTCACCAACACCTCGTACACCGGCCTCCAGCTGATCGAGACGATGAAGGCGACCGGCGGCGAGGACGGCTACTTCCGCAGGTGGGCCGGTCAGCACGCGGCCACCCTGGAGGAGCAGCAGCGGCTCGGGGTGCCGAGCGCCTGGCTGGGCGTGGTCGCGCCGACGCTCGCGACCGTCAACAGCGCGCTGATCCTGTGGATCGGCGGTATGCGGGCCGTCGAGGGCGGGATCTCGGTCGGTCTGCTGGTGGCGTTCCAGTCCCTGGTGACCCGCTTCACCGCTCCCCTCACCCGGCTGAACGGGGTCGCGGGCCGCATCCAGGACTTCGCGGCCGACGTGGCCCGCCTCAAGGACGTGGAGAACTTCCAGGCCGACCCGATCTACGCCCGCCCCGGCGCGGGCGACTCCACCCGGCGGCTGCAGGGCCATGTCGAGCTGGAGAACATCTCCTTCGGCTACAGCCCACTGGACAAGCCCCTGCTCACCGGGTTCGACCTGACGGTGGGCCCGGGCCGGCAGGTGGCCCTGGTGGGCGGCTCGGGCAGCGGCAAGTCCACGGTCTCCCGGCTGATCTCGGGCCTGTACGCCCCCTGGGAGGGCGTGATCCGCATCGACGGACAGCGCCTGGAGGACATCCCGCGCGGCGCGCTCGCCGCCTCCGTCTCCTTCGTCGACCAGGACGTCTTCCTCTTCGAGGGCTCGGTGCGCGACAACGTGGCGCTGTGGGACCCGTCGATCCCGGACGAGGCCGTGGTGGAGGCGCTGCGGGACGCGGCCCTGTACGACGTGGTGACGCGCCGGCCCGGCGGCATCCACAGCAGGGTCGAGCAGGACGGCCGCAACTTCTCCGGCGGCCAGCGCCAACGCCTGGAGATCGCACGGGCGTTGGTGCGCCGCCCCAGCATCCTCGTCCTCGACGAGGTGACCAGCGCGCTGGACGCGGAGACCGAGCTGACGGTCATGGACAACCTGCGCCGGCGCGGCTGCGCCTGCGTGGTGATCGCGCACCGGCTGAGCACGGTCCGCGACAGCGACGAGATCGTCGTGCTCCAGCACGGGACGATCGTGGAACGCGGGCGGCACGACGAGTTGGTGGCACACGGCGGGGCTTACGCCGCGCTGGTCAGGGAGCGATGAGATGACGACCGTAGACGGAGGCGACCTCGTTCTCGGCGCGCTCGGCTCGCTGGGCTCCCGGATCGACTGCACCGGCTTCAACCGCCTCGACCTCGAAGGCCCGCAGACGCTGTGGCTGGTGGCGTCCGGTGCCCTGGACCTGTTCGCGGTGGACGCCGAACAGCAGGGCCACTGGCACCACCTGGGCCGGCTGGAGGCGGGCGCGCTGCTGCTCGGCCCGGTCGCCGGACCGCAACACACCCTGGTGGCCCGCCCGTTGCGGGACTGCGTCGTCCACCGCATCGGCCTGCGCGAGCTGTACCAGCCCGCCAGCACCCAGACCTGGTCCTACGACGAGTACGGCAACCCCCAGTACGTACCGCCGACCACGAGCCCCCTGGAGTACGCCCTCGCCCTCGGCGTCGGCCGTGGCCTCTCCATCCTCTTCCAGGCCCCGATGACCGCCAGCGAGCGGGCCGCGGCCCCCACCGACGACGACGTCTTCTGGATGCAGGTGCCGCCCGGCAGCGTGCAGTACGGCTCGCTGTACGGCGCGGAGGCGGCGGCCGACCTGCTGATGGACCCGGCCCTGTGGCAGAGCATGGTCGACCAGCAGTACCGGCTGCTGACCACCCTGGACCGCTGGATCGAGCAGCTGGAACGCACCCACGAGACGCGTACGGCGGCCGGTATCAAGGCCGGTGAGGCGGTCCGCGCCCAGGCCGACCGGACCCTCCTTGCCTCCATCGGCAAGGCGGCCAAACGCACCACGGCCGCCGACGCCGACGCCTCCTACGCGGCCTGCAGGCTGGTCGCCCAGGCGGCCGGCATCACCCTCGCCGAGCCCGCGCAGAGCGGCACGGGACCAGCCGGGAGTGACCGCATCGACCCGATCGAGCGGGTGGCGCTGGCCTCCCGGGTGCGGACCCGGGCCGTACGCCTGGACGGCAGCTGGTGGCGGGACAATGTCGGCCCGCTGGTCGGGCACCGCGCCCTGTCCGGGGCGCCGGTCGCGCTGCTGTGGCGGCGCGGCGGCTACGTGGCCGTCCATCCGGCGACCGGCCGGGAGACGCCGATCGAGAAGGCGAACGCGGAGGAGTTCGAGCCACGCGCGGTGATGTTCTACCGTCCGCTGCCGGACAAGGCGCTCAGCCCGCTGGGCCTGCTCCGCTTCAGCCTCCAGGGCACCCGCGGCGACCTCGGCAGTCTGATCCTCGCCGGTCTGGTGACCGTCGCGATCGGCTCGCTGGTGCCGATCGCCACCGGCAAGGTGCTGGGCGACTATGTGCCGAAGGCCCAGACGAACCTCATCGTGCAGGTCTGCCTCGCGGTGATGATCAGCGCCGTGGTGTCGGCCGCGTTCACGCTCCTGGAGAACCTGACCATCCTCCGCCTGGAGGGCCGTATCGAGGCGACGCTCCAACCCGCCGTCTGGGACCGGCTGTTGCGGCTGCCCACGAAGTTCTTCACCCAGCGCTCGACCGGTGAGCTGGCGAGCGCGGCGATGGGCATCAGCGCGATCCGCCGCCTGCTGGCGGGCGTCGGCCCGGTGGTCGCCCAGTCGGTGACCGTCGGCGCGATGAACCTGGGCCTGCTGTTCTGGTACAGCGTCCCGATGGCGCTGGCCGCGATGGGCATGCTCGTGGTCATCGGCGCGCTGTTCCTGGGGCTCGGGCTGTGGCAGGTGCGCTGGCAGCGCAAGCTCGTGGTGCTCGGCAACAAGCTGAACAACCAGGCCTTCCAGACCCTGCGGGGCCTGCCGAAGCTGCGGGTGGCGGCGGCCGAGAACTACGCGTACGCGGCCTGGGCGGGCGAGTTCGCGCGCAGCCGTGAGCTCCAGCAGAAGGTGGGCCGGATCAAGAACCTCACCACGGTGCTGGGCTCGGTCTACCTCCCGGTCTGCACCCTCCTGATGTTCATGCTGCTCGCGGGCCCGGCGAAGGGCGCCATGGACGCGGCGGCCTTCCTCACCTTCAACACCTCGGTGACGATGCTGCTCACCTCGGTCACCCAGCTCACCGGCTCCTTCGTGTCGGCGGTCGCCGCGCTGCCGCTCTTCGAGGAGATCCAGCCCGTCCTGGAGGCCGCCCCCGAGGTCCGCACCGCCAGCACCCGCCCCGGCCCGCTGTCCGGCGCCGTCGAGGCCCGCCGCCTCTCCTTCCGGTACGCCGACGACGGTCCCCTCGTCCTCGACGACGTCTCCTTCGACATCCGCCCGGGCGAGTTCGTGGCGATCGTCGGCCCCAGCGGCTGCGGCAAGTCGACCCTGCTGCGGCTGCTGATCGGCTTCGACAAGCCGGTCTCGGGGAGCGTCCTGTACGACGGCCAGGACCTGGGCGCGCTCGACCAGTCCGCCGTCCGCCGCCAGTGCGGTGTCGTGCTCCAGCACGCGCAGCCGTTCACCGGCTCGATCCTGGACGTCATCTGCGGCACCGAGCCGTACACCCCCGAGGAGGCGATGGCGGCGGCCGAGATGGCGGGCCTCGCCGAGGACATCAAGCGGATGCCGATGGGGCTGCACACGATCGTCGCCGGGAGCGGAGCGATCTCGGGCGGTCAGCGGCAGCGGCTGATGATCGCCCAGGCGCTGATCCGCCGCCCGCGCATCCTCTTCTTCGACGAGGCGACGAGCGCGCTCGACAACGACACCCAGCGCACGGTCATCGAGAGCACCCGCAAGCTGAACGCCACCCGGATCGTCATCGCCCACCGGCTGTCGACGGTCATGGACGCCGACCGGGTCATCGTGATGGAGGACGGCAAGGTCGCCCAGCAGGGCCCGCCGGCCCAGCTGCTCGCCGACACCGGCGGACGGCTGCACGAGCTGGTGCGGCGGCAGTTGGCGTGACCGGTCAGGCGTCGATGCCCGGGACGGGGGCACCGGAGGGCACCCCCGCGTCGAGATAGCCCTGGTAGTACTCCTTCCAGGGCGCGTTGACGCCTGCGTGCGGGCCCTCGAAGCGTTCGCCGTGGGCCTTGGCGTCGAGGGCGGCGAGGCAGACCTCCCAGCCCGCGCTGTTGCGGGCGGCGGTGTTCTCCTCGCTCAGGACGTGGGTGAGGGTGAAGCGGGTGCGGCCGTCGCCGTCCGCCGCGAGGTCGAAGCGGATCTCGTCGCCGCCCCAGTCGAAGGTGAGGTTCCGGGGCGGGTCGACGGCGAGCACGGTGCCGTAGGACTCGGGCATGTTCGGGTCGCCGGTGAACTTGACGGCGCCGCCGGGCCGCAGGTCGATCTCGGCGCGGGAGGGGAACCACTCGGCGAGTTCGTCGGGGTCGGTCACGAAGTGCCAGACGCGGTCGACCGGATGGCCGTAGAGACGGCTGAAGCGGACGGCCGGGCGGCCGTCGTCGAGGGTGACGTAGGTGCCGGTGAGATCGGCGGGCATGGGGATCAGTCCTTCGGGGAGGGTTCTTCCGGGTCGTCCGTCGGCGCGGCCGTCTCGTCGAGGCGGCGCCCCAGGGCGTCCAGGCTGCGGTTCCACAGCCGGCGGTAGGGGGCCAGCCAGGCGTCCAGCTCGGCGATGGGGGCCGGGTCGAGGGCGTAGACCCGGCGCTGGGCGTCCTGCCGGACCCGGACCAGGCCGGCCTCCCGCAACACCTTGAGGTGCTTGGAGGTGCTCGGCTGGCTGAGGCCGCATGCGTCCACGATCTCGCCGACGGGGCGGGAGCGCTCCAGGAGGAGGCCGACTATGGCTCTTCGGTGGGGGTCGGCGAGGGCGGTCCAGAGGGCGTCTTCGGACATGGTTTCAATATGCCCAGCTAGTTATATTCCTGTCAAGGAATACATGGGCGGCCGGCGGCTGCATGAACACTTGCGGCCGGTGGGGGCTGGTCGCGCAGTTCCCCGCGCCCCTTAGGCGGGTGGGCTGACCGTTGCCTGCCAGTGCAGCAGCGTTGCCAGTGCGCGGATCGCCGCCGCAAAGGGGGCCGGAGCTCGCAGGTATTCCATGTGGATGCCGGGGAACTCCGCCCAGGGTGCGTCGATCCGGCGGGCGATCTCGATCGACGGGCGGGCGTAGTACGCGCCACGATCCTCACTGCCCGCCCCAAGCACGATCGGGAACGGTGCCGAGCGCAGCGCCTGGTCGTCAGGGAGGAAAGCGGCCAGCGCGGGCCATTCCGCGGTGAAGAGGTGGTCCTGGTTGCCGAGGAAACGCTTCCACACGTCGTCCGGCCAGCGGTATGCGCCCTCGCCCCGGACCCCCTGTGCGAAGTGGCGCCCGGCGGCCGGTCCCCCGCCCTGCGCGTGGACCGCGGCCAGTTCCGGGAAGAAGCTGCGGGCCGGGTCGCCGTCGGGCAGGACGTTCACGGCGGGCGGTTCATGGGCGATCAGGCCCGCCATCACCTCGGGATGGCGGGCCGCCAGGGTGAGGCCGATGATCGCGCCCGCACTGCTGCCGAACACCAGGGCCCGGTCGCCGGCCAGCTCCGCGACCACGGCGCGGGCGTCCGCCGCCTGTTCGTCGAGGGTCGTCGGCATGCCGTCACGGCCGGTGCTGCGGGAGTTGCCGCGGCGGTCGTAGGTGATCACGGTGAAGGCGTCCGCGAGGTCCTCGGCGACCGCCGAGTAGTAGCCCGCGTCACCGCCCGCGCCACTGATCATCAGCAGGGCCGGACCGGTGCCCAGCACCTCGTAGTAGAGCTCCGCACCGTCCACCGCGAGCATGCCGTTGACCATGATCGATCCCCTTCCTCAGCGAAACGTTGCCGTTTCGCTGAAAGTGGTCTAGTCTCGATGTGTACGAAACCGTTTCGTTCGCGGCTCGACAACGGGCCGCCATGGCGAGGCGGCTTCTTGGTGAATCCCGAACGACTTCCCTGGAGTAGTTCTCCCATGTCTGAGAAGACTCTGACCGACGACGCCCACGTCGGCGCCGCAGAAACGCCACCGGCCGCCGCCTCCTCCAAGCGGTGGTGGATCCTCGCGGTCGTCGCCGTCGCCCAGCTCATGGTGGTGCTCGACGCCACCATCGTGAACATCGCCCTGCCGTCCGCCCAGGCGGACCTCGGCTTCTCCGACGGCAACCGGCAGTGGATCGTCACCGGATACGCCCTCGCCTTTGCCTCGCTGCTGCTGCTCGGCGGCCGGATCGCCGACCTCTTCGGCCGCAAGACGGCCTTCCTCGTAGGTGTCGTCGGCTTCGCCGCCGTGTCGGCGCTCGGCGGTGCCGCCAACGGTTTCGGGATGCTGGTCACCGCGCGCGCCCTGCAGGGTGCCTTCGGTGCGCTGCTCGCACCGGCCGCGCTCTCCCTTCTCAACACCACGTTCACCGACGCCCGTGAGCGGGCCAGGGCGTTCAGTGTCTACGGCGCCATCGCGGGTGCCGGCGGTGCGGTCGGTCTGCTGCTCGGCGGCGCGCTGACCGACGCGTTCGACTGGCGCTGGACGCTGTACGTGAACGTCGTGATCGCCGTCGTCGCCTTCATCGGCGGCATGATGCTGCTGACCAACCACCGCGACGCCGCGAACTCCAAGCTGGACGTGCCGGGCACGGTGCTCGTCGCCGCCGGTCTGTTCTCGCTGGTCTACGGCTTCTCCAACGCCGAGACGCACGACTGGGGTTCGGCGCTGACCTGGGGCTTCCTGATCGCGGGCGTGGCCCTTCTGGCGGCCTTCGCCTGGTGGCAGACCAAGTCGAAGCACCCGCTGCTGCCGCTGGGCATCCTGCTGGACCGCGACCGGGCCGCCTCCTTCCTCGCCGTGCTGATCTCGGCCGGTGGCATGTTCGGCGTGTTCCTCTTCCTCACCTACTACCTCCAGCTGAACCTCGGCTTCAGCCCGACGAAGACCGGTGTGGCGTTCCTGCCGATGATCGGCGCCCTGATGGTGACGGCACAGCTGGGCACGCAGGTCCTGGTGCCGCGGATCGGGCCCAAGGCGGTCGTGCCGCTGGGCTTCCTGGTCTCCGCGGTCGGCATGGCCTGGCTCGCCGGGATCGATGTCGGGTCGAGCTACGTCAGCGCGGTGCTGCCGCAGCTGATCGTGACCGGTCTCGGCCTCGGCCTGGTGATGCCGGCGGCCATGCAGCTCGCCACCGGCGGGGTGACGGCCGACGAGGCGGGTGTCGCCTCGGCCACGGTCAACGCCATGCAGCAGGTGGGCGGTTCGATCGGTACGGCGCTGCTGAACACGCTCGCGGCGAGTGCGGCGACGAACTACCTGGCCGGGCGGGACGCGACCAACAAGCTGGTGCAGGCGCAGGCGACGATCGAGAGCTACACGACCGCGTTCTGGTGGTCGGCCGGCATGTTCGCGGCGGGTGCGGTGATCGCGTTCCTGCTGTTCCGCCGGGGGGTGCCGGAGCAGGACGCCAACGCCGCGCCGGTCGTGCACATGTAGCTTCCGCAGAGCCGCGGGTACTGAGGGGTCGCCGTCAGCAGGGAGACGGTGGCCCCTCGCCGTTGTCGTCTGCGGGTGCATCGTGACTGGTCGCGCCCCCGCGGCGGAGCCGCACATCGATACAGCCCCGCGCCCCTATCGGGGCGTTTCAAGTCAAGCTTTTTGAATTATATTCACTCTGTCGAGTGAACCCGATCTTGCGCTGCCCCCGGCAGGGATGACACGCGCTCCCGGTGGGTAACAACCGGGCCCATACCCGCCCCGGCGAGGTGGAGCGCTGAGATGACGTCGGAAGCCGTTGACCCCGGGCTGCCCGCCGCCAACTCCTGTGCGCGTACCCGGCGAGCGGGTTCGTACATCGTCGTAGAGGTCTTCGGCGAGGTCGACATCGCCACCGAGGAGCTGGTCGCCGAGCATCTGCTCGCGGCGACCGCGGAGCCCGAGCCGGATGTGCTGGTCGATCTGCGGCGGATCGGGTTTCTCGACTGTTCGGCGCTGCGGGTGCTGTGCCGGGCCGAGGCGCGGGCCAGGGAGCGTGGCGGGCGGCTGCGGCTGGTGTGCGAAGGGCCCCGGGTGCCGCGGCTGTTACGGGCCTCGGGGCTGCTGGGGCGGTTTCCGCCGCTCCCCGGGTTTCCCCGGGACGGGAGCGCCGGGGAGCGGCGGTGATGCCGGAGGTCGGCGGGCGGCCCCACTCCGCCCGTCCGACCTCCGGTGCGAGATCGCAGGTGCCCCGCTCCAGGGGCCGCACTCCCCAGTTGCGGACCTGTCCGGCAGTCACGAGGACCGTGCGATCCCGGGCTCTCAGAAGGCGAAGACGCTCGCCCCGTAGGAATCCCTCATGCACTGGTTGCCGAAGGTGCGCTCGTAGGAGACACGCTTGCCCTGCCAGACGCCTTCCACCGTGACCACGACGGGGTCGTAGAGCTTGGTGCACCACACGTCGGTTCTCGGTGCCAGCGCGTCGAAGTCGCCGCCGGCGCCACGCAGTTCGGCGCAGGCCTGGGCGGCGGCCGGGTGCGTGCCGGAGGCGGCCGGGGCACAGGTGAGGGTCACGGCGCGTTCGGGAGTGGCGGTGGCCGCCTCGCTGCCGTGGCCGGTGGTGAGCACCAGGGCCGAGGGAGCGTAGAGCGAGCTCGGGGTGGCGACGGCGGCCCCGGTCAGGGGTCCGCAGACGGCGGCGGCCGTGAGGCCGAGGGTCGCTGCCCAGCGCGCGGTGGTTCGCATGGTGTGCATCCTTCCGCTTGATTCGACGGGTGCCGCCCCTGGGCCCGGTGGGTACCGGGGCGGCGGGCGCCACTCTGCCGACTCCGGCGTCGAAACACACATCGAACCCACGGCTTTCAGTAACCTTGCGTATTGAATCAGTGGCGTGAAGTCACGGAAATCGAACGCGTCGACCGCTCAACGGAGCGGTTCTTGATCGCTCGAAGCGGCCAGATGACTGGATCCCATCGCCTCGTTAATCGTCCTGAAACATTCCGCTTCCGCTGTGGGCGGAGTTCCCGGCAAGCCCTTGCCTTTGGACTGCAACGGAGTAATCGTCATTACATGATTACTCAAGAGCAACGAGACAAGCTACGCGGCTGGTTCGCCGGCCGGCTGCCCGACGACCTCTTCGAGGAACTGGTCGAGGTGACGGTCGACCGTGAGGAGGTCACCGTCGTCGGGCGGATCCCCGGACCCAAGCTGGCGGACGGAGTGTCGGACGCCGAGCGGCAGGCCGCCATACAGGGCCGGATCCAGGAGTTCCGGGAGCGCACCCGGGAGAGCCGGATGGCCGTGGCCCGGGAGGCGGAGCACCGGTTCGGGCACAAGGTGTCCTGGGGCGCGGAGTGCGACGGGCGCCGGGCGCTGTTCACGCATGTCGCGGCGCCGGTCATGACCCGGCTGCGTCAGCCCGAGCGCCAGGTGCTGGACACCCTGATCGCCGGGGGTGTGGCACGCAGCCGCAGCGAGGCGCTGGCCTGGTGCGTACGGCTGGTCCAGAAGCACACGGACGACTGGCTCACCGAACTGCGCGAGTCCCTGGAGCACGTCGAGAAGGTCCGGGCCCAGGGACCGGACACCGAAGAGGACTGAGGCCCGGACGGCCCCCGGCCTGCGGCGACCGCCGCGAGCCGACGCCCAAGGGCGGTGTACGGCCCCGCACATACCGACGAGTATGGTCGCCACGACGCGTACTCGACGTGGAGAGGCGGGGCGGATGGCCAAGCACTGGGCGGACTTCCAGTACGAGATCTATCTCAACGGGATGACGGGCGCGGTTCCGCGGCTGCCCACCGATCTGACCCGCCTGGAGGAGCTGACCGAGCGGCGGCTCGGGCCCGGCCCGGTGGGCTATGTGGCGGGCGGCGCCGGCGACGGCTCCACACTGCGCGCCAACCGGTCCGCCCTGGAGCGGCGCCGCATAGTGCCGCGCATGCTGCGGGACGTCGGCGAGCGGGACCTGGCGGTGGAGGTGCTGGGGTGCGCGCTGCCGGCCCCGTTGGCGCTGGCGCCCGTCGGCGTGCTGTCGATCATGCACCCGGACGCCGAGTCCGCCGCCGCCCGGGCGGCCGCCGCGCACGGCGTGCCGTTCGTCCTCTCCTCCGCCTCCAGCACGCCGATGGAGCAGGTGGCGGAGGCGATGGGGGACGCCGAGCGGTGGTTCCAGCTGTACTGGGGCCGGGACCGCGAGGTGACGAGGAGCTTTCTCGGGCGGGCGCGGGCGGCCGGGTTCTCGGTGCTGGTGGTCACGCTCGACACGCCGTTGCTGTCCTGGCGCCCGCGCGATCTCGACCAGGCGTATCTGCCGTTCCTCAACGGGGTGGGCACCGCCAACTACTTCACCGACCCGGCGTTCCAAGCAGGCCTGGCCAAGCCGGTGCACGAGGATCCCAACGCGGCCGTGCTGCACTTCCTCGGCCTGTTCGGGAACCCGAGCCACACCTGGCCGGACCTGGCCTTCCTGCGGGAGCACTGGGACGGGCCGATCGTCCTGAAGGGCGTGCTGCACCCGGACGACGCGCGGCTCGCCGTCGACGCCGGGATGGACGGCGTCGTGGTGTCCAACCACGGCGGCCGGCAGGTGGCCGGTTCGGTGGCCGCGGCCGACGCGCTGCCGCGGGTCGCCGCGGCGGTGGGCGACCGGCTGACCGTGCTGTTCGACAGCGGGGTGCGCACCGGGGACGACGTGTTCAAGGCGCTCGCGCTGGGGGCGCGGGCGGTCCTGCTGGGGCGGCCGTACGTCTACGGGCTCGGCCTCGACGGACAGGCCGGCGTGGACCATGTGATCCGCTCGCTGCTCGCCGAGTTCGACCTCACCCTCGCCCTGTCCGGGCACTCCACCCCTGCCGCGATCACCGCGGCCGACCTGATCGAGGAGTCCGCGTGACCGCCCCGAAGAACGTCCTCGCCGTCATCCCGCCGCACGTCGGCGGCCGGGCGGCCGGTGCCGGGATGGCGTCCCTGTTCCCCGCCGACGCGAAGGTCACCGTCGTCGAGTCGGCCGGTGAGGATCCGGCGGCGCTGCGGGCGGCACGCGTCGTGATCACCGCGCTCGCCCCGGTGACCGCCGAACACCTCGCCGCCGCGCCGGAGCTGGAGCTGGTGCAGTGCGCGAGCCACGGCTTCGACTACGTCGACACGGAGGCGGCGCGTGCGCAGGGCGTGTCCGTGTGCACGATCGGCTCCAGCGGCGCCGAGGCGCAGAACGTGGCCGAGCAGACCTTCGCGCTGATGCTGGCCCTGGCCAAGCAACTGGTCCCCGCGCACCAGGCCTTGGCCGAGGGCGACTGGGCACTCCCCCGGCTGCAGCGCTCGCTCACGGAGCTGTCCGGCAAGACGCTGGGCATCGTGGGGCTCGGCCGGATCGGCCAGCAGGTCGCCCGGCGGGCGGCGGCCTTCGACATGACCGTCCTGTACACGCAGCGCCGGCGGGCGTCGGAGGAGACGGAGGAGCGGTACGGGGGTGCGCGGTACGTCCCGCTGGAGGAGCTGCTGACCGCCGCGGACTATGTGACATTGCACTGCCCCCTCACCCGCGAGACCCGCCACCTCCTCGACACCGACCGCCTCGCCCTCCTGAGGCCGACCGCGTTCGTGGTCAACACGGCCCGGGGTGCGCTCATCGACCAGGAGGCCCTGGCCGACGCGCTGGAGAAGGGCACCCTGGCCGGGGCGGGCCTGGACGTCTTCGACCCCGAACCGCCCACCCCGGCCCTGCGGTTGCTGCGCGCCCCCCACGTGGTCCTGTCACCGCACGTCGGGGGCGTCACCCGGGAGACCCTGATCCGGATCGCGCTGGCCGCCGTCCAGAACGTCCTGGACTTCCTGGCGGGCGGCGCACCCCGGGACGTCGTGAACGAGGCTCCGGCCCGCCCCTAGTTCCCGGACAGTTCCGCCGGCTGTGCCGACGGTCCGCCGGTCCCGGCGATGGAGAAGGAGCCGGTGCTCTGGGACGGGGCCGGCGGACCGTCGGTCAGCCAGCGCTGGCCGCTGGAGTGGTCGCGGACCTTGACGACGACGTCGGCGTCGGGGTCCACCCCGGCCGTGGCGAGGGCGAGGGTCTCGTCCCAGCGGGGCAGCAACTCGCCCTGGACGGTGAGGTCGTAGCGCACGTCCTGACCGCGCTCGGCGTCGGCCGCGGCGCAGGTGCCGAGGATGACCACCCCGCCGTCGGCGTGCGAGTCCAGGCACAGGTCGTGGTCGGCCGCGCTGCGCACCTCGCCGTCGCTCTCGTACGTCCACTGCTGGGTCCCGGACGTCGAGCACACGGCGAGGACGACACTCGCCCCGGCCTGCGGCGCGCCCTTGATGTCCAGGCAGAGCTGGGCGGCCTCGTTGCGCAGCCGGGTCTGGTGGTCGGCGGTGGGCAGCCGGGCCGTGCCGGAGGTGGGCGTCACGTCCGGGTCGGTGTCGCCGGGAGTCGGGCCGGCGGTCGCGACGGCGTCGCTGCCGTCGCCGCCGCCCGAGAGCGCGCTGACCGCGAGCACGGAGGTCAGCAGCCCCGCCCCGGCGACGCCGACGCTGGTGAGCAGGGTCTTGGAGGACCAGGAGCCGGGCGGGCGGCGCACCTGCACGGGGATACGCGCCAGGATCCGCGTCCGGGCGGTGGCGCGCCGGCGCCCGCCTCCGGAGCGGCGGGAGGAGGAGCGGGTGGGGGGGGTGTCCGGGTCCGCGCCCTTGCGCCCCGGACGCGAGTCGAGGTAGCGGCGGGCTCCCCAGCCGAGCACCGCTTCGACGAGCAGCACCCCCAGACCGCCCTCGACGAGGCCGAGTTGTTCGGCGGCGGCCCGGCAGTACGGGCACTCCGCGAGATGCTCCTGGACGTCCGGCAGCAGGGCGCCGCCGCGGCGGAGCGGAACGTCCAGCAGCCGGTTGTAGTAGCGGCACTCGGTGGACGGCGCGAGCTCCCGGTGGGCGCGGACACAGCCCTCCCGGAATTTCTCCCGGGCGTCTTCGAGAGCCGCCGATGCGGTTGCCGTGTCCATGCCCAACAGACCGGCGGGTACGGTTATGGGTTCGGCCTCGACCTCGGTGTGCCAGAGCAGACTCTGGGCGAGCGCCGGAAGGCCCAGGAATGAACGCTCCGCGAGGACGCGGTTTTCCGGTGCCATGGGCTTCGTGGCGCGCATGCCGCGGCCGCCGGCCGGTTTCCCGAGGTCGGGGAGAACCTCCGCTATTCGGTCCTCCGCGGACCAGTTGGCGACCGTGTCCCGGACCGTGACCAGCAGTCGGGGCCGCAGCGCGTCGGCGGTCTCGCCGAGGGCCACCCGGTCCAGGACCTGGTGGAAGGCCGCGGCCGCGACCATGTGGGAGACGGGCCCGGAGGCCGCCAGGCAGACGACCGCGTACTCCTGCACGGGACGCCAGTGCCGGGCCATGAGCAGCGCGGTGGACCGGGAGGCCTCGATGTCGGATCCGGCTCGCAGCGGGGCGGCGAGGGACTCGTCGGACTCCTCCGCTCCACCGCCCGGCGGCGGATAGGGAGGGCGAGGCGGGTGGGGGGTGGGCACTGAGCGGATTCCTTTGGTGCGTGTGGTGCGCACCTTTTCGGTGCGCTTGCGGAGAGCGGAAATTCGCCGAGACGGTGTCGGTCTCGTTCCCCAACTGCCGAATAGGTCCCGGCCATTCCCCCCGCGTGAGGGATTCACCCTCGCACAAGTCTCACACAAGCAACAAGGCACCCGTACAACATCGACAGCATTGACAGCATGTCAGAAAGACGGGTGCCGCCATTGTCCGGTCACGGCCGTATTCACTGTCCGCACACCCCGTGTGAACAGCGCGCACACTCCGGTCCCGCGCGCACGCTCCCGGCACGACCGCCCGAGGAGTCCACTGATGTCCGGCCCTCCTCGCAAGGCCCCGCACGGAAAGGCGGCTCTTCCGCGCGAAACAGGCCGCCGGCCCCGTTCCTCCCGCCCTCGGCCGGCGGCCTTCGAGGGCGGTGGCGGCTTTCCCCGCACGTCCGGGCGGGTCAGAGCTGCCAGGAACGGAGCCGGTCCGCCGCGGCGTAGACGTCCGCCTTGCCGCTCATCAGGTCGCGGGCGAGGTCGACCAGGGCGCCGTACGGGGGGTCGATGCCGGCGCCGCTGACGAACATGTAGGCCACGGCGGTCGCGCAGGCGAACCGGGCGTTGGCCGCGGGCAGCGGCTTGAGCAGGGCGAGGGTGTGCAGCAGGGCGGCGGCCCGCCAGGCCGGGTCGGAGTCCACGCCGAGCCGGGGCGGGTCGACCCGGTGCCGGGCGACGGCGGCGACCAGCGCGGAGAAGTCGTTCACGGTGGGCTGGTCCGGCAGCACTTCCTCGTGGCGCTGGAGCAGCCACGGCACGTCGATATGGATGACCGGCGGCATCACTCAGGCGGCCTCGCCCTTCGTGGGCGGCTCGTCGTCGGGGAACGCGGCCGCGAACTCGGCGGCGTGGGCCGCGAAGAAACGGCGGAACTCCTCCGCCCCCTCCTGCAGCGCCCGGTGCCGGGCGATGTCGGCGGCGGCCGCCTCCCGCACGAGGGCCTTCATGGACGTACCGCGCTCCTTGGCGATCTGCCGCAGGTCCTCTAGCTCGCGGTCGCTGAACTCCACGTTGAGAGCTGGCATGCCCTTCACGGTACCGCGCGGGTACTTACCCGTAAATACCCGCAGGTCAAGACCGACTCGGCGAGGTACCTGCGGCAGCCGAGCGCCGTGTCCGTTTCCCGCCGGTCAGCCCGCCGGTCCGGCGCCACACTCGATCCCACGACGTCATGGAGGAGCGAGGAGGATCCCATGGACGTGTGCACCGTGTACGACAGCCCGCTGGGCGAACTGCGGCTGACCGGCGAGGAGTCACCCGGCGGTGTCGTCCTCACCGCGCTGTCACTCCCCGGACAGCCGGTCGGGCCCGCCGACCGCGCCGACCGGCTCTTCACCGAGGCGCTGCGGCAGCTGGACGCCTACTTCGCCGGCCGGCTCACCCGCTTCGACCTGCCGTGCGCCGCCCGGGGCACGGACTTCCAACAGCGTGTGTGGCGGGCGCTGGACGACATCCCGTACGGCACCACCACCACGTACGGCGAACTGGCCGCCCTGCTGGGCGTGGACCGGGCCGAGATCCGGGCGGTGGGGGCGGCGGTCGGCGCCAACCCTCTGCTCCTGATCCGCCCCTGCCACCGGGTGATCGGCGCCGACGGCTCGATGCGCGGGTACGCGGGCGGGGTCGAGAACAAGGTACGGCTGCTCACCCACGAGGGCGCGCTGCAGCCGATGCTCGGCTGAGGAAGGGAACGCCGTCATGACCCGCACCGCCAGGCCCCTCACGCCCGCCGAGGCCCGCCGCCGGGTGACCGGTACCGACTGGACCGCGCTCGCCGCCGAACTGGACGACCACGGCTGCGCGCCGACCGCTCCCCTGCTCGGCCCCGAGGAGTGCCGCGAGCTGGCCGCCCGCTACGAGAAACCGGAGCTGTTCCGCACCACGGTGGACCTGGCCCGGCACCGGTTCGGCTCGGGCGAGTACCGCTACTTCACCCACGACCTGCCCGGGCCGGTGGCCGCGCTGCGCGCCGCGCTGTACCCCCGGCTGCTGCCGATCGCCCGGGACTGGGCGGCCCGTCTGGACCGCCCGGCCCCGTGGCCCGACACCCTGGACGCGTGGCTGGCGCGCTGCCACGCGGCCGGCCAGGACCGCTCCGCCCAGATCCTGCTGAGCTACGGCCCCGGCGACTGGAACGCCCTGCACCGGGACGTCTTCGGCGACCTGGTCTTCCCACTCCAGGTGGTCGTCGGCCTCGACGCGTACGGCGAGGACTACACGGGCGGCGAGTTCCTGACGGTCGAACAGCGCCCGCGCGCCCAGTCCCGGGGCACGGCCACGCCGCTCCGGCAGGGCCACGGCCTGGTGTTCACCACCCGTGACCACCCCGTGCGCACCCGGCGCGGCTGGTCGGCCGGAGCGATGCGGCACGGGGTGAGCACCGTCCGTACCGGCCGCCGCCGCACCCTGGGGCTGGTCTTCCACGACGCGTCCTAGCCGCGCCCCTGGTCCGCCGCGAAGGACGCCATCCAGGCCAGGGCGGCGTTCCAGTTGACGGCTGTCTCGTTGGTGGACCAGGACTGGATGTCGTCGATGTAGCAGAACTGGCCGGTGCAGCCGAGGAGCTTGCTCTGTGCGTAGGGGTCCTGGATCGACGAGTTGGGTCCGCCCGCGAGGGTGCCCTTCGGCGGGTTCGGCAGGCCGGGGTCGAGTTCGTGGGCGTACCAGCGGCTGTGCTCGTTGTGGGAGTTCACCTCGCCGTAGCCGGTGACGTAGGACATGTTGAGCGCGTTGCGGCCCAGGATGTAGTCCATGCTCTGGAGCGCGCCGTCGCGGTACTTCGCGGCGCCGGTCAGGTCATAGGCGGTGGCGATGACGTGCGCGTTGTTGAGGATCTGGGCGTTGGAGCCCCAGTCGTAGAGGTTGCCGGGCGGTGCGTAGGGCATGCCGTACGGCTGGGAGTCGAGGGTCGCCAGGTAGGTGTCGGCGGCCTCGACGACGGACCGGCGGACCGCGGCGCGGCCGGGGAGCCGGCTCGGCACGGTCGCGAGGTCCAGCCGCCCGGCGGCCGCCGTCCGGCCCCAGTCGAAGCCGAGGGCGCCGAAGATGTCGGCGGTGTGGACGGGTGAGCGGAGGACGTGGTCGGCGAACTGCCGCTCTCCGGTGGTGAGGTAGAGCTCGGCCGCCGCCCAGTAGAACTCGTCGGTCGCGTCGTCGTCGGGGTAGGCGCCGCCGCCGGTGCCGTCGTTCGGGTCGGGGTACACGGCCGGGTGGGCGAGCGCGGCCTGCCAGGCCTTGCGGGCGGCGGTGAGGGCCCGGGCGGCGAAGGCGCGGTCGTAGGGGCGGTAGAGACGGGCCGCCTGCGCCGCCGTCGCCGCGAGGTTGAGGGTCGCCTGGGTGGTCGGGGCGTGCAGTTCGCGCGGCTGGGGGTCGTCGCTGGGCAGCAGCGGCAGTCCGGTCCACTGGGCGTCATGGATCTTGCTGTGCGCCATCCCGGCGAGCGGCTGTCCCTCGGGCACCTGCATCTTCAGCAGGAACTCCAGCTCCCAGCGGGCCTCGTCGAGTACGTCGGGGACCTTGTTGCCGCTCTCCGGGACGGCGAGGCTGCCGTCGCCGAGCCGCGCGGGGTGCCCGGTGCGGGCCGACAGCGACCGTTCGTAGGTGCTCAGCAGCTCCCAGATCGAGATCCCGCCGTTGACGACGTACTTGCCGTGGTCGCCGGCGTCGTACCAGCCGCCCGTGACGTCCAGCGCGTAGTCGCACAGGCCGGGTTGGCAGGGTACGGCGGAGTCGCCCTGGTTCGGTGCCGTGCCGACGTGTCCGGCGGGGCGGCCGTAGCCCGGGCGCAGGTCGTCGCGGATCGCGATGCCGCTGCGCTGGGTGTAGTAGTACTTCAGCGAGTCGAGCCGCAACTGCTCGTAGGCGGCCGTGCCGATGTCGAACGGGCGGCTGGTCTCCCCGTCGGCGACCAGGGTGAAGCCCTCGCCCCGGCCCCGGTAGCGGCCGAAGTCGATGGTCTGCGTGTGCTGCCCGGAGGAGACGTCGGTGCCGCGCGGCACGGTCCAGCCGTGCGCGACCGCCCTGCCCCCGGCGTCGTTCAGCCGCCAGGGCAGCCGCGAGGCCGCGTCGGTCACGAGGGTGGCGTTCTTCGGGCCGTCCGGGAGGTAGGCGACCTGGTTGACGCGGACCCGGGGACCGGTGTCCGGCGTGTACACCTCCGGCGGCACCCCGCCCACCAGCGAGACGTCGTCCAGGCAGAACCGCCAGGGGTCCGCGCCGCCGCCGACCTGGAAGGCGACCTGGGCCTGGGTGGTGTCGACGGGCGAGGTGAAGGTGTACGAGAAGGTGTCCCCGGCGGCGCTCGGCACGGGAGTCGCCTCGTACCAGGTGTCGTACGGCGAGACCTGCAGCCCGACGACCGCCCGCACCGCGTGCTCCCCGGGCACGCCGGAGGCCTTGAAGGAGAAGCGGTACGACTCGCCCTTGACCAGGGTGATGTCGTTCTGGCCGACGGCGGAGTCCCAGGGGTTGGTGGTGCCGCCGGGCACGTCGGAGCAGAGTTGCCCGGCGGAGAGGCCGGCGGTGACGTTGCTCGTCCACCAGGGGTCGCCGGTGGTGTCGAAGGTGCCGTTCCTGACCTGCTCGACCTCGTCGGCGCCCGCTTCGGCGGCCGGCAGTGCGGTGAAGGCCGCCGCCAGCAGGGCCGTGACGGCCAGTAAGGCGGTTCTGCGTCGTTTCACGTCTGGGCTCCTCTGCGGAAGGAGGTGCGGGTCGCACGCCCGGCGATGGGAGCGCTCCCACATGCGGACGTCCGTCATGCTGTTCGAGACATGACATCGCGTCAACGGTCCGGGCGGGACCGGCGGCTGTCGCCCGTCCCGCCCGGAACGCTCGGGTCGCTCGGGTCGCCGTCAGATGTCGAGCCGGCTGATCCGCACCGCCCCCGAGGTCTCCCCGGGGTGGGCGCTGGTCAGGGTGAGCCGGATCCGTGAGCCGCGTGCCGCGGTGAACGTGATGACGGTCGGGCTGTCCGACGCGGTGGCCCAGTCCACCGCCGTTCCCTCCACGGGCCGGTAGGACCTCCCGTCCCAGACCGCCACCTCGACCGCCGCGGGCAGCGCGTGGGTCGCGTCCACGGTGAAGGAGACGTCCACCCGGTCGACGGTGCGGTCGCGTCCGAAGTCGACCGACACCCAGTCCTCGGGCCGGGCTCCGCCGAACGCGGGCAGCAGGGCGGTGGCCGACTTGGCGAACGCGTTGGACCAGCCGGTGACCGGGTCGCCGTCGAGCATCGCGGCGGGGAGGGTGTCCTCGCGGCCGGAGTAACTGGCGTCCGCGTAGGGGTAGTTCGGGGGGACCGGGTAGTCCGGGCCGAAGTCCGGGGCGGGGGTGCTCGCCACGGCTCGGGCGGGGGTGGTGTGCACGGTGACGGTGTCCTTGCGCAGGCCGTCCGCCCGCGCGGTCACCTTGAGGGCGCCCGGCTTCGTGCCGGAGCGCACGATGGCGAGTGCCTTGCCGCGGAAGGCGGTTCGGGTGCTCGCCTGGTAGCGCTCGGCGCTCTCCTCACGCCCGTTGTCGAGCCCCGCGAGCGAGCCGCCGGCCACGTCGAAGGAGAGGAGGTGCTCGGCGTCGGGCACCACCACACCGTGCGCGTCGACGATCTCGGCGGTCACGAAGACCAGCGAACGCCCGTCGGCGGCAAGGGAGTCGCGGTCGGCCGTGAGACGCACGGCATGGGGATCGCCCGCGGTGCGCAGGACGTCGGTGGCGACCGCCTTGCCGTCCCGCCGGGCCACCGCCTTCAACTCACCGTGCCGGTACGGCACTTTCCAGGTCAGGTGGAGCTTGCCCGCACTGCCGTTGGGGCTGGTGTAGCTGCCGGGGTAGGGGCCGGTGGTGAACGTCTTGTCGTCGCCGGTGGCCTCGGTGGTCTCCAGATAGGTGCGGCCGTCGGTGGTCGTCTTGGTGTCGAACTCCCTGGTGCCCAGGGACTTTCCGTTGAGGAACAGCTCGACGGAGGGCACGTTGGCGTACGCCCACACCTCGACCGTGTCCCCCTCCTCGTGGTTCCAGCTCGTCGGCAGCAGATGCACCATCGGCTCGCTCACCCACTGGCTGCGGAAGAGGTGGTACATGTCCTTGGGGAAGCCGGCCGTGTCGACCGCGCCGAAGAAGGACGACTTGACCGGGAAGACGTCGTACGGCGTCGGCTCGCCGATGTAGTCGATGCCCGACCACAGGAACTGGCCCGCGAACCACTTCCGGTCCCGGTCCTTCTTGTGGCCGTACTCGCCGCTCATGGTCCACGAGGCCAGGTTGTTGTCGTAGGAGGAGGTCGCGCGGCGGCCGGGGGTGTGGTTCTCGCCCGTGTTGAGGTGTTCCGGCTCCTGGTACGTGCCGCGGGTCGAGGTCTCCGAGGAGGACTCGGACTCGAAGAGGAACAGGTGCGGGTAGGCCGCGTGCAGCGCGTCCACGGACTTGGCGGTGTTGTAGTTGAGGCCCAGCCCGTCGAGCTTGGCCAGCATCAGGTCGGAGGCGGAGCCCTTCTTCGGCACACCGCGGTACTTGTCGGAGCCGATGACCAGGGGGCGGGTGTCGTCGGCGGCCCTGATGGCGGCGATGATCCGGTCGGCCATGGCCAGGCCCGCGGTGGACGTGGAGTCGGGGATCTCGTTGCCGATGGACCACAGGACGACGGCGGGTGAGTTGCGGGCGGCGAGGACCATCTCGGTGGCGTCGCTCTCGCACCACTCGTCGAAGAACCGGCCGTAGTCGTACTTGGTCTTGCCGGTCCGCCAGCAGTCGAAGGCCTCCACCATCATCACGATGCCCAGTTCCTCGCAGACCTCGATCATCTGCGGCGAGGGCGGGTTGTGCGAGGTGCGGAAGGCGTTGACGCCCATCGACTTCATGACGCTCATCTGCCTGCGGACCGCGTCGGCGCTGATCGCCGCGCCGAGGGCGCCCTGGTCGTGGTGGAGGTCGACGCCCTTGATCTTCGCGGGGACACCGTTGAGGGAGAAGCCCTCGTCCGGGTCGAAGCGGTAGGTCCGGATGCCGAAGACCGTGCGGCAGGTGTCGGTGGTGGTGCCGGCGACCCGGAGTTCGGTGTGCAGGGTGTAGCGGTGCGGGTCGGCGAAGCCCCACAACCTCGGCTTGTCGACAGTCAGTTCATGGGTCTCGGCGGTCTCGCCCGAGCCGCTGACGGTGACCGTGGAGGACGTCCGGGCGACCGTGCGGCCGTCGGGTCCCGCGATCCGGGAGACGACCGTGACGTCCGCGCCCTCGCCGGAGGCGTCGACGACGGCCGTGCGCACCCGGACCACCGCCCGTTCGGCGGTGATGTCCGGCGTGGTGACGTAGGTCCCCCAGCGCGCCACGTGCACGGGGTCGGTGACCACCAGGCGGGCCTCGCGGTAGATGCCGCTGCCCGAGTACCAGCGGCTGCTGGGCAGTTGGTTCTGCACCTTGACCGCGAGGACGTTCTCGGTGCTGCCGTCGGTGTGCAGCAGGCCGGTGAGGTCGAGGGCGAAGCCGGTGTAGCCGTAGGGATGGCGGCCGGCCTGGGTGCCGTTGCAGTAGACGTAGGAGTCCATGTAGACGCCGTCGAACTCCACCGCGATCCGCTTGCCGGCGTAGCCGGGCGGCAGGGTGAAGGCGAGCCGGTACCAGCCGAGGCCGCCGGGGAAGAAGCCGGTGCCGCTGGTGGTGCCGTGGTCGGTGGTGGGGGTCTGCTCGATGCTCCAGTCATGGGGTACGGCCACCTGCCGCCAGGCCGAGTCGTCGTACCCGGGGTCGGCGGCGTCCGCGTAGGCGCCGGTCGGGTCGGTGATCCCGCCCGGGTTGACCAGCGCGAACCGCCAGCCGTCCCGCAGGGCGACCGTGCGGCGGCCGGTGACCTGCGGGGACGTACCCGTCTCCGGGACCGCCCAGGCGCCCGGGGCACCCAGCAGGGCGCCGGCCGTCGGGGCTGCCGTGGCGGCTGCCAGAACCGATCTGCGTGTGACCGTCATGGTGCGGCTCTCCCTCATCAGGGCCCAGAACTACTCACAACTGATCGCGAACAAACAGATTCTGACGGTGTGCCACGTGCGTCCGTCAAGACTCCGGTACCGTATGGCCACCCCTTTCGTCCCGTCGGCCGGTTCCTGTTCGGCTCTTCGGACCGGACGCGGTCCCAGCCGATCGGCCGCACCCGGGTTGCCGTTCACAGCAGGGCCGGACGCACTAGGCTGAACAGCAGTGGTGCACCTGTTGACAGTGAGTGTGCGCTGGGGAGTGGCGAGATGAGCCGGGTCTATCCGTTCGACGACGCGGCGACGGCCCGGGCTGTCATCGACGAGAACGGCACGCTGATCGAGTGGAACGAGGGCGCGCGGCGACTCCTCGGCCACCCGGCTCACGAGGTCGTGGGCCGGCCCGCCGCGCTCCTGCTGACCGGGGACACCGCACCGCCCACGCCCGCCGGCGCCCGCTGGGACGGCACCCTCGAACTCCGCCGCCGGGACGGCCGTACGCTCCCGGTCTGGCTGCTCGCCCACCACCGCGCGGCCCAGGACGGGCGGCCCGGCCACTGGCTGGTGGTCTCACCGCTGGACGGCGGCGGCCCGCCCGCCCCACAGGACCCGCTGGCCACGGCCGCGCTGACGCAGTCACCGTGCGCCATCGCGGTCTACGACCACCAGCTCAGGCTGCGCCGGGTGAACGACGCGATGGCCGACGTCATCGGGCTGCCCGAGGAGCGGATCCAGGGGCTGCGGATCGCCGAGATCGGCGGCCAGCCACAGAGCGCGGAACTGGAGCAGAACATGCTCCGGGTGCTGACCTCGGGCCGCCCGCTGGACGTCCAGACCTACATGCGCACCGGCGGCGAGGAGCGGGCCCACGCCTGGCTGGCCCGGATGGCGCCGATCACCGACACCTCGGGGCAGGTTCGGGGCGTGAGCCTGGCCGCCCACGACTTCACCGAGAACTACCTGGCCCGGAAGCGGCTCCAGCTGGTCAACGAGGCGAGCGTGCGCATCGGCAGCACCCTCGACGTCACCCGTACGGCCCAGGAGCTGGCGGACGTCTGCGTGCCCGCGCTCGCCGACTTCGTCACCGTCGACCTGCTGGACCCGCCGGAGGACGGCGGCGAGCTCCCGGGACGGCTGACGGCACCGGTCACCCTGCGCCGCATCGCGCACCAGTCCGTGCTGCCCGGGGTGCCCGAGGCGGTGGTGAAGCCGGAACACACCGAGACCTATCCCGCTTCCTCCGCACAGGCCGACTCGCTCACCGCGGGACGGACCATCATGGCCTCGATGCCGTCCACCGACATCGGGCAGTGGGTGCACTGGAACCCGACGCGCGCGGAGCGGGTGCGCGAGTTCGGTGTCCACTCCACGATGTCCGTGCCGATCCAGGCTCGCGGGGTGACCCTGGGAGTCGCGGTGCTCAGCCGGCACCGGCGGATCGACCCGTTCAGCCCGGACGACGTGCTGCTGGCGGAGGAGATCACGGCCCGGGCCGCCGTCTGCATCGACAACGCCCGCCGCTACTCGCGCGAGCGGGAGACCGCCCTGGCCCTGCAGCGGAGTCTGCTGCCCCGGACGCTGCCGCGCACCGCCGCCCTGCACGCCGCCTCCCGCTATCTGCCGGCGGCCCGGGCCGGGGTGGGCGGCGACTGGTTCGACGTGATCCCGCTGTCGGGACTGCGGGTCGCCATGGTCGTCGGGGACGTCGTCGGGCACGGCGTGCAGGCCTCGGCCGCCATGGGCCGGCTGCGCACCGCCGTGCGCACCCTGGCCGACATCGACCTGGCCCCGGACGAGCTGCTCACCCACCTCGACGACCTGGTGATCCGGCTGTCGGAGGAGCGCGGCGGCGAGGGCAGCCCGGGCGAGGTCGGCGCGACCTGTCTGTACGCGGTCTACGACCCGGTGTCCCGGCGCTGCACCCTGGCCCGCGCCGGCCATCCGCCGCCCGTCCTGCTGCGCCCGGGCCACCGCCTCCACGAAGTGGACCTGCCCGCCGGTCCCCCGCTGGGCCTGGGCGGGCTGCCGTTCGAGTCCACCGAGATCGAGCTGCCCGAGGGCTCGGTGCTGGCGATGTTCACGGACGGGCTGGTCAACTCACGGCACCGGGACCCGGACACCGCCCGCCGGCTCCTGCACGAGGCACTGGCCGCGTCCAGCGACTCCCTGGACGAGACCTGCGACCGGATCCTGCACGCCCTGCTGCCGTCCGGCGGCGCGGCCGACGACGTGGCCCTGCTGCTGGCCCGCACCCAGGTGCTGCCGCCGTCCCGGGTGGCGTCCTGGGACGTCCCCGCCGACCCCGCGCTGGTAGCGCCGATCCGCAAGCAGGTCGTGGAGCAGCTGGACGAGTGGGATCTGAGCCTGGCCGCCTTCACAGCGGAGCTGGTGGTCAGCGAGCTGGTCACCAACGCCATCCGCTACGGCGCCCACCCCATCCGGCTCCGGCTGATCCACGACACGACCACCCTCATCTGCGAGGTCTCCGACACCAACCACACCGCCCCGCACCTGCGCCGGGCCAAGACCTGGGACGAGGGCGGCCGAGGCCTGCTGCTGGTGGCCCGGCTGACCCAGCGCTGGGGCAGCCGGCACACGCCCGAGGGCAAGACGATCTGGGCCGAGCTGTCCCTCGCCGAGGTGGACTAGCCGCTGGTCAGGACGGCCAGCTGCCGGGTCGCCCGGGTCATGGCCACATACCGGTCGACCCCGCCCGCGATGCCCTCGCCGAACTTCTCCGGGTCGACGAGGACCACCAGGTCGAATTCGAGTCCCTTCGACAGTTCCGGGGTCAGCGAGCGGACCCGGGGCGTCGGGGTGAAGGCGGGGTCACCGATCACGCAGGCGATGCCTTCGGTGTGCGCGGCGAGCCAGCCGTCGAGCACCGGGCGCAGTTCGGCGACCGAGCCGTGCAGGACGGGCAGGCCGCCGGCGCGGATCGAGGTCGGCACGTTGGCGTCCGGCAGCACGGCCCGGATGACCGGCTCGGCCTCCGCCATGATCTCTTCCGGGGTGCGGTAGTTGACGGTGAGCGAGGCCAGGGCGATCCGGTCGAGCCCGACCCGCTCCAGCCGCTCCCGCCAGCTCTCGGGGAAGCCGTGCCGGGCCTGGGCGCGGTCTCCGACGATGGTGAAGCTGCGGGACGGGCAGCGCGCCAGCAGCATCTGCCATTCCGCGTCGGTCAGCTCCTGCGCCTCGTCGACGACGATGTGCGCGAACGGGCCGGCGAGGAGGTCCGGGGTGACGGTGGCCAGTTCGGACGCGTCGACCAGGCTGACCTCGGCGTCCGCCCCGCGCAGCATCCGCACCAGGCCCTCGCCCTCGTCCCCGTCGGCGCCGGAGTCGGCGACGGCCCCGATCAGGTTGTCGACGACCTGCGCCATCCGCTCGCGCTGAGCGGCGAGGACGGCCTCCTGGCGCTGTCCGCGCCGGGCCGCCTCCGGGTCGCCGAGCCGCTGCCGGGCCGCGTCAAGGAACGGCAGGTCGGACACCGTCCAGGCCTGGGCGTCCGCGCGCTGCAGGGTGCGGACCTCGTCGCGGCCGAGCCAGGGGGCGCACATCCGCAGATAGGCGGGCACCGACCACAGGTCTCCGACCAGGTCGGTCGCCTCCAGCAGCGGCCACGCCCGGTGCAGGGTGCCGACCAGCTCCCGGTTCCGCAGCAGGGACCCGCGGAACTGCTCGGGGGTGACGTCGTCGCCGTCGTACTTGTCCAGCAGGATCGCGGTCAGCTCGTCCCAGATCTGGTCGCGGGCCTCGTTGTGCGGGGTGCCCGGCGCCGGGGCCCGGAACGCGTCGGCCCAGTCGTCGCCGCTCAGCCGGAGGTCGGCCCAGTCGGTGCCGACGGTCATGGCCTCGGCGGGCGGCTCCTCGTAGAAGCGGACGGCGGTCTCGATCGCCCGCACCAGGTCCGCGGAGGACTTCAGCCGGGCCACCTCCGGGTCGGCCTCGGGCCCGGCGTCGGCTCCCTCGTCGACGAGGTCCCGCAGGATGCAGGTCTGCACGCCCTCCTCGCCGAGGCTGGGCAGGACGTCGGAGACGTAGTTCAGGTACGGCCGGTGCGGGCCGACGAACAGCACTCCGCCCCTGCGGTGACCGAGGCGGGGGTCGGAGTACAGCAGATGGGCGGTGCGGTGCAGGGCGACGACCGTCTTGCCGGTACCCGGGCCGCCGTCGACGACCAGGGCGCCCCGGGATCCGGCGCGGATGATGGCGTCCTGGTCGGCCTGGATCGTGGCGAGCACGTCGCGCATCCGCTCCGACCTGTCGGCGCCGAGGCTGGCGATGAAGGCGGACTGGTCGTCGAGCGCCGCGTGCCCTTCCAGGCCGTCGGCGGTGAACACCTCGTCCCAGTAGTCGCCGATCCGGCCGTCCGTCCAGCGGTACCGGCGCCGGCTGCGCAGGCCCATCGGGTCGGCGTGGGTCGCGGCGAAGAAGGGTTCGGCCGCCGGTGACCGCCAGTCGAGCAGCAGTCTGCGGCCCTCGCTGTCGGTGAGGCCGAGACGGCCGATGTACACGGGCTCGGGGTCGTCCGTGCCGACCATGCGTCCTAGACAGAGGTCCAGGCCGAAGCGGCGCAGGGTGCGCAGCCGTCCGGTCAGCCGGTGCACCTCGATGTCCCGGTCCATCGCCGCCCTGCCCGTGCCGCCGGGCGCCCTGAGCTCGGCGTCGAGGCGGTCGGACAGCTCGGCGATCGTCTCGTCGAGGCAGCGCGCGATGGCGGCGAAGTGCCGCTCGTCGTCGGCGATCAGGGCGGGGGCGGCCTTGGCGGAAAGGCGTTCGGGGAGGTCGAAGGCGCGGGTGGTGAGGGGGGTCAATGCATTAACTCCGTGGGGAGGTTGGGAGGTTCGCGGCGGGTTGCGGTGTGTGAAGGAGTGCGGGCTCGTGGTAGCTGGTCGCGCCCACGCGGCGGCAGTCGCAAATCGAAACAGCCCCGCCCCCCTGACGGGGCGCTGCCCCTACGGGGCTTCACAGGGGCCGTCAGGCAGGGTTCGTAGCGGGTTGCGGTGCGTGGAAGGGTGCGGGGCCGTCTTGGCTGGTCGCGCCCACGCGGCGGCAGTCGCAAATCGAAACAGCCCCGCCCCCCTGACGGGGCGCTGCCCTTACGGGGCTTCGCAGGGGGCCGGCGGGCCGTGATTTACGCCCCGTCGAGGAGTAGCTGGGCGGCGGTTGTCGCTCCGTCGGTGCGGATTGTGGTGGAGACGTTGGTGGCGCGGGCGTGGGTCTCGGGGGTGAGGGCGGTGGCGAGTGCGGGTGAGAGGGAGTCGAGGGTCGGGGTCGGGCCGGGGTGGGCGGCGCCGATGCCGAGGGCGGCGACGCGGGCGGCCCAGTGGGGCTGGTCGACGATCTGGGGGACGACCACCTGGGGGGCACCGGCCACGGCGGCGGTGGTCGTGGTGCCGGCGCCTCCGTGGTGGACGACGGCGGCCACCCGGCGGAAGAGTGACTGGTGGTTGACCTCGCCGACCGCGAAGCAGTCGTCGTGGGCGTCGGTCGCGGCGAGGTCGGCCCAGCCCCGGCCGACGAGTACGCGCCGGCCCTGGGCTCGGACCGCCTCGACGGCGAACCGGGCGGCGTCCGGCGCGCCGCGCATCGCCATGCTGCCGAAGCCGACGTACACCGGTGGGGCGCCCGCCTCCAGGAACGCCACCAGGTCGGCCGGCAGCGGACGTTCGTCCGGCAGGAGCCACGCCCCGGTCTGCAGGAGGTCGAGATCCGTCAGGTCCTGCCAGGGGGCGAGGACCGGGTCGGCCGCCAGCCACACGCGGCCGGTGAGGACATGGTCGCGGACGTTGGCCACCGGTGGGAGGCCGAGCGCGGCCCGGTGGGTGTTCAGGGCCTCGCCGTAGAGCGCGTTCACCCGCTCGGCGTCCACTTTCCACAGTGTCCGCAGGTCGGCGTCGGGCGGGGCGGGGCGGCCCGGACGGCCCGCCGGCGGGAAGTGCGAGGACGGCAGTCCGAACGGGTGGCAGAAGGCCGGGACGTAACGGATGCCGAGTTTCTCGGCCACCGACCGGGCGCCGGCCGGCATCAGTCCGGTCGCCACCAGCGCGTCGCACCCCTCGGCCGCCGGGGCGACCGTGTCGAAGTGCGCGGCGACCAGCTCGGGCGCGAGCTTGAAGGCGTCCTCGGGCGAGGGGTTCGGCCGGGTCACCAGCGCCCGCACGGACGGCCCGAACGGCACGTGCTCCACACCGGCCCGGGCCAGCAGCTCCGCGTACTCCTCGTCGGGCGGGGCGCAGACCCGTGCCTCGGCGCCGCGTTCCCGCAGCGCCCGCGCGAGCCCGGCCAGCGGTTCGACGTCCCCGCGCGATCCGTATCCCATCAACAGCACACGCATGTGGCACATCCCCCAAATACCGCGGTTCCTGGCTTCGGCCTGCGATTCTGCGGGACGAGGGGGGCCTTGCCGCAAGCCCCCCAGTGCGCTATAAGTTGAGAGTGGCAAGGAGTCGACGAACTCCTTGCCTCATGTGTTTCACGGGCCGCGGATGCGCGGCCTTCCGTGTTTCCACGGCCCCTGTCGCCCCGTTTCTACGGCGCGCTCAGCCAGGGCCGGACCTGCTTGCGGGCCTCGTGCAGCCGGGACTTCAGCGTCCCCAGCGGAATGCCCACCCGCTCGGCGACCTCGGCGTAGTCCAGCTGGCAGATGTCCCGGTAGACCAGCGGCGCGACCAGCTGCGGGTGCTCCCGCTCCAGGCGGTCCAGCGCCTCCAGCAGATCGATCCGGGAGCCCGCGATCACGCTGGTGGTCCGCGGGTCGACGTGCTCGGCGGGTTCGATGGCGGCCGGCTGCTCGGCCGCCCGCCGCTTGAGGTCCCGGTACTTCTGCCGGGAGCAGTTGGCGACGACCGTGTAGAGCCAGGTGCTGAAGCGGCTGCGGCCCTCGAAGGTGGAGATCTTCCGGGAGACCTGGAGCAGCACGTCCTGGGCCGCTTCCTCGGCGTCCTCCCGGCACGGCAGGAACCGTCCGCAGCGCCGTACGACGTCCGGCCAGACCTCGGACAGCAACTGGTTGAGGGCCAGCTGGTCGCCGGCGGCGGCCCGCCGGGCGAGGTCTTCGGTCAGCGCGGCGTCCGGCACGGGAGGTCCCCCTCGAAGTCGATCTCAGGCCAGGCATGATAGTCGTATGCAACCCCTCGAGCGGATCGGCCGCTATCGCCTCGAACGGCGCCTGGGCACCGGCGCCTTCGGAACGGTCTGGCTCGCCCATGACGACCAGCTGGACGCCGCGGTCGCGGTGAAGGTGCTCGCCGACAACTGGTCCCACCGGCTCGACATCCACGACCGGTTCCTGTCCGAGGCGCGGCTGCTGCGGCGGGCCGACTCCAAGCGGGTGGTGCAGGTCTACGACATCGGCGAACTCCCGGACGGGCGGCCGTACTTCGTGATGGAGTACGCCGACGCGGGCACCCTCGCCGATGTGCTGGCCGGCGGTCCGCTGCCGGTCCCGGACGCGCTGCGGCTGACCGCGCTGGCGGCGCGCGGCGCGGCGGACCTGCACGGGGCGGGGATCGTGCACCGGGACATCAAGCCGACCAACGTGCTGCTGCGCACCGCGCAGGACGGCACCCGGCGGGTGCTCCTTGCCGACCTGGGGCTGGCGAAGAGCCTGGCGCAGGCGTCGGGGCTGACGCTGGCGGCCGGTTCGGCGGGGTACCAGCCGCCCGAGCAGGCCCGGCCGGGTGAGGGCATCGACGCCCGCGCCGACGTGTACGCGCTGGGCGCGGTGGGCTATGAGCTGGTCACCGGGACGGTGCCGGCGGCGCCCGGGCAGATCATCCGGCCGGAGCGGCTGCGTCCGGACCTCGGGGACGATGTGCAGCGGGCGCTGCTGCGGGCCCTGGAGCCGGACCGGCAGCGGCGCTGGCCGTCCGCGCAGGCCTTCGCGGACGAGCTGGACCGGCTGGCCGCGGTCGCGGCGGCGCGCCGGCCGCGGCGGCTGGACCGGGTCCGCAGGCGGCTCAACGTGGTCACGCTGACGGTCGCCGCGGTCCTGGCGGCCGGGGGCACGGCCCTCGCGGTCACACTGGTCGACCGGCAGGGATCGGCGGCGGCCGACGGGACCCGGGTCGCCGACTCCACCGGGCGGGTGGTGGCGCGGGTGCCGTCCGGGTGGGCGGGCGAGCTGCGGAACTCCGGCTGGAACCCGCAGGCGCTGGGGCTGGCGTCCGGGCACGAGCCCGGTCTCGAGGTCGCCGACGACGTGTCCGAGTGGCAGGACCTGACGGCCGCGGTGAACGGCGTGTTCCTCGGGGTGAGCGAGCACGGCGACGTCACCGCCAAGGTGAACGCCCTGTCCCACTCCGGGTGCCACTACGACGGCAGCCGCGCGTTCACGAGTGACGACTGGAAGGGCCGGATCCGCACCTGGAGCGACTGTTCCGGCGCGGGCGGCTCGATCCAGGAGGTGGCCCTGACCCCGGCCGGCGGAGACGGCCAACCGCAGGTGTACGCGCAGGTACGGCAGAAGGGTGCCGTCGACAAGGCGGTCACGGACGGCATACTCCGGTCCCTTCGGGTCACCTGACCCGATGAATTTCGGCGCGTCCGCGAACTTTTCCGCTGTTCATCGCATCGGATGAGAGTGACGGCGCACGGAGCGCCTCGGGCACGCCCCGCGGGCGTGCCATGACATCAGGAGTGTGGAGAGACATGGCGCACACGTCCCAGTCCTTGTGGCGCGGGGCGGCCCTGCTCGCGAGCACGGTCGCCGCCCTGGGCCTCCTGACCGCCTGCGGCGACGGCGGTCAGGGCAAGTCCCCGGAGTCGGTGTCGGGCACGGCCGCGCCCGCGACCGGCAACTCGGCGAGTGCGGACACCTCGGGCACGGCTTCCGTCCCGTCCGGCACCGACTCCTCGCCGGCGTCGGGGACCGGCGGCGCCACGACGGGCGCGGCCTCGACGACCGGTTCCACCTCGACCACCGCCGCCGCGGCGGGCAGCCGCTGCCACACCTCGGAGCTGACCGCCTCGGTGGGCGGCAACAACCCGGGGGCCGGTCAGGAGAACTTCCCGATCGTGCTCACCAACAAGTCGGGCGCCACCTGCACCGTGCGCGGCTACCCGGGCGCGGCCTTCGTGGACTCCTCCGGCACCCAGCTCGGTCCCGACCCCAAGCGCGAGTCCGGCAGCACCGCCGGGACGGTCACCCTCAAGCCGGGCCAGAGCGCCTGGGCGGGGCTGACCTTCTCCAACCCGGAGATCAGCGGCGCCAAGACCGCGACCCCGGCCGCCCTGCTGGTGACCCCGCCGGACGAGCGGGACTCGCTGAAGGTGAGCTGGACGGGCGGCGCGGTCCCGGTGTCCGGGAACGCCTCCTCGGTGCGGCTGACCGTGTTCAGCGCCGGTACCGGCGCCTGATCCCGCCCCGAGCCGAACCCCGCTGCCGACTCCCCCGGGCAGCGGGGTTCTTCATGTCCGGAGCACAACTGTCACAGACGTGCAACACGCGCCGTCGGCCCCGATCTTTTCCGCCGGACCCGGCATCGAACCCGTCGACCACGCAACAGGAAGGCTCCGCGAGGGGCCGGGACGACGGAATCGGGGACGGACATGAGCGGTATCTCTCGCAGGCGGGTGCTGACGGCGGGCGCGGCGGCGGGGGCTCTGGGCGCCCTCTCCGCGTGCTCCCACGGCAGCTTGACGCTGGGCGGCGGCAGTTCGGCCGACGGCGGCAAGGGCAGCGCCGTGCCGGCCAAGCCGCTGAAGCTGATCGGCGACGGCTCCACCGCCGACACCGGCGCGCAGCCGCACCAGCCGAAGGCGGCCCGAATGGCGCCCGGCAGCAAGCCGCCGCAGTTCGTGGTGTTCTCCTGGGACGGCGCGGGCGAGCTCAGCAACCAGCTGTTCTCCCGCTTCCGCAAGGTGGCCGCCGACCACGGCGCGAAGATGACGTTCTTCCTGTCCGGCATCTACACGCTGCCCGAGTCCAAGAAGGACCTCTACCACCCGCCGCAGCACCAGGTCGGCGCCTCGGCGATCGGCTACCTCTCCGACCGGCACATCCACGCCACGCTCCAGCAGGTGCGCGCCGCCTGGCTGGAGGGCCACGAGATAGGCACCCACTTCAACGGCCACTTCTGCGGCAGCGACGGCGTACGCAACTGGTCCCCCGCCGAGTGGCGCAGCGAGATCGACCAGGCCATGGACTTCGTCACCAAGTGGAAGACGAACACCGGCTTCACCGATCTGGAGCCGCTGCCCTTCGACTACCGCAAGGAGCTGATCGGCGGCCGCACCCCGTGCCTGGAGGGCCAGGCCAACCTGCTGCCCACCGCCGCCGCGCTCGGCTGGAAGTACGACGCCTCCTCCCCCGGCGGCCTGCAGATCTGGCCCGGAAAGGTGCAGGGCAACCGCATCTGGGACTTCCCCCTTCAGTCCATACCGTTCCCCGGGCACTCCTTCCAGGTCCTGTCGATGGACTACAACATGATGTACAACCAGTCGGCCGGCAATCCGCTGGGTGACAAGACCCAGTACGACGCCTGGCGCACCCAGGCCCGGGACAGCTACCTGGCCGGCTTCGAGCGGGCGTACTCCACCAACCGGGCGCCGTTCTTCATCGGCAACCACTTCGAGCGCTGGAACGGCGGTATCTACATGGACGCCGTCGAGGACGCGATCGGCAAGATGGCCGAGTACGACGATGTGCGCTTCGTGTCCTTCAAGCAGCTGGTGGCGTGGCTGGAGGCGCAGGACCCGGCGGTGCTGCGCACGCTGCGTACGCTGAACCCCGGGCAGGAGCCGGTGGGCGGCTGGGGAGAGTTTCTCGGCGCGGCGGGTACCCCGGCCTCGTAGCCGCGCCGGTCTGCTTTTATGGGCGGGCCGCACTTGATCACGCCTCTGAGGAACACACCCTGAACACCCCGCTCGCCGAGACCCTGTCCGTCCTCCTGCTCGCCGCCGTGCTCGCCTGGGCCGTGATCCGGCCGCGCGGCTGGCCGGAGGCGGTGCTGGCCGTGCCGGCGGCGGGGGTGGTGATCGCCACCGGCGCGATCTCCCTCGACCACGCCCGGGCGGAGGCCGAACAGCTCGGACCGGTGGTCGGCTTTCTCGCCGCCGTCCTGGTGCTCGCCCACTTCTGCGACGTGGAGGGGCTCTTCCAGGCCTGCGGGGCGTGGATGGCCCGCTGGTCGGCCGGGCGGCCGGTGCGGCTGCTGACCGCGGTGTTCGCGCTGGCCTCGGTGATCACGGCCGTACTGAGCCTGGACGCCACGGTGGTGCTGCTGACGCCGGTGGTGTTCGCGACGGCGGCCCGGTCCGGGGTGCGGGCGAAGCCGCACGTCTACGCCTGTACGCATCTGTCGAACACCGCCTCGCTGCTGCTGCCGGTGTCCAACCTGACGAACCTGCTGGCGTTCGCGGCGAGCGGGCTGAGCTTCACCCGGTTCGCGGCGCTGATGGTGCTGCCCTGGCTGGTGGCGATCGGCGCCGAGTACCTGGTGTTCCGGCGCTTCTTCGCCCGCGACCTGTCCTCGGCGGCCCCCGGGGCGAAGGACACCGGCGAGCCGCCCGAGCTGCCGCTGTTCGCCCTGGTCACGGTGGCCTGCACCCTGGCCGGGTTCGTGCTCACCTCCGCGCTGGGCATCGACCCGGCGTGGGCCGCGTGCGCGGGGGCGCTGGTCATGGCCGGGCGGGCGCTGGTACGGCGGCGGGCGACCCCGCTGTCCGTCGTGAAGGCGGCCGCGCCCGCGTTCCTGGCGTTCGTGCTGGCGCTGGGGATCGTGGTGCGGGCGGTCGTCGACAACGGGCTCGCCGACGCGCTCGGGAAGGTGCTGCCGAGCGGGACCGGGCTGCCGGCGCTGCTGGGGATCGCCGCGCTCGCCGCCGTACTGGCGAACATCGTCAACAACCTGCCGGCGGTGCTGGTGCTGCTGCCGCTGGCCGCGCCGGCCGGTCCGGGCGCGGTGCTGGCCGTGCTGCTCGGGGTGAACATCGGCCCGAACCTCACCTACGCGGGTTCCCTCGCGACGCTGCTGTGGCGCAGGATCGTGCACCAGCACGACCATGGTGTGGACCTCGGCGAGTTCACCCGGCTGGGGCTCCTCGCCGTGCCGACCGCCCTGTGCGGCGCGGTGGTGGCACTGTGGGGGGCGCTGCAGGTGGTCGGGATCTAGACGGGAGGCCATGGGCATGCGGGTGATCGTCTGGCTGGTCGAGGGGACCTGGCCCGCCTGTGTGGACGCGGCGCGCGGCTGGGCGCGGGACGCGTCCGAGGTGGTGCTGCTGCACGTGGCCGAGCCGGGGGTGGCCGGGCTCGCCCACGGGGCGTTCGCCGGGCTGCTCGGCCGGGCGGGTTCGGAACCGGACCCGGAGCCGCGGCTGGTGGAGCTCGGCGGGACCTCGGCGGCGGAGCTGCTCGACGCGGCCGAGGCGCGGCTGGGCCGGCCGTGCACCCGGGTGGAGCGGACCGGACGCGTCGAGCGGGAGGTGGTGGCCGCCGCCGAGGGGGCCGGACTGCTGATCGTGGCCCGGGACGGCGACCGGTCCCGGCTCGGGCCGCACAGCCTGGGCAAGGCGGTGCGGTTCGTCGTGGACCACGCGCCCTGCCCGGTCCTGCTGGTGTGGCCGGAGGGGGCGCCGGACCTGACGACGATCCCGCCCCCGCCGCCGCACCGTCACTGAGCGCGCGCCGGCTCAGCGACCGTAGTGGCCGCCGCCGTCGTACCCCCCGCCCCAGCCGCCGTCGTACCCCCCGCCCCAGCCGCCGCCGTAACCGCCGCCGTACTGGCCGCCGCCTCCGTAGCAGTAGCCCGGGTAGGCCTCGCACGGGTTGTAGCTGGGGGTGCTCGACGGGGTCGGGGCGGCGGTCGTCTTCGACGCCGACGGGGTGGGCGTCGGGGTGGCGGTCCGCGCGGCCTTGGTCGTGGGGGTGGCGGCCGGGGTCGGTGTCGGGCTGGTCTCGGCGTCCCAGTTGACGATCTGCATCTGCAGGTCGGGCTGGGAGGTGTCCATCACCCAGCGCTGCGCGGCGACGTTCGCCCGGGTCTTGACGACCAGGGCGCCGCCGCCGTCGGTGGCGGCCGGGGCGAGTGCCAGGTCCTGGTCCCAGCGGGGCACCAGGGCGCCCTGGAGGGTGAAGTCGTAGCGGATGCTCCGGCCGGCGGACCCGGTGGCGCCCGTGCAGGGGGCGAGCTGGACGGAGTAGCCGAGGTGCGAGTCGAGGCACAGGCCGGGGTCGGCGCCGTTGCGCAGCACTCCGTCGCTCTCGTACGTCCACTGCTGGCTGGCGACCGAGGAGCACTCGGCGAGTTCGGTCTCGGCGCCCTTGACGGCCTTCTTGCCGACCACGCCGATGCACAGGCCCGAGGCGATGTTGTGCAGCCGGCCGCGGAGGGTGCCCTGGGTGGTCTGGCTGGTGCCGATCCAGGACGGGCCCGAGGTGGACCGGCCGGCCCCGGGCGTGGCGGACGGCTTGGCGGTGGCCGAGGAGCCGCCGTCGTCGCCGGAGCCGAGCACGGACCACAGCACCAGCGGCAGCACGACCAGACCGCTCACGGTGCCCACGGCCACGGTGAGGTTGCGGCGGCGCGCCCGGCGGGCGGCCCGCTGCTTGGTGCGGCGGGAGGCGGCGGGGTGCACCACCAGGTCCTTGCCCGGCTCGGCGGCCGTCGGCGCGAAGGCCTCGCCGCCCAGGAGCCCGCCGGCGGGTGCGGCCTGGGATTCGGTGGGCTCCTGGGCGAGCCCGGCCCGGAACTCCAGGTAGGCGCGGGCGCCCCAGCCGAGCACGGCCTCGGCGAGGGCGAGGCCGAGGCCGCCGTTGAACTGCTGGAGCTGGTCGGCGGTGTACCGGCAGTGCTTGCAGGTGTTCAGGTGCTGCTGGAGGTCCCGGTCGATGTCGATCCCGCCGCGCCGGAAGGTCACGTCGATCATCCGGACGTAGCGCTGACACTCGTCCACGTGGGCGAGTTCGCGGTGCACCTGGAGGCACTCCTCGCGCAGCCGCTCGCGGGCCCGGCGCAGTTCGACCTGCGCGTCCTGCTCGTCGAGGCCGAGCAGCCCGGCGGGTGTCGACAGGGGCTCGGACTCGACCTCGGTGTGCCACAGCACGGCGCGCGAGGACTGGGTCAGCCGCTGGAAGGCCCGGGAGAGCAGTCGCCGGTTCGCGGGCGGCAGCAGCCGGGAGGCGGCCCGCTCGCCCTTTCCGGCGCGGAGTTCGGGGTGCAGGAGTTCACCGCGGCCGTCGTTGTCCCATTCGGCGGCGATACGGCGGACGGTGACCAGGAGTTGGGGACGCCAGGCGGCGGTGGGACCGGCCTGGCGAAGGGATTCACCGAAGAGACGGGTGAATGCGGCGGTGGTGAGCATTCCCGCGCCGCGCGTCCCGTCGGTGCACAGACGGGCATAGGCGAAGGCCGCTTCCCAGTGCCGGTCGAGGAGTTCTCCGACCGGGTGCAGCGCGGGCGCGGTGCCCGTCCACTGCTTGAGCTCGGCGCTGAGCTGCTCGTCGGTGACGTCGAACGGCCGGTCGGGGGTAGGGGAATTCCCCAGGCCTGCGTCATTCACGGCGGCATTCCTTCCATCCGCAACGCGGGATTCGGCCCATACCGTCTGGTATGTGACCGGTATGCGGCCCGGCCGACGCCAAGATCGGATGGGCTTGTTGGGGGTTCGGTGCTCTGGCGTCCGCCGTCGACAGCTCTTTTGAAGCGTGGGGGGTGAACGGGAGCGACCTCGCGCATGCGGGGCGAAAAACAATGGCCTGCACGCCGACACGGCACACCTTTGCACAGGCCAGCAGGGCAGAACAAGGGATCTCGGGGTTTTGCGCATTGCCCGGCGGTTGCGTTAGTTTGACGAAACGTCAATGAGTGAGTTCGCGCTTTGTCGCCGTATCGACATCGCAATTGGCACGGGGATTCAGAACCGGCCGCCCCGGCCTCGGCACCAACCATTGAACCACGGTCCGACCTGCGCGGCCCGCCCGGCCGACCGTCTCTCCCGAACCAATAGCCGGGGCCATTAAGGGCGTTCTCCGGAGCGGTAGGCGCCAGGCGGGACGCCGTATCTTTCACGGAAAACCCGGTTGAAGTGGAACGGGCTGGGAAATCCGGACGCGGCGGCGACCCGCTCCACGGTCAGGTCGGTACTCTCCAGCAGCCGCGCGGCGTGTCGCAGCCGCGCCTCGCGCAGCGCGCGCATCGGCGGCACGCCGGTCTGCCGGGTGAAGAGGTGGGCGAACCGGGACGGCGACAGCGCGACACGCGCGGCGAGCGAGCCGACGGTGTGCGGGGCGCCGGGGTCGGCGGCGATCAGTTCCTCGGCGCGGCGGACCCGGTCGTCCGGTCCTGGCGGGGTCCGGCGGGCGCCGGCCGTCGCGAGCAGGACGACCTCCTCCAGCGCGCACAGGGCGAGTTCACGTGCCGCGCTGCCGTGCGCCACGGCGACGGGGTCGTCGCCGGGTGCCCGGACGGGCGGCGCGCCGGCGCCGGTCCAGCGGGAGTCGGCGAGCATGCGGTGGAACGCGGCCTCGATCCGGCCGTGCGTGTCGCCCGGGGCGGCGACGGCGTACACCCCGTCGCCGAGGGCGCCCGGACCCAGCCACGCGGCCCAGGCGGGACGCGCCTGGCAGTGCACCCACCAGAACCGCCAGCGGCCGGCGCCGGGCGCGAGCGCGTAGCCGTGTGCGACGCCCGGGGCGAGGACCACCAGGTCGCCGGGCGTGGCGTGGGTGCGGGCGGCGCCCTGCCGCAGCAGGCCGCGGCCCTCGGTGGTCCAGGTGAACAGCCAACTGCCCGAGCCCTGGGGGCGGTTGACCCGGTAGCCGGGGCCCTGATCGTACCGGCCGGTGACGACCATGCCCGGCGGCGGGGCGGGGACAGCGCTCTCGGGCAGTCCGTCAGTGGTCATGGGCATCCTCTCCCCCGGTGCGTCGGCCTAGCGTGACAGGCACAGACACAGGGAGACCGGACCGAGGAGCGCGGGGATGACAGCCACGGGCATCGACAGCACCGTCCTGCGGGAGTTCGAGGAGGACGGGTTCACCGTCGTACGGGGGTTGTTCGGGGACGAGGAGATCGACCGGCTGTGCGCGGAGTTCGCGGCGCTGCACGCGGCGGGGCGGCCCGTGCCGGGGCACTTCGTGCCGGGGCCGACGGCGGATCCGCTGCACCGGTATCCCCGGGTGATGCAGCCGCACGAGATCAGCGCGCTCGCCCGGGAGTTCCTGCTGGACGCCCGGCTGCGGGTGATCCTGGAGGGGCTGTTCGGGGAGGAGGTGCTGGCCGCGCAGAGCATGTTCTACTTCAAGCCGCCGGGGGGCCGGGGGCAGGCGCTGCACCAGGACAACTTCTATCTGCGGGTGGAGCCGGGGACGTGCGTCGCCGCGTGGGTCGCCTGCGAGGCGATCGACCGGGAGAACGGCGGTCTGGAGGTGGTGCCGGGGACGCATCGGATGGACTTGTTCTGCCCGGAGGAGTCGGATGCGGAGCTGTCGTTCGCGCGGGAGTACGTGGCACCGCCGGAGGGGCTGACGGCGGTGCCGGTCGATATGGCGGCGGGGGATGTGCTGTTCTTCAACGGGAGTCTGGTGCACGGGTCGCAGCCGAATCGCTCCGCCGGGCGGTTCCGGCGGTCGTTCATCGGGCACTACGTGGGGCGGTCGGCCGTGCGGATCGGGGAGTTCTACCGGACGTTGAGCATGGGTGGGGAAAGGGTTCCTTTGCTGGAGAGCGAGGGGGCTGGTCCGTGCGGGACCGAGCGGTTGTGATTCGGGTGCGGGCAGGTGGGGGCTGGTCGCGCCCACGCGGCGGAGCCGCACATCGACACAGCCCCGCGCCCCTGACGGGGCGCTTCAGTGGCCGGAGATCGGATGGGGGCCGTAGGGCTGCTGGAGCTCTTCCAACTCCTTGTCGCTGAGCTTCAGTTCTACGGCTGCCACCGCGTCGTCGATGTGGTGGGGCTTGGAGGCGCCGATGATCGGGGCCGTGACCGTGCTCTGGTGGAGGAGCCAGGACAGGGCCACCTGGGCGCGGGGGACGGCGCGGTCGTCGGCGATGCGGGTGACCGCGTCGACGATGGCGCGGTCGCCGTCCTGGTAGAGGCGGTTGCCGAAGTTGTCGGTGGCGCTGCGTTCGGTGACGGTGCCCCAGTCGCGGGTGAGGCGGCCCCGGGCCAGCGGGCTCCACGGCAGGACGCCCACGCCCTGGTCGGCGCAGAGCGGCAGCATCTCGCGTTCCTCCTCGCGGTAGAGGAGGTTGTAGTGGTTCTGCATGGAGACGAACCTGGTCCAGCCGTGCCGCTCGGCGGTGAACTGGGCCTTGGAGAACTCCCAGGCGTACATCGAACTCGCCCCGATGTAGCGCGCCTTGCCCGCCTTGACGACGTCGTGCAGCGCCTCCATCGTCTCCTCGATCGGCGTGCTGTGGTCGTAGCGGTGGATCTGGTAGAGGTCGACGTAGTCGGTGCCGAGGCGGCCGAGGCTGTGGTCGATCTCGGAGAGGATCGCCTTGCGGGACAGGCCACCGCCGTTGGGGCCGGGGCGCATCCGGCCGTGCACCTTGGTGGCGAGGACGATCTCGTCGCGGTGGGCGAAGTCGCGCAGCGCCCTGCCGACGATCTCCTCGCTGGTGCCGTCCGAGTAGACGTTGGCGGTGTCGAAGAAGTTGATGCCCGCGTCCAGCGCCTGCCGGATCAGCGGGCGGGACGCCTCCTCGTCGAGGGTCCACTCGTGGGTGCCGCGGTCGGGCAGGCCGTAGGTCATGCAGCCGAGGCAGATCCGGGACACGTCCAGACCGGTGCGGCCGAGCTTCACGTACTCCATCGTCGTCTCCCGCCGTCGAGATCATGTCGTACAGAGCCGAGCGTACGACGGTTCGCCGTCCGGTCCCTCGCCACGCGGCGGTAACCGGACGCCGTCAGGTCTCGTCCAGGAGGTCCAGGGCACGTTCCCAGGCGAACTCGGGGCGCCTGCCGTCCGCTTCGGGGTCGCCGGTGTACCGGGCGCCGAAGCGGACGCCCAGCCCGCGCAGCCTGGTCAGGCTCTCGCGGTAGGCGGGGTGGGCGGCCAGCGCGTCGGCGACACAGGGCAGGACGGCGATCGGGACGCCCAGGCCCAGGGCCTCGCACAGGGTGCCGACGGCGAGGGTGTCGGCGAGCCCGGCGGCCCACTTGTTGACGGTGTTGAAGGTGGCGGGGGCGACGGCCACCGCGTCCGGCGGCGGGAAGGGGCGCGGGTCGGCGGGGCTGCGCCAGGCCGAGCGGACCGGGCGCCCGGTGCGCGCCTCGGCCTCGCCGGTGTCGAAGAAGCCGTTCATGGCGACCGGGGTGGCGATGACCCCGACCTCCCAGCCGCGCTCCTGGGCCGCGGTGACCAGCTTTCCGACGCCGGCGGCCACGCCTGCCGCGCAGACGACGAGGTAGAGGAAGGGTTTCGCGGTCGCGTCGGTCATCCGGGAACCCTATGCGGGCGCCTAGTGGAGCGGGAAGGACAGCCCTCGCTCGGACTCGGGGCGCGGGCCGTGGATACGGCGCTCGTGCTCCTCGATCGGGACGTCGTTGATGCTCGCCTCACGCCGGGTCATCAGTCCGTGCTCGTCGAACTCCCAGAGTTCGTTGCCGTACGAACGCCACCACTGTCCGGCCGCGTCCCGGCACTCGTACTGGAAGCGGACCGCGATGCGGTTGCCGTCGAAGGCCCACAGGTCCTTGCGCAGGGCGTAGTCCCGTTCCCGCTCCCACTTGGCGGTGAGGAGGGCGACGATCTCGGCGCGGCCGGTAACGAAGGTGTCGCGGTTGCGCCAGACCGAGTCCTCGGAGTAGGCGAGCGCCACCCGCTCGGGATCGCGGGTGTTCCAGGCGTCCTCGGCGGCCTGGACCTTCTGGACGGCGGTCTCCCGGGTGAAGGGCGGCAGGGGCGGACGGTCGGCCATGGTTTCCTCCTCAGGTCAGAGAACGCGCGTTCTCCGGGTCGCTGCTACCGTAGGAGAACGCACGTTCTCTCGTCAAGGAGTGGCCCATGGACAGCGCGGTCGCGCGTGAGCAGGCACTGGACGCCGCCGAGCGGCTGTTCTACGGGCGCGGGGTGCAGTCCGTCGGCATGGACGACATACGCGGCGCCTCCGGGGTCTCCCTCAAGCGGCTCTACCAGCTCTTCCCCGCCAAGGAGCAGCTCGTGGTGGCCTATCTGGAGCGGCGGGACGTGCGCTGGCGGCAGCGGCTCGCGGAGTACGTGGAGGGGCACACGGATCCCGGGGAGCGGCTGCTCGCCGTCTTCGGCTGGCTGGAGCGGTGGTTCGGCGAGGAGGACTTCCGGGGGTGCGCGTGGATCAACGCGTACGGCGAGCTCGGTGCCACCTCCGAGCACGTGGTGGCCCAGGTCCGGGACCACAAGCGGGCGTTCCGGGACTATCTGGCGGGGCTGGTGGCCGCCGCCGGGCTGGACTCCGCGCTCACCGGGCCACTGTTCCTGCTCGCCGAGGGGGCGATGGTCACCGCGGGCATCAACGGGAACACGGCGCCCGCGGCGGAGGCGCGCGAGGCGGCCCGGGTGCTGCTGCGCGCCGGGTGAGCTCAGCCCGCGGCGAGGGTCGCGAGCGCGGCGCGGGCCTCGGTGAGGGAATCGGCGGCGGCTTCCTCCAGGCCGGCCAGGTAGGGCAGCACGTCGACGCGGGTCAGCTCGGCGGCGACCGGGTGGAAGCGCTCCGGCCGGACGCCGAGCCTGCCCCACCACGCCCTCAGGTAGGGGGTCTGGAAGTCCAGGGACTCCCGGCCGGTCTGCGGGCCGTAGGCGCCGCCGCGGGCCATGACGGCCACCACGCGGGTGTCGGCCAGCAGGCTCTCCCCCGTGTCCGGGTGGGCGAAGGCGCCGGGGAAGGTCACCCGGTCGATCCACGCCTTCAGGGCCGCGGGCGGCGCGAAGTTGTACATCGGGACGCCGAGGACGACCGTGTGCGCGGCGGCCGGCTCGGTGACCAGCGGCAGGGTCAGCTCCCACTCGCGGGCCTCGGCCGGGCTCTCGATCAGCGCGGGCACCTTGGCGGGCGGCACCAGGCCCGCGCGCTCCACCCGGCGCCCCAGGGTGGGACAGGCGGCGGTGAGCGGCGGCACCGGCACGGCGGTCAGGTCGCGGTGGCGGTACTCCGCCTCCGGGTGCCGCTCGCGCCAGCTCCGGGCGAAGGCCGCGGTGAGGCGCCTGGTGACGGAGTCGGCGGTCGCGTCGGCGCTGGAGTCGATGTGCAGCAGCATGGGGCGGTCACCTCGGTCGGTTCGGGTTCGTCGAGGGGGTGACGGAGCACGGAACGGAAAGGTGACCCATGGACGGGCACGAGGAGCTGGCGGCGGCGTTCGAGGCGCGGCGCGGGCGGTTGCGGGCGATCGCGTACCGGATGCTGGGCTCGGCGGGGGACGCCGAGGACGCCGTCCAGGAGGGCTGGCTGCGGCTGAGCCGCGCGGGCGGCGCCGGGGTCGGGAACCTGAGCGTGTGGCTGACCACGGTCGTCTCCCGGATCTGCCTGGACATGCTGCGCGCCCGTCGCGAGCTGCCGTACGGCGAGGAGCCGCCGGAGCGTGCGACCGCGGCCGGGGACGGACCCGAGGAGGAGGCCGTGCTGGCCGACTCGGTGGGGCTCGCCCTGCTGGTGGTGCTGGAGACTCCCCCAGTTCTCGGCTTCGCTCGAACCGGGGGGACCCCCATGCCCGGCGGAGCGGGTGGCGTTCGTGCTGCACGACCTGTTCGCGGTGCCGTTCGAGCGGATCGCCGCGCTCACCGACCGTTCGCTGCCGGCCGCGAAGAAGCTCGCCAGCCGGGCCCGGCACAAGGTGCGGGGCACGCCCACGCTGCCGGTCGCCGAGCTGGACCGGCACCGCGGGGTGGTGGAGGCGTTCCTGGCCGCCGCCCGGGGCGGTGACCTGGGCGCGCTGCTCGACGTGCTCGCCCCGGACGTGGTCCGCCGCGCCGACCCCGCGGTCCTGCCGCCGGGCATGGCGGCGGAGCTGCGGGGCGCCCGGGCGGTCGCCGAGGGCACCGTGCTGCTGCGCCGGCGCGCCCGGTTCGCCGTACCGGCCCTGGTGGACGGCCGGGTCGGCCTGGTCGTCGCCCCGCGCGGACGGCTGCTGTACGTCCTGCGGGTGACCGTCGAGGGCGACCGGGTGGCGGCCTACGAGGTGGTCGCCGACCCGGCGCGGCTGCGGGGGCTGGAGCTGGACGCGCCGGCTAGCCCGTCGGTTCCTTGACGGTGATGGCGTGCACCGGGCAGGCCCGGGCCGCGTCCTTGACCAGCGGGTCGCCGCCGCCGTCCTCCTTCCCGGGCAGCAGGGTGCTGTAGCCGTCGTCGTCCTGGGTGAACACGTTCGGGGCGGTCAGGGCGCACTGGCCGGCCCCGATGCAGACGTCCCTGTCGATCTCGATGTGCATGGCAGGAGCCTCTTACCAGGTCACGGGGAGTTCCAGCATCCCCTGGATCGTGTCGCCGGGTTTGAAGGGGATCTTCTCCGGCGGCGCGGCGAGCCGCAGGTCCGGCAGCCGCTCCCAGAGGGTGGTGAGGGCGATCTCCAGTTCGGCGCGGGCGAGGTTCTGGCCCAGGCACTGGTGGATGCCGAAGCCGAAGCCGACGTGGTGCCGTGCCGGACGGTTCCAGTCGAGGGTGTCGGGGTCGTCGTAGACGGACTCGTCGCGGTTGATGACCGAGGTCGCGAAGACCACGCCGTCGCCCTCGCGGATGGTCTCGCCGGCCACCTCGATGTCCTCCAGGGCGACCCGCAGCAGGCCGTCGGCGATGGACAGCATGCGCATCAGCTCCTCCACGGCGGCGGGCATCAGCGCGGGGTCGGCGCGCAGTTCGGCCAGCCGCTCGGGGTTCTGGAGCAGGGTGAAGGTGCCGAGCGAGATCATGTTGGCGGTCGTCTCGTGGCCGGCGACCAGCAGGATCATCGCCAGCGAGAGGACCTCGGCGCGGTCCAGTTCGCCGTCGCGCAGCCGCTGGTGGACGAGTTCGTCGAGGACGGCGTCGCCCGGGACCGCGTCCCGTTGCTTGCTGTCGACGAGGTCGCCGAGGTAGTTCTCCAGCTGCGCGCGGGCCTCCTGGGAGTCGGCGGCCGTCGGACCGCGCAGCAGCCGCCTGGACTGCGCCTCGAAGAACTCGTGGTCGGCGTAGGGGACGCCGAGCAGGTCGCAGATGACCATGGACGGCACGGGCAGGGCGAAGGCGCTCACCAGGTCGGCGGGCGGCCCCTGGGCGATCATCGCGTCGAGCAGCTCGTCGACGATCCGCTGGATCGACGGCCGCAGCAGGCTCGCGCGTTTGACGGTGAAGGCCGGGATCATCATCCGGCGCTGGGTCTGGTGCTCGGGGTCGTCGAGGCCGAGCAGGGCGACCCTGCGGTCGCGGACCCCGGCGGCCCGGGCCGTCGGCATCGGGAAGTCGTCCCGTCGGCGGTCGCTGGACAGCCGGGAGTCGGCGAGCAGCGCCCGGGCCGCGCCGTGGCCGGTGACCACCCAGACGGGACGGCCGTCGAAGAGGGTGACCCGGGCCAGCCTGCGGCCGTCGCGCAGCGGGTCGTAACCGGTGGGCGGGTGGTAGGGGCACGTGCGGTCCTGCGGCCAGGCCACAGGGTCGGCCGAGGCCGCAGTGGTGGGTTCCGTCAGGTCCGTCAGTTCGTTCATGGAAGACCTCGCAGACGAATGTGGTACGTCGTGCCGATCTTCATTAGATGCCCGGGGCATCTAGGGGACGACCGCAAGTTCAGCCAGATCGGTGAATCGGGTGATCTGGCCGAACCGCACGCGGTCGGGGGACGGTTCCGCGCCGAAATCCGCTTGCCGGGGCGGCGCCGCGAGCCACAGGATCTGCGCATGAACACTCCTGACGCCTTTACGCCGCTGACGTCCGCGACCGTCCGTCGGGTGCGGGTCCAGCAGCAGCCGGGGCGCCCCTGGAGGCCCGAGCCCGCACGCCCGTGACGGCCGCGCTCGTCGCCGGCCTGCTTGCCGGGTACGGGATCGCCGTCCCGGTCGGCGCGGTCGGCACATATCTAGTGTCACTCACGGCTCGTACGTCCCTGCGGACCGGCGCCTGCGCCGCGCTGGGCGTGGCGAGCGCGGACGGTCTCTACGCCCTGCTCGCCGCGATCGGCGGCTCCGCGCTGGCGGCGGCACTGCTCCCGGTGCTCGGGCCGCTGCGCCTGCTCTCGGCCCTGGTCCTGGTGGGGCTGGCCGTGCGCGGTGCGGCGGTCGCGGCGCGCCAGTACCGGGAGCGGCGCCTGGCGACCCGGGCCGAGCGGCCGGTACCCGGCCCCGGACGGGCGTATCTCGGCCTCCTGGGCATCACGCTGCTCAACCCCACCACGGTGATCTACTTCGCGGCCCTGGTGGTCGGGACCCGTTCCGCGGCGGCGGTACGGCCGCTGGAGCAGGGCGTGTTCGTCCTCGCGGCCTTCGCCGCGTCCGCGAGCTGGCAGCTGCTGCTGGCGGGCGGCGGCGCCCTCCTCGGCCGGGGCCTGACCGGTCACCGGGGACGCCTGGTCACGGCGCTGCTGTCGAGCTGCGTGATGCTGGGGCTGGCGGCCCGGATGGTGCTGTCGCCGGGCTGACGGCCGGTGCGGTCCCTTCGGTCCCCGCGGTCGGGGCGGTCAGGGCGGTCAGGGCGCGAAGGCGCGGGCGACGGCGAGGCTGTCCTCGTAGACGTGGTGCCGTACGACCAGACCGTCCCGGACGGTGAGGTGCAGGGCGAATCTGGCGCGATAGGGGCGCCCGGTGCTCCGGGCGGTCTGCCGGATCTCGCCCAGCACCACCGCGTCGTCGCCGTCGACAAGGATCCGTTCGATCCGGGTGCCGTCCTGCCCGGGGACGTGGTGGGCGGCGAGGTCGCGGTAGTGGGCGGCGGCTCCGGCGCGGCCGGTGCGGTGGGTGATCCACGGGGTGGCCGGGCGGTCGTGCTCGTCCTCGGGCCAGTCCAGCCGCCAGTCGGCGTCCTCGGCGTACAGCTCGGCGATCTTCCCGGGGTCGCCGGCGGCGATCCGGCGGAGCAGTTCCTCGACCACGGCGCGGGAGGGGGACATGGATGACCTGCCTGAGGTGTCGGGGGGACGGGCTGTGGGGACGACTGTGCCCGTAGCGCGCGGAGTGCGCGATTACCCCTGGGGTAAGCGGGCCGGTGTCGTGCGGATGATCCCGGGCACTCCGCGTGTTGAATCATGACGTCAGTCATGGCAGCGACGAGACGAGGGGACGGACCTCATGCCTCTTGAGGGCGAGTACGAGCCCAGCCCGACCGCCTGGGTACGCAACCAGGTCGAGCTGTACGAGAGCTCGGGCGGTACGAAGGGCACCACCCTGATGGACACCGGGATGCCCGTCATCCTGCTGACCACCCTGGGAGTGAAGAGCGGGAAGATCCGCAAGACGCCGCTGATGCGGGTGGAACACGACGGCACCTACGCGGTGGTCGCCTCGCAGGGCGGTGCGCCCAAGCACCCCGTCTGGTACTTCAACATCAAGTCGCAGCCGCATGTCGAGCTGCAGGACGGGCCGGTGAAGCAGGACATGATCGCCCGCGAGGTCACCGGCGCGGAGAAGGCCGAGTGGTGGGAGCGGGCCGTCGCCGCGTACCCGCCGTACGCCGAGTACCAGGAGAAGACCAGCCGGGAGATCCCGGTGTTCGTGCTGGAACCGCAGTAACGGGGAACTGACGGTTCCGGGAATCCTTTCCGGCCGGGGACCGTCGGAATTTAGAAAAATCTGTTTCCGGCAGGCATGAACCGGTTCCGGGCCGGGCAGCCGGAAGTCAGGCCCCGCCGCGTTCCCCCGTCGCGGCGGGGCTCTCCTGTGCCTCACGCGCGGAGCGGTCGGTCACGTCCAGGAAGATCTGGTCGGCCTCGTCGAACGTCCGGGAGAGGGACCGCTTGATGCGCACCAGGACCTCCTCGACACGCTCGCTGTCCAGACCCGGTACCAGGTCGACGCGGGCCGCGACCAGGGTCGAGCCGAGCCCCAGCTTCATCGTGAACAGCGCCTCCACGCTGTCGATCTCGGACTCCTCCCCCAGCCGCGCCCGGATCGTCTCGCTCAGCTCCGGATCGGCGGCCTCCCCGATCAGCCGGTCGCGGGCGTCGGCCCCGAGCCGGTAGGCGACGTACACCAGCAGGGCTCCGATCGCGAGCGAGGCGGACGCCTCCCACACCACCTGACCGGTGAGCATGTGCAGGACGATGCCGACGCCCGCGAGGACCACACCCAGCACCGCGGTGCCGTCCTCGGCGACCACCGTGCGCAGCGCCGGATCCCCGAGCCCCCGGTCCTCCCGGCGTGCCTGGTGCAACGCCCGGAGCAGAGAGGCGCCCTCGGCGCAGAAGGCGACGCCCAGGACGACGAGGCCCGCCACATAGCCGCTGAACTTCTCCTGCGCCCCTTCGCGCAGCGCCTCGACGCCCTGGAAGAAGGAGAAGCAGCCGCCCATGACGAAGATCCCTACGGCCGCGAGCAGGGACCAGAAGAAGCGCTCCTTGCCGTAGCCGAAGGGGTGCCGTTCGTCGGGCGGGCGGCGGCTGCGGCGCAGGGCGGCCAGCAGGAACACCTCGTTGAAGCTGTCGGCGACCGAGTGCGCGGCCTCCGAGAGCAGCGCGGGCGAGCCGGCGACCACCCCGCCGACGGCCTTGGCCACGGCGATCACCAGATTGGCGGCGAGCGCCACGAGCACGGTCAGGCGCGTCCTGCGGTCGGCCTGCGACGGATCCGAACGCTTTCGCGATGACGTCCCACTCACGCCCGCCGACTGCCCCGGACCGGACCGGTCACACCGTGCCGGCGCCGGAAATCGGGGAATGTGGTGCACCGGGCCCATTTCGGTCCCCGACGCGTCCCCCGGGCGAGGAGCAGGCATGAGCGGTGACGGCAACACCTCGTTGGGGCACAAGGCGTTCTCCCGGTCCCCCAGTCATTTCGCGGACCGGATCACGGCGGACGGACGGGACGGCTGGCCGGTGGCGGCCGGGCGGTACCGGCTGGTGGTCAGCCGGGCCTGCCCCTGGGCGAGCCGGGCGCTGGTGGCACGGCGGCTGCTCGGCCTGGAGGACGCCCTGTCGCTGGCCGTCGCCGACCCGATCCAGGACGACCGCAGCTGGCGCTTCACGCTCGATCCGGGCGGCCGTGACCCGGTGCTCGGCATCCGGTTCCTCGGCGAGGCCTACGACCGGCGGGAGACCGGCTACCCGGGCGGGGTGAGCGTACCGGCGGTCGTGGACGTGCCGAGCGGGAAGCTGGTCACCAACGACTACCAGCAGCTCACCCTGGACCTGGCCACCGAGTGGACGGCACTGCACCGGGACGGGGCGCCGGACCTGTACCCGGTACGGCACCGGGACGAGATCGACGCGGTGACGGCCGAGGTGTACCGGGACGTCAACAACGGTGTGTACCGGGCCGGGTTCGCGCACGAACAGCAGGGGTACGAGGAGGCCTGCGCGGCGGTGTTCCGACGGCTCGGGCTGCTCGCCGAGCGGCTGGCCGGGCAGCGCTACCTGGTCGGGGACACCATCACGGAGGCCGACATCCGGCTGTTCACCACGCTGGTGCGGTTCGACGCCGTCTACCACGGCCACTTCAAGTGCAACCGCTGGAAGATCACGGAGAACCCGGTGCTGTGGGCGTACGCCAGGGACCTCTACCAGACACCGGGATTCGGTGACACCGTCGACTTCGACCACATCAAGCGGCACTACTACCAGGTCCACACCGGGATCAACCCGACCCGTATCGTGCCCCTCGGCCCGGATCTCGCCGGGTGGCTGACGCCCCATCACCGGGAGGAGCTCGGCGGCCGGCCCTTCGGGGACGGGACTCCGCCCGGCCCGGTGCCGGCCGGCGAGGAGGTGCCGGTCGCGGGACGGCCCTGACAACGCGGAGGCAGGCATGGCCAAGAGCAGGAAGAAGCTGAAGCTCCCCCTCGTCTACGCGCCCCTCGGCTTCGTGCTGAGCTGGGCCGGCGGAGCGCTGGGCGCGCTGGTCTTCCGCCGGACCTGGAGGGCGCTGCGGGGCGAGGAGGACGCGCCGGACGCCCTGGACCGGGACCGCGGCTGGGGCGAGGTGCTGCTCGGCGCGGCGCTCCAGGGCGCCGTCTTCGCGGTGGCGCGCAGCGCCGTGGACCGCACCGGCGCCACGGCCATACAGCGCTCCACCGGGGTGTGGCCGACCGCCCGCAAGGCCGGCCGGGACCTGGTCAGCCCGCCGGAGGCGGGGAAAGACGCAGCGTGAAGGAGTGCCCGGCCGGGTCGGAGTAGCTCCGCTCCTCGTACGGCCCGGCCGGACCCCGGGTCTCGGTCGGCAGCCCGCCGAGGCCGACCACCCGGCGCTCCGCCTCGTCCAGGTCCTCGACCAGGAGGACGAGGTGGGCCTGGAGAGTGGCCTCGGGGCGCGGCCAGCTGGGCGGGGTGGCGTTGCCGTCCCGGCGGAACGCGATCCGGACCCCGTCGGCGCCGCGCACCTCGATGAGGTCGGTGGCTGTGTCACCCGGCTCGCCGTCCAGTAACTGCCGGTAGAAATGGGCGAGTTTCTCGGGTTCGGCGCAGTCGAGCACCACGACGGCCGCGGTCACCAGTGCCATGTTTCCTCCCTGGACAGGTCCTCCCGGTGCGTCTGTCCCCGATCACCGGAATCAGTCGGCCGCCGGTCACTTCCCCTCGCGGCCGTCAGGCACCTTCGGCCGCCCGGATCTCGGTGAGCCGGGCCTCGGCCGCCGTCAGCAGCAGGTCCAGGGCCGCCGGGTAGGAGCTGCCCCGCATCGAGGCCACGAGATGGCGGGCGGTGGCCGCGATGTTCGGGTGGGTGGCGGCGGGCAGCCGGGCGTAGGTCGCCCGCCACACGTCCGCCTCGGCCTCCCGGGCGGGCTCCGGCAGGGCGGTGGTCGCGGAGTCGAGGGCGCCGTAGGCGAGGGCCTGGTCGACGAAGGCGTGGTAGACGCGGACCGCCTCCGGGTCCGGGAAACCGGCGCTGCGCAGCACCCCGAGGATGGTCTCGACGGCCTGGATCTCGTACGTCCCTCCGGTCACCCGGTGGGCGCTGAGCCCGGCCGCGCGGGGATGCGCGAGGGCGCCCGCGTGCATGCGCAGGCCCAGGTCGCGCAGGTCGGCGCGCCAGTCGCCGGTGGGCCGCCAGCGGCGCAGGGTACGGCCGATCAGCTCGTCGGCGACGGCCAGCATGAGGTCGTCGGTGTGCCGGAAGTACCGGTAGAGGGAGCTGGGGTCGGCGCCCAGGGCGCGGCCCAGGCGGCGCACGGAGAGGGCCTCGGCGCCGTGCTCCTCGATCAGCCGCATCGCGGTCTCGACGATCAGCTCCTCGGACAGCACCACGCCCTGTTTGGTGGGGCGCCGGCGCTGCCGGGCGCCGGCCGCGACGACTCGTTCGCTCATGGGGCCTCCCTTCCTGCTGGCGAGACCTTATGACAACACCGTTGACCTGTGAAGCGCACCGGCAGTTTCATGTCCGGTCACCGGGGCCGACCAGTCCGGCCCCCCGGTGCGAGCGGAGTGCTGGCCATGACCGACAAGCCCTACACAGTCGACCCCCCTGAGTTGCGCAGATCCCTCGGTGTCCTCGACGGCATCGCGGTGGCCGCGTCCAGTACGGCCGCCACCACCAGCATCGGCATCGGTCTGGGGGTGACGACCGGGGTGGTCGGGCTCCATCTGCCGGCCATCATGCTGCTGGCCTTCCTGCCCGTGCTCGGTATCGCGGGCGCCTACTCCCGGCTGAACCGGGTGGAGCCGAACGCGGGCAACGGCTATGTGTGGGTGGGCCGTTCGCTCAATCCCTGGCTCGGCTTCATGGTCGGCTGGGTCAACATCGTGGCGACGGTGGCCTTCCTCGCGTACACCACGGCGGTCACCGGCTCGGCGATCCTGCAGCTGGCGGGCGAGGCCGGGGTGCACCGGGTCGGCTCGCTCGCCCTGGACCCCGGTTCGACGGCGCAGACCACGGCCGTCGGCATCTTCGTGCTGATCGCCGTCACCCTGACCGCCGTCACCGGCATCCGCACCGCGGCCCGGCTCCAGACCGGGCTGCTGGTCTTCGAGTACGTGGTGCTGCTCGGGTTCTGCGGGTACGGCATCGTCACCGGACCGCACCCCTTCAGCCTGAGCTGGTTCGACCCGTTCGCGATCCCCTCGGCCACCGCTCTCGCCCAGGGCCTGCTCCTTTCGGTGTTCTGCTACTGGGGGTTCGAGGCCGCGTTCAGCGTGAACGAGGAGGTCCGTGATCCCCGGGACGCCTCCCGGGCGGGGCTGATCACCCTGGTGACCATGCTGGGGCTGTTCCTGCTGGGCTCGGTGGCCTTCCAGCGGGTGCTGTCGGAGAAGGAGCTGGCCGGGCACGGGGCGGAGGGGCTGGCGTTCTTCGGCGACCGGCTGGCAGCGCAGCCGTGGGCCGCGCTGCCGCTGGTGGCGCTGATGTTCTCGGCGGTGGCCTCGCTGCAGGCCGGGGTGATCCCGACGGCCCGGGGCATGTTCGCGATGAGCCGGGACCGTACCCTCGGGCCGGTCTGGTCCAGGGTCAGCGCCAAGTACGGCACCCCGGCGGCCGGGACGCTGCTGATCGGGGCGCTGGCCACGGCGGTCGCCGCGCTCGCCCTGGTGATCCCGCGGCTCGCCGACATGATCATGGCGACGGTGAACGCCGTCGGTATCGTCGTCGCGCTGTCGTACGCGCTCACCGCGCTCGCCGCCGCCGTGCGCTTCCGTTCGCTGCTGCGCGAGGACTGGCGGCAGGGCCTGCGGGCGGTGGTGCTGCCGACGCTGAGCGCCTGCGCGCTGCTGGGTCTCGGCGGCTATCTCGGCTGGTCCTTCTACACCTCGGCCGACCACTTCGAACTCAGCGCGGACAACGGCTGGTTCCTGCTGACCACCCCGCTGGTGATGATCGGGTCCGGGTTCGTCGCGGCCGCCTGGGCGAGGTACGTACGCCGCTCGCCGTACTTCCGCACCGGCGAGGGCACGGATGCCGACGCGCCCCGACTGCTCACGACCTCCAACTAAGGAACAGGAAACATGCACGCAGATCTGCTCTTCACCGGCGGCCCTGTCCTCACCCCCGAGGGCCGGACGGCGACGGCCGTCGCCGTCACCGGGGAACGCGTCGCCGCCGTCGGCTCCGCCGAGGACCTCCGGGAACTCGCGGGGCCGCGCACCGAGGTGGTCGACCTCGCCGGCCGGCTGCTGCTGCCCGGGTTCCAGGACGCGCACGTCCATCCGGTGCCGGCGGGGCTGGAGCTGACCCAGTGCGACCTGTCCGGGCTGCGGACCGCCGAGGAGACGGTGGCCGCCGTCCGCGCCTATGCCGAGACGCATCCGGAGCGGGAGTGGATCCTGGGCGGCGGCTGGTCCATGGAGGCGTTCGCGGGCGGTACGCCGACGAAGGAGCTGCTCGACTCCGTCGTACCGGACCGGCCGGTGTATCTGCCCAACCGGGACCATCACGGGGCCTGGGTCAACAGCCGGGCCCTGGAGCTGGCCGGGATCGACCGCGACACGCCCGACCCGGCCGACGGGCGGATCGAGCGGGACGCGTCCGGCGTGCCGAGCGGGACGCTGCAGGAGGGGGCGATGCAGCTGGTGGGGCGGCTGGCGCCGGCGGCGGGCCCGGCGGACCGGCTGGCGGCGCTGCTGCACGCCCAGCGGTATCTGCACTCGCTCGGCATCACGGCCTGGCAGGACGCGCTGGTCGGGGAGTTCCTCGGCATGGACAACCCGGCCGAGGCGTATCTCGCGGCGGCCCGGGACGGTTCGCTGACCGCGCGGGTGGTGGGGGCGCTCTGGTGGGACCGGGAGCGCGGCGCCGAGCAGATTCCCGAACTGGTGGAGATGCGGGCCGCGTTCAGCCACGGCCGGTTCCGGGCGGGCACGGTGAAGCTGATGCTGGACGGGGTCGCCGAGAACGGCACCGCCGCGCTGCTCGACCCGTATCTGGACAAGTGCGGCTGCGCGACCGGCAATCGGGGCAAGAGCTTCATCGATCCGGGGCAACTGCCCAAGTACGTCACCGAGTTGGACGCGCTCGGCTTGCAGTGCCACTTCCACGCGCTGGGCGACCGGGCGGTACGGGACGCGCTGGACGCGGTCGAGGCGGCCCGGACCGCCAACGGGACCAGCGACACGCGGCCCCACCTGGCGCATCTCCAGGTGGTGCACCCGGACGACGTGCCGCGGTTCGCCCGGCTCGGCGCCACCGCGAACATCCAGGCGCTGTGGGCCGCGCACGAGCCGCAGATGGACGAGCTGACCATTCCGTTCCTGGGGTCCGAACGGGCCGGGTGGCAGTACCCGTTCGGGTCGCTGCTGCGCTCCGGGGCGCGGCTCGCGGCCGGCAGCGACTGGCCGGTGAGCAGCCCCGACCCGCTGCAGGGCATCCATGTCGCGGTGAACCGGGTCGAACCGGGCGGCGACGCGCCGGTGTTCCTGCCCGGGGAGCGGCTGGGCCTGGCGGACGCGGTCACGGCGTACACGGCCGGTTCGGCGTATGTGAACCACCTGGACGACACCGGCCGGGTGGCGGTCGGTGCGCTCGCGGACCTGGTGGTCCTGGACCGCGATCCGTTCGCCGGGGACCCGCAGGACATCGCGGACACCCGCGTCGCACACACGTACGTGGGGGGCGCGCGAGTGTACTGAACTCGGGAGTGATCAGCAGTAACAGGCGTCACGGCGTGGGCGGCGCGTAGATCATTTACGCTCTGGGCAGCCTCGTACCGCTTCACGGCTCAACTTTCGAGCCACGAAGGCCAGTTCGAATGCGCGGGTGGCCGACGGGCCACCCGTTCGCAGGGCCGGGGGGACTCTGCGCTCTGTCTCCCGAAAGGAAGCACATGCCTCAGGACGTCACCTTCGACCTGCCCTTCGACACCCCCGTCAGCGAGCATCTGGAGTACGCCCGGGCCCGGCATCTGCGCTGGATCTGGGACATGGACCTGGTGCGCAGCAAGGCGGGGTTCGAGGAGTACAAGTCGTGGGACCTTCCGCAGGCCGCCGCCCGGACCTACCCGCACGCCTCGGCCGAGGACATGGTCGTCCTGATGAACTGGTTCTCGCTGGCCTTTCTCTTCGATGACCAGTTCGACGCCAATCGGCCGGACCGTGCCGACCGGATCGCCGACGTCGCCCGGGAGCTGATCGCCACACCGCTGCGCCCGTCCGGCATCCGGCCCCGGGTGGTCTGCCCGATCACGCTGGCCTGGGCGGAGGTCTGGCAGCATCTCTCCGATGGCATGTCCCTGACCTGGCGGACGCGGTTCGCGGCCTCCTGGGGCCGGTTCCTGGTCGCGCACTGCGAGGAGGTCGACCTGGCGGCCCGCGGGCTGGCCGGCACCCTCGGTCTCGACGAGTACGCGGCGTTTAGGCGCCGTACCGTCGGCATCCACCACAGCATCGACGCGGGCGAGCGCAGCCGCCGTTTCGAGGTGCCGGCGCAGGTGCAGGCGCATCCGCTGATGGAACGGATGCGTGATCTGGCCTCGGACACCATCGGGTTCATGAACGACATCCACTCCTTCGAGCGCGAGCGGCGCCGGGGCGACGGCCACAACCTGATAGCCGTGCTGCACCGGGAGCGCGGCGGCTCCTGGACGGACGCCATGCAGGAGGCGTACCGGATGACCACCCTCTGCCTCGACGAGTACGTCGAACTGGAGGCGCGGGTGCCGCGGATGTGCGACGAGCTGGGGCTCGACGAGAAACAGCGGGACGGTGTGCGGATGGGCGTGGAGGCCATCCAGCACTGGATCAACGGCAACTACGTGTGGGGCCTGTCCTCGGGCCGGTACGCGGCGGCCAAGGAGGGTCCGGCGGCCGCGGCCGAACTGGCCGGGCAGGGTTCGGTGGACGACCTGCTGGCGGTGTGAGCCGACGAAGGCCCGGGGCCGCCGTCCCGCCGGACGGCGGCCCCGGGCCGTGCCTCGTGCGCCCCTCAGCCCGCGAACTCGACCGGCAGGCTGTCCAGTCGGGACTCCCAGGTGGAGGCCGTCGAGGTGAGTTCCTCGGCCGGTACCGCCAGACGCAGCCCCGGCAGCCGGTGCAGCAGGACGTCCACGGCCGTCTCGATGATGCCCTGGCCGATGTTCTGGCCCGGGCATTCGTGCGGCCCGGCGCTGAACGCCAGATGGGACTGGTTCCCGGCGACGGAGGCTTCGAGGTCCGGGCGGATCAGCGGGTCCACGTTGCCGGCGGCCAGGCCGAGGAGCAGCATGTCGCCCTCCTTGACCGGGCAGCCGCCCAGCTCCAGGTCGGAGGTGGCGAACCGGCCCGGCAGCACGGCCAGCGGCGGGGTGTTCCACATGACCTCCTCCACCACGGAGGACATGTTCAGCTGGCCGCTGACCAGACCGGAGCGCAGGGCGTCGTCGGTGAGGACGATCTCCAGCACCCGGGCCAGCAGGTTGCTGGTGGTGGTGTGGGCGGTGATCAGCACCAGCCGCAGATGCTGGACGATCTCGTCCTCGTCGAGACCCGCGTGGTGCTCGATGAGGCCGCTGGCGAAGTCCGAGCCGGGCTCCGACCGCTTGCGGGCGGCGAGTTCGGCGAGGATGGAGACGATCTTGTCGTTGTGCGCGAGGGCGTCCGCGCCGCCCTTGATGACCTGGGCGCTGGACTCGGCGAGGGTGCGCCCCTCGCTCTCGGCGAGCCCGAAGACCCGGGTGAGCACCAGCATCGGCAGGTACTCGGCGAAGTCCGTGACCAGGTCGGCGCGGCCGGTGCCGGCGAAGGCGTCGATCTGCTTGTTGGCGAAGTGCGTGACATGGCGGCGGATGCCCCGCCCGGCCACCTTCAGCAGGTTGTCGGTGACCGCGCCGCGCAGCCTGCGGTGCGGCTCGCCGTCCTGGGAGACGCAGTCGGGCCGCCAGCCCACCATCTGCATCAGCGGGGAGGCCGGGGAGACGTTCCCGTCCAGCCAGTCCCGCCAGATCCGCGAATCACGGCTGAACTGGAGCGGGTTGTCGAGGACCCGCCGGTTCTCCCGGTAGCCGAGCACCAGCCAGGCGGGCACGTCGCCCTCCACCAGGATGGGGGCGACGGCCCCGTACGTCTCGCGCAGCCGCTCGTAGATGCCGTGCGGGTCCCGCTCCGCGTCGGGCCCGTACAGGCGGGTGACCCCGGCGCCGTGGGCCACCGGGCAGCCGCCGGTGGCGCCCGGATCGTGCGGCGCGCTCATCGGGACTCCAGGGATACCGCCGAGCGTTCCCGCAGGTGCTGGATGAGCGCCACGAGGACGTCGCGGCTGGAGGCCCGGTCGCGGGCGTCGCAGGCCACGATCGGGGTGTGCGGGGAGATGTCGAGGGCGTCCCGGATCTCCTCGATGGGGTGCCGCGCGGAGTCCGGGAAGACGTTCAGGGCGATGACGAAGGGCACGTTCTGCCGCTCCATCTCCTCGATGGCCCGGAAGCTGGAGGCCAGCCGGCGGGTGTCCACCAGGACGATCGCCCCGAGCGCGCCCTTGAACAGGCCGTTCCACAGGAACCAGAACCGCTCCTGTCCGGGGGTGCCGAACAGGTACAGCATCAGGCTCTCGTTGAGGCTGATCTTGCCGAAGTCGAGGCTGACCGTGGTCTCGGCCTTGTCCGCGACACCGATGAGGTTGTCGACGCCGACGGTCGCCTGCGTGAGGGTCTCCTCGGTGGTGAGCGGCTTGATGTCGCTGACGGAGCGGACCATGGTGGTCTTCCCGGTGCCGAACCCCCCGGCGATCATCACCTTGACCGAGCGGGTCCCCCCGGCACCGGGGTCGCCGGGATGGTCAAAGCCTTTCAAGTCCACTGAGTACCTCCTGGAGGAGCGCGAGGTCGGGCCCGCGGCCGGCGTGGTGGGCCGGAATGGGATCACGGGCTTCAATACGGCCTGCGTCCAGCAGATCCGCCAACAGCACCGCGAGAATGTTGAAGGGCAATCCGAGATGGGCGGTGAGTTCGGCCACCGACAGCGGGTCACGGCAGCGCCGGACTATCTCCTCGTGCTCGTGCTGCATCCCCGGGACGGGAGCGGTACGGGAGACGACGAGGGTGGCCACATCGAGGCTCGACGCCGACCCGCCCGGTCCGCTGCGTCCTCCGGTGAGGACGTAGTAACGCTCGAGACCGGACGGATCCGTTGGCCGGCGGGGAGCACTCATCCAGAGTGCTCCTCCAGGCGCGGAGAGGTGCCGAGCAGCTCGCCCATCCGCCGGGACAGGTCCCTCATCTGATGCCCGAGCAGGCCCTGGTCGAGCCCCTCGCGGGCAAGGACGCCGAGATAGGTCTCCACACCGGCCCGTACGACGAAGAGGTGACCGCCGTCGACCTCGATCATCGCCAGCCGCAGCTGCCCCGCGTACTTGGGGAACTGCTCGGCGACCGGCTGGGCCAGGGCCTGCAGCCCCGCCACCACGGCCGCGAAGCGGTCCACGTCGTCGGGGTCCTCGGCGCCGAAGGAGGTGATGGCCTTGCCGTCGCTGGAGGCCACGAGGGCGAAACGGATCTCCGGGATGCTCTCGACCAGATCGCGGAGCGCCCAGCTCACGTCGGTTCCCTGTTGCGTCATGTGGACTAGTCGCTCTCTTCAGTGCGGCGCTGCGTGGACTCGCGTCCGGCGGCGGCGTCGTCGGCGCCGTCCGGGGTGGCAGGTGCCACGGCGTCTCGGTCTCCGGTCAACTCGGCCTCGCTGTCCGCCTCTTCGTCCGCCAGGGGCGCGCGGCCCGCGGTGGCGAAGGCGGCCAGGCCCGCGAAGGACTCCTCCGGCGGGACCGCGGTGAACGCGGTGCCCTCCGTGCGGGCGGTGCGCGGCTCGGGCCGCTCCTCCTCACGGCGCCGGCTGCGCCGGCGGGGCAGTCCGCCCGGGGTGGTGTCCGGGGCCTCGCCGGCCTCCGGCCGGCTGACGGTCTCGGCGGCGACCGGGCCGTGCGCCTGCGCCGGGGACGCGGCGGCGGGGGCGGCCGGCGCGGGGACCTGGGCGGGGGCGGCCGCGGGCAGCGGGCTGAAGAACTTGTGCGGGACCACGACGACGACCGAGGTGCCGAGCCAGGGCGAGTCCGCGAAGGTGACCCGGATGCCGTAGCGGCGGGCGAGGATGCCGACGACCCTGAGGCCGATGTTGGCGTCCTCGGAGATGCCGCCGATGCCGGGTCCGGCCGCGGTGCCGGCGAGGGAGTGCTCGGCCTCGCGCTTCTTCTCCTCGCTCAGACCCTTGCCGGAGTCCTGGATCTCGATGCCGACGCCGTTGGGCACCTCCTTGCCGGAGACGACGACCGGCTCGGTGGGCGGCGAGTAGCGGGCCGCGTTGTCCAGGAGGTGGGCGAAGATCAGGGTCAGGTGGTCCACCAGACCGCCGTCGACGCCGAGTTCGGGCAGGTGCCGGACCTCGACGCGGTGGAAGTCCTTGATCCGGCCGATGCCGCCGCGCACCACGCTGAGCAGCCGCTGGGGCTCCTGCCACTGGCGGCCCGGGCGGTCGGAGCCGCCGAGCACGCCGATGCTGGCGGCGAGGGAGTCGGCGGGGCCGAGCTCCTGGTCCAGCTCCATGAGCCCGCGGGCCACGGCGGGCAGCCTGCCGTGCTCGCCCTGCATCTCGTGCAGCCGGCCGCGCAGCTTGCTGGTCAGGACGTGGATGCGGTTGCCGATGCTGATCACGGCCTGCTCGGCGGAGGTGGAGCGGTTGAACTCCTCCTCCACGCCGATCAGCGAGGTGCGCAGGATGCGGCGCAGGTCGGCCTGGAGGTCCTTGTCGACCTTGGCGCACTGCTCGGTCACCGGCAGCAGGTCGTCGACGGCGTCGCCCTCGCGCAGCCGCTTCAGCGCGTCCGGCAGCTGTTCCCCGGCGAGCCGGGAGATCGCGGCCCGCTGGTGCGTCAGCTGCTCCTGCCAGACCTCGGCCTGGTCGGAGAGCTGGGCGTCGGAGGACTTCAGCTGGTCGGCGAGCCGCTCCTCGTACGCCCGGGCCTGCTCGGCCAGTCGGGCGTCGTAGTGGGCGGTCCGCTCGGTCAGCCGGGTCTCGAAGGCGGACGCCTGTTCACCGAGCTGTGCGTCGAACCCGGCGGCCTGCTCGTTGAGCTGGCCCTCCAGCGTGGCGCGCTCGGCCGTGAACTTCCGTTCCAGACCGGAGACATGCTGCTGCCACTGCAGGGAGTGCTCGGCCTGCGAGCTGCGGAACGAACCCTCGGCACTGCGCAGTTGGCGCTGCGAGCGGATCAGCAGTCGCACACACACGGAGCTCGCCGCGGTGGCCGCGGCACCGGCGACGGCCGCGGTTATTCGCTCGGAGCTCATGAACGTGGCGGCGACCGTCCCTCCCCCTAAGGCCAGCGGCATCAGCCACCAGCTGTACCACGCGACAGGGGCCCGCGCCGCCGGCGGCGGAGTGGCGAGTTCCATCTGCATCCTTCGGAGCAACACAATCGAACATCAGCGAACAGGGGCAGTGTGCGAAGGTCGCACTCATGAGTACGCACGGCGGGACGGACCCACCGTGGGGTGCGTCAACTCGCTGTGACGGAGTGGAGCTTATCGGGTTCGAGCCCTAAAGGATCAACCTCGACGCCTCGTGGAAGTGAGGGTTCCGTCACGGCCCGCCAGTGGGCCGAGCCGATATTTCCTGGACAGCTGTCCAGCTATAGTGGACACCTGTTCAAGAGATGGGGAGGGTCCAACGATCATGGAAATCCTGGCCAACGTGCTGGTCGGCCTGGTGGCCGCGCTGCACGCGTACATCCTGGTGATGGAGATGTTCCTGTGGCAGAAGGCGCCCGGGATGCGCTTCCACGGCTTCGACGCGGAACTGGCCCGCCGGACCGCGCCGCTCGCCGCCAACCAGGGCCTCTACAACGGCTTCCTGGCGGCCGGCCTGGTGTGGGGGCTGGTCGCGGCCGACCCGACCGGCTTCCGGGCCCAGGTGTTCTTCCTGTCGTGCGTGGTGGTGGCCGGGGTGTACGGCGCGGTCACGGCCAACCGGCGGATCCTGTTCGCCCAGGCGCTGCCCGGCGCGCTCGCCCTGGCCGCCGTCCTCGCCGCCCGATGACCGGGCGCCCGGCCCCAAAGGACCCGCGGGCGGCCCGCACCCGGGCCCGGCTGCGCGCGGCCCTGCTGGAGGAGTGCGCCGAACGGCCGCTCGCCGAGGTGGGCGTGGCCGCGCTGGCGCGCCGGGCAGGGGTGGGCCGGGCCACCTTCTACGTGCACTACGACGACCTGGCGGCGCTGGCGGTCGACGCCTGCGCGGACGTCGTACGGGAGGCGGTGGACGCACTGCACGCCTGGCGCGGCCGGCCCGATCCGGTGCACGCGCCGCCCGCGCTGCGGGAGTTCTTCGCGGGGCTGGTCCCGCACGCGGCCCTGTACCGGGAATTGCTCGCGCCGGGCGGCGGGGGCCCGCTGGGCCGGGTGCTCCACCGGGACCTGCGGGCGCGCAGTCTGGCCGAGCGGGAGCTGGCGGGGGCGGCGGACGCCCCGCTGGTGGCCTCGGCGGTGGCGGCCACCTTCGCCGGGGTGCTGGCCGACTGGCTGCACGGCCTGCTGGACGCCACCGCCGAGCAAGTGGCGGACCAGGTGTGGCAGTTGCTGGTCGCCCTGCACATGAGCCGCTGAGTCTCAGTCGCAGGCGAAGTCGCGCCGCTCCTTCGGCCAGGCCTCGACCCCGTGGGAGGTGCGGACGTACGCCGTGTCACCGTCGTCCGTCAGCCACAGCCGCCGGTCGCGGAACCGGTATCCGGTGTCGTGCGCGTCGGCGGGCATCGTCACGTCACCGTCGTAGCGGCCGTCGAGCAAGGAGTCGGCGGCGAGCACGCCGTGCGGATCGCGGACGTACGTCCGGTCGCCGAGGGTCAGGAAGACCGCGGACTGCCAGCCGCAGTGCTCCGGCCCGGAGGTACTGCTGATCGTCGTGACCGGCACCCGCCGGCCGTGCGCGTCCGTCCAGATCTCGGGCCACCCGGGTCCCGACGTGACGCTCGCCGGGAGTTCGGAGGGGTCGCAGGTGGCGTAGGTCTCCGGTCCCCAGCCCGGCCTGTCCTTCTGGCCTCTGGCGACCACGACGGCCACCTCGGTGCGGCCGCCGACGTCGTAGGAGTACAGGACGCGGTCGGCCTCCCGCCGCTCCACGCGGTAGCCGCCGCGCGGTACCTCGGGATCGAACATGTGGAAGAAGAGCCGGAGGCCGTCCTCCGGCGAGTCGCCGCCGTCGTCGCGGCTCCAGCCGTCGGGTCCGCCGCCCCAGTAGATCTCCCCGTCGCATTCCAGGGCCCGGCCCGCGGCTCCGGAGGCGGTGCGCATGGCCTGCGGGGTGTTCCCGTCGACCTCCTTCGTGGGGATGTCCAGCGACCCCCGGTACGGCGTCGCCGGCGGCGTCCCCTGCACCACGACGGCCGGCCGGCTCCCGCCGCCACAGGCCACCGCCGCGGCCGCCACCAGCACCGTCGCCGCCACCAGACCTCTGCGCATCCCCCACCCCTGTTCCTCGCCGTCCTGCCGCCCTTCGACGCCGGAGCGGGCCGGAACGTTCGCGCGGGTCCGCCGGGATCCATCGCTTGGCACGATCCTATCGAAGCTTGGCAATCGTGCCATTTCCAGGAGGGGCGCGCCGGGGCAGGCTGGGTGACCATGAGTGATGTGAACACCATGCGTGCGATGAGCCAGGACGTCCTCGGCGGCCCCGAGGTGCTGAAACTGGTCGAGACGGCGCGGCCGAGGCCGCGCCCCAACGAGGTGCTGGTCCGGGTGCGGGCGGCCGGTCTCAACCCGACCGACTGGAAGCACCGGGAACTCGGCGCCTTCCTGGGCGAGCCGCCCTTCGTCCTCGGCTGGGACGTCTCCGGCACGGTCGAGGAGACCGGTATCGGCGTCGCCGCATTCAAGCCCGGTGACGAGGTCTTCGGCATGGCGCCCTACCCGTTCGGGCACGGCACGCACGCCGAGTACGCGATCCTGCCCGCCCGGGCCCTGGTGCCCAAGCCGGACGTGATCGACCACGTCCAGGCGGGCGCGCTGCCGCTGGTGTCCCTGACGGCCTGGCAGGCGCTGGTGGAGTACGCCGACGTGCGGGCGGGGCAGCGGGTGCTGATCCACGCGGCGGCCGGCGGGGTCGGGCATGTGGCGGTGCAGATCGCCAAGGCACGCGGGGCGTATGTGATCGGCACGGCGAGCGCCGGCAAGCACGACTTCCTGCGGGAGATCGGCGTGGACGAGCCGGTCGACTACCGGTCGGTGGACGTCACCGAGGCGGTCCGGGACGTGGACGTGGTGCTCGACACCGTCGGCGGCGACACCGCGACGGCCTCGCTGCGGGTGCTGCGGCCCGGCGGGGTCCTGGTGTCGATCCTGCCGGTGGGCGCCCCGCAGCTGTACGAGGAGGCCGAGCGACTGGGCGTGCGGGCGGTGCGGATGCTGGTGGACGCCGACCGGGCCGGGATGCGGGCGGTCGCCTCCCTGGTCGAGGAGGGGAAGCTGCGGGCCACGGTCGCGGGGACCTTCCCGCTGGCCGATGCCGCCAAGGCGCACGAACTGGGCGGCACCGGCCGGACCACGGGCAAGCTGGTCCTGGTGGTGGACTGACGCGGTCGGGGCTCAGAAGGTGAGCACGGGTTTGATCGCCTTGCCCGTGCTCATGTCCCGCACGGCCCGGTCGATCTCGGCGAACGGGTAGGTGGTGATCAGCCGGTGCAGCGGCAGCCGGCCCTCGCGGACGAGGCGGACCAGGGCCGGGATGAAGGCCTGGGTCTCGCTGTCCCCGAGGGTCAGGCCGACGATCCGCTTGCCGCCCAGCAACCCGTTGACGTCCAGGGAGACTTCGGTGCCGAAGGGCGGGGCGCCGACGACGACCAGGGTGCCGCGGGCGGCGAGCGCGTCGACGCCCTGGCGCAGCACGGCGGGGCTGCCGGTCGTCTCCACGATTCCGTCGGCGCCGGCTCCGTCCGAGATCCGCCCGAGCGCCTCGGGGACGCTCTCCCGGGTCGCGTCGACGGTGTGCGTGGCACCCAACTCCCTTGCCAGTTCCAGGCGTTCGGCCACCCGGTCGACGGCGACGATCGTGGTGGCGGGGGTGAGCGCGGCCGCCATGACCGCCGACAGGCCGACCGCTCCGGCGCCCAGCACGACAACCGTGCTGCCGGTGGCCGGCTCCAGTACGTTCCACACGGCGCCGACCCCGGTCTGCACCCCGCAGCCGAGCGGGGCGATCGACTCCAGCGGGACGTCCGGGTCGACCTTGACCAGGCTGCGCTCGTCCACCAACGCCCGCTCGGCGAACGAGGACTGGCCGAAGAAGTGGCCGCCGAGCGGCTCGCCGCCGCGGCTGACGGTGTGGGTGCCGTCGGCGCGCCGGCCGCCGATCAGGTTGAGCGGCAGCCAGGTGGCGCAGTAGGCGGGGTGGCCGCCGTGGCAGTTGGGGCAGGCTCCGCAGGAGGTGAAGGACAGCACGACATGGTCGCCGGGGGCCACGCCGGTGACGGCGGAGCCGACGGCCTCGACGACCCCGGCGCCCTCGTGGCCGAGGACTCCGGGCAGTGGGAAGGGCAGCCCGCCGCTCGCCACACCGAGGTCGGTGTGGCACAGACCGGTGGCCACCATGCGGACCAGCGCCTCGTAGGGGCCCGGCTGGTCGAGTTCGACCTCGGCGAGGGTGAAGGGCGCGCCACCGGACTCGACGACGGCGGCTCGGGTGGTGAGGGACATCGTACGGACTCCTGGTCTGCGGGCTCAGTCGAGCGAGATGACGACGGACTTGACCTGGGTGTAGGCGGCGAGGGACTCGGGGCCGTACTCGCGGCCGAAGCCGGAGGCCTTGACGCCGCCGAAGGGGACGGCGGGGTCGAGCATCGCCCAGTCGTTGACCCAGACGATGCCGGCCTGGAGCCGGGCGGCGACCCGGTGCGCGCGGGCCAGGTTGCCGGTCTGGACGCCTGAGGCCAGGCCGTACGGCGTGGAGTTGGCGAGGGCGACGGCCTCGTCCTCGGAGTCGAAGGGCTGCACGGTGAGGACGGGGCCGAAGATCTCGTCCTGGATCACCCGGGAGTCGTTGGGCAGGTCGGCGACGACGGTCGGCTTGTAGTAGTAGCCGCCGTCCAGGTCGAGGCGTTCGCCGCCGCAGACGATGCGGGCGCCCTCCTTGCGGGCGAGTTCGACGTACTCCTCGACCTTGCGCAGGTGCTTCTCGCCCGCCATCGGGCCGACGACGGTGGCCGGGTCGCGCGGGTCGCCGACCGGGACGCCGGGGACGGCCTCGGCGAGGATGCCGAGCAGGGTGGCGTAGACCGGGCGGGCGACCAGGAGCCGGGGGCCGCCCATGCAGAACTGGCCGGTGTTGAAGACGAAGGCCTTGATCACCGCGCCGACGGCCTTCTCCAGGTCGGCGTCCTCGAAGACGAGGTGGGCCGCGTTGCCGCCGAGTTCCACGGTGACCGGCTTGAGCGCCTGACCCGCCGTGCTGGCGACGTGCCGGCCGATGGCGGTGGAGCCGGTGAAGGCGACCTTGTCGACGCCCGGGTGGCGCAGCAGGGCCTCGCCCGCGACCGGTCCGGCGCCGGTGACGACGTTGATCACCCCATCAGGGACACCCGCCTCCTGGAACAGCCGGGCCATGTAGAGGGCGCTGAGCGGGGTCTCGTCGGCGGGCTTGTGGACGACCGTGTTGCCGGCGGCGAGGGCCGGGCCGATCTTCGAACCGGCCAGGATGAGCGGGAAGTTGAACGGGGTGATGGCGGCGACCACGCCGAGGGGTTCGCGGCGGGTGTAGGCGAGGGCGTTGAGCTGGACGTCGCGGACGGCGCCGTCCAGTGCGTGGGCAAGGGCCGCGAAGTGCTCGTAGTCGTTGGCCGCGTTGGTGACGTCGACGGCTCCGGCGAGCGTGATCGGCTTGCCGACGTCGAGGCTCTCCAGCGCGGCGATCTCCTCGGCGTTCTCCCGGATCAGCTCGGCGATCCGGTGCAGCACCCGGCCGCGCTCCCGGCCGCTGAGCCCCGACCACTCCCCCGCGTCGAAGGCCTCGCGGGCGGCGCGCACGGCGGCGTCGACGTCGGCGGCGCCGGCCTCCGCGACGGTGGTGATCACCTGGCCGGTGGCCGGGTCGGTCACCTCCGTCCGGGCCCCGTCGGCGGCCTCCCGCCACTGCCCCGCGATGAACAGCTGCCCCGGTCCGGTCCCGAAGGTGGTCGTCATTGGCCCACTCCCAGCATTGATCGCCAAACCTTCAACAAACAGGTTTCCTGTTGGTGGGCAGTCTCACTACAGACAGGATTCCTGTCAATGGTCTAGGGTGCACGCATGGTCGGTACAAAGACAGGCCCCTCGCTGCTGTACATGGTCAAGCAGGTGGAGCTGGTGGTGCGCTCGCATCTCGACGAGCTGGTGAAGCCCGCCGGGATCACGGCGCTGCAGTACACGGCCCTGACCGTCCTGGAGCGCCACGACGGCCTGTCGGCCGCCCAGTTGGCGCGGGACTCCTTCGTGACCGCCCAGTCGATGGCCGACCTCGTACGGTCCCTGGAGAGCCGTGGACTGATCCGGCGGGAGCGCAATCCGCGCAACCGGCGCGAGCTGCTGATCCTGCTGACCGACTCCGCGCGCGAGCTGCTCGCCGGGGTGGCCGGGCCGGTGCGGGAGCTGGAGGAACGGATGGTGCGGGAGCTCACCGCGCACCAGGAGGAGCAGTTCCGCCAGGCGCTGAGCAAGGCCTGGCACGCCCTTTCGTAGCGGAGCGGTACCGCTCCCACGTGCCCGTTCGCCGACTGTCGCGCACGCCACAGAAAATGGCGCGCCGAAGCAGCAGACATATGTCAATCGAACATGCTCAAATTCCCTCCATCGAGGGTAACTTGCAGGGCGGGGAACGGAATTGAACCGGCAGGGGTGGGAGGTGATGCCGTCGTGCGCCAGGAATCCGGACAGGATCCCGCGTCGCTCACCCGGCACCTGCGCATCCGCCAGGACCGCGGACACACGGTGCTGGAGTTCCGCGGCGAGATCGACATCGCGGCGGCCACGGAGATGACGCCGTACCTGGACCGGGTGACCGCGCGGGACAGCTCCCTGGTGGTGATCGACCTGCGGCACATCGAGTTCTTCGACTGCTCCGGGCTGCGGCTGCTCTACCGGGCCCGCAGCCGGGTGCTGGAGCGCGACGGACGGCTCACGCTGGTGTGCACCCACCCGCTGACCCTGCGGGTGCTGAGGGTGACGGGACTGTCGCGGCTGCTGCCGCCGCTGGCGACGCTGGACGCGGCCCTGGACCAGCCGGAGGCCACGTCCGGCACCTTATGACGCTTCCCGCGGGCGCTGTCCCGCGGGCGCTACATGAGGATCTTCGTGACCTGACCGGCGCCGACCGTCCGCCCGCCCTCGCGGATGGCGAACTTCAGCCCCTCCTCCATCGCGATCGGCTGGATCAGCTCGATGTGCATGGTGGTGTTGTCGCCCGGCATCACCATCTCGGTGCCCGGGGGCAGAGTGACCACTCCGGTCACGTCGGTGGTACGGAAGTAGAACTGGGGACGGTAGTTCTGGAAGAACGGGGTGTGCCGACCGCCCTCGTCCTTGGAGAGGATGTACGCCCGCGCCTCGAACTCCGTGTGCGGGGTGACCGATCCGGGCCTGATGACGACCTGGCCGCGCTCCACGTCGTCCCGTTTGACCCCGCGCAGCAGCAGCCCGACGTTCTCCCCGGCCCGGCCCTCGTCCAGCAGCTTGCGGAACATCTCGACGCCGGTGACCGTGGTCCTGGTCCTCTGCGGGTGGATGCCGATGATCTCGACCTCGCTGTTGACCCGCAGCACGCCCCGCTCGATCCGGCCGGTGACGACCGTGCCCCGGCCGGTGATGGTGAAGACGTCCTCGATGGGCATCAGGAACGGCCGGTCCACGTCCCGCACCGGCTCGGGCACGAACTCGTCCACGGCGTCGAGGAGTTCGAGCAGTGCCGCGGTCCACTCGGGGTCGCCCGCCAGCGCCCGGAGTGCGGAGACCCTGACCACCGGGACGTCGTCGCCGGGGAACTCGTACTCGGTGAGCAGCTCGCGCACCTCCAGCTCCACCAGTTCCAGGATCTCCTCGTCGTCGACCATGTCGGTCTTGTTGAGCGCGACGACGATGTACGGCACGCCGACCTGGCGGGCCAGCAGCACATGTTCCTTGGTCTGCGGCATCGGCCCGTCGGTGGCCGCGACCACCAGGATCGCCCCGTCCATCTGGGCGGCCCCGGTGATCATGTTCTTGATGTAGTCGGCGTGGCCGGGACAGTCGACGTGCGCGTAGTGCCGGCGCTCGGTCTGGTACTCGACGTGCGCGATGGAGATGGTGATGCCGCGCTGCCGCTCCTCGGGCGCCTTGTCGATCTGGTCGAACGGGGTGAAGGGGTTGAGCTGCGGGAACTTGTCGTGCAGCACCTTGGTGATGGCTGCGGTGAGTGTCGTCTTGCCGTGGTCGATGTGCCCGATGGTGCCGATGTTCACATGCGGTTTGGTCCGCTCGAACCTGGCCTTCGCCACTGGGGGCCTCCCGTCCGCCTCGGTACCGCCGAGCGCGGTTCAGCGCGTCAACTCCTCCTTCCTGTCTAGAGGTTGCGCGGCTCGTCGAACAGGGCGCTCACGGACTCACCGTTGTGAATCCGGCGTACGGCCTCGGCCAGCGCCGGGGCGATGGAGAGGATCCGCAACTTGTCGGTGTGCTCCTCGGCGGGCACCGGCACGGTGTTGGTGCAGACGATCTCCAGCACGTCGGGCTGCTCGCTCAGCCGCTTCAGCGCCCCGGCCGCGAACAGCCCGTGGGTGCACGCCACCCGGATCGACCGCGGTCCGAACTCCCTGAGCCGGTCGAGGAGTTCGAGCACCGTGCTGCCCTTGGCGATCTCGTCGTCGAGCACGATGACGTCCCGGTCGGTGACATCGCCGATGACCGAGCTGATGGTGACCCGGTCGTCGGCGAACCGCTGCTTGGCGCCGGCCGCCACCTGGGCGCCGATCAGCCGGGCGAAGGCGGCGGCCTCCTTGGCGTTGCCTAGGTCGGGCGAGACGACGGTGGTGCGGGACAGGTCGTAGCGCCGGAAGTGCGCGGCCAGTTCCCGCAGCGCGTGCAGATGGTCGACCGGCACCGAGAAGAAGCCGTGCACCTGCGGGGCGTGCAGGGTCATGGCGAGCACCCGGCCCGCGCCCGCGGCCACCATCAGGTCGGCGACCAGCCGGCCGCCGAGCGAGATGCGGGGGGCGTCCTTCTTGTCGGAGCGGGCGTAGGAGTAGTGCGGCATGACGACCGTGATCCGGCCGGCCGAGGCACCCCGGGCCGCGTCGCACATCAGCAGCAGCTCCACCAGGTGCTCCTGCACCGGCCGGACCAGGGGCTGGATCAGGAAGACGTCCCGCTCCCGGCAGTTGGCCTGGAGCTGCACCTCCAGACAGTCGTTGGCGAACCTGCTGACCCGGGTCGGGCTGAGCGGCACCCCGAGGTGCGCGCAGACCTCCTCGGCCAGCTCGGGGTGGGCGCTGCCGCTGAAGACCGCGATGTCTCGCACGATCCGCTCCTCGCATGATCAATACGGGCTACGGGCTCATGCTACGGACCGTGGCGCTCTCACCACGGCACGGGTGTGCCGTCCCAGGAGAAGAACCCGCCGGTCGGCCCGTCGTCGGACAGCAGCGCCAGCCGTACGGCCCCGCGCGCGGCCTCGACCGGATCGCCGCCGCCGGTGATCCCGGGGACCAGGTCGGTGGCCCGTCGCCCGGGGGCGAGGGCGTTCACCTTGATCCCGTCCGCGGCCAGTTCCTGGGCGTAGAACACGGTCAGCGCGTTGAGTGCGGCCTTCGAGGAGCGGTAGGCGGCCGACCTGGGGCTGCCGTGCGCGAACTGCGGATTGGGGTGGGTGCTCCAGTCGAGGGACGCGGTGCCGCTGGAGACGTTCACGACCCGCGGACGGGCGGAGCGGCGCAGGGCGGGCAGGAAGGCGTTGGTGACCGCGACGACCCCGAAGACGTTCGTCTCGTACGTCCGCCGCAGGTCCTCGACGCCGGTTTCGGCGGGCGTGCCGGTCACCGGCTGGACGCCCGCGTTGTTGACCAGGACGTCCAGGCGTTCGATCCGCGCGGCGGCGCGTTCGACGCTGCCGGGATCCGTGACGTCGAGGACGAGGAGCCGGGCGTCCCCGCCCATCTCCAGGGCGGCCCGCTCGCCGCGCCCGGTGTCCCGGGAGCCGACGTGGACGGTCCAGCCCTCCTCGGCGAGGAGCCGGGCGACATGGAAGCCGATGCCCTTGTTGGCACCGGTGACGAGTGCTGTGCGATCGTTCATGACAGCCACGGTTCCCCGGTCGCGTCCGTCCTGCCAGGGACCGTCTGTACCAGGCGGACCGGGGAGGCGGCCGTATGGCCAGGCAGGAACTGGCCCGTTTCCTGCGGGAGCGCCGGGCGGCGCTGCGGCCGGCCGCGGTGGGGCTGTCGCCGGGCACCGTCCCGCGCCGTACGCCCGGCCTGCGGCGCGAGGAGGTCGCCGAGCTGGCCCATATGTCGGTCGACTACTACACCCGTCTGGAGCAGGCCCGCGGCCCCCGCCCCTCCCCACGCGTCCTGGACGCCCTGGCCGGCGCCCTGCGGCTGGCCCCCGCCGAGCGCAGCCACCTCTTCCGGCTGGCCGGCTCGGCGGCCCCGCCGCCCGGCACGTCGGCGCCCCGGCAGGTGCGCCCGCACGTGTCCCGGATGCTGGAGCGGCTCCCCGACACGGCGGCGATCGTCACCGACGCGGCCTACGGCCTGGTCGCCTGGAACCCACTCGCCCAGCTGCTGTTCGGCGGGGACCTGGGACGCGGCACGACCAGCCTGGCGCGGCGGCGCTTCCTGGGCCAGGGACGGATGTACGCCAGCTCCGGCGCCGAGGAGTTCGGACACCTGGTGGTGGCCCGGCTCCGGCGGGCCGCCGAACGCTATCCGCACGACACGCGACTCGCCGCCCTCCTGGACGAGTTGCGCACGGGAAGCGAGGAGTTCCGGCAGATCTGGGCGACCCATCCGGTACACGCGCCGGGGCACCGCGCCAAGGTCCTCGACCATCCTGAACTGGGGCGGCTGCGGCTGAACTGCGACGTCCTGCTGGTGCCGGAGGACGACCAGGAGGTCGTCCTCGTCACAGCGGACCCGGGCTCGCCGTCGGCCCGCCGGATCGCCGAACTTGCCGCGCGGGCCTAGCTGTTCGCCACTCTGTACCAGTACTGCGTCAGCTGTCTCAATCGGCCGACAACACGGTCTGACAAGGCTTCTGCCGGGCATTCGTCTCGGTGGAAAGGAGGACCGTCACATGGCGAGTTCCACGAAGGAGAGCAAGGCGAGCTCCACGAAGGAGACGCCCGTCAAGGCCCTGCCCCGGCGCATGCCCGGCTGGGCGAAACTGCTCACCGCGTTCGTGCTGGTGCTCGTGGTGCTGTTCGCCGGGATCAAACTGGCGGTGCTGCCGGGCATCAAGGACCTGTTCGGCACCGAGACCCGGGACAACACGGGTCCCGCGCTGCTCAAGTCCATCACGGACATGAGCCGTTACGACGCCGCGTCCGGCAACTTCCAGGTCGTCGTGGACCTGGAGAAGGACGCCAAGTACCTGCCCAGCGCGATCCGCGGCACCCGCACCCTGTACGTCGGGGCGGGCAATGTCGACGCCTATGTCGATCTCGGCAAGATCCACCGGAAGGACGTGACGGTCAACGGCGACCGGACCGAGGCGACGATCCGGCTGCCGCACGCGCAACTCGGCAAGGCCACCCTGGACCCCGACCACTCCTACGCCGTGTCCAAGGAGCGCGGTCTGCTGGACCGGCTGGGCGACCTGTTCTCCGACAACCCCAACAGCGAGCAGGCGGTGCAGAAGCTGGCCGTGAAGCACATCTCCACGGCGGCCAAGGACAGCGGGCTGACCACCCGGGCCGAGACCAACACCACCAACATGCTGGAGGGCCTGCTGCACTCCCTCGGGTTCACGGAGGTGCATGTGTCCTACGGCACCGTCTGACCGACGGGCGCCACGGGGGCCCGGCGGTGTGCTTCGGCCACCGCCGGGCGGGGCTGCATCGCCGGGCGTTTCCCGGGTAACTGGCTTACCACGCAATGAAGTTGAAGAGTGGAGGACCGACATGGCCAGCGCCGCCTCGCGCCCGCGCACCAGCAAGGGCGGGACCACCGAGGAGACGAAGAAGGGCGGGGGCACGGGAAGCAGGGCCGGGCTGTTCACCAGGGCAGGACGTATCGTCGGGGTCCGCCGTGCCGAGCCGGGCGCCGACCCGAAGAAGGGTACGGCCGCCAAACCGGCCGCCGCCGCCAAGAAGGGCAGGGTCGGCGGCACCGGCAAGGCGAGCGCCACCGGCAAGGCGGGCGGCACAGGAAAGGCCGGCACGGCCCGCAAGGGCGCCTCCGCCAAGGCCGGCGACAAGAGCGGCAAGGGCGCGAAGGCGGCCGCGGCCAGGTCCGCCGCGGAACGCCGTCCGCTGCCCCTCCCGCTGCGGCTGCTGGCCATGGCGTGCGCCTTCACCGCGATGGTGGCGTTCGCCGTCGTACTGGCCCAGCTGACCCTGGATCCGTCCCCGGCGTCGGTGTCGATCGCCCACACCAATCTGCATCCCGGCGCCACCCTCAGGATCTATCTGGACCAGCCCGCCTTCCGTGACGCCGTCAAACAGATCGGCGGGAACATCCTGCTCGGGGTCCCGTTCGGGATCCTGGTGCCGGTCCTGGCGCCCGGCGCCCGGGGCGTCCTGCGGGTGCTGGCGCTGACCGCGATCGTGATGCTGCTGGTGGAGCTGGCGCAGGGGGCGCTGGTCACCGGCCGGGCCTTCGATGTGGACGACGTCATCCTCAACACCGCGGGGGCGCTGGTCGGTTGGCTGCTGCTGGGCCGCCGCCTCGGCCGCGCGGTGCACGCGCGCACGCGCAAGGCGTAACCCCGGAGGGCACCCGCCCGAACGTCCGAGACTGGTCCGTACCAAAGTATTGACGCCCACTTATCTCACTCCTTAAATCAACAGGCGACGCCTTCACCCCCCACCCCGGCCGGCTGCCTCCCCGCGCCCGGCCGCCGTACGGAAGGAGGAGCCGTGGCCTCCCCACGCTTGCTCCGCAGATGCCTGTTCGCCGTCCTGTCCGCCGCACTGGTCGGTTCCTTCGCGGTCGGCCCGGCCCGCCAGGCACAGGCCGCCGACGCCGGCGCGGCCGCCGTCACCTTCTCCGACAACTTCGACGGGGCCGCCGGTTCGGCGGTCGACTCCTCGAAGTGGTCGATGGAGACCGGCGACAACGTCAACAACCACGAGCGGCAGTACTACACCTCGGGCACCAGCAACGCGGCCCTCGACGGCCAGGGCCACCTGGTCATCACGGCCAAGAAGGAGAATCCCGCCAACTACCAGTGTTGGTACGGCACTTGCCAGTACACCTCGGCCCGGATGAACACGTCCGGGAAGTTCAGCGCCCAGTACGGGCATGTCGAGGCCCGGATGAAGATCCCGCGCGGGCAGGGCATGTGGCCCGCGTTCTGGATGCTCGGCACCGACATCGGGTCGGTCGGCTGGCCGAACTCGGGCGAGATCGACGTGATGGAGAACGTCGGCTACGAGCCCTCGACCGTGCACGGCACCATCCACGGTCCCGGCTACTCCGGCTCCGCCGGCATAGGCGCGGCCTACTCGCTGCCGAACGGCCAGGCCTTCGCGGACGCCTTCCACACCTTCGCGGTGGACTGGGCACCCAACTCGATCAAGTGGTCGGTCGACGGCACCGTCTACCAGACCCGCACGCCCGCCGACGTGGGCGGCAACACCTGGGCGTTCAACAAGCCGTTCTTCCTGATCCTGAACCTGGCCGTCGGCGGCTACTGGCCGGGCGACCCGGACAGCTCCACCTCCTTCCCGCAGCAGCTGGTCGTGGACTCGGTGTCGGTGACCACGAGTGACACCGCGACCGGGGTCGCGATCAAGGGCCTGGCCGGCAAGTGCGTGGACGTGGCCGGGGCGAACTCCGCCAACGGCACGGCCGTACAGCTCTACGACTGCAACGGCACCGCCGCGCAGCAGTGGACGGTCGGCAGCGACGGGACCATCCGCGCGCTGGGCAAGTGCCTCGACGTCACCGGCGGCGGCACGGCGGACGGCACGACGGTCCAGCTCTACGACTGCAACGGCAGCGCCGCCCAGAAGTGGGCCGTGTCCTCGGCGCACGACATCGTGAACCCCCAGGCGAACAAGTGCCTGGACGCCACCGGCAACAACTCGGCCAACGGCACCCGGCTGCAGATCTGGACCTGCACGGGCGGCGCCAACCAGAAGTGGACCGTCGGCTGAGCGTCCGGCCCGTCGGCTAGCGGCGCGGTGGGCGGGGCGTCCAGGTGTACTTGTCCCCGCCCACCCAGCACACCACTCCCGGGTCGTCGAGGTCGTGGACCGTGATGCCGTAGGCCGCGGCGACCGACAGCACCTGGGTGATGTCCCTCGCCTCGGCGACCACCTCGCCGTCGATCTCCACGATGCGGAAGGGCGAGGAGCCCGGCTTGCCGGTCATGACCCCGAGCACCAGGATCCGCGGCTGGGAGATGTGGGGGCTCGCTATCTCGGTCATGCAATCGAGGGTAGATCTCCCCGGGCGGAAGTGGCCTGCCCGAGTCACCCTGACGGCGGGGTGGCCCTGCTGGTCACCGCTTCGGCGGCCGGAGATTTGCCCGGATGTTTGCGCGGGCTTGAGAAGGGAGAGGGCCACGGAGCGTCGACCGTCCCCCAGGGTGACGCGGATCACGAGTGGGCCTGGAACACCGCAGGGTGGTTGCCCGTTGAACCAGCCGTGGGTGCGGATGGGACAGTGTCCCCGGGCCTCACCTTTTGCCCACAGGGACGATCGTTCGGCTGAAGCCCTGTGGAGCCTTTCGCCGAGAGGCGACCGCCATCCGTGCCCACCACCTGGCCGCCCCGGCCGCGAATCCCCCGTCGCGGCCGGGGCTTTCTCCTGTTCAAGGCCGTTCAGGACCGACCGGAGCCGTTCGGCGCACCCGCGGGATTCTCCCCTTGACTTCGAGCGCGCTCCAATTCGTAGCGTTCCCTTCATGAACACCACGACTCCTCAGCACAAGATCGGTTCCGGCTTCGGCGCGGAGAGCACGGCCGCCGACGTCCTGGCGGGCCTCGACCTCGGCGGCCGGCTGGCCATCGTCACCGGGGGTTACTCCGGGCTCGGTCTGGAGACCACCAGGGCCCTGACCGAGGCGGGTGCCCACGTCGTCGTCCCCGCGCGGCGCGCCGAGGCCGCCCGGGAGGCGCTGACCGGCCTCGACCGGGTCGAGGTGGACGAGCTGGACCTCGGCGACCTGGACAGCGTGCGCGGCTTCGCCGAGCGGTTCCTGGCCTCCGGCCGGACCGTCGACTTCATGATCGACAGCGCGGGGATCATGGCCTGCCCCGAGACCCGGGTCGGACCAGGCTGGGAGGCCCAGTTCGCCACCAACCACCTCGGGCACTTCGCCCTCGTCAACCGGCTCTGGCCGGCCATCGAGCCGGGCGGCGCCCGGGTCGTGTCGGTCTCGTCCCGCGCCCACCACTTCTCCGGCATGCGCTGGGACGACGTCCAGTGGACGCACGGCTACGACAAGTGGGAGGCGTACGGCCAGGCCAAGACCGCGAACGTGCTGTTCGCCGTACACCTGGACCGGCTCGGCCGGGACGCCGGCGTGCGGGCATTCGCCCTGCACCCGGGCGGCATCATGACCCCGCTGCAGCGCCACATCCCCCGTGAGGAGATGATCGAGCGCGGCTGGATCGACGAGCAGGGCACCGTGCTGAACCCGCAGGGCTTCAAGACGCCCGAGCAGGGTGCGGCCACCCAGACCTGGGCCGCCACCTCCCCGCAGCTGGCGGACATGGGCGGGGTGTACCTGGAGGACTGCGACATGGCCGAACCCGCCGTCGCGGGCGGGACGACCGGCGTGCAGGCCTGGGCGATCGACCGCGAGCAGGCCGCCCGGCTCTGGGACCTCTCGGCCGAGCTGACGGGCGTGAACGCGTTCGCCTGATCCCCGAGGCGCCCAGGCCACCGGGACGCTCAGGCGGCCGCGCGCCGCGCCACCCGCCCCGCGTCGATGAACTCCCCCAGATCGGCGGTCAGTTGCCGAGCCAGCCGGATCAGTCCGACGGCTCGTCCGGCAGCGGGTCACCGGGCTGCACCGCCCCCGAGCTCGGTGCACCCCGAGGTCCGGTCCCGGCCTCGTCGGTGTCGGGCAGCAGGCCGGCGTCGTCGCGGCCGTCCGGGTGACGGCCCTCGGCCGCTTCCCACGGATCCCGGCCGTCGGTCCCGGCCTGCTGGTCCTGCATGTCCCGGGGTACGGGCCGCTCGCCCCGTCGGTCGCCCACGGCGTACTCCCCTCGTGTCGGTCCGAGCGGTGGGCGAGTACCTCGCCGGGGAGTCCTCAAACGGAGGGGGCCGCTCAGCGCGGGGACCGCTCCTCCAGCGCCGTCCGCCAGGCCGGCAGCCGGTCCTCGGTCACCGGTTTTGCACGGCGGCCGCCGCGGCCGAAGAAGTCGGCGAGGGGAAGGATCGCGGCACCCACGGTGACCGCGTCCGGGCCGAGCCGGCCCAGGTCGATGGTGACCTGCTCGGCGGGGTGGCGCAGCGCGTAGGTGGTCGCGTAGCGGCGTACGGCGGGCAGGAAGCGGGCGCCCAGCTGGAGGCCGGCCCAGCCGCCGATCAGGATCCGCTCGGGCTGGAAGAGGTTGATCAGGTCGGAGAGCCCGGCGCCCAGGTACTCGGCGGTCTCCTCCAGGACGGCGAGCGCGACCGGGTCGGGCTCGGTGCCCTCGGGCGGGTAGGCGGCGGCGAGCATCGCGGTGAGCGCGGACTCCTCGTCGAGGCCCTCGGCCGGCCGGCCGCCCTCCTCGCGCCAGCGGGCGAGCAGCGACTCGGCACCGGCGTACGCCTCCAGGCAGCCGAGCGCGCCGCAGCGGCAGCGGCGGCCCCGCACCCGTACGGTCAGGTGCCCCCATTCGACGGCCCGGCCGTGCTCCACCTCGGCGGTGACCAGACAGGCCCCGACGCCGGAGCCGAACAGCACCACGACCGCGTTGTCCGCGCCGCGTCCCGCGCCGAACCACATCTCGGCCTGGCCCAGGGTCTTGGCGCCGTTGTCGATGAAGTACGGCACGGAGTCCCGGAGTTGGCAGCCGGTGCGGAGCAGTTCCTCCAGCGGGACGGCGTCCCAGCCGATGGTCTGGCCGTGCACCACCGCGCCCCGGTCGACGGTGTGCTCGACGATGCCGGGGACGCCGACACCGACCCCGAGCAGCAGTTCGGGTGAGGCGCCCTCGGTGGCGAGGACCTCGTCGATGCCGTCCCGGATGTGGCCGACGATCACCTCGACGTCGTAGCCCTGCTGTTCCAGGGGGCGCTCGACGCGGGCGAGTTCGGTGAGGTTGAGGTCGAAGAGCTCGACGCGGACGCGGGTCTCGCCGACGTCCACGCCGATCATGTGGCCGCTGTGCGGGGCGACGCGCAGCAGGGTACGGGGGCGGCCGCCGTCGGAGTCGACGCTGCCGGCCTCCTCGACGAGGCCGTCGGCGACCAGGTCGGCGACCACGTTGCTCACCGAGCCGGAGCTCAGGCCCGTCGCCGGGCCCAGTTCGAAGCGGCTGAGGGGGCCGTCGAAGTAGAGCCGCTGCAGCACGGCCGTGCGGTTGGCCCTCCTGAGGTCGCGTACCGTGCGCCCGTTCCGCCCCGTCATGTGGCTCCCTTCACGAACCCTTCCCGACCTGCAACATACTCCTTCGGGCAGCGGGAAGCGATATTTCCCCAACCCTTAGTTCACGTTGTGAGTGAAGGGGTTCGGGGAGCGGCGTGCGCCGTGGGGGCGCGGGTTGTGCGCGGGCCACCGGCCGGTGGGGGCTTGTCGCGCAGTTCCCCGCGCCCCTGAAGGGGCGCGCTCCACACCAGGGTGTCGATCAGTTCGCCGCGTACACATCCTCCACGTAACGGCCGTCCGCCACTAGGGAGTTCAGCCATTCATCCGCGTTCCCGCCGGGATTGCGGTCCCGGAACATCGTACGGAACGCCTCGCGCACCCCCGGTGCCATCCTGCTGCCGTCTCCGCAGACGTACATCTTCGCGCCAGCCGCCGGCAGAGCCCAGACCTCGTCGGACTCGGCCGCGATGCGGTGCTGGCCGATGGTGTCGAGCGTCATCCGGGTCATGTCGTCCGGGACGTCGACCGGGCGTCCGTCGCGGGCGGCCCGGTCCCAGGAGTCGATCAGCCGGCGGGCGACCTTGAGCATCACCGGGTGGTAGGTGCGCATCGAGCCGAGCGCGAAGGCGGGCATGAGGATGTCGTGCGCCTTGGCCCAGTCGGGTTCGTCGTTGTAGGCGGTGAACAGTCCGTCGGCGGCGAAGGCGCGGACGTTCTCCAGGGCGGGTCCGACGTGCTTGGCGAACCGCTGCTCGTCGGCGAGGTCGGCGACCAGGTCTGCGTCGGCGACGAACAGGGTGTCCCGTCCGTGCAGCGGTCGTACCAGGACCGGTCCGTGCTCCCGCATCAGGTCCATGACCTGCTGGATCGGGGTGCGGCCGGGGCCGGTGGCGGTGCTGTCGACGACGGGGACGCCGGGCAGGGCGGGTGCGGTGACGGGGTACGGCGCGGTGGGGGGCATGGCGCGGCAACTGCCTTTCGCGGTACGGAAGTCCTGCGTTCCAGCGTGGTCCTCGGGGGGTGCGGCCCGGTGCGCCCGCACTACACGATCGTGCAGTCGAAAGTCTCCGCCGGGTCTTGCGCCGGACCGGTGGAGTTGCCTCTGACCTGGTGGCTCGCCTTGGATGAGGGTGAAGGGAGCTGAGGTGGACATGGCGGCGGGCGGGCTCGACGGGGTGGTGTGGCGCAACCGTGCCCTGACGCTGTTCGACCGGGTGGCGGTGCCGGTCGCGGTGTGCGACGTGTACGGCATGGTGGTGCTCGCCAACCCCGCGATGGCCGCCGAGTGCGGGACGCCGCCGGGCCGGCTGTGCGGCCGGGACGTGCTGGAGTTGTTCCGTCCGCGGGAGGAGGCCCAGGTGGAGCGGATCGCCGAGGCGCTGCGGCTGCGGCACCGCTCGCGCTCCCAGGTGTCGGTGCGGTGGCGGGCGCCCGGCGGGGCCGAGCGGTACGGGGAGCTGACGGCGGACCCGGTGAGTGAGGCCGTGGGCGAGACGCCGTCGCTGCTGGTGATGTTGCGGGTGGCGGGCGAGCGCGAGGCGCCCGAGGCGGAGCCCGCCCGGGTCACCCCGGTCGAGGGGCGGGTGCTGGCGCTGCTGGCCGGGGGTGCCACCACGGCGCAGGCCGCCCGTGAGCTGGGTCTGACCGCAGACGGCGTGACCTACCGTCTGCGTCGGCTGTCGGCCCGCTGGGACGCGGCGAACCGCACCGAACTGGTCGCCCGCGCCTACGCCTTGGGCGTGCTCAAGCCGGGTGTCTGGCCGCCGGTCCCCACGGAGTAGGCGGTGCCGGCGCCTATCGGGGCGCCGAAGCGGGCGAGGGTGTGCCAGACCATCTTGAGGTCCTGGATCGCGTACCGGCCGGTGCGGGCCGCGTCGCCGATGATCCGGGGGTCGATCACGCCCTTCTCGGCGATCAGGGCGCCGAGTTCGGCGTACTCGGGGCCCCGATAGTGGGCGTGCCGGCGCAGTTCGGCGACGGTGAGCCGGTAGCCGGGGTGCCATTCCACCGGGAAGGGCAGCCGGCGGGCCGCGGTCGCCACCGGGGTGGAGCGGTATCCGGCGTCCAGGACGAGGGCCTCCACGTCCCGGTCGAGCCGGACCCCGCCGTGCACCTGGGTCTCGATGTAGTCGTTCAGGGCGTCCTGCTCGTCGGCCTCGGCCAGGGCGAGCAGATGCGTTCCGGCGGCGACGCCGAAGTCCGTCGGCTCGGCCGCGCTGTCGGGGTAGCAGAAGGTGGCCCGGTCCAGTGCGGGGCCGGCCAGCCGGAGGTGCGAGGAGCCGAACCGCGGGGCGGCGCCGACCACTTGGCGGCGGAAGTTCAGCGCGCCGTACACCGGTCGCTCGGCGGGGCGGGCGTCGTCGTAGGTCCCGCCGAAGATGCGGCTCTCCCAGCGCCAGCGGTCGCCGCCGGGGTGGGCGGTGAGCCCGCCGTTGCTGGTGCCGGTGACGAACTGCGAGTGGTAGACGCCGTCCCGGGCCAGTGCCCGCAGGATCGGCAGGCCGGCCGAGAGCCGGTCGGGGTGGAAGTTCAGGGTGATCCTCAGACCGGGGTCGAGGGCCGGTCCCGAGGACAGCGCCGCCACATGGCGCAGCGCCGCCGCGACCCGTGCCGTCCCGGTGTCCGGGTGTCCCATCGGCTCCTCCCCCTGCGGCCGGTCCACTGTCCGCCGACCCTAACCGATCACGGCCGGCCCGTTCGCGGCCTTTTCGCCGCCGGGCCGGCCGGTCAGGACAGGAGCGGGCGGGCTGGCTGGCTGGCTGGCTGGCTGGCTGGCTGGCTGCGGAAACCGTCCGTAATCACCTCTGGTCGTCCGGGCACTAGCGCGCGTGAGTGATCTGTGGACAATACGTTCGACGTGACACGCGAGTGGGAACAGGCCAAGGGATGCAAGACGTATGGAAGTGGGCCGAGGGGCTGCGCCGACTGCTGCGGCGCCACAGGGACCCGGTGGTCGTCCAGACGCTGCGGTCGGCCACCGCGGCCACGATCGCCTATGTCGTCGCGCTCCATCTGAGTCCGGAACCGGCCCCGCTCACCGCTCCGCTGACCGCGCTGCTGGTGGTGCAGGTGACCCTGTACGCCACGCTGACCAACGGCTTCCGCCGGGTCAACTCGGTGGTGGCCGGTGTGCTGGTCGCCATCGCGTTCAGCCAGCTGGTGGGGCTGACCTGGTGGAGCCTGGCGCTGCTGATCGTGGCCTCGCTGGCGGTGGGGCATCTGGTCCGCGTCGACGAGTACATTCCCGAGGTGGCGATCAGCGCCATGCTGGTGCTCGGGGTCACCACGATCAGCAGTACGGCGTGGGCGCGGATCGTGGAGACCCTGATCGGCGCGGTCGTCGGGATGGGCTGCAACCTGCTGCTCCCGCCGCCGGTGTGGGTGGACGAGGCCGGGGAGTCGATCGAGGGCCTGGCGCGCCGGCTGCGGCAGTTGATGCTGCGGATGGGCGAGGAGGCGGCGGGGCTCACGCCGTGGCAGCGGGCGGCCGAGCGGCTGCACGAGGCCCGCCGTCTGGACCACGCCATCGTGGAGGTGGACGCGGCGCTGCGGCAGGCCGAGGACAGCCTGCGGCTCAATCCGCGGGTCAGGGAGGGCCTGCTGCACCGGGTGGTGCTGCGCACCGGCCTGGACACGCTGGAGATCTGCACGGTCGTACTGCGGGTGCTGGCCCGCACCTTCACCGACCTGGCCAAGGCCCGCGAACCCGAACCCCTGTTCGCCTCGGACGCGGGTGCGGCCGTGGAACGGCTGCTGTCCCAGATCGCCGACGCCGTGGTCAGCTTCGCGGTGCTGGTGACCACCAGCATCAGCGAGAGCGCCGAGTCGGCCGAGGCCCGGCTCACCGCCGAGCTGCACAGCGCCGCCGGCACCCGCGACAAGCTCGCCGAGCTGCTCCGGGACGACGTCCGCAGGGACGACCGGAACTGGCAGCTGCTCGGCGCCGTACTGACCGAGGTCAACCGGCTGCTGGACGAGCTGGACACCGAGCACCGGACCCGCCGGCTGCTGGAGGAGCTGGACCGGGTCTCCGCCGAGCAGCGCGCCAAGCGCCCGCCGTGGCTGACCTGGCTGCGGGAGCGGGTGGGCGTAGCGGAGCGGCTGCGGCGGAACCGGGGCGGCGGCCCGGGGCGTTCTCTGTGAAGGACGAAGGGGGCACGCCGATGACCGACACGGCGGTACGGATCGACGGGAACACACTGCGGCTGCCGGGCGGGGTGGCGGTGCGGTTCGTGCGCACGCTGCGGCTGCCGGAGACGGGCACGCATCCGCTGCCGCCGGGGCTCGGGGAGTTCCCGGTCCGGCGGGTGGGCGACTACCCCGACACCGCCCCGGCCGAGTGGCTGGCGCGGGGCGGGGTGATGCTGCCCGTGTATCTGCGCGAGGCCATGTGGCTGAGCTTCGCGGGCACGGCGGAACCGGCCGCGCTCCAGGTCGGCGTCGGAAAGGTGTGCGCGGTGTCCGGCGAGCCGTGGAGCGACCGGCTGTCCCGGAAACCGCAGAACTACCTGGTCCTGCCCCGGCAGCCCTGGCTGGACGGCATCAACTCCGGGAAGGGCACGGTCCGCCAGTTCGTGGCGGTCCCGCTCGGGCTGGGTGCGACCGTGGAGGGTCAGGTCACCGGCGCGGAGGTGTGGGGCGGGGTACAGCTGCAGTCGTTCGCGCTCAGGGACGAGCCGCTGGCCGAGTGGCGGCGCCAGGAGCGGCTGCGGCGGGAGCGGACGCCCGCGCCGGGACCGCTGGGCGGCTACGGTGCGGCACTGCCGATGATGGCCGCGGCACCCGCCGCACCCGGCGCGGCCCCGCGGTCCCGGTCGGCCGGGATGGGTCTCGGGGTCGGCGGTTCGATGCGCCAGGAGGTCTACCAGGACGACCGGCCGCCGCGGGACTGGGCCGAGACCCCGGCCGGACGCGTCTTCGTGCACCTGGTCACGCCCCCGGAGTGGCGGCGCATCACGGGCGAGGCGCCCCCGCCGTCGCCGGTGGACCGGGCGGCGTACACCCGCGCGGGTCTGCCCTGGTACGACTACTACGACGAGGACGCCCGGGATCTGGCCCCCACGGACGCCCTGGAGGCGGTCAAGCCGGTCGGCGATTGGCTGGGCGACGACCTGGAGCCCTGGCAGCAGCCGTCCCAGGGGCAGGTCCTCCCCCTCAAGGACGCGCCGGGCAAGGCGGTGGAGGACGGCGACTGGTGATCGCCGTTGCAGGGAACGCAACGACCGTTGCCCGTCTTGCCATCCACCACGGGTCCACGCCAAGGTTGCTGTCACGACCGAGGTGACGGACGACCTGAGGTGCGGGCATGGACAGCGGTACGGAAGTGACGGGCGGCGGCTGGAGCAGGCGCCGGTTCGTCGGCGTGATGGCCGGCGCCGCCGCGGTGGTGGCCGTCCCGGCGCCGGCGGCACCGCCCGAGGAGGCCCGCGCCGCGCCGCGGGCGACCACCAGCACCCCGGCGAAGTCACCCGCCCGCCCCCGTCCGCTCTACCTCGGCACCTACACCTCCGTGGACGGCGGCGGCACCGGCATCGGCCTGGCCGCCTACGACCCGGCGACCGGGGCGATCACCGGGACCGGCACGCTCACCGGCGTCTCCGACCCGTCGTATCTCGCCGTCCACCCGAACGGCCGAACGCTCTACGCGGTGAACGAGCACACCGACGGGAGCGTGACCGCCGTACGCCTGGCGGACCGGAGGATCCTCGGCAGCCGGAGCACCGGCGGGGCGGGCCCCTGCCATCTCTCGGTGCACCCCACCGGTAGCTGGCTGCTGAGCGCCAACTACACCTCGGGCAGCGTGGCCGTCCATCCCATCGACGCCACGGGTGCCCTCGGGGAGCGCACTGCCCTGGTCACGCACTCCAGCCCGGCCCCCGGGCCCGGCCAGCAGGGCCCGCACGCCCACCAGTTCGTCACCAGCCCGGACGGCGGCCATGTCCTCGCCGTCGACCTGGGCACCGACACGGTCTACAGCTACCGCCTCGACCTCACCAAGGGCACGCTCACCGAGGTCTCCCAGGCGCACACGAAGCCGGGGGCGGGCCCGCGCCATCTGACCTTCCATCCGGGCGGGCGGTACGCGTACCTGGCCGACGAGGTGGACGACACGGTCGCGGTGTGCGGATACGACCCGGACTCCGGCCGTCTCACGATCGGCGCGCCGCAGTCCACCGGCAGCGAGCCGGGCACCACCAACTACCCCGCGCAGATCCTGGTCACCGCGAACGGTGCCTACGCCTATCTGGCCAACCGGGGCGACAACACGCTCGCCAGGTACGCGGTCGAGGCCGACGGGGCGCGGCTGCGGCTGCTGGACACGGTGCCGGTGCACGGGGACTTCCCCCGGCAGATCGCGTTCTCGCCCGACGGCGGGCTGCTCTTCGCCGCCAACCAGCGGTCCGGCACCGTGAGTGTCTTCACCGTCGACGCGCGCACCGGCGAACTCCGGCTCGCGGGCGAGCCGTTCGCGTCACCGGTCGCCGTCTGCGCGCTGCCGCTGTAGCGTCCGCGGGCAGGAGGCGGCGGCGCCGGCCTGGGCCAGCAGGACGTGCATGCGCTCGGTGAGTTCGGCGACGTCGTCGGCGGGCGCGTGGAAGGCGAGCCGTACGTCGCCGTGGGCCCGGGTGCGTTCGATCCGCAGGGTCAGTCCGTGCCGGTCGACGGCGAGGGGCTGGACGCGGGTCGCGGCGTGCAGGCTCTCGGGGTCGACGAGCCGGGTGAGGCGCTCGACGGCGTCCGGGTGGGCGTCGGCGAGGTGGGTGAGCAGTTTGGCCTCGGCGCCGGCCAGCGGGTCGGGGTGCGCGGCGGTGAACTCGTCCAGGTCGACGACGACCGCCCCGGAGGGCCGGCGCAGCACCACGCGGGTGGGGTGGAAGACGAGATGCCCGTCGGCGAGGACGAACCAGCCGGCCATCCAGAGCCGGGCCCGGATCCGGCCCCGTACCGGGACGGGCGCGACGTCGGCGAACTCAAGCACCGCGGACGGCTCGCCGCGCGGGGCGCAGATCGCGGCCGCGAGCAGTGCGCTGTCCTTGGGCACATGCACCAGCACCCGGCCGTCGTCGGCGACGGAGTGCGCGCCGACGAACTCCTCGCGTCCGCCGTCCGCGGTCACCAAGCACGACCACGCGGTGGCCAGCAGCGACCGGGCCTGTTCGGCCGCGCCGGGTCCGGCCGCCCAGGCCGCCTGTTCGTCACCCATCCCGAATCCTCCTTAGGTAAGCCTCACCTAACTTAGCGAAGATCGGGGAGTACGCCAAGCACGGACCGCGCCACGCGCGTGAAGAACCGCTGTGACTTCAGGCGAAGAACCGCCGCGACGTCAGGAGATGACGCCCAGCAGTGCCCGCGCGCACAGGTCCCGCACCTGCTCCCGCGTCAGCTCCTCGGTGCGCAGCCACTCCAGGCAGACCTGCGTGGTGAAGGCCAGCCAGCCGCGCACCGCGAGCCGGGCGTCGGGACGCCCTTCGAGAGCCGGCCCGAACTCGGGGTCGGCGGCCAGGGAGGCGAGGATCTGGCGCTCCTGGGCCGTCTGGGCCTGCCGGTAGACGCGGCGCACGGCCTGGTCACCGGAGGCCTCGGCGCGATGGAAGGCCCGGAAGCCGTGGGCATGGGCGTGGACGTAGTCGAGGTAGACGTCGAGCCCCGCGGTGAGCTGCTCACGGGCGGGCACACCGGGCCCGGACGCCGTCATCCGCAGCATCCGCTCACTCTCCCGCGCCACGACCGCCGCGAAGAAATCCCGTTTGGTCGGAAAATAGTGGTACAGCAGGCCCCGGGAGACACCGGCGATCTCGGCGACCTGCTCGATCCACACGTCGTCGTACGGGCTCTCGGAGAAGAGCCTGGCCCCGACCGAGAGGAGCTGCTCGCGGCGTTCCGCCGTGCTGAGTCTGCGGCGGCTGCGCTCACCCTGGTTCGCGACCATGTCCGCACTTTACTTGACGTGGGTTCAACAACAGGTCGAGACTGAAGCCGCTTATTGAACCCACGTACAACTAGCTCAACCTGCCGCAGCATCGAGGGAGATCGCGTCATGGCGGAGACGGTCACGCAGCCGGGGACGGGGCCGCAGGGCCCGCTGCCGAAGGGGTTCCGGGGCGCCGAACAGGGCTGGCCGGACCTGCGCCGCATCCCGCACCCGCCGCGCCGGCTGCCGCTGCTCGGCGACATCCTGGGCGTGAACCCGCGCACCCCGCTGCAGGACTCGATGCGCCTCGCCGGGGAGCTGGGCCCGATCTTCCGGCGCAAGGCGTTCGGCAACGAGTTCGTGTTCGTGTGCGGCGCCGCGCTGGCCGCCGACATGGCCGACGAGTCGCGGTTCGCCAAGCACGTGGGCCTCGGGGTCGCCAACCTCCGCCCGATCGCCGGGGACGGCCTGTTCACCGCGTACAACCACGAGCCGAACTGGCAACTGGCGCACGACGTCCTGGCCCCCGGTTTCAGCCGGGAGGCCATGGAGGGCTACCACGCGATGATGTTGTCGGTGGCCGGGCGGCTGACCGACCACTGGGACCGGGAGCAGGCGGCCGGCCGCTGGGTGGACGTGCCCGGGGACATGACCAAGCTGACCCTGGAGACGATCGCCCGCACCGGCTTCGGGCACGACTTCGGGTCGTTCGAGCGGGACCGGCCGCACCCCTTCGTGACCGCGATGATCGGCACCCTCACCTACGCGCAGCGCCTCAACAGCGTGCCCTCGCCGCTGGCGCCGCTGATGCTGCGGCAGGCGTCCCGGCGCAACACGGCCGACATCGACTACATCAACCGCACGGTCGACGACCTGGTCGCCGAGCGGCGCCGGACCGGCCGCGGGGAGGGCGACCTGCTCGACCGGATGCTGGAGACGGCCCACCCGGAGACCGGGGAGCGGCTCTCCGCGGAGAACGTACGGCGGCAGGTGATCACCTTCCTGGTGGCCGGCCACGAGACCACCTCGGGCGCGCTCTCCTTCGCCCTGCACTTCCTCTCCCGGCACCCGGAGATCGCCGCCCGGGCCGCCGCCGAGGTGGACCGCGTCTGGGGCGACATACCCGCGCCGGGCTACGAGCAGGTGGCCAAACTGCGTTATGTACGCCGGGTCCTCGACGAGTCGCTCCGGCTGTGGCCCACCGCCCCGGCCTTCGCCCGCGAGGCCGTCGAGGACACCGTGCTGGGCGGGGAGCATCCGATGCGCCGGGGCGGCTGGGCGCTGGTCCTGACGCCGATGCTGCACCGGGACCCCGAGGTGTGGGGCCCGGACGCCGAGAGCTTCGACCCGGACCGGTTCGAGGCGAAGGCCGCGCGCGGCCGGGCCCCGCACACCTTCAAGCCGTTCGGCACGGGCGCCCGGGCCTGCATCGGCCGCCAGTTCGCCCTGCACGAGGCCGCCTTGGTGCTGGGCCTGCTGCTCCGCCGCTACGACTTCAAGGCCGACCCGGACTACCGCCTTCGGGTCACCGAGCGGCTGACGATCATGCCGGAGAACCTGCGGTTGCGGCTGGACCGGCGCAGCCCCGCCCCGGCGCCGGTGACCGTGCCGGACACGCCCGTCTCAGAGGGCGGCGGCTGTCCAGTGCACGGGGTGGGTGACTGACTCCGGCAGCTGGGTGGCGGCGCTGCCCCGGGCCGCGTCGACCTGCGGCTGGGTCAGGAAGAAGGCGCCCGTGAGGTCCGCGTCGGTGAGGTCGGCGTCGCGCAGGTCGGCGCCGATCAGGTCCGCGTCCCGCAGGTCGGCTCCGGTGAGGTCGGCGGCGATCAGGTAGGCCCCGCGCAGGCTCGCACCCCGCAGGTCGGCGCCCCGCAGCCGGGCGCCCATCAGATCCGCGCCCCGGCGGTCCTTCTTCCGGCCTCGCACCCCCGCCCGGGCCAGCTCGCTGGTCCGCAGCAGCAGCACGTCGACCGTCTGCCGGTGGGCGGCCACGTCCAGGGCGACGAGTTCCCCGGGCGTCCGCCGGGTGAGCTCCTCCGTCGTCTCCAGCAGCGCTTTCAACTCGGCGTGGACGGGGCGGGCGGCGGGCAGGCCCAGGGCCTCCGTCAGGTACCAGAGCAGTTCGTGCAGCTGCCGTACGACCGGGAAGACGTCGAACATCCGGCGGGCGTCCTCCCCGGACCCGGCCCGCCAGTCCCGGCCGCCGAAGGTCACCTGGGAGACCTGCTGCCCGGCGCCGAAGCAGTCGTAGACCGTGCAGCCGGTGAACCCCCGCTGCCGCAGCTCGGTGTGGATGCCGCAGCGGTGGTCGCCGCCGAGGTTCCGGCAGGGCTGTCCGGCGGGCTTGCCGACCGCGAAGTCGGCCGACGCGGTGAACGGCAGGGCGACACAGCAGAGGCCGAAGCAGCGGGCACAGTCCCCGCGCAGCCGAGCGCGTCCGGATATCTGTTCTGGCATCCGTCCACCCTACTGACCTGCGAGGACTTCCTCGTCCGCATTTCTGAGCCGGACCGCGTCCGCCCCCGGCGGCCGGCCGAACTGCCGCCGGTACTCACGGCTGAACTGGGAGGCGCTGTCGTAGCCGACCGCGTAGCCGACGTCGGCCACGTCGTCGGTGCTGCTCATCAGGCGCAGCCGGGCCTCCTGGAGGCGGATGTGCTTCTGGTACTGGATCGGGGTCAGCGCGGTGACCGCCCGGAAGTGCCGGTGGAACGGGGACGCGCTCATGCCCGAGAGCCGGGCCAGGTCCTCGACGCGCAGCGGCTCGGTGTAGTGGTCGCGGATGAAGCGGATCGCCCGGCTGATCTGGGTGAGGCGGCTGTCGGCGAGCCCGATCTGCCGCACCAGCGGCCCCTGCGCGCCGGTGACCAGCCGCCACAGGATCTCCCGCTCGATCATCGGGGCGAGGACCGGGATGTCGGCGGGCCGGTCGAGCAGCCGGACCATCCGGACCACGGCGTCCACCAGGTCGGCGTCGGCCTCGCCGACCGCTAGCGCGGGCAGGTCGTCCGTACGGCGGCGGGCGGCGCCGGCGTGCGGGTCGATGCCGGACTCCAGGAGCAGCGCGGCCAGCCGGGCGGGCCGCAGGCGCAGCCCGAACCCCAGGAAGGGCTCCTCGGGGGTGGCCCGGGTGCAGTGCCCCGAGACCGGCAGATCGACCGAGACGACGAGGTACTGGCCGGCTTCGTAGTCGTAGATCCGGCCGCCGAGCGTGAGCCGTTTCGCGCCCTGGGCGGGCAGCGCGAACACGGGGTCGGTGATGCCGGAGCGGGGTCCGGTGGGCCGCTCGGCGCGGGTCAGCATGAGGCCGTCGATCGCGGGGACGACGTCGGCGCCGCGCGGGGCGTGCCGGTCGATCAGGGTGCGCAGTTCGTCGAGGGACACGTTCGATTCAAACGCCGGCCAGGGACCGGCCGCAACACCCTCTCCGCGCACATCGACAGGATCGTGCAAGCGTGCGACGCGATCGCCCTAACGTTCCCGCAGCTCAGGCTGGTTTGCTCGAAGAGTCGGATTCCCCACGCAGCTTCCACGGAGCATTTCATGGCACTCGACTCGTACGTCGGTCTCGGCCGGTCCGGACTCAAGGTCAGCCCCTTCTGCCTCGGCGCGATGAACTTCGGCGAGGACGGCGGCTTCGGCTGCTCGGTCGAGGAGTCGGAGAAGATCCTCCAGACCTATCTCGACCTCGGCGGCAACTTCGTCGACACCGCGAACTTCTACACCAACGGCCACTCGGAGGCGATCCTCGGCGACTTCCTCGCCGCCCGGCCGGGGCAGCGCGACCGGCTGGTGCTGGCCACCAAGTTCTTCGGCAACCTCCACCCCGGCGACCCCAACGGCGGCGGCGCGGGCCGCAAGGCGATCCTCGGCCAGCTGGAGGACTCGCTGCGCCGGCTGCGCACCGACCACATCGACCTGTACTGGCTGCACAACCACGACTGGGCCACGCCCGTCGAGGAGACCCTGCGCACCCTGGACGACCTGGTGACGGCCGGCAAGATCCGGTACGTCGGCTTCTCCGACACCCCAGCCTGGTTCACCGCCAAGGCGCACACCACGGCCCTGCTGCGCGGCTGGACGCCGGTGACCGCGCTGCAGATGGAGTACTCGCTGCTGGAGCGGACCATCGAGGGCGAGCTGATCCCGCTCGCCGAGGACGCGGGGATGGGCCTGCTGCCCTGGAGCCCGCTCAAGAGCGGCTTCCTGTCCGGGAAGTACCGCCAGGGGCGGACCGCGCCGGCGGACGCGAAGCGGTCGGCCGTCCTCGGACAGCCCACGGCCGAGCAGTTCACCGTGATCGAGGCGCTCGCCGGCGTCGCCGAGGAGCTCGGCGCGAGCCCGGCCGCCGTGGCCCTGTCCTGGGTCCAGAACCGGCCCGGCGTCACCTCCACCCTCATCGGCCCGCGCACCCTCGCCCACCTGGAGGCCAACGTGGCCGCCCTCGACGTGCGCCTGACGCCCGAACAGACGGCCCTGCTGGACGAGGTGTCGGCCCCCGCCCTCAACTTCCCGTACGACCTGAACCGCCGGGTCGGCGCGATGCTGAAGTACGCGGGGGCCACCGTCGACGGGGTGCCGAGCGCGGTCTACCCGCCGCTGCTGGCGAGCACGGCCCGCTACTGAGCCGAGGCCTGCTCGGGGTCCTCGTCGTCGGCCCGTACACGGGTGAGCTTGGCGGGGTTGGTGACGACGTAGACGCCGCAGACCCGGTCGCCGTCCGAAGTGAGGTCCATGACCATCACCGCGTACGGGGCGTCACCCGTGAACAGCACGGCCGCGTCGTCCCCGTTGACCCGGCGGTAGCGGACGTCCATGTCCCCGGTGCGCCCGGTGGCGTAGCCGGCCAGCATGCGGGCGGCCTTCTCCCGGCCGTGGACCGGACGCAGCCCGGCCGCCTGCCGGGCGCCCCCGCCGTCGATCCAGACCGTCACGTCCGGGGCGAGGATCTCCATCAGCGCCCCGATGTCACCGCCGAGGGCCGCCTCCACGAACCGCTCGGTGGCTTCCCGGCGGACCCGGGGGTGGGCGCGGTAGCGGGGGCGGCGGGCGTGCACATGGGCGCGGGCCCGGTGGGCGAGCTGCCGTACGGAGGCGGGGGTCCGGTCGAGCATGCCGGCGATCTCGGTGTGCGGATAGCCGAACACCTCGTGCAGGACGAACACCGCCCGCTCCAGCGGGGTGAGGGTCTCCAGGACCACCAGCATCGCCAGCGAGACCGCGTCGCCCCGCACCGTGTGGTCGGCGCTGTCCGGCGCGAGGCCGGTGGTGGCCTCGGTGACCAGGGGTTCGGGCAGCCAGGGACCGACGTACGTCTCCCGGCGGGAGGCGATCACCGCCTGCCGGGCGAGCGCGTGGTTCACCGCGATGCGCACGAGATAGGCGCGCGGGTTGTCGATCTCCGCCAGCGGCGCCCGGCGGTTCCTGCCGGACCAGGACAGCCAGGTCTCCTGGAGGACGTCCTCGGTGTCGGCGACGCTGCCGAGCATGTTGTAGACGACGGAGAACAGCAGCTCGCGGTGGTCGACGAAGTGCCGCGTCACGGCGGGCGCCGGCACATCCTCGGGTTCGGCCGCCGCCGGGCTCACTTCCCGCCCCCGAACGCCTCTTTCCGGATGACCTGAAGGAGACTCGGCACGCCGTGCGTCGTGCGGACATCGACGAAGGCACGCACATGACGGCCGTCGGCCGCCGTGCGCAGCAGCGCGTCGCCCAGGTCCGCGCGCGAGGTGAACCGGCCGGGCAGCCGCGCGGTGGCCGTCCGGTAGTCGCTGACGGCGTCCGTGTCGAAGAGACCCGCGGGCCGCAGGACCGTCCAGTCGTGCTCGCTGTCCCGCACGATCTCCTCCATCCGCCGCATGTCCTCGTACACGGTCCGCCCCATCGTGCGCGCGATGAGCGGTTCGAGCACCTTCCGGAAGAAGAAGGTCTCGCCGGGAGCCGGCACCCCGAAGAGCACGGTCGAGGACACACAGACCAGGCGCCGGACCCCGTGCTTGGTCATGGCCTGGGTGATGTGGGTGATGCCCTCGGAGTACACGGTGACGGGGTTGCGGCCGTACGGCACCCCCAGCACCGAGATCACCGCCTCCTGTCCGGCCACGGCACGCGCCACGGCGGCGGGGTCGGACACGTCCGCGCCGACCACCCGCAACCGCGCGTCGCGCAGCGGGAATTCCTCGGGACGCCGGGTCACGGCGACCACCGCGTGCCCTTCGCCGACCGCCTGCGCTACGACCCGACGCCCGGTCGGCCCGTTCGCTCCGAACACCACGAGCTTCATGTGCTTCCCCTCTCCTGCTCCTGCTCCTGCTCCTGCTCCTGCTCCTGCGGGCGACCCCGCATCGGATGAGAGGGAACGTCGGCGCCGGATGTGACATCGGGTTCGCAGGACCCCCGACCGGAAACTCACCGACGAGTTTCCGGCCTTGTGGGGGTCCCCTCATCCAACGGAAAACAAGTTCGGCTACCACAGAGGCAGGAGCCCGCAGGACAGGAGACGGACCATGTGCAGGCATCAGCCCCCGTGCCCCGGCGCCGACCGCCCCGACCGCCCCGACAACCACACAGCCGTCATCGTCTCGGCCCATCCCGAACAGGGGTGGAGCCTGCTGTGCGACGGCACGATCGTGTTCGACGACACCGGTGAACTCCTGCCCGACGGCCGGACCGTGAGCCCGCACCGGCCCTCGGCCGCCGCCGTCTGACCGCCCGTCAGTCCTCCGCGCCGGGAACGTCCAGGCGGTCGAGGCGCTCGGGGTCGGCGAGGATGTACATCTCGGTGATCCGGCCCCCGGCGACGGTGACCGCCATGACCGACAGCGGGCGTCCCTCGGGCGCGGTGACCATGCCGACGGTGCCGTTGACCAGCGCGAGCCGGGCCAGGTCGGCGAACTGCCGGAACGTGAGCGCCTGCTCGGCGACCGCCTTGGCCCCGCGCACCACCTTGGAGGCGGCGGCGCCGCGCACCAGGGCGCCCGCGTCGACGCGCAGCACCACGTCGGGGTCGAGGAGGGCGACCAGCGCCTCGAAGTCGCCGCTCCGGGACGCGGCCAGGAAGGCGCCGAGGACCTGGCGCTGCCGGCCCAGGTCCGGGTCGGCCGACGGGGTGGCGCCCTGTACCCGGCGGCGGGCCCGGCTGGCCAGCTGGCGGGTCGCCGCCGTACCGCGTTCCACGATCGGCGCGATGTCGTCGAAGGGCACCGCGAACATGTCGTGCAGGACGAACGCCAGCCGCTCGGCGGGCTCCAGCGTCTCCAGGACGATCAGCAGGGCGAGACCGACGGAGTCGGCCTCCAGCACCTCCTGTTCGGGGTCGACGACCGACAGCGGCCGGATCACCGGGTCGGGGACGAACGTCTCGTCCATCGGCTGCTCGCGCCGCGCCGTACGGGAGCGCAGCATGTCGAGGCAGACCCGGCCGACGACCGTGGTCAGCCAGCCGCCGAGGTTCCTGATCCCGTCCGCGTCGGCACGCCCGAGCTTGAACCACGCCTCCTGGACGGCGTCCTCGGCCTCGGCGAGCGAGCCGAGCATCCGGTAGGCCACCGCGCGCAGTTGGCCGCGGTGTTCCTCGAAGCGCTCGGCGAGCAGTTCCGTGTCGTTCATCGCGTCCCCGTTTCCCCGTGTACCCCGCGTCTACTGCCTACCCTTTCATCGTGCGTGGCGGCCGGTCACGCCTCGTCGCGGGCGAGCGCCAGCAGCCGGTCGAGGACCCTCGGCGCGCCGACGCGCAGTCCGTCGTGCTCGAACTCGTCGGTGACCCAGGTGCGCAGGCCCCGGATGGCCCGGGCGGTGCGCAGGGAGTGCGCGGTGTCGACGTACATGTCGTCGTGGTAGACGGCGGCGGCGACGGGGACCTCGTTGGCGGCGAGGCGGGCCGGGTCGTACAGCGGCTGCCAGTCGGTGCGGGCGGCGAGCAGGTCGGCGGCCTCGCGCAGGGGCCGCAGGGCGGGGTCGGTGTCGAAGACCCAGGGGTGGACCGTCTCGCCGGTGAACAGCACCGGGGTGTCGCCCGCGAGCGCCTTGGCCGCGTCGAACTGCGGGAACTCGGCGCGCACCCGCTCGGCCGCCCAGGCGGTGGGGCGGGTGTCCTGGCCGTAGATGGGCTCGTGGACCAGGGCGTAGAGCGGGTTGCTCGCGTACGACAGCAGGCCCTGGACCTGTTCCTGGAAGGCGTCGGAGAGTTCGTGCCCGGCGGGGGTGCGGACGAAGGCGTCCTCCAGGAGGAAGTGCAGGCGGTGGCTGCCGTCGGCCGTGCCCAGCATCAGGCCGAGGGACTGGAAGGCCTCGACGGTGAGCCGGTAGCCGCCCGGGAGGAGCACCTCGCGGTCGAGGAGGTGCTCGGCGATCCGGCGGACCCGTTCGACGTCCATGGGATAGCGGTCGTAGTGCGCGGCGACCTTGCGCTCGATGCGCGGATAGGCGGCGCGGTAGACGTCGTCGGCGTGGGCGTCCAGGGAGGGCAGGCCGCCGGTGATCACGGAGGTCTTCAGGCCCTCGGGGAAGAAGGACAGGTACGTCACCGTGCAGAAGCCGCCGAAGCTCTGGCCGAGGGTGGTCCAGGGGGCGCCGCCGGTGAGCTGCGGGCGGATCGCCTCGCAGTCCCGGACGATCGAGTCGGCGCGGAAGAGGGCCAGGTACGCGGCCTGGGCGGCCGGGCCGCCGCGCAGCGGGAGGGTCTGCCGGTTGACCGGGGCCGAGCGGCCGGTGCCGCGCTGGTCGAGGAGGAGGACGCGGTACTCCTGCAGAGCCCGGTCGAGCCAGGCCTGCCGTCCGACGAAACGATTCGCCCCGAAGCCGGGCCCGCCCTGCAGATACAGCAGCCAGGGCAGCTCCTCGTCCGCCTTGTCGCTCGCGACCGCCTCCCGGGCGTACAGCTCGATGGTCTCGCCGCCGGGGTCGGCGTGGTCCAGGGGGACGGTGAAGTGGCGGTCGGTGAGGACGACGCCGGGCTGGCGGTAGCTGAGGCTCAACGGTTCTCCCGGTACGGACGGACGGTCGCGACCCAGTTCAGCACACGTCAGGGGCCCGGTCCCGCCCGGGATCAAGAAATCGTTACTGAATCTCCGATCAGCGGGCGGCGAGGCTGGAGCGGCGCACCACCAGTTCCGGCTGCAGCACCACCCGGCGGTGCTCGTGCGCGGTCTTCCCCTCGCGGTCCTCGGTCTCCTCAAGCAGGAGGTCGGCGGCCATGGCGCCCATGGTGACGGCGGGCTGGCGTACGGAGGTGAGAGGGACGGCGGCCGCGGCGGCGAACTCGATGTCGTCGTAGCCGACGATCGCGAGGTCGTCCGGGACGACCACCCCGGCCGCGTACATGGCCTGCAGGACGCCGAGGGCGAGGAGGTCGTTGGCGCAGAAGACGGCGGTGGGCCGGTCGGCGAGGCCGAGCAGGCGGGCGCCCGCGTCCCGGCCCGCGGCCACGTCGAGCCGCTCGGTGGGCAGCTCCCGCAGCGCGTCGGGGCCGAGGCCCGCCTCGGCGAGCGCGTTCAGCGCGCCGGTCCGGCGGTCCCGGACCTGGTTGAGTCCCGGCGGCCCGCTGACGTACGCGATCGACCGGTGGCCCGCGTCGACGAGATGGCGCACGGCCAGCGCCCCGCCCGCCACGTCGTCGACGCTCACCGAGCACTCGGTGGTGCCCTCCGCGACCCGGTCGACCAGCACGAAGGGGATGCCGTGCCGGCGGAACGTCTCGATGTTGCGGCCGGTGGCGTCGGCCGGGGTGAGCAGCACGCCGCGCACCCGCTGCTCGGCGAAGAGCGAGAGGTACTCGGCCTCCTCCCCGGCGTTCTGCGCGCTGTTGCAGACCATGACGCCGAGTCCGGCGTCCCGCGCCGCCCGCTCGGCGCCCCGGGCCACGTCCACGAAGAAGGGGTTGCCCATGTCGAGGACGAGCAGGCCCATGATCCGGCTGCGGCCCGCGCGCAGCTGACGCGCGGACTCGCTGCGGACATAGCCGAGCCGGTCGATCGCCGACTGCACCCGCGCCCGGGTCTCGCCCGCGACGGTGTCCGGGCGGTTGATGACGTTGGAGACCGTGCCGACCGAGACTCCGGCGGCGCGGGCGACGTCCTTGATACCCACCGACTGGGCCATCGGGCGAGACCTCCAGGGAACATGGGCGGCACCTTCACCGCACGGAAGGGCACACCGGGAAGGGCTTCACATTACGACATGACTCGCACACCAGGGCGGCTCAGCCGGGCAGCGCGAAGTCCACGACATGGAGCGCCGAGGGTGTCGTACCGCTCGACGCCTCCTGGTACAGGAACGACAGCACGTTGTCCGCCTTGACCCGCAGCTCGTCGATCACGACCTCGCCGAAGGCGTTCAGGTCACCGCCGTCGTGGAGCAGCGCCCAGTCGGTGTACCCGGAGGACTTCGACGCGCCGGCGATCCGGCCGTAGGGGAAGACCGCGTAGGCGTTGTCGTACTTGTCCAGGACCAGCTTGGTGCGCTGGCTTGAGTTCAGTACGACGGGGATCTCGGTCTTCTGCCAGGTGCCGGAGGAGTTCTTGCGGACGTGGAAGGCACGGCCGTTGGCGGTGCGGTCGGCGACGTAGTCCGTGGTGCACTGGCCGAAACGGCCGGGGACGTAGCTGATGATCGCGTGCGGCAGGCCGGTGGAGTCGGTCCACTGGCTCTCCTGGTTCATCAGGGAGTGGTCGGGGTTGAGCGAGTCCACGACCAGCCCGGAGTCGGTGACGGCGACGGTGTCCGAGGTGCCGGTGGTGGCGACCAGGGCGCCGGCGTCGTTGCGCCAGGTACGGCCGCGGTCGGTGGAGTAGACGTAGCCGGTGTCGTGGTTGGTGATGCCCCCGCTGTTGCACATGACGGACGCCGACTGCTCGCGCCAGGTGAAGAAGGCGTGCAGCCGCCCGTTGACGTCGTAGTCGATGCCGTGCAGATACATGTTCCGGGCGGTACTGGAGCCGTGCGAGCTGGTGTACGTCCCCGTCGAACTCGTCCACTCCCCCAGCGCGGTCCAGCTCGAACCGTCGTACTCCGCGAGGGCGTTGCGGCCGTTCCCGGAGATCCCCACCCGGTAGCTCAGCTGGAGCTTGCCCTCGGGCGTGGAGACGAACTGCGGGTAGGTGAACTGCGAGGTGAGCGACACCCCGTCGAGAGAGGTCTGTACGGCGCCGAAGACGGCCGAGGTCCAGGCGGTGGAAGCGGGGTTGTCCAGCAGCCCGGCGACCGACTTGACGTAGAAGAACCCGTCGCTGTGGGAGTCCATGGTGAGGTGGAGCCGCCCGTCGACCTTCGAGACGCCCATCGAGATGACGTTGTGCGAGTCGCTGGACTTGAGCTGGTGGGAGAGGGTGACGGTGGACCACGTCGACCCGCCGAGCACCCGGCGCCCGATCACCGCGTAGCCGGTGGAGGTGTACCAGCCGGCGTACTGGTAGCCCTTGTACGTGAACAGGCCGTTCTTCTGGAACGAGTTGTTGTTGACCAGGCCGTCGTAGGAGACGAAGAAGATCGCCTGGGCATCGAGTCGCGTGCTCTGCTGCTGGTTCACCGACGGTCCGGGGTCGGCCGCGCGGGCGGTGCCGGCGGCGAGGGCGGGGGTGGCCACGGCTCCGACGAGCGCGGCTCCGAGCACGGTACGTCTTTTCACGAGCGGCTCCTGAGGGGCACGGGTCAGGCGAGGTGGAACACTTCGGTGAGCGGTTTCATCGCCTCGTCGGGACGGGCGCCGTCGAGGGATTCGAAGAAGGGGCCCATCTCGGCCTGCCAGCGGGCGTTGACGTCGGTGGCCTCCATGCCGGCGAGGGCGGCATCGAAGTCCTCGGTCTCCAGGTAGCCGACCAGCAGGCCGTCGTCGCGCAGGAAGAGCGAGTAGTTGTGCCAGCCGGTGGCGGAGAGCGCCTCGAGCATCTCCGGCCACACGGCGGCGTGTCGTTCGCGGTACTCGGCGAGGCGGTCCTGCCGGACCTTGAGGAGGAAACAGACGCGCTGCATAAGTACCGCTCCCGCTCTAGAAGTTGAACTGGTCGATGTTCTTCGCGTCGAACACGGTCGGCTTGCCGAGGTTGATCACGCCGTCCTTGCCGATGGTGTACGTGGTGTCGCCGGCCTTGAAGGTCTCGCCCTCCTTGCCGGTGATCTGCCCGGAGACCAGGGCGACGGCGGTGCGGGCCGCGAGGTCGCCGAGCTTGGCCGGGTCCCACAGCTCGAAGGCGTCGACGGTGCCGTTCTTCACGTACTGGCGCATGTCGTTCGGCGTGCCCAGGCCGGTCAGCTTGACCTTGCCCTTGTACTTCGACCCCGACAGGTACTGGGCCGCGGCCTTGATGCCCACCGTGGTCGGGGAGATGATCCCCTTCAGGTTCGGGTACTGCTGGAGCAGGCCCTGGGTCTGCTGGAAGGACTGCTGGGCGTCGTCGTTGCCGTAGGCGATCTTGACCAGCTTGACGTTCTTGTACTTCGGGTCCTTCAGCTCGTCCTTCATGAAGCCGATCCAGGTGTTCTGGTTCGTCGCGGTCTGCGCGGCGCTCAGGATCGCGATCTCGCCCTTGTACCCGATCTGCTCGGCGAGCAGCTGCACCTCGGTACGGCCGAGGTCCTCGGCGCTGGCCTGCGACACGAAGGCGTTGCGGCAGCCGGCGTTGGTGTCGGAGTCGTAGGTGACGACCTTGATTCCGTTGCTCATGGCCTGCTTGAGCCCGGTGCACAGGGCGCCGGGGTCCTGGGCGGACACGGCCATGGCGTCGACCTGCTGCTGGACGAGGGTGTTGACGTAGCTGACCTGGCCGGAGGTGTCGGTCGCGCTGGACGGCCCGACCTCCTTGTACTTGCTGCCCAGCTCGGTGAGCGCCTTCTCGCCACCCTTGTCGGCGGAGGTGAAGTAGGGGTTGTTGACCTGCTTGGGCAGGAACCCGACGGTGAGCCCCTTCTTCAGGGCCGCGTTCGGATCGGCCTTGGCGGTCGAGGTGGCCGCCGACGACTCGTCACTGCCGGAGTTGTTCTTGGTCGTGCCACCACAGGCGGTGGCGGCAAGGGCGAGAGAGGAGACGGCGGCGACGGCCACACAGACACGCCGGAGGGACGACTTACGCATGACGGTTCCTTTGAGAGAAAGGGTCGTGGAACGCGCCCTTCAGGGGCGCGGGACTGCGTTGAATTTGCGGCTCCGCCGCGCGGGCGCGACCAGCCACAAACGGCCCGCAGCAGTCAGACGGCCTTCACACCCCTGTGCCGGGCCAACGAGACCTGACGGGCAACCCGAGGCCCCAGCACCGAGACGACAAGCAACACACCGGTCACCACAATTTGAGACTGCGCGGACACGTTCAGCAGACTCATCACGTTCTGCAGCGCCCCCAGCAGGAACACCCCCGCGATCGCCCCACCGAGCGTCCCCTTGCCCCCGTCGAAGTCGATCCCGCCGAGCAACACGGCCGCCACAACGCTCAGTTCGAGCCCCGTCGCATTGTCGTACCGCGCACTCGCGTAGTGCAGGGCCCAGAAGACTCCGGTCAGCGAAGCCATGAACCCCGTGGCGACGAACAGGATCAGTTTGTTGCGCTTGACGCGGATCCCCGCGAACCGCGCCGCCTCCTCGCTCGCCCCCACCGCGAACAGCGACCGCCCGAACGGCGTGGCGTGCAGCACCACCACGGCGATCGCCAGCAGCACCAGGAACGGCAGGAAGGCCCGCGGCAGAAACGTGTCGCCGAGCCGCCCGGCGGCGAAGTTCAGGTACTGCGCCGGGAAGTCGGTCACCGCGTCCGAGCCGAGCACGATCTGCGCGATGCCCCGGTAGGCCGCCAGTGTGCCGATGGTGACGGCGAGCGACGGCAGCCCCAGCCGGGTCACCAGCAGGCCGTTGACCAGCCCGCAGACGACCCCGAGGAGCAGGCACAGCGGGATGATCGTCTCGATGGCCATGCCCTCGTTCCAGAGCTTGCCCATGACCGCGCCCGAGAGGCCTGCGGTCGAGGCGACCGACAGGTCGATCTCCCCCGCGACGACCAGCAGGGTCATCGGCAGCGCGATCAACGCGATCGGAAGGGTGTTGCCGATGAGGAAGGACAGGTTGAGGGAGTTCCCGAAGCCGTCCACGGAGCCGAACGACACCAGCAGCAGGATCACCAGCAGGGCACCGACGACGGTGTCCCAGCGGACCGCACGGGTCAAGGACTCAGGCATGGTTCGCGTTCTCCTTGCTGACGGCAGTCCTCTTGAGGGCCGACTTCTTCTTCAGCGCGGCCGCCACCCGCAGCGCGACGATCCGGTCGACGGCGATGGCGAGCAGCAGCAGGAAGCCGTTGATGGCGAGGACCCACACGGAGCTGACCCCGAGGGCGGGCAGCACGCTGTTGACGGAGGTCAGCAGCAGCGCGCCCAGCGCGGCACCGTACACACTGCCGGAGCCGCCGGTGAAGACCACGCCGCCGACCACCACGGCGCTCACGACGGTGAGTTCGTAGCCGTTGCCGGTGCCCGAGTCGACGTTCCCGAACCGGGCGAGGTACATGGCCCCGGCGAGCCCCGCGAGGGCGCCGCAGAAGGTGTACGCGGTGAGGATCCGCTTGCGGACCGGGATGCCGGCCAGCCGGGCGGCCTCGGGGTTGGAGCCAAGCGCGTACAACTCCCGTCCGCTGCCGAAGTGTTTGAGGTAGTAGGCGGTGGCGACCAGGACCGCGAGGGCGATCAGTGCCAGCCAGGGGACGGCCGCCAGTCCGCCGGAGCCGAAGTCGACGAAGGAGCCGGGGAGATCGGCCGCCGTGATCTGCCGGGAGCCGACCCAGATGGAGTCGACGCCCCGGATGATGTACAGCGTGCCGAGGGTGACGACCAGCGCGGGCACCTGGCCGAGGCTGACCAGCAGGCCGTTGAGCAGCCCGCAGCCGATGCCGAGGAGGACGGCCAGCACGATCGCGACGACCGGGTTGCCGCCGCCGTGCAGATAGTCGCCGGCGGCGAAGGCGGTGATGCCGAGGGTGGAGCCGACGGACAGGTCGACGTTCCTGGTGATCACCACCAGGGACTGGCCGGTGGCGACCAGCACCAGGATGGTCGCGTTGAGCAGCAGGTCCTTGATGCCCTGCTCGGAGAGGAACTCGCTGTTGCCGGCCTGGGTGACGGCGATCATCACCAGGAAGACGACCAGGATGGCGAGTTCGCGCATCTTGAAGACGCGGTCGACGAGCCGGGTCCCGCTGGACTCGGGCACCTCGGCGACGGGGGTCGGTTCGGAGGTGGTCACCGTCATGCGGCGGCCCTCCCCGTGGCTGCGGCCATCACGGTTTCCTCGGTGGCGTCGGAGCGCGGGATCTCGGCGGTGATCCGGCCCTCGTGCATCACCAGCACGCGGTCGGCCATGCCGAGGATCTCGGGCAGGTCGGAGGAGATCATCAGGACCGCGACCCCGTCGGCGGCCAACTCACCGAGCAGGCGGTGCACTTCGGCCTTGGTGCCGACGTCGATGCCCCGGGTCGGCTCGTCGACGATCAGCACCTTCGGTCCGGTCGCCAGCCATTTGGCGAGGACGACCTTCTGCTGGTTGCCCCCGGAGAGGGTGGAGACGGCGTCGGCGATCCGGGCGTACTTCACCTGGAGCCGGACGGCCCAGTCGAGGGAGCGGCTGCGTTCGGCGCCCCGGTCGACGAGGCCGGCCTTCACGGTCGTACGCAGTCCGGTCAGGCCGATGTTCCGCTCGATGGACATGTCCATCACCAGGCCCTGCGCGCGCCGGTCCTCGGGGACGAGGGCGAGGCCCGCGTTCATCGCGACGGAGGGCGCGCCGTTGGTCAGCTTCCGTCCCCTGACCTCGACTTCGCCCGCGTCCCAGCGGTCGACGCCGAACACGGCCCGGGCGACCTCGGTGCGGCCGGCGCCGACCAGTCCGGCGAGGCCGACGATCTCGCCGGAGCGCACCTCGAAGGAGACGTCGGTGAAGACGCCCTCCCGGGTCAACCGCCGTACGCTCAGGGCGACTTCGCCGGGCCGCAGGTCCTGCTTGGGGTACAGCTCGTCGAGGTCCCGGCCGACCATCCGGCGTACCAGGTCGTCCTCGGTCATGCCGTCGACGAGCTCGCTGGCGATCCAGGCGCCGTCCCGGAGGGTGGTGACCCGCCGGCAGATCTGGAAGATCTCCTCCAGCCGGTGGGAGATGAACAGCACGGCGGCGCCCTGGTCGCGCAGGGTGCGCACGACGCCGAAGAGGCGGGCGACCTCGCTGCCGGTGAGGGCCGCCGTGGGCTCGTCCATGATCAGGACCCGGGCGTCGAAGGAGAGCGCCTTGGCGATCTCGACGATCTGCTGGTCGGCGATGGACAGGCCGCGGGCGGGGCGGTCGGGGTCGAGGGCGACGCCGAGCCGCTTCATCAGGGCGGCGGTGGCCGCATGGGTGGCCTTGTGGTCGATCCGGCCGAGGGCGCGCCGGGGCTGGCGGCCCATGAAGATGTTCTCGGCGATCGAGAGGTCGGGGAAGAGCGTGGGCTCCTGGTAGATCACGGCGATTCCGGCGTCGCGGGCGTCGCCGGGGCCGTGGAAGACGACGGGTTCGCCGTCGAGCAGCACCCGGCCGGCGTCCGGCCGGTGCACTCCGGCGAGGGTCTTGATCAGCGTCGACTTGCCCGCGCCGTTCTCCCCGGCGAGGGCGTGCACCTCGCCGGGGAACAGCTCCAGGGAGACGTCCCGCAGGGCGCGGACGGCTCCGAAGGACTTGGAGACGTCCTTCAGCGCCAGCACCGGGGCCGGTCCCGTGTCGGACGGGTGGGTCATGAGGGCTCCTCGACGACTCCGGCGAGACGGTACGCACCCGGCCCCACGGCGTCGTGAAAGGTTTCAACTGGATTGCCGGGACCGTAGGCACCACGGGCATGTCACGTCAATGGGTCCGTGTCGAAAAAATTTCGATAGCCGAAGGTCACGGCGGAGTCACGGAAAACGGGGTTGGTCGGAGTGCTTGACACCCCTGCGAGGTACTCATACTTTGCCGTTCTGAATCGTTTCATCATTCACCCCAGGAGCCCCTAAGTGACCGACCTCGCCGCGGTGAAGGCCGCGCTGAAGACCCAGGCCGTCGAGACGCCGTCGTGGGCGTACGGAAACTCGGGGACCCGTTTCAAGGTGTTCGCCCAGCAGGGCGTGCCGCGCACGCCGAAGGAGAAGCTCGACGACGCGGCGCAGGTCCACGCGGTGACCGGGGTCGCGCCGACGGTGGCGCTGCACATCCCCTGGGACAAGGTGGACGACTATGCGGACCTGGCCAAGCACGCCGAGGACCGCGGGCTGAAGCTGGGGGCGATCAACTCCAACACCTTCCAGGACGACGACTACAAGCTGGGCAGCATCTGCCACCCGGACGCGGCGGTGCGCCGCAAGGCCGTCGACCATCTCCTGGAGTGCGTCGACATCATGGACGCGACGGGGTCGGGCGACCTGAAGCTGTGGTTCGCGGACGGCACCAACTATCCCGGGCAGGACGACATCCGGGGGCGGCAGGACCGGCTGGCCGAGGGGCTGGCCGAGGTGTACGAGCGGCTGGGCGAGGGGCAGCGGATGCTGCTGGAGTACAAGCTCTTCGAGCCGTCCTTCTATACGACGGACGTGCCGGACTGGGGGACGGCCTACGCCCACTGTCTGAAGCTGGGGCCGAAGGCGCAGGTCGTGGTCGACACGGGCCACCACGCGCCGGGCACCAACATCGAGTTCATCGTCGCCACGCTGCTGCGGGAGGGGAAGCTCGGCGGGTTCGACTTCAACTCGCGGTTCTACGCGGACGACGACCTCATGGTCGGGGCCGCGGATCCGTTCCAGCTGTTCCGGATCATGTGCGAGGTGGTGCGCGGGGGCGGGTTCACCTCCGAGGTGGCCTTCATGCTCGACCAGTGCCACAACATCGAGGCGAAGATCCCGGCGATCATCCGGTCGGTGATGAACGTGCAGGAGGCGACGGCGAAGGCGTTGCTGGTGGACCGGGTGGCTCTGGGTGCGGCGCAGGTCGCGGGGGATGTGCTCGCCGCCAACGCCGTCTTGATGGATGCGTACGACACGGATGTGCGGCCGTTGCTGCGGGAGGTCAGGGCCGAGATGGGCTTGGAGGCCGACCCCATCGCGGCGTACCGCCGGTCGGGGTGGGCCGAGAAGATTGTCGCGGAGCGGGTCGGAGGGCAGCAGGCGGGGTGGGGGGCGTAAGCATCTGCCTTGATCTGTTTCGTCGCGGAGTGCGGGCCGGATGTGGCTGGTCGCGCCCGCGCGGCGGTAGCCGCATATGTAATGCAGCCCCGCGCCCCTGACGGGGCGCACCATTCCCCCGTACGTTCAAGAAGTCAAGGACCTTCATGACCACCCATCCCGAAGCCGCCGCCCTCCTCTCCCGTTCTCATCGGCTCGGTGCCGATCCTCGTCATACGAACTACGCCGGCGGAAACGCATCCGCCAAGGGCACCGCCACCGACCCCGTCACCGGGGGTGATGTCGAGCTGATGTGGGTGAAGGGGTCCGGTGGTGACCTGGGCACGCTCACCGAGGGCGGGCTCGCCGTGCTGCGGCTCGACCGGCTCCGTGCGCTCGCCGATGTCTACCCGGGGGTCGACCGGGAGGACGAGATGGTCGCCGCCTTCGACTTCTGCCTGCACGGCAAGGGCGGGGCGGCTCCGTCGATCGACACCGCGATGCACGGGCTGGTGGACGCGCCGCACGTCGATCATCTGCACCCGGACTCCGGGATCGCGCTGGCCTGTGCCGCGGACGGGGAGAAGCTGACCGCCGAGTGTTTCGGGGACAGCGTGGTGTGGGTGCCGTGGCGAAGGCCGGGGTTCCAGCTGGGGCTGGACATCGCGGCGGTCAAGGCCGCCAACCCGCAGGCCGTCGGGTGCGTCCTCGGCGGGCACGGGATCACCGCGTGGGGCGACAGCTCCGAGGAGTGCGAGCGGAACTCGCTGCACATCATCCGCGCCGCCGAGGCCTTTCTGGCCGAGCGGGGCAGGGCGGAGCCCTTCGGGCCCGTCGTCGAGGGGTACGGCGCGCTGCCGGAGGCCGAGCGGCGGGAGCGGGCGGCGGCGCTCGCGCCGTACGTCCGGGCGGTCGCCTCCCAGGACCGGGCGCAGGTCGGGCACTTCACCGACGCCGAGGTGGTACTGGACTTCCTGGCTCGGGCGGAGCATCCGCGGCTCGCCGCGCTGGGCACCTCCTGCCCGGATCACTTCCTGCGGACGAAGGTACGGCCGCTCGTCCTCGACCTGCCGCCGGCCGCGCCCCTCGACGAGGCGATCGCGCGGCTGAAGGAGCTGCACGCCGTGTACCGGGAGGAGTACGCCGCCTACTACGAGCGGCACGCCCTGCCCGACTCCCCCGCGATGCGCGGGGCCGACCCGGCGATCGTGCTGGTGCCCGGGGTCGGCATGTTCAGCTTCGGGAAGGACAAGCAGACCGCGCGGGTGGCCGGTGAGTTCTACGTCAACGCCATCAACGTGATGCGCGGGGCGGAGGCCGTGTCGACGTACGCGCCCATCGAGGAGTCGGAGAAGTTCCGGATCGAGTACTGGGCGCTGGAGGAGGCCAAGCTGCGGCGGATGCCGAAGCCGAAGGCCCTGGCGACCCGGGTGGCGCTGGTGACGGGGGCCGGCAGCGGGATCGGGAAGGCGATCGCGCGGCGGCTGGTGGCGGAGGGGGCCTGTGTGCTCGTCGCCGATCTGAACGCGGAGGGCGCGGCCGCGGTGGCCGAGGAGCTCGGCGGGCCGGACAGGGCCGTCGCGGTCGCCGTCGACGTGACGGACGAGGAGCAGATCGCCGCCGCCTTCCGGGCCGCCGCACTCGCCTTCGGCGGGGTCGACCTCGTCGTCAACAACGCGGGGATCTCCATCTCCAAGCCGCTGCTGGAGACGTCGGCGAAGGACTGGGACCTCCAGCACGACATCATGGCCCGAGGCTCGTTCCTGGTGTCACGGGAGGCGGCCCGGGTGATGATCGGGCAGGGGCTGGGCGGGGACATCGTCTACATCGCCTCGAAGAACGCGGTGTTCGCCGGGCCCAACAACATCGCCTACTCCGCCACCAAGGCGGACCAGGCTCATCAGGTGCGGCTGCTGGCCGCCGAGCTGGGTGAGCACGGCATTCGCGTCAACGGCGTCAACCCGGACGGTGTGGTGCGCGGGTCGGGGATCTTCGCCGGGGGGTGGGGTGCCCAGCGGGCCGCCGTGTACGGGGTGGAGGAGTCGAAGCTCGGCGAGTTCTACGCGCAGCGGACCATCCTCAAGCGCGAGGTGCTGCCCGAACATGTGGCGAACGCCGTGTTCGCGCTGACGGGCGGGGAGCTCACCCACACCACCGGGCTGCATGTCCCCGTCGACGCGGGTGTGGCGGCCGCGTTCCTGCGATGACCGCCGTCAGGTCCTGTGCCGCGGTCGACCTGGGCGCGTCCAGTGGGCGGGTCATGGTCGGCCGGGTGGGTCCGGACTCGCTGGAGCTGACCGAGGCGCACCGGTTCGTGAACCGGCCGGTGCGGGTGCCGGAAGGGCTGCGGTGGGACGTGCTCGCCCTGTACGCGGGGGTGTTGGAGGGGCTGCGGGCGGCCGGCCAGGTGGACTCCGTCGGGCTCGACAGCTGGGCCGTGGACTACGGGCTGCTGGACGCCGACGGGGCGCTGCTCGGCAACCCGGTGCACTACCGGGACGCCCGGACGGAGGGCGTCGCCGAGAAGGTGTGGGCGACCCTGCCTGCGGCGGAGCTGTACAGCCACACGGGGCTGCAGTACGCGCCCTTCAACACCCTGTACCAGCTGGCGGCGGCCCGTTCGAGTGCCCAGTTCGCGCGGGCCGAGCGGCTGCTGCTCATCCCCGACCTGCTGTCGTACTGGCTGACCGGCGAGCAGGGCACCGAGCTGACCAACGCCTCCACCACCCAGCTGATCGATCCCCGGACCCGCGACTGGTCCTACGAGGTCGCGGACCGGGTGGGCATCGACCTGGGGCTGTTCGCGCCGCTGCGGCGGCCCGGGGACCCGGCCGGGGTGCTGCGGCCGGAGGTCCTGGAGGAGACGGGGCTGACCGGGCCGGTGCCGGTGACCGCGGTCGGCTCGCACGACACCGCGTCGGCGGTCGCCGCCGTCCCGGCGACGGGCGAGCGGTTCGCCTACATCTGCACCGGCACCTGGTCGCTGGCCGGGCTCGAACTGGCCGCGCCCGTCCTGACCGAGGAGAGCCGGGCCGCCAACTTCACCAACGAGCTGGGGCTCGACGGCACGGTCCGCTATCTGCGCAACATCATGGGGCTGTGGCTGCTGCAGGAGTGCGTGCGGTCCTGGGGCGACCCGGATCTGGGCGGACTGCTGCGGGATGCGGCCACCGTGCCGGCGCTGCGGTCCGTGGTGGACGCGGGGGACGCCGGGTTCCTGGCGCCCGGGCGGATGCCGGAGCGGATCGCCGAGGCCTGCCGGGCGTCCGGGCAGCCGGTGCCACGGACGCCCGGCGAGACCACCCGGTGCATTCTCGACTCGCTGGCGCTGGCCCATCGGCGGGCGGTCGCCGAGGCGCAGCGGCTCGCCGACCATCCGGTGGACACGGTGTACGTGGTCGGCGGGGGCACCCGCAACGCGCTGCTGTGCCAGCTCACCGCCGACGCCTGCGGACTGCCGGTGGTGGCGGGTCCGACCGAGGCGGCGGCCCTCGGGAACGTGCTGGTCCAGGCCCGCGCCCAGGGTCTGGGCGGCGACCTCGCGGACCTGCGGCGGCTGCTCGTCCGCACCCAGCCGCTGACCCGGTACGCGCCGCGCGGCGACACCGCCCGCTGGGCTGCGGCCGAGGCCCGGCTCGCCGCGCGGTGAGCCGGTCTCCCCTTGTCCGCGTCGGCCTACTACTCTGCACTCATCCGATGATCGACCCCTAGGAGCCGCGATGCGTGTCGCTCTCTTCCTGACCTGCGTCAACGACACGCTCTATCCGGACACCGGCCGTGCCGTGGTGAAACTCCTGACCAGGCTGGGCGTCGAGGTCGATTTCCCGATGGCGCAGACCTGCTGCGGGCAGGCCCACTACAACACCGGCTACCGTCACGAGGCGGAGCCGCTGGCCCGGCATTTCTCCGATGTCTTCGGGGAGTACGAGGCGATCGTGACCCCGTCCGGGTCGTGCGGGGCGATGGTGCGGGAGCTGTATCCGAGGATGGGCGAGCGAGCCCGGGCGGAGGGGCGCGGGGGCGGGCTCGCGAGTGCGCTGGCGCCGGTGGTGCCGAAGACGTACGAGCTGACGGAGTTCCTGGTGGATGTGCTGGGGGTGACCGATGTCGGGGCCTATTATCCGCACCATGTGACATACCACCCGACCTGTCACGGGCTGCGGAGCCTCGGGCTCGGGGAGCGGCCGCGCCGGCTGCTCCAGGCCGTCAAGGGGCTGGAGTTGGTGGAGTTGCCGGGCGCGGAGGAGTGCTGTGGGTTCGGCGGCACGTTCGCGGTGAAGAACCCCGACGTCTCGGCGGCGATGGGCGCCGACAAGGTGCGCAACGCCGAGTCGACGGGCGCCGAGGTGCTCTGCGCGGCCGACAACTCCTGTCTGATGCACCTCGGCGGCACCATGACCCGGCTCGGCACCGCGATGCGGCCGGTGCACATCGCGGAGATCCTGGCGAGCACCGAGGAGGAGCCGGCCGTATGAGCGGAACGTATCTGGGGATGCCGGCCTTTCCGAAGGCCGCGCACGAGGCGGTCAACAATCCCACCCTGCGCGGGAACCTGCGCCATGCCACGCACACCATCCGGGCCAAGCGGGCCAAGGCGGTCGCCGAGGTGTCCGACTGGGCGGCGCTGCGCGAGGCGGGCAAGCGGATCAAGGACCACACGCTCCGTCATCTCGACCGGTATCTGGTCCGGTTGGAGGAGTCGGTGACGGCGGCCGGCGGCACGGTCCACTGGGCGGCGGACGCCGACGAGGCCAACCGGATCGTCGCCGACCTGGTCAAGGCGACCGGTGAGTCGGAGGTCGTCAAGGTCAAGTCGATGGCCACGCAGGAGATCGGGCTCAACGAGGCGCTGGAGGCCGAGGGTATCCGGGCCTACGAGACCGATCTCGCCGAGCTGATCGTGCAGTTGGGCCATGACCGGCCCTCGCACATCCTGGTCCCCGCGATCCATCGCAACCGGGGGGAGATCAGGGACATCTTCCGGCGTGAGATGGGCGAGTGGGGGCGCCCGGCGCCCGAGGGGCTGACCGACACACCCGCCGAACTCGCCGAGGCGGCCCGGCTCCATCTCCGGGAGAAGTTCCTGCGCGCCAAGGTCGGCATCTCCGGCGCCAACTTCATGGTCGCCGAGACCGGCACCCTGGTCGTCGTCGAGTCCGAGGGCAACGGGCGGATGTGCCTGACCCTCCCCGAGACGCTGATCTCGGTCGTGGGCATCGAGAAGATCGTGCCGTCCTGGCGGGACTTGGAGGTCTTCCTGCAGACACTCCCCCGCTCGTCGACGGCCGAGCGCATGAACCCGTACACCTCGATGTGGACCGGCACCACGGACGGCGACGGCCCCAGCACCTTCCACCTGGTCCTGCTCGACAACGGCCGCACCGACACCCTCGCCGACGAGGTCGGCCGCCAGGCCCTGCGCTGCATCCGCTGCTCGGCCTGTCTCAACGTCTGCCCGGTGTACGAGCGGGCGGGCGGCCACGCCTACGGCTCGGTCTACCCGGGCCCGATCGGTGCCATCCTCAGCCCCCAGCTCCGGGGCACGCAGAGCGAGATCGACGCCTCCCTGCCGTACGCCTCCTCCCTGTGCGGGGCCTGCTACGAGGTCTGTCCGGTCGCCATCGACATCCCCGAGGTGCTGGTGCACCTGCGCGAGCGGGTCGTCGAGGGCGGCGAGACGATCCGGGGCGGCAACAAGGTGGTGCTCAAGCCGGCCAAGGGGCACGCGGCCGAGCGGGCGGCGATGCGCGCGGCCCGCTGGGCGTTCTCCCACCCGGCGGCCCTGCGCACCGGCCAGCGGCTCGCCTCCCGCAGCCGCCGCCTGCACCCGAGGACGCTCCCCGGGCCGGGCCGGGCGTGGAGCGGCACACGGGACCTGCCGGCCGTACCGGCGGAGCCGTTCCGGGACTGGTGGCAGCGGACCGGCGGCGGAAGGAGCGGTGCGAAGTGAGCAGCAGGGAACGGATCCTGGGCCGGGTGCGGCGCGCGCTGGCCGACGTGCGGGACGAGGACCCGCCGGTCGAGCGGGCGTATCTGCGCGAGCACGGCGGGCGGAGCGTCGCGGAGACGGTGGAGCTGCTCGCCGAGAACCTGGCGGACTACCGGGCGGTCGTGCACCGCACCACCGAGGACGAACTCCCCCACGCCATCATGCGGTTGCTCGCCCAGCGCGGGTCGCAGCACGTGCTGGTGCCCCCGGGGCTGCCGCCGGAGTGGATGTCGGCCGCCGACGCCACCCGGGTCCACGACCGTGCCGAGAGCACACCCGACGAACTGGACACGGTGGAGAGTGTGGTCACCGGCTGTGCGGTGGCGATCGCCGAGACCGGGACCATCGTGCTGGACGGCGGCCCGGAGCAGGGCCGCCGCCGGATCACGCTGATCCCGGATCACCACATCTGCGTCGTACGGGTCCCCGACCAGGTCGTCTCCTCGGTGCCCCAGGCCCTCGAACGCCTCGACCCGACCCGGCCGTCGACCTGGATCTCCGGCCCTTCGGCCACCAGCGACATCGAGCTGGACCGGGTCGAGGGGGTGCACGGCCCGCGCACCCTGGAGGTGCTCCTCGTCAGCGGTGCTCAGCCGAGCGACGAGGTCACCTCGTAGGTGCCGGAGGGCAGTTCGTACGAGGCGATGCCGTCCGTGAAGCCCGGTACCGCACGCCCTGGATCCGGGAGAGCGGGGTGCGGCCCTCGCGGACGGTGCCGGGGTCGGTCGTGGGGATGCGCAGGGTCGCCGTGCTGTTGGCGGGGACCTGGGCCCGGGAGGCGAGTTGACGGCCCGTCACCTGCCATGCGCTGACGATCTCGCCGTACGGGGAGAGATGCGAGCCGGAGACCCGGGTGATTTTTCCGGTCGGGTCGAGGTGCGGTCGCAGCAGGAAGTGCTTGAAGCCGGGGTGGTCCGGGTCCCCGGCGATGCCGGCCATGGACGTGTACATCCACTCCATGATCGCGCCGTAGGAGTAGTGGTTGAAGGAGTTCATCTCGACCGGGCCGAAGCCGTCTGCCTTCGAGTAGGAGTTCCAGCGCTCCCAGACCGTGGTGGCTCCGTTCTTCACGGAGAACAGCCAGGACGGCATGGCGCCCTGGTGGAGGAGCCGGTAGGCGAGGTCGGCGTGGCCCTCGTCGGTGAGGACGGGGGCGAGGACGTTCACGCCGAGGAAGCCGACGGAGAGGGTGTTCTCGGCGGGCGTCGTAGGTCTGGCCGTCGTAGATGTCGTCGGCGCGGTGGGGGCCGGTGTCGGTGGCGCGCCCGGCCGCGCCGGGTTCGGTGACGACCGACTGGGTACTGCCGTCGGCGTAGCCGATCAGCAGCTTGGCCTTCAGGGCGAGGGCGTTGCCATCCGCTGCCTAGTAGGTGCTGCCGTCCGAGACCCGGCCGTTGTACCAGCCGTTGCCCAGCACGGCGGCCAGGGTGACCTGCCGCTCCCCCGCCACCAGGGCGGCGGTGACGTCGTAGGTCAGGTAGCTGATCCGGCTGTCGTAGTTCGTCCGGCCCGGGGCCGGCAACTCCGGTGTGCTGCCCTGGTCCTGGGGCACGGTGACCCGGTGCCCGTTGACGTGGGCCTCGTACACGCCGAGTGCCGAGATGTAGAGCCGGGCCTCGCGCACCGCGCGGCCGGTGAGGGTGGTCTGGCGGCGCAGCAGCGGGGCGCCGGCGCTGTTGGGCTGCTTGCCGGCCATGCCGATCCACTGGGCGCCGTCCCAGCCGATGACGCCGTCGGTGCTCAGCAGGCCGGTCTCGAAGCGGGCGGGGTGGGAGGTGGTGGCGCGGCCGTCCTCGTGCCAGACGGTCACGGTCCAGTCGTAGCGGGTGGAGGCGGTCAGGGCGGGGCCGTCGTAGCGCACGGCCACCGCGTCGGACGACGGCACCCGGCCGGTGTCCCAGACGCGTGCGCCGTGCCGGGTGACCCGGACGCGGTAGGCCGTCTGGCGGCGGCCGCGGACCGGGGAGGCGGTGCGCCAGCCGAAGCGCGGGCGCTCGGCGTCGACGCCGAGCGGGTCGGTGCGGTGCTCGACCGTCAGACCGGTCACCAGCGTGCCGGTTCCGGCGGGCGTGGCGGCGGACGCGATGCCGGCACCGCCCGCCATCACCAGCGGTACGGCTCCCAGCGCGGTGGTCAGCACGGTCCGGCGCCGGACCCCTTCGTGATCGTTCCGGTGTCCTCCGTCAGTCATGCCGTCATCCCTTCGGCCAGTCGGAGTTGAGGCGGAGTTGTATCGATTCAGATCGATCGACGGTTGAAGATAGTGGCGCCAGTGACACGTGTCGACGGCTCGAACAGCAAGAATTTCCCACAGTTTCCAACAGCCTCGGGATCCGTCCAGGCGAAGCAAGATCTGTTTGAAACTTTTCAAAATCGGAGCCAGGCACCCCGGAGGGGCCGGGGCTAGCGTGAGGGGATGATCCGGTTCGAGCAGGTGACCAAGCGGTATCCGGACGGTACGACCGCCGTGGACGGCCTCTCCTTCGAGGTGGCCGAGGGCGAACTGGTCACGCTCGTCGGCCCCTCCGGGTGCGGCAAGACCACCACGATGATGATGGTCAACCGGCTCATCGAACCGACCTCGGGCCGGATCCTCGTCGACGACGAGGACATCGCGCGGGTCGACCCGGTCCGGCTGCGCCGCCGGATCGGCTATGTCATCCAGCAGGTGGGGCTGTTCCCGCACCGGACGATCCTCGACAACACGGCGACCGTCCCGACCCTGCTCGGCTGGAAGCGGGCGAAGGCCCGCGAGCGCGCCGCCGAGTTGCTCGACCTGGTGGGCCTGGATCCGGCGACGTACGGGCCGCGCTACCCGGACCAGCTCTCCGGCGGCCAGCGGCAGCGGGTCGGCGTGGCGCGGGCGCTGGCCGCCGATCCCCCGGTGCTGCTGATGGACGAGCCGTTCGGTGCGGTGGACCCGGTGGTGCGGGAGCAGTTGCAGGAGGAGTTCCTGCGGATGCAGGCCGCCGTGCGCAAGACGGTCCTGCTGGTCACGCACGACATCGAGGAGGCGGTACGGCTCGGGGACCGGATCGCGGTGTACGGGCAGGGGCGCATCGAGCAGTTCGACACGCCCGGGGCGGTGCTGGGCACCCCGGCCACGCCGTACGTCGCCGGGTTCGTCGGCGCCGACCGGGGGCTGAAGCGGCTGTCGGTGACCGACATCGAGCCGGACGACCTGGAGCAGCCGCCGGTCGCCCGCCCGCAGGAGTCCGCCGGGAGCGCCGCGGCACGGCTGCGGGCCGAGGGGGCGCGGTGGGCCGTGGTCCTGGACGGGGACGGCGATCTGCACGGCTGGGTCGGCCTCGACGAGCTGGCGACGGGCGGCACGGTGGGCGGGCTCGCCCACCGGATGACCGCCTGGGTGCCGGTGGGCGCCCCGCTGAAGCAGGCGTTCGGTGTGATGCTGCAGTACGACGCCGGGTGGGTGGCGGTGCTGGACGGCTCGCGTTTCCTCGGGGTGCTCACCCCGGCCAAGCTGCACGAGGCGCTGCGCCGCTCGGTGGACGCGGAAGCGCGCGGGGTGTCACGCGGTCAGGTGCCGTTCGACTCGGTGTCGGACGCCTGACCTGCGACGGCCGGTGTCCGTCAGCAGTACGTCATCGGGCAGCCGCGCCGCAGCGAGTGCTGGGCGGCCCGCAGGAACAGCGCGACATAGAAGGCGGCGTCCAGGTCCTCGCCCCAGGGACCGGGCCGGGCGGCGGCCACCTCCTTCGCCGGGCCGTCCAGGAACCACATCGTCAGATCGAGGTTGTCGCACGCCTCGGGTATCACGTCGACGGGCAGCGAGATCGCGGTCGCCAGGCGCTGCGCCAGGGCCAGCACCTCGGGGGCGCCGGCGACCACCGTCTCGTCGTCGTAGGAGGAGTGCAGCGGCAGCCGGATCTCCTCGTCGAGGGAGATCGGCACCAGCACCGACCAGCCCAGCAGCAGCTCCGTCTCGCGCGGTGCGAGATGCTCGCGGCACAGCGCGGCGAACCCGGCCATGGTGGGCACGAGCTTCTCCTCGAACGACAGCCCCGAGCCCCGGACGAAGGCGGCCGCCTCGGGCACCGACTCGTAGGGCGCGAGACCGCGCCGCCGCAGTTCCGCGTCGAACGCCGAGGCGACGGCTCCCTTGCCGCCCTCGTCCTCGTCGCCGTCGCACCACTCCTGCGCACCGACACTCACCAGATAGATCCCCATGCCAGGAACGTACCGCCCGCCACTGACAACGGGCCCCGGCCGTCACTTCAGCAGGCCCTTGTCCCGCAGATACGTCCGGGCCACGTCCTGGGCCAGTCGCCGCCAGCTGTCCACCTGCTGGTTCATCGAGGCCAGGTCGGCGGTGGTGAGGACGTCGTTGAGCCGGCCGAGCGCCTTCGTCACCCGCTCGCCGCCCGCCCGCGAGCGGTTGACGACCGGGACGACGTAGTCGGCGTTCTGCAGATGCCGGTCGTCGGCGAGCAGGACCAGGCCGAACTGGTCCAGGGTCGCGTCCGTGGTGGTGGTCAGCACCATCTGGTCCTGGCCGTGCTGGACGGCCAGCTTGGCCTGGGTGGTTCCGACGCCCTTGGGGTCGATGCCGGTGATGTCGATGCCGTAGACCTTCTTCAACCCGGGTTCGCAGTACGGCCGTTGCACGCATTCGTCGCCCGCCGCGAGCCGTACCTTCAATCCCGAGGCGCCGAGGTCGCTGAGCGTCCTGAGGTGGTGCTCGCGGGCGTAGGCGGCGGTCACCGCGAAGGCGTTCTGGTCCACGGCCCGGCCCGGGGCGAGGACGGTGAGACCGCGCGGTGTGGCGAGGCGGCGCAGGGCCGTCATCGTGGCGGCGAGGTCGGGCGAGCCCACGGGCGGCGCGTCGGGGCCGTTGGTCCTGGCGTTGAGCCAGTCGGCGAAGGTGGCCGCGTATTCGGGGACGACGTCGATCTGCCCGGACTGCAGGGCGGGTTCGTAGAGTTCGCGGTTGGCGACCGTGAGGAGCGAGGTCCGGTAGCCGGCCTGGTGCAGCAGCTGCGCGTACAGCTGGGCGAGCAGGTCGCTCTCGGTGAAGCCGGCGGAGCCGATGGTCAGGTGCCTGCTGTCGCCCGGGGGCGCGGTGACCTCGCCGCGGTTCTCCAGGGAGGGGCCGGTGGTGCAGGCGGTGAGGGTGAGGAGTACGGCGACGGCCGCCGCACGGAGTCTCATCGCGAGCCCCGCACCCACATCGGGGCGAGCCGTTCCACGAGGGCGAAGACGCCCTCGACGAGCAGGGCGAAGGCGGCGACCAGGATCGCCCCGGCGACCACCATGGGTGTGCTGGCCAGGTTGAATCCGGCGGTGATGATCCGGCCGAGTCCGCCGCCGCCGGCGAGCGCGGCGATGGTGGCCGTGGCGACGAGCTGCACGGCGGCGATCCGCACCCCGGTGAGGACCAGAGGGAGCGAAAGGGGCAGTTCCACGTGAAACAACATCTGTCGCCCGGTCATCCCCATGCCCCGCGCGGCCCGCACGATGTTCCGGTCGACCTCGCGCATCCCGACGTAGGCGTTGGTGAGCAGCGGCGGTACGGCGAACAGGACCAGGGCCACGACCGTGGGGCCCTCGCCCCATCGGCCGACGGGGGTGAGCAGCAGCAGGACCAGGACGGCGAAGGTGGGCACGGCCCGGCCCACGTTGGAGATGTTCACCGCCAGCGCGCCGCCCTTGCCGAGGTGGCCGAGGACCAGTGCGACCGGCAGCGCGATGAGGCAGCTGATCACGAGGCACACGACGGTGAGCACGAGGTGCTGGAGCAGCCGGTGCCCGATGCCGTCGTCGCCCGCCCAGTGCGCGGCGTCGGTGAGCCAGGCCCAGGCCTCGCCGAGCGTGTTCACGCGCGGGCCGCCCGGGTCCACGGCGTGATCAGCCACTGGACGCCGAGCAGCAGCAGGTCGGCGGCGACGGCGATCAGCACGCACAGCACGGAGGCGGTGAGCACCTGCGCCTTGAAGTAGGTGTTCATGCCGGCGTAGATGAGGTTGCCGAGCCCGCCGAAGCCGACGATCGCGCCGACGGTGACCAGGGAGACCGCGGAGACGGTGGCGATGCGCAGGCCGGCCATCGCGGCGGGCAGGGCGAGGGGCAGTTCGACGGTGAGCAGGAGTCGGATCGGGCCGTAGCCGAGGCCCCGGGCGGCCTGCCGGGTCTCCTCGGGGACGGCGCGCAGTCCCGCGAGGATGTTCCGGACGAGCAGGGTGAGCGAGTAGAGCACCAGACCGGCCACGACCAGGGTGGCGGAGAGGCCGTACACGGGCAGGAGCAGGGAGAACATCGCCAGGGACGGGATGGTGTAGAGGACGGTCGTGACGCCGAGGACCGGTCCGGCCGACCACCGCCAGCGGCGGGCCAGCACGGCCAGCGGGACGGCGAGGACGAGTCCGATGAGCACCGAGAGCGCGGTGAGCCGGAGGTGCTGTCCGACCGCGTCGAGGAGGATCTGGCGGCGGCTGGTCAGATAGGCGCCGCAGATCCACTCGTTGCGCGCGAGGCAGTCGTCCGGGGGCGCGGTCACGCGTCCATTGCAGCGGACGGGGGACCGGCTCGGCGCGTTGTGGTGACCCGTCCGGGCGGCTACTTCACGCCGGCCGCGTCCAGCAGCGTGGTCGCCGTCGCCGTGAGCAGGCCGTCGTCGAGGTGCTCGATCCGGGCGCCGGCCCGGGCACTGGCCCCGTCGAAGATCAGCACGAGCTGGCGGGCGAGGAGGGCGGGATCCCCCGCGCCGCCCTGTCCGGCCTGCTCCTCGAAGCAGCCCCTCAACAGTTCCTTGGCCGCTCGGGCCACCACGCTCGCGGGATGCTCGCCGTCCTTCAGCTCGACCAGGACGGCGAGGTACGGGCAGCCGCAGCAGCCGGGGGCCGCCGCGTTCTCCGCCGCCCGCCGGAACACGTACTGGATCCGTTCGCGCGGGGTGGCCGACTGGGCGTCCGGTGACCTGAGCCGGGCCTCGCACCAGGGCCTGCGGCGCTCCAGGCTGGCGGCCAGCACCTGGTCATGGCAGCGTCGAGCAGCCGGTCGCGCGGGACGCCTTGTCCGTGGTGGCGATGCCGCCGAGGTTTCCGCGCGGAGACCGGCGAGGAAACCGATCGGTATACAGGGTGGCAAGCAGGGTGAACAAGCGCTTAGATAGGAGCTCTGACCCTGTTGCACGGGCTTGTCCCACGACCCCCAGCCGGAGGCCCCCGTTGTTCACTTCCGTCGACGACGTCTCCGCGCGCCTCGCGGAGACCGGCTATCTCGCCTCCCCCGCCGTCGCCACCACCGTCTTCCTGGCCGACCGGCTGGGCAAGCCGCTGCTCGTCGAGGGCCCCGCCGGGGTCGGCAAGACCGAGCTGGCCAAGGCCGTGGCCGAGGTCGCCGGGGCCCGGCTGGTGCGCCTGCAGTGCTACGAGGGCGTGGACGAGTCCCGGGCCCTGTACGAGTGGAACCACGCCAAGCAGCTGCTGCGCATCAGCGCCGGCCGGGACGAGACCTGGGACGAGACCCGTACCGACATCTTCAGCGAGGAGTTCCTGCTCCCCCGCCCGCTGCTCACCGCGATCCGGGGCGACGACCCGAAGGTGCTGCTGATCGACGAGACCGACAAGGCCGACGTCGAGGTGGAGGGCCTGCTCCTGGAGGTGCTCAGCGACTTCCAGGTGACCGTCCCCGAGCTGGGCACGGTCACCGCGACCCGCCGCCCCTTCGTGGTGCTCACCTCCAACGCCAGCCGCGAGCTGTCCGAGGCGCTGCGCCGCCGCTGCCTCTTCCTGCACATCGGGTTCCCGGAGGAGGAGCTGGAGCGCCGGATCGTACGGCTGAAGGTGCCCGGCCTCACCGAGGCGCTGGCCGGTTCGGTGGTCCGGGTGGTCGGGGCGCTGCGCGCGATGGACCTGCGCAAGGCACCGTCGGTGGCCGAGACCATCGACTGGGCCCGCACCCTGCTGGCGCTGGGCGCCGACACCCTGGACGAGCAGGTCGTACGGGACTCCCTGGGCGTCATCCTCAAGCACCAGGAGGACATCCAGAAGGCGGCGGCCAAGCTGGACCTGGACGCGCTGTGAGTTCCGGGGCCGATGTCGCCGAGCGGATCACCTCCCTGGTCGGCGCGCTGCGCGGGCACGGGGTGCGGGTCGGCACCGGGGAGAGCGTGGACGCGGCCCGGGCGGTCGAGGCGCTGGGCCTCGCCGACCGGGAGCTGCTGCGCGAGGGGCTGGCCGCGACCCTGCTGCACGGCCCGGGCCAACGGGGCGTGTTCGACCAGGTCTTCGACCTCTACTTCCCGCGCGGGGTGGGCGGACCGGGCACCGGCTCCGCCGACCGGGAGGAGCTGCGGGACCGGATCGCGGCCGCGCTCGCCGACGACGACTCAGCGCTGCTGCGCCGGTTGGCGGCCGAGGCCGTGGACGGCCTGGGCGGATACGGGAGTTCGCCGGGTTCGGACGGCTGGTCGTCGTACCAGACCCTGGACCGGCTGCGGCCGCAGACGCTGCTGGCACGGGTGCGCACGGATGTGCGTATGCGAGGCGGATCCGGCGCGCAGTTCGCGGACCGGCTGCTCGACGACGAGATCCGGCGGCGGATCGAGACGTTCCGGGGCATGGTCGCGGCGGAGGCCCGGCGGCGGGTGGCGGAGCGGCGCGGACGGGACGAGATCGCCCGGCGGGCGGTGGCGCCGAGCGCGGACCGGGTGGACTTCCTGTCCGCCGGGCGGGACCAACTCACCGAGCTGCGCAGGGCGGTCCAGCCGCTGGCCCGGAAGCTGGCGACCCGGTTGGCCGCACGCCGCCGCCGGGCCGCGCGGGGCACCATCGACCTGCGGCGCACCCTGCGCGGCTCGCTGTCGACCGGCGGGGTGCCGATGCGGCCGGTGCTGCGCCGGCGCCGGCCCGTCCGCCCCGAACTGGTGCTGCTCTGCGATGTCTCGGGCTCGGTGGCGGGGTTCTCGGACTTCACGATGCTGCTGGTGCAGGCGCTGCACGACCAGTTCAGCAAGGTCCGGGTGTTCGCCTTCGTCAACCGCATCGACGAGGTGACCGGCCTGCTGGAGCACGGCCGGGCCGACCCGGAGGGACTCGGCACCCGGATCCGCGCCGAGGCGACCCTCACCGGCTGGCACGGCAGCAGCGACTACGGCATGGCGCTGGGCGAGTTCGCGGAGCGGTACGGCGCCGCGGTGGGCCCGCGCACCACGGTGTTCGTGCTCGGCGACGCCCGCACCAACAACCTCGACCCGAACCTCGCCGCCGTCCGCCGGATCGCCCAGCAGGCGCGCCGCGTCTACTGGTTGAACCCCGAGGGACACTCCCTGTGGGGCACCGGCGACTCCGCCGCGCCCGAGTACGCGGAGCTGGTGGAGATGCACGAGTGCCGCACGGTCCGCCAGCTCAGCGGACTGGTCGCGCGGCTGCTGCCGGTGTGACCCCCGGGCGGGGCGGCACTCCGGCGGGGTGACAGAGGAGGGTGCGGTCGCCCACGTACGGTGACGGCACCCGACGACCGCCCTCAGCCCTCCTTGGCCTTCGCGTAGTCCGTCGCCATGCCGCCGGCGAAGTCGTACAGGATCACCTGCTCGTCGCCCACGACCCAGGCGTCGTGGCCCGGCGGGCAGACGAAGACGTCTCCGGGGCCGATCTCGCCCTCGCCGCCGTCGTCCATGACCAGGTGCATCCGGCCCTGCACCACATAGCCGTTGTGGTGGACCATGCAGGTCTCGGTGCCCGCGATCGGCCCCACCGACTCCGTCCAGCGCCAGCCCGGCTCGAAGGTGGCGACCGCGAAGTCGAGGCCGGTCATGTGCACGGCCTCCAGGTGGCCACGGGGGAAATCACGCCGCTCGTCCGGCTTGTCGACCGTCTTTATCTCCAGCATGACGGTGTCCTCCCTTCGAACTCCCGTCCATCACTCCATCGTCTGCCTGTCAAGTCGGGAGCGCCATTCGGGCGGCTGTGCCGGGCGGGGCGGCGAGGGGGGCCGAAGCGGTCGTCGCGGTCTTCCCCGGGCTGTGTGCCATGTGACATATTACTGCCGTGAGCATGCGACTGACCTGCGATGTCGTGGTCATCGGGGCGGGCATGATGGGCGCCGCGTGTGCCCTGTACGCCGCTCGGGAGGGCCTGGACGTCGTCGTGGTGGACCGTGGTCCGGTGGCCGGCGGTACCACGGGGGCGGGCGAGGGGAACCTGCTGGTCTCCGACAAGGAGCCCGGGCCCGAGCTCGAACTCGCCCTGCTGTCCGGCCGGTTGTGGGCCGACCTGGCCGGGGAGCTGGGTGCCCGGATCGAGTACGAGCCGAAGGGCGGGATCGTCGTCGCCGCCGGCCCCGAGGGGCTCACCGCCCTGGAGGAGTTCGCGGCCGGGCAACGGGCCGCCGGGGTGACGGCGGAGAGCGTCGACACGCAGCAACTCCGCGAGCTGGAACCGCACCTGGCACCCGGCCTGGCCGGCGCGGTGCGCTACCCCCAGGACGCCCAGGTCATGCCGACGCTGGCCGCCGCACACCTGCTACGGGCCGCGGGCGCCCGTCTGTCGACAGGCCGCACGGTGACGGGCGTGCTGCGCGGCGCCGACGGTGCCGTACGCGGAGTCCGCACCGACCACGGCGAGATCCACGCCCCGGCCGTGGTGAACGCGGCCGGGACCTGGGGCGGCGAGCTGGCCGCCCTCGCCGGGGTGCACCTGCCCGTCCTGCCCCGGCGCGGCTTCGTCCTGGTCACCGAGCCGCTGCCGCGCCGGGTCCGGCACAAGGTGTACGCCGCCGACTACGTCGCCGACGTGGCCAGCGACTCGGCCGCGCTGCAGACCTCGCCGGTCGTCGAGGGCACCGCGGCCGGGCCGATCCTGATCGGCGCGAGCCGGGAACGCGTCGGCTTCGACCGGTCGTTCTCGCTGCCCGTCGTACGGGCGCTGGCGGCGAGCGCGACCCGGCTGTTCCCGTTCCTGTCGGACGTCCGGGCGATCCGCGGCTACCTGGGTTTCCGCCCGTACCTGCCGGACCATCTGCCCGCGATCGGTCCCGACCCCCGCGCCCCCGGTCTCCTGCACGCCTGCGGGCACGAGGGCGCGGGCATCGGACTCGCCACCGGCACCGGGCAGTTGATCGCCCAGGTGCTCACCGGCAGGACCCCGGAGCTGGATCTGACGCCGTTCCGTCCCGAGCGTTTCGCCGAGGAGGCCGCGTGAATCCGCTGGACCAGGCCCGGGCCCGCCCGGGCACCGCCTTCACCGTCACCTTCGACGGCCGGGAGATCGAGGCGTGGCCGGGCCAGACGGTCGCCGCCGCGCTGTGGGCGGCCGGTGTCACATCCTGGCGGACCACCCGGGGCGAGGGCCGTCCCCGCGGGGTCTTCTGCGGGATCGGCGTCTGCTTCGACTGCCTGGTCACCGTCAACGACCGCCCCAACCAACGGGCTTGTCTGGTGCCCCTGCGCCCGGGCGACGCGATCCGCACGCAGGAGGGCACGGGTCACGATGACTGAGCGGCCCCGCCCCCACCTCGCCGTCATCGGCGCGGGCCCGGCCGGTCTCGCGGCCACCCTGGCCGCCGCCCGGCACGGGGTGCGCGTCACCCTGATCGACGCCGCGCCCGAGGCGGGCGGTCAGTTCTACCGGCAGCCCGCCGCGGGGCTCGGCGCCCTCCGGCCGCAGGCACTGCACCACCACCGGCCCAGCTGGGTGCGCCTGCGCGACGGGCTCGACCGGCAGCTGGAGGCCGGGCACGTCACACATCTCCGGGACCGTCATGTGTGGTTCGTGGAGCGACGGCCGGAGGGCTTCACCGTGCACGCCCTGCTCGGTCCGGAGCAGGAGCGGCCGGAGGAGGTCCGCGCGAACGCGGTCCTGCTCGCCACCGGCGGCTACGAGAAGGTACTGCCCTTCCCCGGCTGGACGCTCCCCGGTGTCGTCACCGCGGGCGGCGCCCAGGCCATGCTCAAGGGCGGACTGGTGCTCCCCGGACGCACGGCCGTCGTCGCCGGCACCGGACCGCTGCTGCTGCCCGTCGCCACCGGCCTCGCGGCGGCCGGCGCCCGGGTGGCGGCGCTGGTCGAGTCCGCCGACCCCCGGGCCTTCGTACGACGGTCCCGGGCCCTGGCCGCGCGGCCCGCCAAGCTCGCCGAAGGCGCCCGGTACGCGGGCCAGTTGGTACGGCACCGGGTGCGCACCCTGGTCCACCACACGGTCGTCGAAGCGCACGGCGACCAGCGCCTCGAAGCAGTCACCGTCGCCGCGCTGGATGCCGAGGGCCGGGTACGGCCGGACACCCGGCGGCGCGTCGACTGCGACACCCTGGCCGTGGGGCACGGCATGCTGCCGCACACCGATCTCGCCCAGGGGCTGGGCTGCCGTGTCGACGGCGTCGCGGTGCACGTGGACGACGAGCAGCGCACCGACGTACCGGGGGTGTGGGCGGCGGGCGAGGCCACCGGTGTCGGCGGCGCGGACCTCGCCCTCGCCGAGGGGCACATCGCGGGACGGTCGGCCGCCGCCCGGCTGTCGGGCTCGGAACCGGACCCGCGCGACTGGGCGCAGGCCGCCGGAGCCCGTGCGGGACTGCGCCGGTTCTTCGCGGCGGTGGACGCGGCCTGTGCGCCGCCCGCCCACTGGGCCGAGCAGGTCACCGACGACACGGTGGTCTGCCGCTGCGAGGAGGTGACGGCCGGGGCGGTCCGCCGGGCCGTGACCGAACTGGGCGCGGGCGACGTCCGGACCGTCAAGCTCCTCACCCGGGCCGGGATGGGCTGGTGCCAGGGCCGGATGTGCGGGCCCGCCGTGGCGGGGCTCACCGGGTGCCCGGAGACGGCGGGGACGAGACCATTCGCGCGACCGGTACCGCTGGGTGTGCTGGCGCGGGCCGGTGATGACGACGAGCCGCAGTCGCAACGGCAGTGAGAGCAGCAGTGCGAGCAACAGTGATATGTCACATTCCACCGGAGGGAACCGCATGACCACCACAACCCACCCTCGCCCTTGGCGCGGCGTCCTGGTAGCCACCGCACTCCCCCTCGCCGACGACCACTCCGTCGACTACGACAAGTACGCCGAGCACTGCGTCTGGCTGGTCGAGAACGGCTGCGACGGCGTCGTACCGAACGGCTCGCTCGGCGAGTACCAGGTGCTCACCCCCGAGGAGCGCGCCCGGGTCGTGGAGACCGCCGTGGCCGCGATCGGCGGCGCGCGGGTGATGCCCGGTGTCGCCGCCTACGGCTCGGCCGAGGCCCGCCGCTGGGCCGAGCAGGCCCGGGACGCCGGCTGCGGGGCCGTGATGCTGCTGCCGCCCAACGCCTACCGCGCCGACGAGCGGTCGGTCCTTGCGCACTACGCGGAGGTCGCGAAGGCGGGGGTGCCGGTCGTGGCGTACAACAACCCCATCGACACCAAGGTCGACCTCGTCCCGGACCTGCTCGCCAAGCTGCACGGCGAGGGGTACATCCACGCCGTGAAGGAGTTCTCCGGCGATGTCCGCCGGGCCTACCAGCTGGCCGAACTTGCCCCGGAGCTGGACCTGTTGATCGGCGCCGACGACGTCCTGCTGGAGCTCGCGGTCGCGGGTGCCAAGGGCTGGGTGGCCGGCTACCCGAACGCGCTGCCGTCGGCGACCGTCGAGCTGTACCACGCGGCGGTGCGCGGCGACCTGGACACCGCCAAGCGGCTGTACGAGCTGCTGCACCCGCTGCTGCGCTGGGACTCCAAGGTGGAGTTCGTGCAGGCCATCAAGTTGTCGATGGACATCGTCGGGCGCCACGGCGGTACCTGCCGGCCGCCGCGCGTGCCGCTGCTGCCCGAGCAGGAGGCCGTGGTCCGCGCGGCCACCGAGAAGGCCGTCGCGGCCGGACTGGCGTAAGCGGCCCGGCCCCCCACTCACGAGGAGCGTCATGCGCAGCAAACTCGTCCTGCACGCCGTCGACTCGCACACCGAGGGCATGCCCACCCGGGTGATCACCGGCGGGGTCGGCACCGTCCCCGGCGCGACGATGAACGAGCGGCGGCTGTACTTCCGTGAACACCGCGACGACATCAAGCAGTTGCTGATGAACGAGCCGCGCGGGCACTCCGCGATGAGCGGGGCGATCCTGCAGCCGCCGACCCGGCCGGACTGCGACTGGGGGGTGGTCTACATCGAGGTGTCCGGCTATCTGCCGATGTGCGGGCACGGCACGATCGGGGTGGCGACCGTGCTGGTCGAGACCGGGATGGTGGAGGTCGTCGAGCCGGTCACCACCATTCGGCTCGACACCCCGGCCGGTCTTGTCGTCGCCGAGGTCGCCGTGGCGGACGGGGCGGCGCGGCACGTCACCCTGAAGAACGTGCCGTCGTTCGTGGTGGGGCTGGACCGCAAGATCACCCTCGCCGATGGGCGGAGTGTGACATATGACATGGCATATGGCGGTAACTTCTACGCCATCCTCCCCCTGGAAGAGTTCGGTCTCCCCTTCGACCGCACCCGCAAGGACGACATCCTCGCCGCCGGGCTGTCCCTCATGGAGGCGATCAACGCGGAGGGGGAGCCGGTGCATCCGGAGGATCCGTCCATCCGCGGCTGCCACCACGTCCACCTGGTCGCGCCGGGCTCCACGGCCCGCCGCTCTCGGCACGCGATGGCCATCCACCCCGGCTGGTTCGACCGCTCCCCCTGCGGCACCGGCACCAGCGCGCGGATGGCCCAGCTGCACGCGCGCGGCGAACTCCCCCTGGACACCGAGTTCGTGAACGAGTCCTTCATCGGCACCCACTTCACCGGCCGGCTGCTCGGCACCACCGAGGTCGCGGGCGTCCCCGCGGTCCTGCCAAGCTTCACGGGCCGCGCCTGGATCACCGGTACCGCCCAGTATCTACTGGACCCCACCGACCCGTTCCCGGCCGGCTTCGTCCTCTGACCGCCCCCGTACCTCTCCCAGGAGTTCCACCATGGCCGACCGGCCCAGCAGTTCGCCCGCCCCCGCCATCCCCGCGCTGGGCGGCCGCAAGCCCAACTTCCGGGAGCGGGTCGTGGATGTGCTGCGCGCCGCGCTGATCGCCGGCGAACTCCGCCCCGGCGAGGTGTACTCGGCGCCGGGGCTCGCCCCCCGGCTGGGCGTCTCCGCGACCCCGGTGCGCGAGGCCATGCTCGAACTGGTGAAGGAGGGCATGGTCGAGATCGTCCCGAACAAGGGGTTCCGGGTCACCGTCGTCTCCGAGAAGGAGCTCGACGAGTACACCCACGTCCGGTCCCTGATCGAGATCCCGACGACCGTGGGCCTCGCGGCCACCGCCGACCCGGACGACCTGGAGGCGCTGCGCCCGGTGGCCCTGGAGATCGTCACCTCGGCCGTGAAGGGGGACTTGATCGCGTATGTCGAGGCCGATCTCACCTTCCATCTGGGGCTGCTGGCGCTGGCGGGCAACGACCGTCTCGTCGAGGTGGTACGGGACCTGCGGCGCCGCTCGCGGCTGTACGGGCTGACGGCGCTGGTGGCGGCCGGCCGGCTGAAGGCCTCCGCCGAGGAGCACCTGGAACTCCTCGACGCCCTGCTCGCCCGCGACGAACAGGGCGTCCACGAGATCATGACCCGCCACCTGGGCCACGTCCGCGGCCTGTGGGCGGCCGGGCAGCCCACGAACGACTGACCCCGCCCGGTCCACCGCACACTGAGAACTACGCCGTGGGATGGGCGAGTTCGATGTCGTGGTCGTGGATGTCGGCGCCGGAGACCAGCACTCCGGCGGCCTGCGGCGGGTAGCCGGTGGCGATGACCGTGTACGGGCCGGTGTCCAGGTCGGAGAAGGCGTACGCGCCGTCCTCGCCGGTGGTGGTCGTGGCGACGACGTTGCCGACGCCGTCCACCAGCGTGACCCGGGCGTCGCCCAGCGGGCCCCCGGCGCCGCGCACCGTGCCGCGCACATGGGCGCCGGGCCGCAGTTCGACCTCGATCCGGGTGGTCCCGGTCCCGGTCATCTCGACGGGCAGCGCCAGCGGCCGGTGCTTGGGCGAGCTGACCGCGAGGGTCACGGTGCCCGGCACCAGGTCGCCGACAGCGAACTCGCCGAGCCCGTCGGTCTGTCGGGTGGCCAGCACCTCCCCGCGCACATCGGTCACGAGCACCACGGCCCCGGCGACCGGTGCCCCGCTGTCGGCGGCCCGCACCAGTCCGGCGAGGCCGCCGCTGCCGGTGAGCAGCAGGTCGTAGGCGACCGGAGCGGTGCTCACGACGAGGGTGGTGGCCTGCGGCCGGCAGCCGTCGGCGGCGGCGACCAGGACGTACGTCCCCTCGCCGGGCGCCTCCACGGCGTAGTCACCCTCGCTGTCCGCGACCGCGCGGCCGAGCTGGCGTCCACCGAGGGAGATCAGCGTGACCGCGGCCCGGCCGACGCCGGTCCCGTCGGCGCCCCGCACCCGGCCGTGCACCGGGATACCGTCGCCGGTACCGGGGACGGCGCCGGCGTGCACCGAACCCTCGGCGGCCACCGGGGCTTCCTCGGCCCCCGCCGGCACGGCCTCCACAGGCGCCGCTCCCGCCACCACCGGCCTCCTTCGCGGAATGAACGCGGCCACCAGCAGCGCGAGGATCGCCGCGCCGGAGCCGATCGCCATGACCACCTTGAAGCCGTTCTCGGAGGGCACGGTCGCCGTGCCGAAGGTGGTGGTCATCTGGGCCAGGATCACCCCGGCGACGGCACTCGCGGTCGACGTTCCGATGGACCGCATCAGGGTGTTGAGGCTGTTCGCGGCGGCCGTCTCGTGCGGGTCGACGGCGCCCATGATGAGCGCGGGCATCGCGCCGTAGGCGAAGCCGATGCCGGCGCCGATGACGCAGGAGGCGAGGACGAGCTGCCAGACGGCGTCCATCAGCACGATGTTGATCCCGTAGCCCGTGGCCACGATCACCGCGCCGCACATCAGAGTGATCTTGGGGCCGAAGTTCCGGGAGACGAGGGCCGACAGGGGGGCCGTCGCCATCATCACCAGTCCGGTCGGGGCCATCACCAGGCCCGCGTCGAGCAGTGACTTGCCCAGGCCATAGCCGGTCGCCTGAGGCAACTGCAGGAGCTGCGGAAGCACCAGGGACATCGCGAACATCGAGAACCCGAAGGCGACCGAGGCGAGGTTGGTCACCAGGACCTGGCGGCGGGCCGTGGTGCGCAGGTCGACCAGCGGTTCCCTGGTGCGCAGTTCGTAGAAGCCCCAGCCGAGCAGGATCACCACGGCGGCCCCGAACAGGCCGAGCGTGGTGCCGCTCCCCCAGCCCCAGTCGGCGCCCTTGGAGATGCCGAGCAGCAGGCAGACCAGGCCCGCCGCCATGCCGAGCGCGCCGGGTAGGTCGAAACGGCCGCCGGTGCGCACCTTCGACTCGGGCACGAGCAGCAACACGAAGAGTGCGGCGACGACGCCGAGCGCGGCCGAGGTCCAGAACAGGACGTGCCAGTCGAAGTGGTCGGCGATCAGCGCGGCGGCGGGCAGCCCGAGCGCGCCGCCGACGCCGAGGGAGGCGCTCATCAACGCGGTGGCGGAGCCGAGCCGTTCGGCGGGGAGTTCGTCGCGCATGATGCTGATGCCGAGCGGGATCACACCCGAGGCCAGGCCCTGCAGCGCACGGCCGACGATCATCGGCACGAGGCTGTCGCTCAGCGCGGCGGTGACCGAGCCGACGACCAGCATGACCAGGCTGGTCAGCAGCATCAGGCGCTTGCCGTACATGTCGCCGAGCCGTCCCATGACGGGGGTGGCGACGGCGGCCGCGAGCAGGGTGGCGGTGACGGCCCAGGCCGCGTTGGAGGCGGAGGCGTCGAGCAGCTTCGGCAGCTCGGGCACGATCGGGATCACCAGGGTCTGCATCAGCGAGACCACGATCCCGCCGAAGGCCAGCACCGCCACGACGACGTTCACCCGTGGTGCGGCGGACTCCCCTGGCGCTGTCGGCCGAGGCTGTGCATGGGACATGGGCGAGCCTCCATAAGGCCACTCGGGTCTGCACGACCCTCCCGAATGTAAGTCAATTGATTGACTTACTCAAGCAGAACCAGGTCTCGGGCAGGGCGGTCAGCTCGACTCGCGCACCACCAGCCGACACGGCACGGTGTGCACCCCGGGCTCCGGCTCGGCGTCGATGGCCTGGAGCAGCCGTAGCGCGGCGATCCGCCCGATCTCGGCCAGGTTCATGTCGACGGTGGTGAGCGGCGGGCGGCAGGCGAGGGCCATCGTGTCCCAGTTGTCGTAGCCGACCACGGCGATGTCCCCCGGCACGTCCTTGCCGCGCTCGCGCAGCGCGTCCGCGACCCCGCGGGCGATCTGGTCGTTGCCGCAGAAGACGGCGTCCGTGCCGGGCGCCGTCCGCAGCAGCGCGTCGGCGGCGCGCCGCCCCCAGGCCTCGCTCCACTCGCCGTGATGCACCCGCCCGGTGGCGAGCGGGAGACCGGCACCGGCCAGGTGCTCGACGGCGTGCCGGGCGCGGTCGCGGGCGGCCTGGTGGTGCTCGGGCCCGGTGACGTGGGCGATCCGGGTCCGGCCGGTGGCCAGCAGGTGCTCCAGGGCGAGGTGGGCGCCGCCCCGGTCGTCGGTGACCACGGAGGTGTCGGCGGGGTCGGTCGACGGGGAGAGCGCGTAGACGACCGGGATCGCGGGGTCGATGCCGGTCAGGGGCGGGCGGGGGTCGGTACGGCGGCCGGTGACAATGATGCCGTCCACCCGCCGGTCGGTGAGGGTGCGCAGATGGTGCTGTTCGCGGATGGCGTCGCCGCGGGTGTCGCAGAGCAGGACGGAGATCTTCCCGGCGCCGAGCGCGTCCTCGGCGCCGAGCAGGACCGGGGTGCTGAAGCGGCCGATGCCGTCCGTGGTCACCAGGCCGACCGTCCAGCTGCGGCCGCTGTGCAGACTCTGCGCGTGCTGGTTGGGCCGGAACCCGAGCGCCGTCACCGCGTCCAGCACCCGTTGCCGGGTCTCCGGGCGCATCCGGCCGGCGCCGTTGAGCGCCTTGGACGCGGTGCCCACGCTGACGCCGGCGAGCGCGGCGACATCGGTGAGCCTGGCCCGCCCGGCGGGCGGGGAGTCTGGGGCAGAGGTCACGGGCAAACCTTTTCCTGGACGGCTTCTCGGCCGGGCCGCCGGACTCCCGGCGGCACAGTCGCCCCACATCGTCGCAGCCGCCCACGGGAAGTGCCAGCCCTTGCGGGCAAGTTGAAAAAACCGCGCCGGGCGTCTTGACCCGTCTCCCCGACTGCCCTGTACTTCTCGGCGAGAAAACGGTTGCGCAAGATGGTTCCTCATCTCCTCGCGTCCCAAGTCCCAGACAGCGTTCGGCATTTCGAAAGACCCCGAGCCCCAGGCTCGAGCCACCACGTCGAGGCCCCAGCCCACCCTCCCCCCTCCCCGGAGAGCCATGCCCCGCAGTCGCTCCGCCCTGCCCTCCCCCGCCGGTCCGGTCCGTCTCACCCCCGCCGCACACACCGCGCTGCGCCCGGCGGCCGTCGCCATCGACGGCGGTTTCTGGCACGAACGCCGCGCGACCAACGCCCGCGTCTCCCTCCCCCAGGGCCCGGACCTGCTGGAGTCCGCCGGAAACCTGCACAACCTGCGGCTGGCGGCCGGCAGCGCCGAGGGCGAGTTCCAGGGGGCGTACCCGTTCGTCGACACGGACGTCTACAAGTGGCTGGAGGCGGCCTCCTGGCACCTCGCCCAGGGGGAGGACGAGGCGCTGGCCGCCGACGTGGCGCGGATCGTCGCCCTGGTGGCCGCGGCCCAGCAGCCCGACGGCTATCTCAACACCTGGTTCCAGCTGGTCAAGGGCGGTGAGCGCTACCAGGACCTGCGCTGGGGCCACGAGCTGTACTGCGCGGGCCATCTGATCCAGGCCGCTGTGGCCCACCACCGCTCCACCGGCCGCCCCGAACTCCTCGACGTGGCCCTGAAGTTCGCCGACCACATCGACTCGGTGTTCGGTCTCCCCGGCAGCGGCCGCCCCATCGACGGCATCGACGGTCACCCGGAGGTCGAGACCGCCCTGGTGGAGCTGTACCGGGAGACCGGCGAGCGCCGCTACCTGGACCTGGCCGGCTACTTCGTCGACCGGCACGGCCACGGCCTGCTCGGCGGCGAGGCCTACTGCCAGGACCGCGTCCCGCTGCGCGCGGCGACGAACGTCGAGGGCCATGCCGTACGGCAGTTGTACCTGCTCGCCGCCGCCGCGGACCTGGCGGCCGAGTCCGGCGACGCCGAACTCCTCGCCGCCGGCACACGGGTGTGGCAGGCCATGACCACCACCAAGACCCATCTCACCGGCGGTCTCGGCGCGCACCACGACAAGGAGGACTTCGGCGACCCGTACGAACTCCCCAACGAGCGGGCCTACTGCGAGACCTGTGCCGCGATCGCCTCGGTGCAGTGGAGCTGGCGGCTGGCCCTGCTCACCGGCGAGGCCCGCTACTCCGACCTGGTCGAACGCACCCTCTTCAACGGGTTCCTGGCCGGGGTCTCGCTGGACGGCGAGCGGTGGCTCTACGTCAACCCGCTCCAGGTCCGCGACGGCCACACCGACACCGGCGGCGACCAGTCGGCCCGCCGCACCCGCTGGTTCCGCTGCGCCTGCTGCCCGCCGAACGTGATGCGGCTGCTGGCGAGCCTGCAGCACTACCTGGCGTCGAGCGACGAACAGGGCCTGCAGATCCACCAGTTCGTCACGGGCGTGTACGAGACCGACCGGGTCCGGGTGCGCGCCGAGACGGACTACCCCTGGCACGGCACGATCGCGCTCACCGTCGAGGAGACCCCGGCCGACGGGCCCTGGACGCTGTCGCTGCGCATCCCGCAGTGGTGCCGGGAGTTCCGGGTGCGGTGCGGCACGGAGTCGTACGACCGGTCCGACGCCCCCGTCGACGAGGGCTGGCTGCGGCTGACCCGAACCTGGGAGCCGGGCGACCGGGTGCTCCTGGAACTGGGCCTGGAACCCCGGCTCACCGCCGCCGACCCACGGGTGGACGCCGTACGCGGCTGTGTGGCGATCGAGCGCGGGCCGCTCGTCCACTGCCTGGAGCAGGTGGACCATCCGGGCGGCGGGCTGGACGACGTCGTCCTCGACCCGTCCCGGCCGCTCGCCGTGAAGCACCGTCCGGACCTGCTCGGCGGCGTCACCACCGTGGTGGCCGCCGGCCGGCGGCGCCGCATCCCCGACCGGGGCTGGTGGCCGTACGCCCCGGCCTCCGGCGCCGATGCCGAACCCGAGGGCGAGCCGGTCGAGTTGACCGCGATCCCGTACCACGTCTGGGCCAACCGCGAGGACGGCAGCATGCGCGTCTGGCTCCCCACCACCTGACACACCCCGTCCTACGACAACGAGGTCACCCGTGATACCCACCCGCCGTACCCTCCTGGTCGTCGCCCTGGCGACCCTTCTCCCCCTCACCGCCTGTGGTGGCGGTTCCGGCTCCTCGGGATCGTCGTCCTCGGCCGGCGGGACGTACACCTTCTGGGACCCGTACCCTCAGTTCGACGCCTCCTCCGACTGGGGCAAGCGGGTCGCCGCGTGCGGCACCGCGGCCGGGGTGAAGCTCAAGCGGGCCGCGTACGACACCACCGACCTCGGCAACAAGGCGCTGCTGGCCGCCCAGCAGGGCAACGCGCCGGACGTGATGCTGGTCGACAACCCGGTCGTCTCCACGCTGGTGGAGGCCGGGATCCTCAACAAGACCAGTGACCTGGGCCTGGACACCGCGTCGATCCAGAAGAACATCATCGGGGCCGGCACGATCGACGGCGCCGCCTACGGTGTCCCGATCGGCGCCAACACCCTCGCGCTCTACTACAACAAGAAGGTTCTCTCCGCCGCCGGTGTCGACCCGGCCTCGATCACCGACTGGGCCTCCCTCACGGCGGCGTTGAAGAAGGTCAAGGCGGCCGGGAAGAAGGGGATCACCTTCTCGGCGATCAACACCGAGGAGGGCAGCTTCCAGTTCCTGCCCTGGTTCTGGGGCGCGGGCGGTGACCTCACCCAGCTCGACTCCGCCAAGGGGGTCGCCGCGCTGACGCTGTGGAAGCAGTGGGTGGACGCGGGGTACGCGCCCAAGGACGTCCTCCAGAACACCCAGACCACCAGCTGGCAGGAGTTCGCCACCGGAGACTACGCGTTCAGCGAGAACGGCACCTGGCAGCTGGGCAACGCCGACAAGGCCGGTTTCCCGTACGGGGTCGTCAACATCCCCGGCCAGAACGGCGGTTCGGCGCCGGTGCCGACGGGCGGCGAGTTCGTGACCGTGCCCGTGCAGAAGGACACCTCGCGCTACGAGGTCAGCAAGAAGATCGTCGGCTGTCTGACCAGCGACGCCAACCTGCTGCCCACCGACACCACGCTCATGTACGTGGCACCCACCGCCGCCGTACAGGCCGAACAGGTCACGAAGAACCCGGAGTTGAAGCCCTGGGTGGCGGCGGTCGCGGCGGCCCGGGGCCGGACCAGCGGCGGGCTCGGCACCAAGTACCCGACCATCTCGCAGCCGATGTGGACGGCCGTCCAGGCAGCGCTGTCGGGGAGCAAGAGTCCGCAGGACGCGCTGAATGCCGCACAGGCTGCGGCGAGCAGGGGCTGACCGGTGGCTGGTCATCTGCGGGTCAGTGGGGGCTTGTCGCGCCCCGCGGCGGAGCCGCATGTCGATGCGGCCCCGCGCCCCTACCGGGGCGATACACACCTGGGAGTTCGCATGTCCCCCGCGCTTCGGCGTCGACTGACCGCGCTTGCCTTCGTCCTCCCCCTCCTCGCCTACCTCGCCGCCTTCTACGCCTACCCCCTCTACCGCAATCTCGACCTGAGCCTGCGCGACTACACCGTGCGGTCGTTCGTGGCGGGCGACGCGCCCTTCTCCGGCTGGCACAACTTCCGCACGGTGCTGGACGATCCGACGTTCGGTCCTGCGATGCGGCACACGATGGTCTTCACCTTCGTGTCGATCGCCTTCCAGTACGTGATCGGTCTCGCCCTCGCCGTCTTCTTCAACCGGCACTTCCGGCTGTCGACCGTGCTGCGGGCGCTGTTCCTGATCCCCTGGCTGCTGCCGCTGATCGTGTCGGCGTCGACCTGGTCGTGGATGTTCAACAGCGAGTCGGGGGTGCTGAACTACTTCCTGCACTTCCTCGGCGTCGATCCGGTCGGCTGGCTGACCTCGCCCAGCTGGGCGCTGACCGCGGTGATCGTCGCCAACATCTGGATCGGCATCCCCTTCAACCTGGTCATCCTCTACAGCGGGCTGCAGAACATCCCCGGCGAGCTGTACGAGGCGGCGGCCCTGGACGGGGCGGGCGCGTGGCAGCAGTTCCGCCGGATCACCTTCCCGCTGCTACGCCCGGTGTCGGCGATCACCCTGCTGCTCGGGCTGGTCTACACGCTCAAGGTCTTCGACCTGATCTGGATCATGACCAAGGGCGGTCCTGGCGACTCCTCCACCACCCTGGCCACCTGGTCGTACCAGCTGGGCTTCGGCACGCTGCTGCCCAAGTTCGGCCCCGGTGCCGCCGTCGGCAACATCCTGATCCTCATCGCCCTGGTCTTCGGCCTGCTGTACGTCCGCGTCCAGAGGAGGCAGGAAGCGTGAAGTCACGCGCCTACACCCTGATCGGCCTCCTCCTCACCGCGCTGATGCTGTTCCCGGTGTACTGGATGCTGAACGTGTCCCTCACCCCGCAGCAGGACATGCGCAAGGACCCGCCGGACCTGCTCCCGCTGCACCCCACCTTCGAGGGCTACCGGGCCGTCCTCGACGACCAACTCCCCTATCTGGGCACCAGCCTGCTCATCGGCCTGGGCACGGTCGCCCTCACCCTCGTCATCGCCGCCCCGGCCGGCTACGCCCTGGCCAAGCTCCGCCCGCGCGGCGGCGGCGCGCTCGGACTCGCCCTCCTCATCGCGCAGATGATCCCCGGGATCGTCATGGCGATGGGCTTCTACGGCGTCTTCCTGGACCTCGGTCTGCTCAACTCCTGGTGGGGCCTGATCGTCGCGGACTCCACCCTCGCCGTCCCCTTCGGCGTCATGATCTTCACCGCGTTCATGTCGGGCATCCCCGGCGAACTGGTCTCGGCCGCCCGGATCGACGGCGCCGGCACCTGGCGCACCTTCCGCTCGGTCGTCCTCCCGCTGAGCCGCAACGCGATCGTCACCGTCTCGCTGTTCGGCTTCCTGTGGGCCTGGTCCGACTTCGTCTTCGCCACCACCCTCGACGGCGGCGGCAGTTGGAAGCCGATCACCCTCGGCATCTACCAGTACATCGGCAACAACAACCAGGAGTGGAACGCGATCATGGCCACCGCCGTCGTCGCGTCGATCCCCGCGGCCGTCCTCCTGGTCCTCGCCCAGCGCTTTGTCGCCGCGGGCGTGACCGCGGGCGCGGTGAAGGACTGACACCCGCCAACTCCTCAAGGAGACCCACGCCATGAGCCGCACATCCTTCAGAGCCACTCTCGGAGCCACCCTCGGTGCCGTGGTACTCACCGCCGCCCTCGGCACCGCGGCGCCCGCCCACGCGGCGCCCACCTCCGCCACCACCCTCGTGGTGAGCGCGAACCAGACACTCCGCCCGGTCACCCACGTGGCCACGGGCAGCCTCTACGGCCTGGACACCGCGAGCGTCCCGGCCGACAACTTGGTCGAGCCGCTCAAGCCGAACACCTTCGTCCAGATGGCGCCCGGCGGCAGCCAGCTGCCCAACGGCGAGTCCACCCCCGGCGGGGACGCCCTGGTCGTCGCCCCCGAGGCGGCGAAGGCCGGGGCCAAGGTGGTCGTACGGATGCCGGACTGGTACCCGAACTTTCCCTACAAGTGGGTGAGTTGGAGCGACTGGCTGGCCGCCGTGGACAAGCAGGTCGCGTCGGTGAAGTCCTCCGGTGCCACGAACATCGCCGCGTACGAGCTGTGGAACGAGCCGGACTGGACCTGGGACACCTCGGCGGCCGGCAGCTTCGACTCCGGGTGGGCGACGACGTACAAGGAGGTCCGCGCCAAGGACTCCGGCACGCCGATCCAGGGCCCGAGCTACTCGGCGTGGAACCAGAGCTGGATGAGCACGTTCCTCACCGACGCCAAGGCGAGCGGCACGGTCCCGGACATCGTCTCCTGGCACGAGTTGCAGGGCTCGCAGAACATCGCCGCGCACGTCGCCGCCTACCGCGCTCTGGAGACCAGCCTCGGGATCAGCCCCCGCCCCATCGCCATCGAGGAGTACGGCACGACGAGCGAGGTCGGCGTCCCCGGACCGCTGGCCGGCTATGTCGCCAAGTTCGAGCGGACCGGTGTCCATGACGCCGAACTGGCCTTCTGGAACCACTACGGCACCCTCGGCGACACCCTCACCGACACCGGCGGCTCGCCGAACGGCGCGTACTGGCTCTACAAGTGGTACGGCGACATGTCCGGGAACATGCTGGTCACCACGCCCCCGGCACAGACGGGCATCGACGGCTTCGCATCACTCAACAGCTCGGCCAACCAGATCAGCGTCGTCACCGGCGGCTGCACCGGTTCATGTGCCGTCACCGTCAACGGCCTGTCGTCACTGTCGGCCTTCGGCAGCACCGTGCACGTCAAGCTGGAGTACACCCCGTCGAAGGGCCGTACCACCGCCGTCTCCGGCCCGGTCACCGTCTCCGACGCCGACTACACGGTCAGCGGCGGCTCGATCACCGTCCCCGTCGCGATGAACGCCTCCGACGGCTACCACCTGACGATCACCCCGAGCGGCACCGCCACCTCGCTGGCCGGGCGCTACCAGATCACCAACAAGAACAGCGGCCTGGCCCTGGACACCAGCGGCGCCGGCACCGCCCAGGGCACCGCCGTCGTCCAGGCCGCCTCCACCGCGGGCACCGACCAGAACTGGACCCTGGTGGCGGCCGGCAGCGGCCTCTACAAGATCCAGCAGCAGGCGAGCGGGCTGCTCCTCGGCATCACGAGCATGAGCACCAGTGACGGCGGCACGGCCCTGATCTGGGGCGACAACGGCACCGCCGACCACCTCTGGCAGCTGATCCCGTCCGGCGACGGCTACTACAAGATCGCCAACTACAACAGCGGACTGCTGCTCGGGGTGACCAACATGAGCACCGCGTCCGGCGCCCAGGTCCTGCAGTGGGACGACAACGGCACGGCCGACCACTTGTGGAAACTGACTGCCCGCTGACGTACACGACAGTGAACCCGAGCACATCCGAACACGGCCGCCGCCTGCATTCATTGCCTGGCGGCGGCCTTCCCTGTTGATTCGCAGCCGAGCACGACCGGCCGACCCCGCCTTCCCAGGACGGCCGGACCGGCCACCGTCAGACCACCGCAGGTGATCAGGAACGGGCGGCTATCGTGACGGGGATGATCGAACAGAGACAGAGCTGGCGGAGGACGGGGCGGTGTCGGACGAAGGGCGGCTGGTCGCCGGCCGTTACCGGCTGACCGAGCGGATCGGGCGCGGCGGCATGGGCACGGTGTGGCGGGCCGACGACGAGGTGCTGGCCCGGCAGGTCGCGCTGAAGCAGATCCACGCCCGCCCCCAGCTCTCCGACGACGAGCTGGCCACCCTCTACGAACGCACCCGCCGCGAGGCCCGCAGCGCCGCCCGGGTCGTGCACCCCAACGTGGTCGTGGTGCACGACGTCGTCGAGGACGACGGCCGCCCGTGCATCGTCATGGAGTACGTCCCGGCGACCACCCTCGCGGACCTGCTCGACGGCGGCCGGACGCTGCCGCCCGAGGAGGCCGCCCGGATCGGCCTCGGCATGATCGCCGCCCTGCGCGCCGCGCACACCGCCGGCGTCCTGCACCGGGACGTGAAACCCGGCAACGTGCTCCTCGGCCCGGGCGACCGGGTGGTGCTCACCGACTTCGGCATCGCGCTGACCGCCGGGTCCTCCACGCTCACCCAGACCGGCCAGATGGTCGGCTCGATCCCCTACATGGCGCCCGAACGGCTGCGCGGGTTGACCCCGGGACCGGCCTCGGACCTGTGGTCGCTGGGGGCCACGCTCTACCAGGCGCTGGAGGGCCGGCCGCCGTTCCGGCGCGACACGGCGATGGAGACGGCGTACGCCATCGTCACCGACCCCGTCGAGCCGATGCTGGGGGCGGGCCCGCTGGAGCCGCTCGTCCAGCTGCTGCTGGCCAAGGACCCGGCGGACCGGCCGTCGGCCGAACAGACGGAACGGGCGCTGCTGGCGACCTGGTCGGGGGCGGTGACGGAGGCTCCGACGGTATCGCCGCAGCCGCACGGGCCGGAGTCCGCGCCGCTGCCGACGCCCGGCAGCGGCGGCAGACGCCGGCGGCGCGCCCGGCGTGGCCGGCTCGCCCTGGCCACCGGAGCCGTCGCCGTCGCGGCGGCCGCCACGGTCACGGCCCTCACCCTTCCGCACACCCCCGCGAAGGAGCACCCGGCCACGGCGAAGGCGAGCACCACCCCCGCTCCTGCTCTCCCCCGGGGCTACCACCGCGTCACCGACACCGCCCTCGGTGTCTCCTTCCCGGTCCCCGACGGCTGGACGGCCGGCACCCGCGCCACCGACGAGGTCACCTACAAGGACCCGACCGGCCTGGCCGGTGTCACCATCGGCATGGTGGAACCGGCCGGCGCGAACCCGATCGCGCACTTCACCGACATCGAGACCAACACCAAGGTCAACTACCCGACCTACCGCAGGCTGCGGCTGCAGCGCACCGCCTTCCGGGGACAACCGGCCGCGATCTGGGAGTTCACCTTCCGGGGCCGGGCCCGCGCCTTCCGCGCCATCGACCTGGGCTACGGACGGGAGGGCGGCCGGGAGTACGACATCTACCTCTCCGCGCCGGACGCCGACTGGGACACCCACCGTCCGGTCTTCGACAACGTGAGGGACGGATTCCGTACGACCGCCTGACCGCTCGGCAACACGGACCGCCGCCCGCTAAGTTTGGCGGCATGAGCAACCTTGACCGCGCGCCCGTTCCGAGCGTGTGCGGTGGCCGCGGATTCGTCGTCGCCGAACCCGTCCGCGAGCTGCTGAGCCCCCGCCATGTGCAACTCGGCGAGTCGACCGAGGTGCGCCGGCTGCTGCCGAACCTCGGCCGTCGCATGATCGGCGCCTGGGCGTTCGTCGACCACTACGGCCCCGACGACATCGCCGACGAGCCCGGGATGCAGGTGCCGCCGCACCCGCACATCGGACTGCAGACGGTCAGCTGGCTGCACCAGGGCGAGGTCCTGCACCGCGACTCGACCGGCAGCCTCCAGACGATCCGCCCCCGCGAACTGGGGCTGATGACCTCGGGCCGGGCGATCAGCCACTCCGAGGAGAGCCCCAAGTCGCACGCCCGGTACCTGCACGGGGCGCAGCTCTGGGTGGCCCTCCCGGACTCCCACCGCCACACGGACCCGCGGTTCGAGCACCACGGCGACCTGCCCACGGTCACCGCGCCCGGCCTGACCGCCACGGTCATCCTCGGCACCCTCGACGGCGCGACGTCCCCCGGTACGACCTTCACCCCCATCGCCGGCGCCGACCTCGCCCTCACCCGGGGCACCGACCTGCGCCTGCCCCTGGAGCCCGACTTCGAGTACGGCGTCCTGGCCATGTCCGGCGAGGTCCACGTCGACGGGGTACCGGTACTCCCCGGCTCCATGCTCTACCTGGGCTGCGGCCGCTCCGAACTCCCCCTGCGCGCCGAGTCCGACGCCGCGATCATGCTCCTCGGCGGCGAGCCGTTCGAGGAGGAGTTGATCATGTGGTGGAACTTCATCGCCCGTTCCCAAGACGAGATCGTGCAGGCCCGGGAGGACTGGGAGAAGGGGGCCCGTTTCGGCGAGGTGAAGGGCTACGACGGGGCTCCGCTGCCAGCACCCGAGCTGCCGCCGGTGCCGTTGAAACCACGCGGAAGGGCGCGCTGACCTGGGGAAACTCCGACTTGCGGTCCAGGGCATTCGAGACCGTCTCTTCGCCCATCCTCCCACGACGATCTCGGGTGGCGTGGGCCCTTGAATGCTGGCTCCGGACGCCTCCGAGGCTGCCCGCGTTTCCAAGGTCTGGTCATATGAGGGCAGCTTTGGCCGAACGAATGCTGACCCAATGCTGACTTTACTGACGAGTCATCAGCACATGGTGAAGCGGTGTGATCGCTCCTTGGAGCTCGGCATGAGGGAGAGATCATCTGCGTCGCGCTCGGCTGATGCTGCCCCCGGAGCCGATGGGCCTTCGGGGCCAGTCGTCGTAGGCCGACCACTCGGGCGGTTGTGGGAACCCAACAGCTTCAGGTGGAGGGGCACTACCGTCCGATCCCGGCGGTGAACATGGCCTCCCAAGAAACGACCGCTGCCTGCAAGGCGGCATCCGAAGGCACTTCCTCACTCTCCGAATTGACAGGGCAGGCCGCGGACAGCGCAGGTTCACCGTGGCAGCCGCCATGGCTTCCGGCCTGCGATGGGGCCGCGGACGGACAAGCCGCGGACACGTCTTCGATCAGGGCCGGCTCGGGAGTTGAACGGCGCTGCGAAGACACCGCGAATCCCGGCGGCCGCGCGCCGAAGAGCCCCGACGGCCGCTTGCTCGGTGATCCACGTCCCGTCGTCGGGCCCGCCGAGCGGAAGCAGCCGACCCAGGTCGAGCTGGCGCCGCACTGCCTGCGCCCACGCCTCGCTTTCCACCGACCTCTCACCCCTTTTCATGGCCGCGGTTCCGCAACGCCCCTCAGCGTTGTCGTGGCCGGGTTTACGGGGTCGTCAGTGTTTGAAGGCGTCCCTGATCTTTGCCCCGGCCTGCTTGAGGTTGCCCTTGACCTGGTCTCCACGGCCTTCCGCCTGCAGGCGCCGACTGCCGGTGGCACGGCCGGTTGTCTTCTTGGCACCGCCCTTCATCGCTTCGGCTCTGTGCGCGATCTTCTTCGCGATACTCATGAGTGGCCACCCTGGGTGAGTTGTCATGCGGGGTGTGGCAGGAGGACTGTCCCGTGGCGCTGACGTCAGCTCTCTGTGCGTGCAGTGGCAGCCTTCCGGGGGCGGGCCGGTGCTCAAAAGCGTGCGCTCCGCTCCGACGACCGCCATCCGGGGCCGGAGGTGGATCACCGTTGGGTGAGTTCCCCCCGCGCGTTCGCGGCGGTCCGTCCTGGTGGAGGCCGTGTCGCGAGGATCTGCCTGCTCCAACACTAGAACCACACCGTCCACAAGGCCACGGGGACCGGGACGCAGGCTGCGGAGTGTTCCACGTGCGGTCCCGTATGGGCCGTCCTGTCGCCGGCCGCCAGGACGCCGCTGGCGCGTGCCGGAGTCGCAGCAGAGTGGACGCGATCGCCAGCTTCCAGGCGCACAGTATGTGGACCGGCGGAGCAGTCGGGGCTTCGCCGCTGCTGTCAGTTCTCGTCCCCCTGGATACGCTGAGGCTGGGTGCTTTTCATGGAACCGCTGACGAGGCTTCCTCTCATCGCACGGCTGGCGGGTACGCACGTGTGGCGGGCGTTCGCGCGGCTGGGTGCGGTCCACCGGGCCCGGCTCGCCGCCGCCATCACCTTCACCAGTTCGTCGCCCTCTTTCCACTGATCACCGCCGGAGCGGCGATCGGTGCTGCGCTGCTGAGCAAAGACCAGTTCGGGAGGCTCCAGGACAAGATCGCCGCCCAGGCGCCGGCCTTTCCGACCTGCTGAACGTGAATGGCCTCGTCGCGCATGCCGGAAGCGTCGGACTCATCGCGGGCGCCCTGCTGCTCGTGATCGGCATCAACTGGGTCGGCGCACCGCGCGGGTGTCCGCGCGCGGTGTGGCAGAAGGAGGAGGACCGGGAAACCCGACCCTGCTCAAGCTGAAGGATGCCGGTGTGCTGGTCGGTCTCGGCGTGGTCGGGCTGGTCGCCATGGGCAGTTCCGTGTTCGCGAACAGTGCGGTCTGCTGGACCGCCGACAAGGTCAGGATCGAGGGTGGGGCGGGACGGGCACTGCTGTTCTTCGCCGGCCTGGCCATCGCCCTGCTGTCGACTTCCTGGTGCTGGTCTACCTGCTCACTCAATTCGGCTCGCCCCGGATTTCTCCGATGCCTTTCCGCAGCCGCCCGGTTGCCAGATTCCGGCCTGTTCGGACCCACCGCGGCGAAGGGCCGGGGACTATGCTGGTGAGCGGACGCCCAGGACCCCGGTGGACGCACGGCCTGCTGACCACGATGCCACGGGAGCGGATTCTCGTCCGGACCCGTCGCATCTTCGAGGAGATCCCTGTCGGGCGCCGAGCCTCGGAGCGCGGAACCCCGACCTGGTGACCCACCCGCGTCCTCGTACGCCCCGACCTCGGTCGCACCCCGCCGGGTACGAAGCCCGGCGCCTCGCGTCCAGTGCCCGGTGGCGGTCCCGAGAACACCTGAACGGCTGGAACAGAGGTGTCATGCCTTACTCTGCGGCTGTCCGTCCGCCGGCAGGGCTCGCGCCCGCTCGCGCCGCTCTCGTCCCTTCCAGCGTGCGGGCGCGCCATGATCACCCCTCCGGCCCACGGTCAGCCGTGGAGCGGAGGAGGTTGCGAGCAGCCCGCCGCGGAAGCGATGTGCCCGCACCGGCTCAGCCGCCGACAGGCCGCCTGTTCCCGCGGGGATCTCGCGGGTCCGTCGCGGAGTCCCGCGCAGCGGCGTCCGGCGAAGATGCTCGCGAGCCGAGCCCGGAAGTCCGTCCAGGACGTCTCGCCGTCGCCGTACGGCGGCCCGGATTCTCCATGGTGATCTCGGAGGCCGCGGCCCTGGAGGGCTGCGGGTTCGGATCTTCCCCGGGGTGGCGGCACCGGCGGCTCCCCCACGCGGCCCCAGCCTCCCGTGTCGTAGGCGATGACGACTTCGGGTGGCCGGGATTCGACGGAGCGCTCCCGCCCGCCGTCGGCCGGATCACCGGCGCCGACGCCGGCTTCGCGGGGCTCCTGGTTCACCCGCACGTGCGGCACCGGGATGTGGCCCGCCGGTTGCAGGAACCGCTCCTCTCCGAGCGCCAGGCGTCACTCGGTGTCGCCCTGGCGGACCGGGCCGACGAGCCGATCGTGGCCTCCCTCCGCTCCTGGTGCAGGAAGGACGTCGGAAACGTCCGCCGGCCGGCCGACGGTGCCGTGTTCCTGGCGCCGGCTCCCCCTTTGATCCGGTGGTCACCGTGATCCCCGGCAGCCGGTCGGCGCGGATCCAGGCTCTCGTGGCCGAGCAGGCGGCCCTGCGCGGCGCCCGGGTCGGCCTCCTCGACGTGTGCACGGCGGCGGTGACAGCGCTGCCGGTCGGCGGGGCCGGGGTGTCGGCGATGTCCCGCGGGCGGGCGAGTCATCCGCTGTGCAGCACCGACTCCGTCAGTCGGCAGCTGGAAGAACTCCAGCTCACCCTGGGCGAAGGGCCGTGCGTGGATGCCTTTGTCCTCGGCTCCTCGGTCCTTTGCACCGACTTGTTGGCCGGTGAACTCCAGCGGCATTGGGCGGTGTTCGCCGACGCGGCCCTGGAAGCCGGAGCCAGGGCGGTCTTCGCCTTCCCCCTGCAGATCGGGGCCATCAGCCCCGGCGTACTCGATCTGTACTCCAGCACCTCGGTCGAGCTGGACGCGGACGAGGTGGCCGACGCGATGGCCTTCGCCGACACTGCCACGTTGCTTCTGCTCGACGCCGGGATCAGCGAGACGGGTGTCCCGTCCGGCACCGGCGTGGCCGGCACGGACCGGCCGGACGCCGCGCCCTTCGACGACCTGGGCGGCTACCGGGCCGAGATCGACCAGGCCACCGGCATCCTCATGGTCCAGCTCGGCGTCGGCGTCGAGGAGGCATTCATCCGGCTGCGCGCCCACGCGTACGCCCGGGGGATACGGATCTCGGTGGTCGCCGCCGACGTGGTCGCCCACCGGCTCCGCTTTCCCCGGGAGACGACACCGCCCGACGTGAGACCGCCGGATGCGCGTCCCGCCGATACGCAACCGCCGGATGCACGACCGCCCGACGAGGAGCCCTGATGCTCACGCCGCACAAACAGAGGTGTGCACGATGAAGGAACAGCTGATGGCCCGGACGTTCGTGGAGCTGGCGGACAGTCTCGTCGCCGACTTCGACCTCATGGACTTCCTGCGTCTGCTCACCGACCGCTGCGTCGATCTGCTCGACGCGAGTGCGGCGGGCGTCCTGCTCGCCGACCGTGACGGCGTGCTGCGTGTCATGGCCGCCTCCGACGAACGGGTGCGCCTCCTCGAACTCTTCCAGCTCCAAAACCACGAAGGCGCCTGCCTGGACTGCTTCCACACCGGGATCACCGTCTCCGTTCCCGACCTGCGCGACGAAGCCGCGCGCTGGCCCCTGTTCACCGCCCAGGCCCGGCGCATCGGCTTCACTGCCGTCCAGGCGCTGCCCATGCGCCTGCGCGACGAGGTCGTCGGCGCCCTCAACCTCTTCCACACCACCCCGGGACCCATCAGCCCCGCCGCGACCCCCTTCGCACAGGCCCTTGCCGACGTCGCCACCATCAGCCTGCTGCAGCAACGCACCACCGAGCGCAGCACCCTCCTGAACGAACAGCTGCAGTCCGCCCTCAACAGCCGCGTCCTGATCGAACAGGCCAAGGGAAAGCTCGCCGAACGCCGCCACACGGACATGGAGCGGGCCTTCACGACGCTGCGCGCCTACGCCCGCGCCCACAACCGCCGCTTGGCGGACGTCGCCCGCGCCTTCATCGAAGAAACCGAGTACCTCCCCGGTCTCAGTCCGGGAAGTTCCTGATCAGCCTCTGCGAGAAGGGTTCGTCATGCCACTCGGCCCCACTACCGGGAGCTCCCTCGACACTCCGGGCACCCCCGACCGCCTCGACGAGGAGGAGCTGAGCGCTCTGGATGCCCATTGGCGGGCGGCGAACTACCTGGCCGTCGGGCAGATCTACCTCATGTCCAACCCTCTGCTGACCGAGCCGTTGGCGCCGGAGCACGTCAAGCCGCGACTGCTGGGGCACTGGGGCACCTCACCGGGCCTGAACCTGGTCCACACCCACCTCAACAGGGTCGTGAAAGCCAGGCGCTTGGACGCGATCTGTGTCTGGGGGCCCGGGCACGGCGGGCCGGCCGTGGTGGCGAACTCCTGGCTGGAGGGCAGCTACACCGAGACGTACCCGGACATCACGCGGGACGCGGCCGGCATGACCCGCCTCTTCCGGCAGTTCTCCTTCCCGGGCGGCATCCCCAGTCATGTCGCACCCGAGACCCCCGGATCGATCCACGAGGGCGGCGAGCTGGGCTACTCCCTCTCTCATGCCTACGGGGCCGCCTTCGACAATCCGGGGCTCCTGGTGGCCTGCGTGATCGGCGACGGTGAGGCCGAGACGGGCCCACTGGCCGCCTCCTGGCACTCGAACAAGTTCCTCGACCCGGTACGGGACGGTGCCGTCCTGCCGATCCTGCACCTCAACGGCTACAAGATCGCCAACCCGACGGTCCTGGCCCGGATACCGGAGCCCGAACTCGACTCCCTGCTCAGGGGATACGGCCACGAGCCCCTCCACGTGACCGGCGACGATCCCCGCGCCGTCCACCAGACGATGGCTCGTGCCATGGACGAGGCCCTGGACCGTATCGCCGCCTTCCAGCACGCCGCCCGCACCGGTTCCGTCATCACCGAACGCCCGCGCTGGCCGGTGATCGTGCTGCGCACGCCCAAGGGCTGGACCGGGCCCGCCGAGGTCGACGGCCTCCCGGTGGAGGGCACCTGGCGAGCGCACCAGGTGCCGCTGCCGGCCGTACGCGAGAACCCGGACCATCTGCGGCAGTTGGAGCGATGGCTCCGCTCGTACCGGCCCGATGAACTCTTCGACGAGCATGGGCGCCCCCGGGAACAGGTCCTCGCCTGTGTCCCCGACGGCGCACACCGCCTGGGCGCCAGCCCGCACACCAACGGCGGCCTGCTTCTGCACGACCTGCCCGTGCCGCCCCTGGAGCGGTTCGCCGTCCCGGTCGACAAGCCCGGCACGACAGCGCATGAGCCGACCCGCGTCCTCGGCGACCTGCTGGCGCAGGTGATGGCCGACACCAGCGAGCGGCGCGACTTCCGGCTGGTCGGGCCGGACGAGACGGCCTCCAACCGCCTGCAGGCCGTCTACGAGGCGAGCGGCAAGGCGTGGGAGGCCCAGGTGCTGCCCACGGACGAACACCTGGAGCGCGGTGGCCGGGTGGTGGAGATCCTGTCCGAACACACCTGTCAGGGCTGGCTGGAGGGCTATCTCCTCACCGGCCGGCATGGCCTGTTCTCCTGTTACGAGGCTTTCGTTCACATCGTCGACTCCATGGCGAACCAGCACATCAAGTGGCTGCGCGTCGCCCGCCGACTCCCCTGGCGCCGCCCGATCGCCTCCCTCAACTACCTGCTCACCTCGCACGTGTGGCGCCAGGACAGCAACGGCTTCTCGCACCAGGACCCCGGTTTCGTCGACCACGTACTGAACAAGTCGCCGGAGGTCGTGCGGGTCTACTACCCCCCGGACGCCAACACCCTGCTGTCCGTGGCGGATCACGTGCTGCGCAGCCGCGACTACGTCAACGTCGTCGTCGCGGGCAAGCAGCCCTGTTTCGACTGGCTCGACCTCGACGCCGCCCGCGCGCACTGCGCCCGCGGCGCCGGCATCTGGGCCTGGGCCGGCACCGAGTCCGAGCCCGGCGAGCCCGACGTGGTGCTCGCCTGCGCGGGCGACGTACCCACCCTCGAAGTACTCGCCGCGGCCTCGCTGCTCCGTCACCACCTGCCCGAGCTCGCGGTACGGGTGGTCAACGTCGTCGACATCGCCCGGCTGCTGCCCGCGGAGGAACACCCGCACGGCATGCCCGACAGCGAGTACGACGCGCTGTTCACCCCCGACAAACCCGTCCTCTTCGCCTACCACGGCTATCCGTGGCTCATCCACCGGCTCGCCTACCGCCGCGCCAACCACCCGCACCTGCACGTACGCGGCTACAAGGAGGAGGGCACCACCACGACCCCGTTCGACATGGTCGTACGCAACGACCTCGACCGGTACCGGCTGGTCATGGACGTCATCGACCGGGTGCCCGGTCTCGCGGTCCGCGCGGCGGCGCTGCGGCAGCGGATGGCCGACGTCCGCTACCGCCATCACGACTGGATCCGCGCCCATGGGGCGGACCTGCCCGAGGTCGCCGAATGGACCTGGAGTCAGTGACCACGGAGTCAGTGACCACCCGTACGGCAGAGCTGCGGGTGGGGGACGCCGCCGCCGAGGACGCAAAGGCCGTGCTGGCCGCGCTCGCGAGCAGCCCCGACGGCCTGTCGGGGGGCGAGGCGGCCGAGCGGCTGGCGGCCTTCGGGCCGAACGCCGTACGCACGCACCACGTCCGCGTCCTGGCGGTCCTCGGGCGGCAGCTGCGCAGCGCCCTGCTGATCCTGCTGGCGGTGACGGCCGGGGTCTCGTACTTCTTCGGCGAGCGGACCGGCGCGATCATCATCGGGGGGATTCTGGTGCTGAGCGTGACACTGGGATTCCTCAACGAGTACCGGGCGGAGAAGGCGGCACAGGCCCTGCACTCGCGGGTGCGGCACACGGCCGTCGTGGTCCGGGACGGCGCGGCCGGCGAGGTCGACGTGACCGAGCTGGTGCCGGGCGATGTCGTACGTCTGACCCTGGGGCAGGTGGTGCCCGCGGACCTGCGCCTGCTGGAATGCACCGCGTTCGCCTGCGACGAGAGCGTCCTCACCGGGGAGTCCGCCCCCGCCGACAAGGACCCGGAGCCGGTCGCCGCGGGGGCGGCACTGGCCGAGCTGACCTCCTGCGCGCTGATGGGGACCGTGGTGCACGGGGGCAGCGCCACCGCGGTGGTCGTAGCCACCGGGGGCCGTGCCGAGTTCGGGCGGATCGCGCTGGGGCTGGGAGAACGGCAGCCGGAGACCGACTTCCAGGCGGGGCTGCGCCGCTTCTCCATGCTGCTCCTCAAAGTCGCCGCCGCCCTCACCACCGGGATCTTCGTCATCAACCTCCTGCTCCACCGCCCGCTGCTCGACGCTCTGCTCTTCTCGCTGGCCATCGCGGTGGGCATCACCCCGCAGCTGCTGCCCGCCGTGGTGAGCACGAGCCTGGCCACCGGCTCACGACAGCTGGCGCGGCGCAAGGTCCTCGTCAAACGGCTGGTGTGCATCGAGGACCTGGGCGACATGGACGTCCTGGTCACCGACAAGACCGGCACGCTCACCGAGGGCCGCATCCGTTTCGAGGCGGCCCTCGACCCGGCCGGCACACCCTCCGACACGGTGCTGAAGCTGGGCCTGCTGGCCACCGAGGGCGACCTCGACCAGGTGGGCGGGAACGCACTGGACGTCGCGCTGTGGCAGGCCACGGACACACCCCCGGCCGGACACCACCGGCTCGCGCTGCTGCCCTTCGACCACGACCGGCAGCTGGGCTCCGCCCTCGTCGAGCGTCCGGACGGCAGCCGCCTGCTCGTCGCCAAGGGCGCGCCCGAGGCGGTCCTGGCCCGCTGCGGTGACGTACCGGAGGCGGCCGCGGCAGTGCTCCAAGAGCACTTCGCGGCGGGCAGCCGGGTGGTCGCCGTGGCCACCCGGGACACGGACGGGCAGACGTCCCTCACCGCCGCCGACGAGTACCGGCTGCGTCTGGCCGGCTTCCTGGTCTTCCTCGATCCGCCCAAGACCGGCGCCGCCGCCTCACTGCGCCGCCTCGCCGACCTCGGCATCACCGTCAAGATCTGTACCGGCGACAACGCGCTCGTCGCCCAGAAGGTCTGCGCCGACCTGGGCCTGCCGCCCGGCCGCGCCCTCACCGGCCAGGACATCGGGGAGCTGGACGACGACCAGCTGACGAGGGCGGCCGAGTCCACCACTGTCTTCGCCCGCGTCTCGCCCCAGGACAAGGCCCGAGTCGTACGGGCGCTGCGGCGCCGGGGCCGGGACATCGGGTTCCTGGGCGACGGCGTGAACGACGCGCTGGCCCTGCACGCCGCCGACGTGGGGCTGTCCGTGGACACCGCGACCGACGTGGCCAAGGACGCGGCCGACGTCCTGCTCCTGGAGAAGGACCTCGGGGTTCTCGCCGACGGGGTCACCGAGGGCCGCCGGATCTTCGCCAACACCATCAAGTACGTCCTGATGGGCACCTCCAGCAACTTCGGCAACATGTTCAGCGCGGCCGGAGCCTCCCTGGTGCTGCCGTTCCTGCCGATGCTGCCCCCGCAGATCCTGCTCAACAACCTCCTTTACGACGCAGGGCAGTTGACCATCCCCACCGATCACGTCGACCCGGAGCAGCTGCGGGCGCCCTCGCACTGGGACATCGCCTTCATCCGTCGCTTCATGCTCTTCTTCGGGCCCGTCAGCTCCCTCTTCGACTTCCTCACCTTCGCGGTCATGATCGAGGTCTTTCACGCCGGCGCCGACCTGTTCCGCTCCGGTTGGTTCGTGGAATCCCTCGCCACGCAGGCGCTGGTCGTCTTCGCCATCCGCACGCGCCGGGTGCCGTTCTACCGCAGCCGGCCCAGCCGCCCCCTGCTGGTCAGCGCCCTGGGTGTCGTCGCCGTCGGTGTCGCGCTGCCGATGTCCCCGCTCGCGGGACCACTCGGCTTCCGGTCCCTGCCGCTCGGACTCGTCCTCGCTCTGGCCCTGATGGTCGTGGTCTACCTGGTACTGATCGAGGGCGCCAAGCATGTCTTCTACACCCGGGCCGACGCGCGGGCCGCGCTTCCACCGGTCCGCCACCGCACCCTCCGGCATCGCATCCAACGGCGGGCCGGCCGCTTCAGCCACCCCGGACCGCTGCGACCCCGGTGACACGCTGTCACCGGGGCCAGCAGCTGCACCACCTTGCACCGAGACGATCACGTCACCCCGGGCGGCCGGGAACGGTCAACCGCTCAGGGATTCCTCGGCGTCCCGGCGCGTCGGCCAGTTGTCCCGCCGCTCCCGAGCCACCTCCGCGCGGCTGCCGGCCCGCTCTCCGGGCAGGGAGACCGACGGTGTGAGGGCCGGTGTGGCGGTGGCGGGCTCGGGGATCACGGCACTGGTGGACAGCGCGGGGCGCCTGGCGGTCCGGTGCACGAGCCGTCCGGCGGACTCGCCGTCGGTTTCCCTGCTCTGGTGGTCGAAGAAGCGGAGCATCTCCACGGGGAACGGCATCACGAGGGTGCTGTTCTTCTCGGCGGAGACGTCCACCACGGTCTGCAGCAGCCGCAGTTGGAGTGCTCCGGGGGTGTCGGCCATGGTCGCGGCGGCGTCGGTCAGCCGCTGGGACGCCTGGAACTCTCCGTCGGCGGCGATGACCCGCGCGCGGCGTTCCCGCTCGGCTTCGGCCTGCTTGGACATGGAGCGCATCATGGACTCCGGAAGGGCGATGTCCTTGATCTCGACGCGTTCGATGCGCAGCCCCCAGGGCTCCTCGGTGGGGGCGTCCATCACCTTCTTGAGTTCCGCGTTGATGTGGTCGCGGTCGGAGAGCAGCGTGTCCAGGTCGGCCCTGCCGATGACCGAGCGGAGCGATGTCTGGGCGATCTGGGAGACGGCGGCAGGATAGTTGCGCACGTTCACCAGGGCCTTGACGGGGTCGATGACCTTGAAGTAGACGACCGCGTCGACGGTGAGCGTCACGTTGTCGGCGGTGATGGACCCCTGTGGCGGGATGCCGAGGACCTCGGTCTGGACGGACACCTTCCGCATCCGGTCCCCGATCGGCCGGATGACACGCAGGCCCGGCCCGCGGATGGCCGGCAGCAGCCGCCCGAAACGGAACACCACGCCCTTCTCGTACTGCTGGACGTTGCGCACGCTCAGGGCGAGCAGGACCAGCCCCGCCACGGCGCACACCGCCAGCACGGTGATCAGAACACCCATGGTTCTCACTTTCCTTACGTCGATGACGGTCCCGGACCCGAGCGGTCCGGGAAGCACACGGCGCCGGAGGACCCCGGCCCGTCGTCTGCGGTGCGGCCGGGGTCTCGGGCTGCTTTTGAGGCTCTGGTGTGTCGGCCCGGCTCAGCCGGGAGCACTCTGCGGTACGCCGGTCCGGGCTCCGCCGACTGTGGCCCCGGTGGCCGCTGGAGTGCGCACGGCCCTCACCTCGCCGTCGGCGGAGCGGAAACGGCCGGGATCTGCGGGCATGCAGCCGGATAGGGGACTTCGTGGTCTTCTTCGGAGTCCCAGGCCGCCTGAACGGCCGAGTCGGTCTCCGACATCGTGCGCAGGCGCGCCGCGTCCACCATCAGCCGGTGCACGTGCGAGGTGCGCAGGCAGTCTCGGCCGGCGGCCATCAGCCAGAGGGCCGAGACGGGCGTCGGCTGCACCTGCCCACCGAAGGGCCCCGGCGCGGCCGGCCAGTTCGCGCGGTTCGTCAGGCCCCCGGTGATCAGCCCCGACAGCGGATCGAGCACGGCCGTCGGCGAGGAACCGGGAGGAGCGCAAGAGATCCGGAGTGACGTAGAGCAGGGCGTACTTCCGGGGATCGGCGTGGGGGAAACGGTCGCAGTCATGACGCGAACCCTGCTCCGGGCCGACCGCAGCAGGCCCGGCGTGACCAAATCGCCGAAAGTGACAACGACATGGAAGCCGGTGCACGAAATACCCTCGGTAACACCAGCGTAGTCCGTCGACGGTCCGAGCGGACTCCCCGTCGGACAGCGCGGCCGGTCCAGGACCGGGCACGTGGAGTCTCCCAGCCGGGTCCGGTGACAACATCCCCAGGCCCGCACCCGGAGTGCCGACCCGGGGTGGTCCGACGACCACCGTCAACGGACTGCGACTCCCAAGCCCACGCTGTCCTTCACAACGGTGGCCACACTCTCCATGAGCCGCCCGGCCTCCGCGTCCGTGGCGGCGGGCGGCACCACCAGCAGGTCCCACCGGCCGCGGCCGGGCGCCAGCAGGCAGACGGTGGACGGGGAGCGCTGGGTGGTCGTCCGGCGCAGGCGTACGACCTGGTTGGCGACGAGCAGCCGACCCGGGAACGGGGACCATACGGCCTCATCCACGAGGGCGCTGGTGACCTGTCCCCAGGCGTGCGGCAGGACGCCCAGCAGCCTGGGCAGTTCGGACGCCAGATCGGGCGAGTGGGGCCACCAGGCGCCGTCGATGCGCCGGGCCATGTGGCCCTGTGCCGGCCGGGACACCAGGCGCAGGCGAACGGCGGACGTCGAGGAGAGCGGGGGCGGTGGGGCGAGTGTCATGGGAACTCCTGAAGGGGATGCGGTCGCTCGGGTTCACACGCGGCGGGCGGCGATACGCTCCGGGGTGGGCCAGCGCACGTCTCTGACCCAGCCGAGGCGTTCGAAGAGGCGGATCACGGCGGCGGACGGGTCGAGCTGGCCGTGGTCGACGCCGTGCCGGGCGCTGGTGGGGTCGGCGTGGTGCAGGTTGTGCCAGCTCTCGCCGAACGAGAGCAGGGACAGGGGCCACAGGTTGGTGGCGCGGTCGTGGCGCCGGGTACGGAACGGGCGCTCACCGATCACATGGCAGAGGGAGTTCACGCTCCACGTGACGTGGTGGAGCAGGGCGATGCGGACAAGTCCCGCCCACAGCAGGGCGGTCAGGGCGGACACCCAGCTGCCGCCGATCAGCCACCCCACGGCGAAGGGCAGGGCGAGGGTGAGCACACACAGAGCCGGGAAGGCCCGGGACACGGCCCGGATGTCACGGTCGGCCAGCAGATCGGGAGCGTAACGCGTGGCGGACGTGGGGTCGTTGCGGAACAACCAGCCGACGTGGGCATCCATCAGTCCGCGCAACTGGCCGTATACAGACGTGCCGTAGCGATACGGAGAGTGAGGATCGCCCGGCCGGTCGGTGAAGGCGTGATGGCGGCGATGGATGGCGACCCAGCCGATCACGTCTCCCTGGAAGCTCATGGACCCGGCCACCGCGAGCGCGGTGCGCAGCGGCCGTACGGCCCGGTAGCTGCCGTGGGTCAGCCCACGGTGGAAGCCGACCGTGACGCCGAGGCCCGTGACGGTGTAGAGCGCCGCGGCGAGCAGGACATCGGCGGGATGGATCAGGCGCCCCCACAGCAGCCAGACGGCCAGACCGAGTGCCAGGAACGGGAGAAGGACGATCAACGCCGTGATCGCCAGCGACAGCCGCTCGCTGCCGGTGCGCCCGGCAGCCGTTCCCTCGCGCGGGAAGGCTGCCCTCCCGTCGTACTCCGGGGTCGGCGGGGCGCCTTCCGGCGGGACGGCGGACGGGGAGCGGAGGATATGGAGAGACATGCGCGGTCCTTGACCTCGGTGACGACAGTGCGGCCGGGGTCTTGGGCTGCGCCTCTTCGACGTGGGTGCGCAACGGCATCGCTGAGAGCGGATGCGAGTCGCACGGACGGTGGATATGGGAGCTGTAGGGCTTGGGCTGGTGAGGACGTGGAGAGTGGGCGGCGGGGCCGTCAGGCGGTCTCGCCGTGGTGGGTGCGATCGGCGGGCGGTCTGCTGGAGTCGAGCCAGGAGCCGAGCGGACCGGCGGCACGCGAGGCGTCCAGTGTGAGGTGCAGCCGCGTCCCGGTTCCCGAGGGGCCGGGATAGCTGCGCTGTTCATCGCCGGCGAACAGCAGCCGGAGCGCGTCCGCGACGCGTCGGGCCGCTTCGGGGTCCGCGGAGACCAGGCGGACCTCCACCCGGCCCTGCCCGCTCGGCGCGTGCTCGGCCTCGGGACGGGGTGGGCGGTGCGGGGCTTCGGATGTCATAGGGCGGAACCTGGCCCGGACCTGAGCGGCCCACATCTCTCTTGCGACGAGGACGAGACCGGTCCGGACACCGGCGTACGACGTGCCCTCGACGTTTGCAGCCTACTCCTGCTCGGGACAGCCGTTCCGGCACATCGGAAGTGGTGCGGTGAAATACGGACTCCGACGGGACGGGAATGAGCGGGCCACCCCGAATATGCATGGCCGCTACAGGCCCCAGGACGACGACGTGACTCCGACGCCAGCCACACCGTTGGCCGTCTGTCGTGTGGCAGCCCGGGGAGTCCCGCTGACAGACCGGCTGCGACGACAGAGGTGGACGGCGGAGTCGTCAGGCCGCCCTGGGTGGGTGCGATCGGCGGGCGCCCCCCGGCTCTGCCGGGTCCAGTCGGTGGGGTCGGCGGCGTCGGGCTGTTCGGCGGCGATCCACCGGCCGACCCGCAGGAGCGTGGAGCGAACGCTGCCGCGGACGCGCGGGGTCAAGGTGGAGGTGTTGTGCCGGCGGTCGGCCCACTGTTCCCAGATCTTGGCGCCGCCGGTGGCCCGTGCCGAGTGGCGGCCGGTGCTCTGTAGTGGTGGATCACAGAGGCCGAGCGCGGCGATCGCCCGCTGCAGAGCGTGCAGGGTGTTGAGCTGAGAGCCCTCCAGCAGCTGTTCGCGGCGGACCCGGTCGAAGAGCGCGGTGTCCATGTCTTCCAGATGCGGGCTGTGGTTGAGCAGGAACAGCTGGCAGGCGACCGACGCCAGCAGCGTGTCGTCCGCCTGGCCCAGCTGATAGCCCCAGGCGCCAAGGACCGTGCGGATGCGGGCGATCTCGCTGGTGACGCGGTCGCGTCCGAAGATCCGCCAGGACAGTGTGAGGCGTTGGAAGCTGCCGAGCTGGTCGAACTCGTTGAAGGAGCCGAGCAGGTAGGCGTGTGCCGCGAGGTAGGGGCGGACTTCGTCCCCGGCCCAGGCGGGTGCGTGCCGGCGGAACTCGGCCTGGGTGCGGCCGAGTAGACGGGTCCACTCCTGCGTGGTCCAGCCCCAGTAGGTCCGGCCGGTCTGCGTGCTGTGCGTCAGCCGAAGGGCGATCACGTCGAGCATGGCCCGTCGGCGGTGCGCAGTGGGCGGTGAGTCGAGTGCGGCGTTGACCGCTTCCAGCGGATCCAACAGCCGTGTGATCACGCGCCAGCCCGGCGCGGCCGGGTCGTGGTACTGAAGCCGGCGCAGATTACGGACACCGAGTTCGAGGACGGCTCGTGCCTCAGCAGGTCGGAGCGCGACGGCCGTGTCGTAGCGGTCGGGGACGATGGGCCAGGACCAGCGGCCCCCGGTGTCCTCGGCGACGATGACCAGCGACGGTGCCCTCACCGCGACACCTCAGCCATCGCGCCGGCCGGGGCGGTGAGCATCTGTATTCGCCAGGCATGAATGTGGTCCATGCCGCGGGCCAGTTTGTCGGCCAGGTCCCGGCCGGAGAGGTGGATGTACTGAAGGGTGGAGTCGGTGTGACGGTGTCCGGCAAAGGACGCGATCGCGTGCAACTCCCAGCCCATGCGGGCCAGATCGGTCAGACACAGGTGCCGGGTGGTATGCGTGGAGAACCGCTCGGCACCGGAGGCCAGGGCGATCTTGCGGACCACCTTTGACCAGGTCCACAGGCTCAGCGGCTGGGCGTGATTGCGGCGCGATTCCGACAGGAACAGCGGCCCGCGGGCCCGGCTGATCCGGGCGCGGTGGGCGAGGTAGTCCGACAGCAGCACCCCCGTCGGTGCCGAGTAGGGCACCACCCGCTCCAGCCGGTTCTTCGTCGTTTCCGCCCGTATCCGCAGCGTGCGGTGGGCCGGATCGACGTCGTCGGTCCGCAGTGAGCACAGTTCCTCACGGCGCAGTGCCGCATCGTAGGCCAGGGCGAGCATCACGCGGTTGCGTACCGGCTCGTGCTTGGCGACCTCCAGGACACTCAGCCACTGCTGTTCTCCGGGAATCCACGGCAGCTTCGTCAGTCGGGGCACCAGGCCGCGCTGCTGACCGCCGCCGCGTCGGCCGGGGTGTACCGACCGCGGCCGACGGGGTTGGACTCCCGCAGCCCTTCTTCCATGAGGAAGTCGTAGAACAGACGGACCGGCACCAGCCGCTGCTGGATCGTCGCGTTCGCCAGTCCCGCACCCGAGTCGATCGAGATCACGTTCGCACCCCGGCGATGCGGTCGCGAGCTCAACTCCCTTACGTAGACGGCGATATGGGCGCGGTTCGCGGCGATCGGGTCGACGCTGTCCCGCTCGCACATCAGCAGATACTCGGCCAGTCCCCGGCCGTAGGCATCGATCGTGCGCGGTGCCCGTCCCAGATCCGTCCAGACCGTCAGCCAGGACGCCGCCTGCTCGTGCCGGCCGAGCACCGGCCACTTCTCCGTAAGCACCGTCGTGCGGCTCAAGCCATCTCCCAAGTCCGTGGTTGCACCGGGGAGACATGATCGCCCCAGCAGATTCCACGTAACTTTTAAAACACTCAAGAGAGCAATGTACGGCCGAGCCTCGTTCGAACTGCTACGGGCCCGCATCCTCGAAAACGGCCCGTGAGACAGTCGGGCACAGCTCACCGATCGTCACCGAGGAGAAGGATCCATGAGAGCGTTGCCCGCCGTCACCGGCCGTGCTGAGTTCGACGTCCTTGTCATCAGGACCGACTACGACGATGACCAGGCGTGGCGGGACGTGACGGCGGCGCTGCTGGAGCCCTGGGGCGACAGGCAGTACGAGGCACACGTCCACTTCATAGACGACCCGGCCTGGACGGGAGCGACCGTTGACGAGGCGCTGAATGCGGTCCGCGCCGACGAGAACCTGGCCGTTGTCTTCCTCGCCGACCGGAGGGCCGTGCAGGCCGAGAGCCACGCGTTGCTGGCGGTCACCACGCTGACGCGGGAGGAGTGCGTCGACGACCAGGACTACGAGCAGCTGACCGAGTTCGGTCGTGAGTTCCGCACCGTCCCCGCAGGAGTCCACGACGTCCACGCCAACCTGAGCATCGGCAACCTGGGCTTCGAGGAGTACGCCGCATGGGCTCACGATGATCCCGAGGGGATCTACCGGCCCTTCTGAACAGGGCCCACGGAAGCCGGTGAGCCATCTGCGGGTGCCCGCCCTGTGTGCGAGGCGGGCGGCCTGCGCCGAAAGATCTCGGCCACGGCTGTATTCGCGACCACGAGGACTGCCATGGCTACGGCGGCACCAGGATGCCCGACACCGTACAAGGCCGCTGCGCCACCACCCAGCACTACCGCCTTGACCACGAGTACGAGCGACAGCCTGGGCCGCAGCCGTGCCCTGGGTGCCGCGAACAAGGACCACAGCACCATGGCCAGCAGGGGCGTTCCCGCGCCGAGCAGGATACGAAGGGCCTCGTCGTGGCTGACGGCGAATCCCCACCAGCTCAGGCACGCCAGAGCGGCAAGCTCTACCAGGAACGCCAGGAGTTCGTTCGCGGCGTACCAGCGCCGCTCGTCTATCACGACTGCGGCGTCAGGGAGTGTTGGCATGGAGTCCTCTCGCTGTACCAGGGCACCCAGCGTGCCAAGGCGGCGCCGCGTGGGGTGCGCTTTCACGGAACTGCGGCCAGAGCCGTTTTCAAAGAGCCTCAACACCGGGCTGTACGTAGAGCACGTTCGGGAAGCAAGAAAGTCCGGCACCCCAACTGGGAGGGTGCCGGACTGCGATCGTCGAGAGTTGCGCGCTGGACGCTAGTGCCGCATCAGGCAACGTTCGCCCTGTTCACGACCTCGCGGAGGCGTGTGTCGGCGGCGTGCTTGTTCCGCCAGATGATGTAGCGGCGGATCATGCTGCCTTGTTCCTTGTGGCTGGCATGGTCGGTGCCGTCCAGTGCGAAGTAGCGCAGGGCGGTGAATTGGGCCTCGATGCGGTTGAGCCAGGAGCTGTTGGTCGGTGTGTAGGCGAACTCGACGTTGTTGGACGTGGCCCAGTCGCCGACCCGGGTGTCCTTCTTCGTGGTCAGGTGCGGGGAGAAGTTGTCGAGCACGATCGCGATCCGGATCTCGGGTGGGTAGAGGCTGCGCAGGTAGCGGCAGAACTCCAGAAATCTGGTCCGGTTCTTCTTCGGCTTGATGTGCCCGTAGAGCTGGTCCTTGGCCAGGTCGTAGGCGGCGAACAGGTGACGGACCCCATGCGGGCGCGTATAGGTCGCCCGCCTGCGGCGCCCCGGTTCCCGGTCGGGATCCTTGTGCCGTCCGCCGCACTCGGCCCATTGCCGGCCGGGGTGGGGCTGGAGGTTGAGCGGGCCGAACTCATCCAGGCAGAAGATGACGTCGGGCTCGCCCTCTTCGTGTATGACCTCGCCGTCGGCGATCGCGTAGAGGTGCTCGATGCGGGCCTTCTTGGTCGCGTAGTTGGGGTCGCGGGAGGTCTTCCAGGTCTTCATGCGTGGAAAGGTGACGCCCTCCTCGCGGAGCAGGCTGCGCAGGCCCTCGTGGCTGATGTCGTCGACCACCCCCTCGGCGACCAGGAAGTCGGCCAGCTTGGCCAGACTCCAGGTCGAAAACGGCAGGCCGTGCTCGACCGGCCTGGACTTGACGATCTTCTTGATCTCCCGGCGCTCGCGGAGGGTTAAGGTCTTGGGCCGGCCGCCCTTGTACTTCGGGTAGAGCGAGTCGAACCCGTCCGCGTTGAAGTTGTGGATCACGTCCCGGACCCGGTCCGCGCTGGTGAACGTCACCTCGGCGATCTTCGCCACGGGCATGCCCTGCGCTGACAGCAGAACCATCTGGGCCCGCCGCCAGGTCACCACCGAGCCGGTTCCCCTACGGATGATCCGCAGCAGGCGCTGCCCCTCGTCGTCACCGATCTCGCGGACGCGTACTCGTTCTGCCACCCGGACAGCCTGGCAAAGACGCGCCGATCGAGAACGGATCCCGATCGGCGCGTCATGGATCTTAAGCAGCCGTATTAGCCGAGGTGTCGAGCGAAGAAGCGCAGCGTGCTGTCCAGCTCAAATGCCGGGATCTCCCCGTGCTTGCCGGGGTTGGCATGCAGCGTCTTCTCGGCCGAGGCCAAGGCATCGAACAGCGCCAAACTCTGGGCCCGCGGCACCCGCTCATCGTCCCACTGCACCAGGAACTCCACCGGGATGGTGATCCGTGCGGCCGCCTCGGCCGATGCCAGCGCCCCTCCCAAGCCCAGCACCGCCGCGCGGACCCTGGGTTCGTCGGCAACGAACGGAACGCCGAGCCCGCACCCCAACGACACGCCCCAATAGCCCACCGGACCAGCACCGACGTACTCGACTTCCTGGAGCGCGTCCAGGACCGCCCGCCACTCCGGGACGGTCTGGCGAGCTACGAGCGCCTGGAAACCAGCGATCAGCGGAGCCAACTCCTCTCCGGCCTCCACGCGAGCCTGGTTCTCGGTCGCGATCCGGTTGTACTTCTCATCTTCCGGCCGGTCGCCATGGCCGGGCACGTCGACCGCCGTCACCGCGAAACCACACTCGGCCACAAAGCGGCGCGCGCGGACCACGATGTCGGGTGCCTTCTTGTGCTGGCCGCCGCCATGTCCTATCAGGATCAGAGGACGGGTACCGGCGGCGCCTACCGGCGTCCACAACACGCCGGGAATCTCACCGAGGGCGAAGAGCCGTTCGGACACGCCGTCGGACGACGTCTGCGAGATGAAGCGCATAGCGTTTCAAGCCTTTCGGGGTGCCTTCTGCGGGCACTCCCTAGACCGCGAGAGAGGGAGCCCCGACCTGTCACAGCGTTGATCGGTCTCACCTCCCCAGTTCGCAGCGATGCACGGCGGCGGCGAACGTATCACAAAGGACTTCACCCGCGCCTGGACAAGAACGTCGACGGGGCGAACCTTGCCTGATGCGGCACTGGGGCCGAAACCGAGGGCTGGCGCGGCGAGACCGAAGGCATCGACCTGACCCTCACCCTCCTGCGAACCAAGAGAGACGAAACCAGGCGGCGCCTTCATCGGCCAGTCGTCAACCTCGGTATCCCTCTCCCACGCACCACCACGACACCGCAGGAGACCACACCACGACCCGTCCATATCCCTGTTTGCCGAAGCAAGCGGTTCTGCCGCCGGCAGGCCCCTGAGCAGCAGGACGAACGTGTTCACGCAGGGTTCGCAGCTATTGCTCCTCCTGACCGCGCCGCAACCTTGCCCAGGTGTAGCTGTCCATACTGTCGTGAGGGCCGATCCTGGAGAGTTCCGAACCGTCGCGCCCCACAGCCACGATGAGCGGTCGTATCCCCACGTGGCCTGTGGACGGGGACTTCCAGACGACGATGAGCCTGCCGTGGCGGGGCACATCGATCCGTCGGTCACCGAGGAGAAGATGATCTACTTCAGCCGCCACCTGGAGTTCGTTGGATCCGACCCACGGAGCCGTCCCGATGAAGTCCGAATGACGATGCTGCAGACGGTAGGCACAACTCAGAGCACCTGCGCCTCCGCCGAACTCGATCATGCCGACCTGCCCCGGCTGGCCCGCCGCCAGCCTCTCCGCAGGCACGTCACCATCCGACGCACTGCCACCACCTGTGTACTGCCACTTCTCGCCGCAGCGCTCAATCAGTGCGGTGTGCGTCACCGCTTTCGCGGACCCGGGACGCCGGACGAGCCAGACTGCACCGATACCCGCGTCCAGGTCGACGTCACCCGACACCAAGGTCAGCCAGCGGCGAGGCAGCCAACCAGGTTGCGAAACCTCGCCGTTGACCACGCGTCGGACCACCCTCGGCAGAATGATCTCCATCCAGCGGTCGACACGGCGCATCCGACTCAACTCCGCGCGAATGGACATGTACACACGGTACCCAGCGGCGGAGCCCGCGACGACGGATCACGTCCTCGGATCGCACTCGTTCAGGTGAAGTGCAGATAAGCACCGACTGCTGGAAGGCGGCGCGCGACGCCGACTCCGAGTCCAAGCAGGAGTGGCTCGCGACCAAGCGGGCCGAGGAGCAGGAGGCGGCCCTCGCGTGGGCGCAGCAGTTCGCCATGCCGCAGGTGGAGGGCCCGGAAAAGGCTCTGGCCTGGGGCGAGCGATCCCGCCACCAGCTGATGACCGCCGCGTACACCGCGCTCGTCGTCGAGGGCACGTGGGACGGAGCAGACTGGGCGGAGCTGGAGGAGAAGGCCCGTTCCGTCACCCGGGCCGGATGTTGGATCGATCAGCGCGACACCGAAGGCCCTGACCTGCTCGAACTCCTCGACGCAGCCGGTGAGGCGGACCGCGGGACGGAGAACCCGTTCCGCTGACGACAGGCAACATAGCCGGAGAGCGCCGGTTAGCCAAACCGGCGTTCCTGCGGACTATTGATGCTCCCACCCCGCCAGCAATCGCGCGGAAGGAACTCATGTCCCAGCCCCCGCCCACCTCGGCGTTCGCCTCGACGCCCGACCCGCTCACCCCCGACAGGGACATCACCCACGCCCACCTCCAGGCCGGTGACACCGTCGTCGTCCTGAAAGGGGTGGCAGGCGGCGAACTGTGGGGCGACGCCATGCGCATCGTCGCCCCGTCCTGGCACACCCTGACCGACGAGAACGGGTGGCGGCTGCGGGATGCGACCGGCGGCGCCCAGTCCTACGTCACCGCCCACCCCCGCTACCTCGTGCATCTCTCACGCCGCTGCCCTGACTGCCTGATCCACCTGCGGGCCATGGAGGAGACGCTCCTGTCGCGGTTCGCCGACCGCAACGAGCTGATCGACTGCGGCTGGTACACCACCACCGCCCTGGGCCAGCTCGTGCACATCGCCGACATCCGGAACGGCCGGTGATCCCCCGCCTGCACAAGCGGACCCACCGATCCCACCACCCGCTCGAAGAAGCGCTGGGTCGCCCAGTCTCACCGAACGAGGGCCTGACGGAGCACACGATCGTCGCCCACTGGCCCGGCCTGGATTACTTCACCCTGGACGACGAGCAGAACACCTGGACGTCCGCCCAGTGGGCCGAGCACCTCGAAGACCCCTACCTGGAGCATCCGTTCGCCGCCAGCCCCGACGACGACCGGCGGGCGATCCTGCACCTCGATGTCCGCCTTCACCCCGACGACCGGGAGCTGACCGGACCAGAGTGGGCCGAGGTCGCTCACCGGCTCGCACGGGCCGCCGGCATCGAGATCCCCGGCAAGGAACATGGCTGCCGGTGGATCGCCGTCCAAGCCCAGCCCGTCCGTCGGCCGCCCGGACTCGATGACCTTCGAGGAGCCCGACTTCCGGGTGCTGGAATACGTCACCATCACCAAGGACCCCCGCACCGACCTGGTCGTGGCCATCGGCGGCACCGAGCAGGCCGCGAACATCCTCCAGCGAACCGGCGACTTCCTCTCCGCCCCCGGACCGCGCGGGGACTATCACCGGCTACCGCACGGCCTGCCCGTCGAGCAGCAGCGCCTGAAGGCGACCGCCGCCTCGCACGCTCTGCTCGCCGCCGGGCACAGCGTCCACCTCGACCCCGCGCTGAACATGCTGGTCGCACCGGGCGGTGAGCGTGAGGCCGCCCTGCGGTACCTGGCGGGGCTCGCTGAGCGAGCCGCTACCGCCACCACCGGCAACGAGCTGGCCGAGGTCCTCACCGAGATCGCTGCCCCCGTTCACGGGCTGCTGCCCCTCGCCAGAGAAGTCGTCGTCCGCGCCTGGATCGCCGTCGGCGACTTCCAGGAGACCGCGCCCGCCGGGGAGCCCGATCCCCTCTCACGGCTCGGGAGCACCGCCACCTCCATGAGCGAGGCCGCGCGCGCCATCCTCCACGCCCGCAACCACGCCGCACGCTCTGCGCATCGGCCGGCCACTGCCTCACCACCGGCGGCGGCCCGGGCCCGGCCCGCGGAATCACTCCGCCGCTGACCCCGGAGAACCGCATGGCCAACCTGGCCGACGGATACGGCACGGACGTCGAGATCTGCATCAAGGCCCTGACGACCAATCGGCTCCCCCTCTTGCCTGCAGCGTCGGCCCGCCGCACTTCGTAAGGCTCCTGGACGGGCCCGGCACCGCGCCGGGAATGCCCACCTCACCGCCCCTGACCCGGAGAAACCCGTAGCAATCCGCACACCCCCACCGATCAGCACCCGGCTCAAGCCCCGGCTCGCCACGGCCCTCTTCCGCCGCTATCTGCGCTCCTGCATCCCGACCGGCCCCGACCGCACCTCCCCGCTGGCCGACGGCCGTCCGGAGGCCGTCCTCGCCGAGACACAGCGCGTCGGACAGCGCCACCCCTGACCGTCCACCGACTCGGAGAAGCATGTCCCACCCCGTCCCCTACCCGGTGCGACTGGCCGACGAGATCACCCGGCAGCTCGGCCAGCTCACCGACCACCTCTCGCAGCTTCCCCCGCCCCAGGCCGCGCAGGTCATCGCCCGCGTGCTCGACCCGGACAACGGAATCCTCGGCGGCGTCACCCATCTCGTCGCCACCGGCAGCGTGCTCGCCAAGGACCAGGCAGAGCGCGGCGCGCTCCCCGCGGAGGTCTGGCTCGCCCTGGGCCGTGCCTCGAACGAACTCGGCGACATCGCCCTCGACCTGGAGGAACACGCAGACACCCTCCAGCGCGTCGGCGCCCAGCCCGCCACACGCGGTCACGGGCGATGCCGTGAATGAGCGAGCGTGCGCGTCCCCGGTGGTGAGGTGCGCCGCCCGGCGCGTGACCGTGACCGGCCGAGCGCGTCCGGCACCGGGCGGCGTGAAGGTGGCCGGGTGGCTACTGGGCAGGTCGCCTGCCGGGCATCTTCACGGTCATCCCTCCTGACGTACGAAGGGAGCCACGTACACCTGGAGAGCACCAGCCCGGTGCTCGGGCCAGGTGCGGGCGTACGCGGGTGGACGGCCGCCCGGCCGGGTGAGGACGGCGAAAGGCTGATGCCGGGCGGCCCGGGTCAGTTCGGCCACGGTGGCGCTGGCGTCGTGGCCGGTGGTCTGGGCGGAGCCGCAGCCGGTGTAGTAGGCGATCGGTACGGCCTCGTATCCGCTGAGCAGGCATGGTTGCCGTACGCCGAGCGAGTGGAGTGCGGCGGCGGTGCGCGCCCAGTCGGCGCGGGAGGCGCCGGAGTTGTGCACGGTGTGTTCCAGGACGACGTACTGCACGGCCAGATGGCCTGCCAGACCGACTGCCATCAGGCTGACGGCGGCGGTGCGTGCGATCCGGCCGACCGGGGCCGTGACCAGGTGCACGAGGCCATGGGCGACGGGCAGGGCGAGCAGGGCGTAGGCGGGCAGCAGGAAGCGCGGAGCCGCATAGCCGATGAGGAAGAGATAGGGAACGGCGGCTGTGACGGCGCAGCCGAGCGGCAGCAGGACGGGCAGCGTGCGCCTGGCCCGGACGGCTGCCACCGCGCCGAGTGCGGCGAACAGCGGCAACGCGAACCACCACAGCGTCACTGCCGGGTTGGGAACCGATCCGGTGCAGGGCCGGCACAGTGTGCGCCCGCCGAGGCTGCGCAACTGGTCGACCACGGCCAGATGCCAGCCGAGACCGCCCTGGATGCCGGAGGCGTCGGAAAGGCGTTGCGCAAGCCCGCCGTAGCTCACGTACGCCTCGATCACCCATTCGCCGGCGCCCACCAGCAGTCCAGCAACCAGCACGGCGAGGAGAAGCGGGCGGCGCAGGGCGAGGACGAGCAGGGGCAGCACCACGTAGACGGCGTCCATCGGGCGCATCCACGCCATCAGCGCCGCGCCCGCGCACACACCCCACCAGGCCGCCCGGTCCCGGGTGTTCGCGCGGGCACGCAGGAAACATCCCACGCAGACCAGGGCGCCGACGGCGACCCAGTAGTTGGGCATGGCCTGGAGGCCGTAGAACAGCGTCACCCACAAGGAGGCGAACACGGCGCCCGCCAGGGCCAGGACGGCCGGCGTGACGTGGGTGCGCCACACACGCAGGGAAAAGTAGAGGGCCAGGCCGGACAGGACCGCGAGGTACACCCGGAGGAGCGCGGTCGAGTCGGACCACGACGCGATCGGGGCGACCAGGAGCGAGATACCCCTGGCGCGGGGCGCGCTGAAGAAGGCGGCGGGTATGTGCCCGCTGACCTGGCTGACGTAGACCGTCTCGTCCCAACCGAGCCCCAGCCCAGGCCGGACGAGGGCAAGTTGGGCCAATGCGAAGACCGCCGCGACCGCCGCGAGCCAGGGTTCCTCACGCGGATGGCGAGGTCGGACGGTCCACACGGGGAGGCCGGTGAGCGGGCCACCGGCCTTCGTGGCAATCGAACCGTCAGCCATCTCGCACCTCTCGTCGTCACCCGCCACGGAATCAGCTCGTCCCGCAATCGTTAGATGGATTTTCCGCACCACGGGTTGCAGAATTTGCAGGCGGCTGAAAAGTGTCCCCGTCTCCGCAAGGTGACTGTCCTGGCAGGCAGCGGCCAACACGAGAGGCGAAACAGCCTGTTGATCAGAAACTCAAAGGGTTCTCCATGAGCACGTAGCGGACGTGCGGGCCGCCGAAACAGCCGCGGATGATGTGTGGCTGTCGCTGGCGTCTGCGGAAGAACCGGCGGGTCTCGGTGGCGAGTTCATCCTGGTTGCGGGCTCGGTGCTGCTTGGGCAGGCTGTGCTTGAGATCGGCGTTGACGAGCTCGTCGGGGTGAGCGGTGGGCGGAGTGGCCGTCGACCACGAGGTGGACCTTGTGGTCGAAGTGGCCCGCGAGCCGGTCCAGGAGGCGGCGGCACATCACCTCGGCGGTGAAGCTCTCGGTGAAGACCATGAAGTGCATCCGGCCCTTGGTGCTGATCGCGGACATCGCGTTCACGGAGAACCGGATCCCACTGCGCCGCACCACGGGTGTCCTGCCCTTCTCACCCCAGGTGCGGCCCGTGACCTGGTCGGAGCGGACACCGACCTGGTCGGCGAACAGGACCTCTCCACCGTCCTCCCTTGCCCTGGCCCGGATCGCCGGCCAGGTCTCGGCATGCCAGCGCGCGACGGCCTCGGGATCCTGCTCGACGGCCCGTTTGTCCGGGCGCTGGAAGGACAGTCCCCACCGCTTGAGGTACTTGCCCACCCCGGGCTCGGTCAGCCGTGCCCGGCACAGCTTCGCGATCAGCCCGCCCACCAGCCGCCGTGTCCACAACTGCCCGCTCAGCCCCAGGTCACAGGGACGGTGTTCCAGGACCGCCTGACGCACCGCGGCCTGTTCCGCCTCCCCGAGCACCTGGTGCACCCCGACGGGCTTGCCCCGCGGACGCATGACCAGCGCGTCCCGTCCGCCCGCCCGCCATTTCGCCCACCACCCGTCGACCGCCTTCAGCGACACCCCGAACACCGCCGCCACATCACCACGGTCCCGACCCGCCGCCACCGCCGCCACCGACCGTAACCGCAGGGCCTCCTGCGCCGACGGCGACAGATGCCGCGCGTCCCCCACCAGATCGTTCACACACTACTAATGGCCCAGAACCCAAACCGTTTCGGATCACAAGGGCCTGGTCCAGGAGAACTTGGCGGGTTTCCATACCCTGCGGCTGAGTGCGACCCCGACTCTGCTGCTCGACGGCAAGCCGCTGTCCCTGGCGGATTCGCTGTACAAAAATGGCCACCGACGGCAAGTCCCTCACGTCCGATCCCGCGACGTTCAAGCCGATCCTGCAGTCGGCAGGCCTTCCCTGGCGGCAGACCGTGCCCAGCCGGGCGGCGACGCGCGCCGCCGCCCGGCGAAACCTCAGTACCAGCGCTCGTTCGGGTTCCCCGCGTCGCCGTCGTGAAGGTAGACCGTGCCGGCGTCGGGGCCGGCTGGTTCCAGTCCAGTCCAGGTAGTAGCCGCTGAGGACGTTCTGCAGCTTCCAGCCGTTCCCGGAGCCCATGTTGATCTCGCGCCACCGCATGTGCCCGTCGATGGCGTTCTTCGCGGAGTTGCAGGGCATCGTCTCGACGGTGCGGCCGTAGCCGGTCAGGCAGTAGCCCGCCCAGTCGACTTCGTTCCAGGTGCTGATCAATATGCCGCGCATCCAGGGAGAGACTTCTAACAAAACTATCATCAAAATTGTTAACAATCGAGCTAGCTCCTTGCCTACAGTCGGGGACTCGGATGAGCCGCACAGCCGGACCCGCCCGCGGTGTCGACGAGACGGTGCGCAGGTACGGCTGTGACCCACGTAACCCGCTGCACAAGGAGGTCCACGGGTGGACATCAACCGCAGAGCCGTTGTCCGAGGCGCCGCGGCCGTAGCCGCGTTCGGAATCGCCGAGGGCGCGGCAGGCGCGGCCTTCGCCGGCACGTCGTCGTCGGGCAGCTCGTCGAGCGCGTCCTCGGCGTACTCGCTGGACTTCGATTCCACCGCCTGGTCGTACGACTCGACCAACGACGTGTATTACCAGATCGGGAAGGTGTACGTCACCAACCCGGCCGCGACGGACATCGAGAGCCTGTCGATCTACGTGCCGGGCGCGTACCTGAAGGCCACGGCGAACAGTGACGGGACCACGTACACCGCGACGGTCGACCCGAAGGGCACCGTCGGCGACTACTCGGGACGCACGGCGCCGATCGTGATCCCGGTCAACACCCCCGGCTACGCCGCGCAGAAGCCGGCCACGTCGTACAACTACAGCAGCGTGTCGCAGTATCTGCAGGCCGGGCACATCTACGTGTGGCCGGGCCTGCGCGGCCGGGACACCTCGACCAGCACCCGCTCCGACGCGGCCCCCTGGGGCGTGACCGACCTCAAGGCCGCGGTCCGCTTCCTCCGGTACAACCGGAGCGTCCTGCCCGGCAGCACGGACGACATCGTCCTGTTCGGCATGAGCGGCGGCGGCGCCCAGGACACCGTGGCGGGCGCGTCCGGCGACAGCCCCCTGTACCACCCCTACCTGCGCACGATCGGCGCGGCGATGGAGGACGCCAACGGCCGCCCCCTCAGCGACGCGGTCGCCGGCGTCATGGCCTGGTGCCCGATCACCAGCCTGCACGAGGCCAACCTGTCCTACGAGTGGAACATGGGCCAGTTCGCCTCGACCGGCACGCGCGCGTCCGGCACCTGGACCAGTGCCTACTCCGCGGACCTCGCGAGGGCCTGGCCCAGGTACGTGAACCGGCTGGGGCTGCGCGACGAGCGGGGCAGGCGCCTGCAGCTGACCGAGTCCGACAGCGGCATCCACCTGGCCGGCAGCTACTACGACCACCTGATCGAGGTGATCACCACTTCGCTGAACAACTTCCTGTCCGACAACACCTTCCCGTACACCATCACCACGATGGGCGGCCCGCCCGGATCGGGCCAGACGGGGTCCTCCACCACGTACGAGACGGTCGACGACTACATCGCCTACCTCAACACCGACAGCACCTGGGTCACCTACGACGCCACGACCAACACCGCCACGGTGTCCGGTCTCCCGGGCTTCGCCAAGAGCCAGAAGGCCGCGAGCAAGCCGGTCGGCGCGTTCGACGGGTACTCCCGCGGGCAGACCGAGAACGGTGTCTTCGCGATGGGGCTCAACGCCCCGGCGCACTTCGCGCCGCTCACCCGTGACGTCATCAAGGTGAACGAGTCGACGTACGCGACGTACTCCGACTGGGACTCCGGCTACGGCTCCGCGGCGTACGACAGCGACTTCGCCAAGAAGGACAGCGTCGGCAAGGACATGGCCTGGCGGGCCGACGCGTACAACCCCCTGTACTTCCTCTCACCCGCCTTCGGCGGCTACCGCCGGTCGACGCCGGCGCGCCACTGGCGCATCCGCACCGGCATCATGCAGGGCGACACCGCCAACACCACCGAGATCAACATCGCGCTGGCCCTCAAGAACTACGGCATCCGCGACGTCGACTTCGCCACCGTCTGGGCCCAGGGCCACACCCAGGCCGAGCGCACCGGCGACTCGACGACGAACTTCATCAACTGGGTGGCGTCCGTCACGAAGAGGTAGCCGCATCCGTCCGAACAGCCCGGGCGCCTGACCGACAAGTCCCGGTCAGGCGCCCGGTACCCGAGCGAAGCCGTTCGGCAGTGCGTTCGGACAACGGCACAGGACTTCCCGAATTCCCTCTCCGGCCCGGACATCACACTTCTCCGGTACATGCCATTGCGGCCGCGGGGGCGGTCCAGCGTCGTTGAGCCACCCTCGGCCGGCGCCGGGGCCCGCGCCGTCCTCGACGAGAAGCACCGGACGCGCCCGGGCCCAGCCGTGCAGGGAGCGGTACGCCGCGGCCGCGCCAGGATGCAGGGCGATACCGCCCGTGCCGATCAGGCTGCCGACGTCGAGGAACTGGGCGCCTACGGCATGGGCGGGGACGAGTGCGGTGGCGCGGCGGACCAGTACCCGGGTGAGCGCGTCGGCCACATGGCGGGGCAAGTCGGGACGGCACACCAGCAGGTTGGACACCCCGACGGTGGCGACACCGCTCGCCGCCCGGTACGCACCCGCCGGAAGCCGCACCTCCGCAAGGCCCGAGCCCGCCAGGCCGACGCGCCCGCCGAGGCGGGGCAGCAGACCCGCCAGTGGAAGAAAACGCAGGCCTGGCGAGTCGTCGAGGTCCGAGAGGACGGGGATGGGGACACCGCCCACGACGAGCACGGCCTCGACGGAACCGGCCCGTACGGCGCGGGTCGGCGACGAGCCGGCGCTGCTGCTCCAGGGCGGCCGTGACCGTACGCGCCATGCGGTTGAACCCGGCCGCCAGTTGGCGCAGTTCCGCTGGTCCGCCGGCCCGGGTCTGCTCCGGCGGTAGCCCTGCGGCGAGTCGGCCGACCGCGTGGTCGAGGCGACGCAGCGGGCACCACCCAGTCGGTGGCGGCGCGCGCGAGGACCGTGCACGCCAGCGCCACCAGTGTGGTGCCCGCGAGGACGACCGCCCAGCGCCAGGTGATGTCGCCCCACACCTCGTCCAGCAGTTGCTGCCGATGGACCGCCGTGCCCGCCCGGCCCGCCAGTACGGCGAGGACGGCGAACTCCTTGGCGGTCAGCTCGACCTCCGCCCCACCGACCCGGACCCGGCGCGCGTCGAGGTCCACCTCCACGTCACCGACCCGCACCGTGCGCGCCGAGTGCGTGTCCGGGGCCGCCGCGGCCCGCCGGGTGACGGCATCGATACGGGCCGGCAGCTCGGCCAGACGTACCGGCTTGACCAGATAGTCGTCCGCCCCGAGCCGCAGCCCCCGGACGACCGAACGCTCGTCGCCGCGCGCGGTGAGGATCACCACGGACATGCCACTCACCGCCCGCAGCGTGCGCAGCACGTCCAGGCCGTCGGCATCGGGCAGGCCGAGGTCGAGGAGCGGCAGGTCGGCGCTGCGGTGGTAGGTCAGCACGTCCCGGCCGTGCCGCACGCGCCGGGTGATGTGCCCGTGGTCGTACAGCACCTCGACGAGGGCGGCCGCCACCCCGTCGTCGTCCTCGGCCAGCAGAATGTGCACCGCCCCAGTATCCAGCCAATTCTGTGGACGATTCTGTGAACAATCTCGCTGCGGGAATGTTCGGGAACGTCAAGGACGGGTTAGTTCCGCGCCCCGGGGTCTCGGCCCGCCGAGCCGGACCAGCGACGCTACAGCGACCTGCGATACCACATCGCCGCAGGTCATCCGCTGTTCCCGCGCTCTACGAGGAAGGACACCCCGTGGCCACGACAGACACGCCCCCGCCTCCCGCAGCCCCTGGAGGGCGATGATCGGCGGCTCGGTCGGCAACATGATCGAGTGGTACGACTGGTTCGTCTACTCCACCTTCTCCGTCTACTTCGCCTCGGCGTTCTTCCCCGAGGGGAACGCCACCGCCCAACTGCTGCGCACCGCGGGCATCTTCGCGGTCGGTTTCTTCATGCGGCCGGTCGGCGGCCGGCTGCTCGGCCGGATCGGTGACCGCAAGGGCCGCAAGTCGGCGCTGACCACCACCGTGACGCTCATGTCGCTGAGCGCCATCCTGATCGCGATCGCCCCGACCTACGACCAGGCCGGCCACTTCGGCGCCGCGGTCCTGCTGATCGCCCGGCTGCTCCAGGGCCTGTCGGTCGGCGGCGAGTACGCGGCCGGCGCCACCTACCTGACCGAGGCCTCGGCGCCCGGCAGGCGCGGCTTCTTCTCCAGTTTCCAGATGGTGTCGATGAAGCTGGGCCAACTCGTGGGCCTCGCCCTCCAGATCGTCCTGCAGCACACCATGTCCGAGGCGACGCTCTCCTCCTGGGGCTGGCGCGTCCCGTTCGTCGTCGGGGCGATCGGCGCGGCGGGCATCTTCTGGCTGCGCCGCAACCTGCTGGAGACCGAGGCGTACGGGGAACTGGACGAGTCCGGCGCGGACGGCCCGGCAGCGGACAGGCGCGGCACACTGCGCGGACTGCTGGAGTACAGGCGGGAGTTCGTGCTGATCATCGCGTTCAGCATGGGCGGCACACTGTGCGACTACACGTACTCGACGTACATGACCAAGTACCTCTCCAACACGGCGGGCCTGAGCAGGACCGACGCGGCCCTCGTCAGCTTCGTCGCCATCGCGGTCATGATGCTGATCCAGCCACTGGCCGGTGCGCTCTCCGACCGGGTGGGCCGCCGCCCGTTGCTCATCGCCTTCGCCCTCGGTGCGGTCCTCGGGACCGTGCCGCTCATGACGGCGCTGGGCAAGGTCACGACCGCCGGCGGGGCGCCGGCGCTCATGCTGACGGGCCTCGTCATCATCACCGGCTACACCTCGATCAGCGGCGTGGTGAAGGCCGAGATGTTCCCGGCCCATGTGCGCGCTCTCGGCGTGGCCCTGCCCTACGCCATCGCCAACGCCCTGTTCGGCGGCACCGCCGAGTACGTGGCGCTGTGGTTCAAGGACGCGGGCATGGAGTCCGGCTTCTACTGGTACGTCACGGCGTGCTCGGCGGTCTCCCTGATCGTGTACGTCAGCTTGCGCGAGACGCGGGACGCGGTGTTCTTCCAGCCGCAGAAGGCGGGCGCGGACCGGGAAGTGATGGCGCCGTGATCATCGACTGCCACGGTCACCGCACGGCCGTCCCGGACGGAAGGATCCGTTCGTAGATGGTCCCACCCGGTGTGTACCAACCCGCTTTCTTGCGCACCGCAGGGCTCGGGTCGTTGGCGTGGGACGCCCTCAAGGCGGCAACGGCGCGCGTGTCGGAGTGGACGAACTTGCCGACGAGTTCGGCGGCCATGGCCCGGACGTGCGGGTCGGGGTCTGACGCCAGGTGGTGCAGCGCGGGTTCGAGGACCCGGTCCGGGCCCGGTGCGCAGGTGTCGCCCTTGCACCGATCGCAGGCCAGAGCGTGGAAGGCGGCGATCCTGACACGCGCATCGGAGTCGTCCGCCATGAGGACGAGTTCGTCCATCGAGTCGGTGTCGACCAGGTGGTCGAGAAGGCGGCAGCAGCCCTCGCGGACGGCCGGATTCCCGTCACGCAGGCCGGCGCGGATGGCGCTCACCGCGTTCTCCCCGCGTCGCAACAGTTCCCGGTATGCCGCAACGGTGCGCTGAGGATCGCCCAAGCATGAGACGAGGGCTTCGTTGTCGGTCCTGACGAATCCGAGCATGACCTCAGTCTTGGGTCGGGCGGCGAATCCCGGCAAAGGGTTTTCCACGCCGTTGAAGGGCACCGGGTTACTCGGCTGCACGGCTGTCGAGTGACCGCAGTGCGGCGGTCACCGTCGTGCGCAGCGAGGTGGCGTCGGCGCCCGCGCGGGAGCGCAGGTTGACGCCGTAGGCGAGCAGGGTCAGCAGGTCGGCTGCCGTGGCCGGGTCGGTGCCGTGGGCCAGCTGGCCTTCGGCACCGGCGACGACGAGCACCGCGTGCAGGGCTGCCCGCAGTTCCTCGTGGTGCTGATCGAGGAAGGCTCGGACGTCGGGGTCGCCGTTCTCCGCGCCGGCCTGCGCGTTGGAGATCATGCAGCCCCAGCGCGCGTGCTCACCCGTGCACCGGACCCCGATCAGCGCGTCGAAGAACTCGGCGACGGCGGGCAGCCCCCGGCTGTCCTCGGCGAGCATCCGGAACGCCGGCCGGGACCACTGCTCCCGGTAGCGGTGCAGCGCGGCGAGGTAGAGCTCCTGCTTGCCGCCGAAGGTGGCGTACAGGCTGGAGCGGTTGAGACCGGTCGCGGTGACGATGTCCTGGATCCCGGTCGTGGCCATGCCCTGCCGCCAGAACAGCCGTACCGCCGTGTCCAGCGCCGTGTCCGGATCGAAGTGCTTGATGTCAGGCATGTGCCACCCCACGAACTTGAAACAATGGTTCCAAGATACCTGGTGCGAGGCAGGACCGGCCGCTATCTTGAAACGGTCGTTTCAAGTAGCTCGTTCCACGGATGAGGAGCAACGCCGATGACCGACCTCGCCACCGAACTGCGCGCGCTCAACGAAGCCCGTGACCGGCACATCCCCGCCGAGATGCGCCAGGTCATGGACCGGGCGGCCGTCGACCTCGCCGACTCCGGGCAGGCCGGCCGCGCCCGCACCGTCGGCGAGCCCGCCCCGCGGTTCACCCTGCCCTCGGCGACCGGCGTCACGGTGGCCCTGGACGACCTGCTCGCCGAGGGCCCTGTCGTCCTCACCTTCTACCGCGGCGCCTGGTGCCCGTACTGCAACCTCGCCCTGCGCGCCCTCCAGCACCATCACGCCGACATCACCGCGCGCGGCGCCCGCCTGGTCGCCGTCTCCCCGCAGATCCCCGACGAGTCACTCACCCTCACCGAGAAGCACGGCCTCGCCTTCGACGTGCTCAGCGACCTCGGCTCCGACACCGCCAAGCAGTACGGCCTCGCCTTCGACCTCCCCGACGACCTCGCCGCCGCCTACGACAAACTCGGCTTCGACCTCCAGCGCGTCAACGACGGCCACCCCCGCACACTCCCGGTGCCCGCCACCTACGTCATCGACCGCGAGGGCGTGATCCGCTGGGCCTTCGTCGACACCGACTACACCGCCCGCGCCGAACCCGCCGACATCATCTCGGCCCTGGATGCCCTCGACGAAACCCGATAGGTGTCGCGGGACATGACGCCCGCGGTACCGAACCGGAGGAAGGCTCAGTGCGGGAATGCCCGTGGTGGTCGCTGGCGGGGCAGCGTGCTGCGGAACTCCTCGATCACGGAACTCACCTGCCGCATCAGCGAGGTCCGTTCCAGCAGACCGAGGTAGAGGGTGCGGCGGGCCAGTCCGGGCAGGTCCACGCAGAAGTACAGGGCCATCAGCGGGTTGATGAACAACTCGCCGCCCTTGGTCCGCTCCGTGAACCGGACGTCGCCGAAGTCACCCCGCACGGCGGCGGCGACGGATCCGTTCACGATGCTCGGTTGGCTCGCGGTGTGGCGCTGGGCATGCGCCACCGCGTCGAGATACAGCGCGCCCTCGCGCGCCGCCCGAGCAGCGAGAACGCGCCCAGACAGGCGCCGTCCCGGTCCAGGGCGGCCAGGTTCTCCAGGACGAGCGAGTGGTTCACGCCGTGGTACGCGTCCACTCCGAAGCCGAGGCAGGCCACCAGCCGGTGCGGGACCTCGTCGAGCCCGCTCACGGCGGCCAGGCTCGCCATGTCCTCCTCCGGGGTGCCGAGACCGTGTTCGTCGCCGCGCATCAGGATGTCGGGTCCCGACGGCCGCGACGTCCTGGTCCACCCACACATCGAGGTCCAGGCCGTACAGGTCGGCGAAGGACAGGTTGGCGAGGTGCACCTCCTTGCCCGCCGACCGCAACGCGAGCGCGAGCGGCAGCCCGGCGTACACGTCGAATCCGCCGCCGGCACCGGCGATGAGCACGCGTCGCGCGTCGCGCAGGCGGGTGAAGAACGCTGTGCCGGTGGGTGCCAGATGAGCAGCAGCCTGCGTTGCCGGGCAGGGGTGGCTGACGCCAGGACGTTGAACGCGCTTGACGTTCCAACGGCCTCGGGGGCGGACAGCGGGGCACTGACGCCCGCTAGTAGCATCCCTCGCATGACGGGGCGGGTGTGGCGGCTGGGTGTCGTGGCGGTGCTGGCGGCGATCTGCGTCTCCGGTCCGGAACACCCGTACACCATCCGCACAGCGTCCGACCTCGGCCCCCTGCCGGCCGACCGCTACGACTACACACCGCAGGACCACCAGCGGTCCCAGCGGGCAACGGCGTTGCTGGTCCGGCAGTGCATGGCGGAGCACGGCCACCGGGACTTCCCGCTCGACCCCCGCTACCCGAGCGACCCCATCGTCGCCACCGCGGTCAGCACCGACTACGGCGACCTGGATCTCGCCGCGGCCCGTCGCTGGGGTTACGGCTGGGACCCGGCCAAGTCCCTGGCCTCCCGGCCGAAGGGTCGAAGGATGACCAATGCCGAATACGCGGACTTCCCCGACTGCAACGCTGAGGCGAGCCGGCGGCTGCTGCGGGGCATCGACGTCGAGCGGGACTGGCTCTACGCAAGTACACGGGCGGTCGCGATCAACAAGGCGGTCAAGCGCGACCCGCGCCTCCGCGCGGCCTGGGACGTGTGGTCCCGCTGCGTGGCGGATCAGGGATTCACACGCTATCCCGACCCCGTCGCGGCGTACACGGACCCCGCCTGGCACCGGAGCAGTGACGGCAACACCCGGCACACGCAGCGGGAGCGGGCCACCGCCGTCGCGGATGTCACCTGCAAGCTCCGGCACCGCACGGCCGAGGTCTGGCACGCTGCACGGGCGCGGCAGCAGGCCGTGGACATCGCACGGCACCGCGATCGCTATGCCGCCGGGCTGCAGGCGCTGCGGACCTACCGGGCCACCATCGCCGAGGTGCTGCGGAACCTGGGCTAGGACTTGTGGGCACGGCCGCGTGCTGGTGTGCACGGCACACCGTCCGATCCACGCCCACCATGGCCCCATCGACGCGACGGGCCGCAGCTGATCCCCGTACGCCGACCGGGGTCAGTCGAGAAGGAGCGTGACGGCCCCCGAGCCGGCGGCCCGTCCGAGTCGCCGGAAGGCGAGGTAGCCGCCGAGGCTCGTGCCGGCCAGTCCGAGGCGTGCGGTGTCCACCTCGGGCACGGTGCGGGCGAAGTCGACGACGGGGGTGACGACGGCCTCCCAGTCCGGGCGGAAGTGCAGGCCCTGCTCGCGGACGGTGCTGCCCTGGCCGGGGCCGTCGAAGGCGATGACGTGGTAGCCGCGCCGCAGCGCGCCGGCGGCCAGTGCGAAGTAGTTCTCCTCCAGGGTGGAGTCGTAGCCGCCGTGGTAGAGCAGGGTCGGGCGCGGGGTGCCCGAGTCGTCGGCGAGGAACAGGTAGCCGGGCAGCGTGGTGTCCTCGTAGGCGATGCGCAGGGCGCGCGCCGGAGGGTCGAGCAGGGCGGCCGCGTCGGCGAAGGTCTGCTGGGAGGCCTGGGCCAGCCGGGCCGACTCGGCGTCGTCGGCGGGGTCCTCGCGGCGGTAGAAGTCGGCGGTGCGGAAGTAGTTGGAGGCGCGCAGCAGGGCTTCCCGGGCGCTGACCCGGTGACCGGCGGCCAGCGCGTCGCGGCCGATGCGTTCGATGCGCGCCGCCGTCGCCGCCCACCGGGTCGACGATGCTTCCTCGTCGCCCTCCGGGATCTGCCGGCAGGTGACCAAGACCTCGCCCAGGTCGGCGCCGGCGTAGGCGGCGTATCCGGCGGCCCGCAGTGCCTCGAAGGAGAAGGATTCGTCGTCGTAGAGGAATTTCATCTTCGGCCCTCTTCGGGGAGTTCCTGGATGAAGGGGCAGCCCAGCTCGCTCGGGTCGGCCGACGCCGACCGCGTCTGGTGTCTCGGCCGGTGCGGGCCGGGTGCCCCGGATGGGCGGCCCGAATCCCTGGTGTTTGGTAAGAGGCGTCGCGGGTACTCGTCGGCGGCCGTTGAAGGCCGCCGACACCGGGTGAGCGCGCCGTTCCCGTCTTCGGCGACGCCGTTACGCCCAGCAGCCGTTGACCGTGGCGGCGAGACCGTCCAGGGCGTCCTTGGTGTCGGCCGCGGCGGCGGTGGAGTTGTTCTCGATGAAGGAGAAGACCTTCCAGCGCCCGTCCGCGGCCTTGGTGAACCCGCTCAGTGCGATCGCGCCGGTGAGGGTGCCCGTCTTGGCCTTGACCTTTCCGACGGCGCACCGCGAGTCCGCCGTGTCGAAGCGGCCCCATTCCGGGCCGAGCGTGCTGCCCGCCTCTCCCGCGACGGGCAGTCCGTCCACGATGTACCTCAGGGTTCGCGCATGCGCGGGACTGTCGGCCAGGTCAAGGATGTCCGCGATGGTCCGCGCCGGGATCCGGTTGGCCCGGGAGAGCCCGCTGCCGTCGTGGATCAGGAAGTGGTCCAGGGAGATGCCGTACCCGGCGAGTACCTGGCGCACGACCGCCGTCCCGTCCTCGAAGGTCGCCGGACGGCCGGCGTGCAGCGCGGTCATCCGCAACAGGGTCTCGGCGATGTCGTTGTCGCTCACCTTGAGCATGTGCTGCACGACGACGGACAGCTGGTCGGAGCGGTGCAGGCCCACCGTGACGTCTCCCGAACCGGCCGCGCCCCGGGTGACGTCACCGACGACGGTGACCCCGCGCTCGGCGAGAAGGTGGGCGAAGACGGTTCCCGCGTCCAGGGAGGTGTCCGTGACGTGGTGCCCGTCGACCACCAACGCCCGGACCGGGGCGATCGAGTCGGGGTAGTAGCCGTCGTTCCATCCGGTGGCGAGCGTCGGCTCGGGGAAGAGGCTGTCGTCGACGCGGACCTTCACCGAGGTGCGGCCGGCGTGCCGCAGTCCCGCGACGGCCGTCTGCGCGAGTGCGTCGAGGTCGCCGGTGGTCAGGGTGCGGTCTCCACCGCCGACGAGGGTGACCGTGCCGTCGCCGTAGACCACCTTGGTGGTGAACCGGGAGGTGGGGCCGAGAACGGTCAACGCGGCGGTGGCGGTGGCGAGTTTGGTGTTGGACGCGGGCATCAGCGCGGTCGTCGCGTCGTGTCCCCAGACGACTTTGCGCGATGTGGCGTCGAGGACGACACCGCTGAGCGTGCTGCCGAGACGCGGGTCCTGTCTGCGAGTGTTGAGATGTGCGGCGATCCGCTGCTCGGCGGGGTCGAGTCCGGCGGAGCCGGTCTTGGGAGCGGCCTTGCCGGCGGCGAAGGCCGACGGGGCGGTGAGCAGTATCCCGGCGACAGGGGTGGCCACCGCGAGCACGACCGCTCGGCGAAGTGACGGGCTCGCCTGCTTCGGCTTGCGGTGGCGTCCGCTTCGGTGAGCGGTGGAGCGGGAGTTGAGCATGGGGGACCTCAACATGTGGGGCGAACGACGCGGACTCGGAAAGATCTTGGAGTGAGAAGCACCTGAAGGATCCCGGCCATTCATGAGGTTCTTGTCAGGGTGTGTCGGTGCTCACATCCCGGGAATGCCGCCCCTTGGGACATCGGCCACCCAGTCGACCACGGCGGTCTTCACGCGGGCGCCAACGCGGCCCGGCGCTGTCGCCCTTCGGCGCAGTCACGGTGCGGCGCAGACTCTTGAGAGTGACGGCGAGGGCTGCGGTGACCAAGAGTCGTCGCGCACACACGCGGCGGACCAGGACCGTCACCGCGGGCGTAAGCTAGGGTGAACGGGCATCCCGGAATCGATCCACCGAAGCTGATGCAGGACCAGAGGGGGGCCGCACGTGAGCACCGCCGACGCGTCTTCGCCGACCACCCTCGCGGACAAGATCGACGCGCTGTTCCGCATCGTACGGCGTCCCAACCGTGAGCAGTTCAGCCACGAGGAGGTCGCGCGGGCGTGCCGGGAGGCCACCGGGGAGAGCTTCTCCGCCACCTACATGTGGCAGTTGCGCACCGGCCGCCGGGACAACCCGACGAAGCGCCATCTCGAAGCGCTCGCCCAGTTCTTCGACGTCCCCGTCGCCTACTTCTTCGACGACGACCAGGGTGCCGCCATCGCCAGGGAGCTGGAGCTGCTGGGGGCCCTGCGGGACGCCGGGGTCCGGAGTGTGGCGCTGCGGGCGGTGAACCTCTCGCCCGAGGGTGTGAACACGATCAGCGACATGATCGACGTCCTGGCCCGGCGGGAAGGCGCGGGCGGCGCCCGCAGCGACGGCTGACCGCCCGGTGAGACGGTGGCGGCGCGGCGGTCACGGGGAAGAGGGACGGGGCGTGCGGAGCGGTCGGGGCGACAAGCGTTTGTGGCAACGGTGTCGGGTCCTGGTGGACGGCCTCGATCTGCCGACCCCCTTCGACACGGCCCGGTTCGTCGACATGCGGGCGCGGACCCGGGGCCGGCCGATCGAGCTGGTGCCGGTCTCCGCCCGGCCTCACCTCCCGTGCGGACTGCTCGTCACCACTGACCGGACGGACCGCATCCTCTGTCCCGCGGACACCACGCCCCTGCACCAGCAGCACATCCAGCTGCACGAGGTCGCGCATCTGCTGTGCGGTCACCACGAGACCTCCCCCGCCGCGTCCTCGGCGGCGCAGGTGCTGCTGCCGACCTCCCGGCGTCACTGGTCCAGCGGGTCCTGGGCCGTACCGTCTACACCGAGCCGCAGGAGGAGGAGGCCGAGCTCGTGGCCTCGCTCCTCCTGAACCGCGCCGCGCAGCAGGACCGCGCGGCGGCCGGCGTGACCGCGCCGGCCGGATCGGCGGAGGCCCGGATGCGTTCCCTGTTCGCCCCGCCCGAGCGGCGGATCGCCGACCGGCCGGTCGCCCGGCGGCGCTCGTGGAGAACCTGACCGCGTGTCTCGCCGCGCTGGTCTTCCTGGTGTTCGCCGGGCACCGGCTGACGCTCACCCGTGGCGGCGGAGCGGATCCGGCGCACCGGGACGTCGCCGGGTTCGCGCTGTGCGCCGGAATGGCGATGCCGCTCAACGCCCCCGCGGTGCTGCACGTGCTGGAGCGGTTCGTTTCCGCGCCCTGTGCCGAACTGCTGCTCACCTGGGAGCTGAAGGCGGCCGCGGGCACCTTCCTCGCCCTGGTCGCGCTGACCCTCGATCCGCGCGTGGCCGGACCGGTGCCGATGAGGCGCCGTCGCCGGATCGGCGCCGCCGTCGTCGTCCAGGCGGCCGCGCTGGGCCTGTTCCTCGCCTCCGGCGTCACCGCCGACGGTGCGTACTTCGTGGCCGCGCCCGGCCGGGGCCGGGTGCTGGCCGCCTACAACGTGCTCTTCGTCGCCTACCTCTGCTGGAGTCTGTGCGTTCTCGCCCGTGCCCTGGTCCGGCACGCGCGTCAGACCCCGCCGGGCCCGCTGCGCACCGGGTTGCGGCTCGCCGCGCTGGCCACGGCCACCGCGGTGGTGTGGACCCTGTGGACTCTCGACGATGCCGCGGCCAACATCACCACGGGCCGGCAGGGGCTGAGTGAGGACCTCCTCTCCACGACCCTCGGCATGCTCACCGCCGTCCTGGTCACCGCCGGCGCCACCGCCACCCTCTGGGGCGAGCGGATCACCGCCCCGCTGCGCCGGCTGCGCGCCCGCCGGACCCACCGGGCCCTCGAACCCCTGTGGACGGCGCTCCATACCGAGCTGCCCGAGATCGCGCTGGACCCGGATGCCGCCCGCCGCCCCGCCCTGCGTCAGGCGGAGTTCGCCCGGTACCGCCGGGTCATCGAGATCCGGGACGGCATCCTGGCGCTACGGCCCGACCAGCGGGCGGAAGCCCTCGACCGGACCGTGCGGGCACTGGACGGTACCGGCCTCGCGGCCGTCGACCGCGAGGCGGTCCTCGAAGCCGCCGTCATCGCCGCGGCGCTGGAGGACAAACGGGCCGGACGGCTGTACGACGGCGCTCCGGACCAGGCGGGACCGACGCCTTCGGCGCGACTGGAGACCGTCGAGGACGAGGCGGCCTGGCTGGTGCGTGTCGCTCGGGCGTTCACCCGCTCCCCCGTGGTGCGCGACATCCGCGAGCGGGTGCGCGCCGAGGTCACGGCGGACTGAGCCGTGGGGGTCACATGCCGGCGAGGCGCTGGACCTTGCCGAGTTCGCAGGTGATGTCCGAGGTGACCTGGGCCGTCCCGTCGGCCGTCTCCTTCGCCTGCTGGTTCGCCTCCAGACTGTTCGCGATCGCGGCGCCCTCCGCCACCCTCGTCCCGCCGCCGTCGACGAACTCGAGCTGGATGGTGTAGGTCGCGGTGTCACTGCCGTGGTTGGTCACCGTGAGTTCGGCCTTGGGGATCTTCGTGACGGCGTCGACCGCACAGGAGCCGATCGTGACGTCGGCCGAGGTGGCCGCGCCCTTGCCGACAGTGGCCGTCGGGGGGACGGCGGTCGGGGTGCTCTTGTCGCCGCCGGTGACAGCGGGACCGTCGCCGGACGAACACGCGGTGACGGCGGCCAGGGCGGCCACGGCCAGCAACGCCGCCGTGGACATGGTCCCTGTTCGGATGCGCAACGGAGCTTCTCTTCCTTCTGAAGGAGTGAGGGGAACCTATCGGGCCGAGGTCGCGGGGTCGGGTTCCGCGCCGGTGAGCAGCGGGCCGAGGTCCTTGGCCGTCCAGGCGTCGAACAGCACGCGCGTCGAACCGGTGGGCCGCGCGGTCAGTCGTACGACATGGGAGGGGCCGCCGATGACCTTGGCGCGCGGCTGGGTGAGGAGCTTCGACCAGGGTTCGTCGGACAGGCGGGAGGTCGTCGATCTCACCCGGCCGGGCCAGGCCGACGCGATTGCCTCCGCCGCGTCCCGGCTCGCCGTCGTCATGCAGACGGCCTCCGTGGCATCGCCACCCGACGATCCCAGGACACCGATGCCCAACGGCGTTTCCGCGGTCGCCGGGTCGAGGCCGATCCGTGCTGCCTCGACCTCGCCGAGACAGTCCGCGATCCGGCCGACCGCCTCGTTGTCGGCCAGCGGCTCGGTGCCGGTGAGCGCCTGGTCGAGGTCCGCGCTCGCCCCTCCGTAGACGATGCGTCGCGGCGAGACCCGTACGACGTTCAGCGCGGTGGGGATGCCCAGTTGTGCGAGCGGATCCTTCTCGTCGATCTTGTGGTGGTCGCGGATGATCCAGGCCGTCTCCCCGCCGGCGAGGTCGTGCTTCGCGTACCCGAGCTTGCGCAGCTTCGCGCCGATCGACGTCGTGTCGAAGGATCCGTACAGGACACCCACCGGGTCGGGCGCCTGACCGACCGACAGGGCGGACCGGGCCGCGAACGGATCGATGCCGGCGAGACCGGGCAGCAGCGCCGCGGCATCCGCCAGTCGGGACTCGCCGTAGCCGAGCAGCGGGTCCCGCTGCGCGCCGGACCCGTCGCCGCTGCGGGAGCGGACCCCGGCCACGTCGCCGAACTCGATCCAGTCTCGCGTCAGTCGGGTGTCCTGCACGTGGCTCAGTGCGGTGACCAACTTGGTTCGCGGTCTCTTGCCCTCGTCGTCGCTCTTCCCCGCGCCGCTCGTGCCGCAGCCGCTCGCGATCACGACCGACAGCGCCGCGCAGGCGCCGGTCGCCCACCGCGCGGCGCGGGATCGTTCCAGTTTCACGAATCTGCCCCCGAGTCGATGATCTGAACTCAGATGGATGAGGCTACATCATCCATTCATTTCAGCTGCGGCTGTCGGCCGACCGGATACAGTGCGCGAGACGGCAGCCCGGTCTGGGAGGGAAAGCGTGACCGACACCAGCAGCACACGGCCCGCCGAAGGCGAGGCGCAGGCGCCGCGGCGGAGCCGACTGGCCCGCCTGATGCGCTACATCCCCCTGATCGCCCCCGTGCTGCTGTGGGCCGTGCCGTGCGGGGTGCTCCTGTACACCGGCCAGCACTGGCCGCCGGCCGTCACGCTGGCCGGCACCGCCCTGTTCGTCCTGGGTCTCGTCGGTATGCCGCTCGCGATGGTGCGCGGTCACGGCCGGCGTCAGCAGGACGGGGCGGCGATCGTCGGTGACACCCTGCTGGGTGCGAGCTGGGTTCTGTTCACCTGGTCCGTGCTGCTCGGCGTCCTCCTGCGGCTCGCCCTGACCGTGGCCGGCGTGGGCGAGAGCCAGGACCGGGCCCGCATCGTCACGTGGGCCGTCCTCGGCACCACCGCCGTACTGCTCGCCTGGGGATACGCCGAGGCCCGCCGGGTTCCGCGTGTGCGCCGACTCGACGTGGAACTCCCGCGTCTGGGTGCCGGGTTGGACGGCCTTCGGGTCGCCCTGATCACCGACACCCACTACGGCCCACTCGATCGGGCCCGCTGGTCGGCACGGGTGTGCGAGACGGTGAACACCCTGGAAGCCGACCTGGTCTGCCACACCGGCGACATCGCGGACGGCACGGCCGAACGCCGCCGCGCCCAGGCCGCCCCGCTCGGAACCGTGCGGGCCACCCGGGCCCGGGTCTACGTCACCGGCAACCACGAGTACTACAGCGAGGCCCAGGGCTGGGTCGACCTGATGGACGAGCTGGGCTGGGAGCCGCTGCGCAACCGCCACCTGCTGCTGGAACGCGGCGGCGACACCCTCGTGGTCGCCGGCGTGGACGACGTCACCGCCGAGTCCTCCGGCCTGGCCGGGCACCGCGCCCACCTCGCCGGAGCCCTGGACGGCGCCGACCCCGACCTGCCCGTCCTGCTCCTGGCCCACCAGCCCAAGTTCGTCGACCGGGCGGCAGCGGACGGGGTCGACCTCCAGCTCTCCGGCCACACCCACGGCGGCCAGATCTGGCCCTTCCACTACTTGGTCCGCATCGACCAGCCCGTCGTGGCCGGCCTCAGCCGCCACGGCGCCCGCACCCTCCTCTACACCAGCCGCGGCACCGGCTTCTGGGGCCCGCCGTTCCGCGTCTTCGCCCCCAGCGAGATCACCCTGCTCGTGCTCCGCTCCCCGCACGCACGGGGAGCGTGAACGGGCTGGAGCGCGGCTAGGAGCCCCCGCCCGCCGGGGAGACGAGTCCCGTCTCGTACGCGAGGACGACGGCCTGGACGCGGTCGCGCAGGTTCAGCTTGGACAGGATGCGGCCGATGTGGGTCTTGACCGTGGTCTGGCTGAGAAGCAGGCGGTCGGCGAGTTCGGCGTTGCTCAGTCCCGTCGCGAGCAGCCGGAGCACCTCGAGTTCGCGTGGAGTGAGGCTGGACAGATCGCGGTGAAGGCCGGCCGGCCGGTCCGCCTCGCGCTGGGCGAAGCGTTCGATCAGCCGACGGGTGATCACGGGGGCGAGCAGGGCGTCGCCGGACTGCACCAGGCGGACGGCGGCGACGAGATGCTCGGGGCTGACGTCCTTGAGCAGGAAGCCGCTGGCACCGGCGGTGAGCGCGTCGTAGACGTAGTGGTCGAGGTCGTAGGTGGTCAGGATGATGACCCTGATACCGTCCGGCCCGTCGTCGGCGAGGATCCGCCGGGTCGCCTCGATGCCATCCATCCGTGGCATCCGGATGTCCATGAGCACGACGTCGGGCCGGGTGCGCCGGACCGCGGCGAGCGCCTCGGCCCCGTCGGCGGCCTCGGCCGTCACCTCGATGCCGTCCGCGGCCAGGATCATTCCGAAACCGGTGCGTACGAGGGCCTGGTCGTCGGCGATGACGGCGCGCAGCGCCGGCCGGTTCACGCCGTCCGCCACGGGACTCGGGCCGTGATCCGGTAGCCGCCGGCGAGGGTCGGACCGGCCGTGAGGTCGCCGCCGTAGACCGCGAGCCGTTCGCGCAGCCCGATCAGCCCGCGCCCGTTGCCGTCCGCCCGGGGGGCGTCGCGGACGGCTCCGGTGTCGGTGACCTCGATCTCCAGCAGGTCCCCGGTGTGTCCGACGGTGACGGAGGCCTCGGCGCCGGGCGCATGCTTGATGGTGTTGGTCAGGGCCTCCTGTACGACGCGGTAGGCCGCGAGGTCCACTCCGGGCGGCAGCGGGTCGGGCGGCAGTGACGTCGTGACGTCGACCGGTGTCCCGGCGGCACGTACCCGCTCGACCAGGTCGTCGAGTTGGCCGAGGCCGGGCTGCGGTTCGAGGCCGTCGGCCGGGCGGTCGACGGGACCGTCGGGGCGACGGCCGGTGTCCGGGGCGGCCAACAGGCCCATCACATGCCGTAGTTCGGCCATCGCGGCCCGGCCGCCGGCCTCGACCGCGAGCAGGGCCGTCTTCGACCGCTCCGGTGCCGCGTCCATCACCTTGCGTGCCGCGCCCGCCTGGATGACCATCACGCTCACATTGTGGGTCACGACGTCGTGCAGTTCGGCGGCGATCCGGGCCCGCTCCTCCTCGACGGCCCGGCGCATGCTCTCCTCCTGGGCCTGCTGCAGGCGCGTGTAGCGGTCCCGGCTGGCCGCCAGCCGCCGCTGCCAGAAGCGGACGGTGCTGGCCAGCACCCCGGCGACCAGCAGCACGACCGCCGGGCTCGACCACCCTGGCAGCACCGGATCCGTGTCCCGGAACGCGAGGCCGGCCAGCACGGCGGCGACGACCAGCCCGGCCGTCGCCTGCGCCCGGTGACGGCTGTACATGACGGCGCTGTAGGCACCGATGACGCAGGTCAGCACGTTGATCCAGGAGGCGCCGTCGACCATGGCCAGCGTCGCGCCCATCACCACCGCGAAGGTGGCCAGCGGATACCGGCGCCGGACCGCCAGCGGCAGCGCGGACAGCACGACGAGCGGCGCGGGCGGGGAGGTGGGCCTGTTCTCCGTGACCCGCGGATCCGGTACCGGGGGCGTTGTCGGACGCGGGACCGGCACCGTCCGCTCGGCGTACCGGGACTCGACCTTCGAGCTGAACCGGACCGGCCCGTCGCCGGGATAGCGGAACGCCACGACCATCGCGACGGCGGTCAGCAGGACCGCCAGCACCACGTCGGCGCGTACCGCCCGCCGCGACCGCGGGGCGTCCCGCGCCTCCGACCGCAGCGCCTCGCGCAGGTGCCGATGCCAGCCTCGCCGGTCCTCCGTCTCCACCGGCTCATTGTGCGGTCCCCGAACCGTCTTCGCGTCCCCCTGCGCGGTCGACGCACCGTCTCTCAGGCGTACTTCGCAGGGATGAGGCCGCGGGTGGCTCCTTCGCGGGGAGGCCCGGATGTCGGTGCCGAGGCGGACGCGCCCCACCGGGCCACGGCCCTACCTTCGCTGGGCCGGCGCAACCAGCTCGTACAGACCATCTCCCTCTCGACCGCAAGGGACGGACCACACCCATGACTCACGTGATCGAACTGGCGGGCGTGGCGAAGCGCTACGACAGCGCCGGCGCGCCCGCGCTCGGACCGCTGGACCTCGTCGTCGCCCAGGGCGAGGCGCTGGCCGTGACCGGCCCTTCCGGCAGCGGCAAGTCCACGCTGCTGAACCTGGTGGCCGGCCTCGACAAGCCGACCGAAGGCGCCGTGACCGTGGCCGGGCAGCGGATCGACGGGCTGAGCGAGCACGCGCTGGCCCGGTTCCGCCGCGAGCGGATCGGCATGGTCTTCCAGTTCTTCAACCTGCTCGACGACCTCACCGTCGCCGACAACATCCAGCTCCCCGCCCAGCTGACCGGGACCGCGCGGCGCCAGGCGGCGGCCCGCGCCGGCGAGCTCATGGAACTGCTGGGCATCGCCAAGCACGCCCGCGCCTACCCGGGCCGGCTGTCCGGCGGTGAGCGTCAACGAGTCGCGGTCGCCCGGGCGTTGGTCAACCGGCCGGCGCTGCTGCTCGCCGACGAACCGACCGGCGCGCTCGACACCGCCTCGGGCCACGACGTACGGGAGCTGCTGGTGGACCTGCACCGCGGCGGGCAGACCGTCGTGCTGGTCACGCACGACATGGCGCTGGCCGCGGCGTGCGCGAGCCGTACCATCCGGCTGGTCGACGGCCGTCTCTCCCTCGACTCCCGTGCGGAGGCCGTCCGATGAGACTCTTCGGTACCGGCGCGCTCGGCCGGGTCGTACGCTCCGGGGTCGGCCGGCGCCGGGTCCAGACGGTGGTGATCGCCGTGGCCACCATGATGGCCGTCGCCGCGGCCGTGATCGCCGGGTCGCTCGTCGTCGCCTCCAACGCCCCCTTCGACCACGCCTTCGCGAAGCAGCACGGCGCGCATGTCACCGCGCAGTTCGATCCGGCCGAGGTGAGTGCGGCGCGGCTGAAGGCGACGCGGCGGCTGGACGGCGTCACCGCGAGCGCGGGGCCGTTTCCGACGACGACCATCAGCCCGGTGGACCGGGACGGCGGGCATCTGCCGAAGCTGAGTCTGGTCGGGCGGTCCGATCCGCACGGTGACGTGGACGACCTGGACCTGCGGTCCGGCCGGTGGGCCACGCGGGAGGGCGAGGTCGTGCTCTCCGGGTCGCTCGAAGGCCCCTCGCTCAAGGTCGGTGACACCCTGAGGGTTTCGGATGCCGCCGGCAGCCCGACCCTGAAGGTCGTCGGCTTCGCGGTGTCGGTCAGCGAGACCGCCGACGCCTGGGCGACCCCGGGACAGGTCGACGCGCTGGCCTCGGAGGACACACCGGTCACGAGCCAGATGCTCTACCGCTTCGACTCCGCGGGGACCAAGGCGCAGATCGCCGCCGACCGCGAGAAGCTCACCGCCGCCGTTCCGTCCGGGGCCTTGGCGGGCACCCGGTCCTACCTGGACACCAAGCGCGCCGCCGATGCGGGCGCGGCGGCGACCATCCCGTTCATGGTGGCCTTCGGCGTGCTCGGCATCGTGATGTCCGTGATCATCATCAGCAGTGTGGTCAGCGGCACGGTCGGCACCAGCCTGCGCAGGATCGGCATCCTCAAGGCCGTCGGCTTCACCCCGCGCGAGATCGTACGGGCCTATGTGGCCCAGGCGTTGATCCCGGCCGGCACCGGTATCGCGCTCGGGGTCGGGCTGGGCAACGTGCTGGCCGCTCCCCTGTTGGCGGACACCGGGCGGGCCTACGGCACCGCCTCGCTGACGGTGGCCTGGTGGGTGGACGTCGTGGTGCCGGCCGTCGCGCTGCTGGTCGTCGGGATCGCGGCGCTGGTGCCCGCGCTGCGGGCCGGACGGCTGCGCACGGCCGAGGCCATCGCGGTCGGCCGGGCACCGCGCACCGGGCGGGGTCAGTGGGCGCACCGGGCGGCCGGGCGGCTGCCGTTGCCGCGGGCGGTGACCTACGGCCTCGCCGGCCCCTTCGCGCATCCGGTGCGTACGGCCGCGATGCTGCTCGCGGTGGCCTTCGGCACGGTCGCGGCGACCTTCGCGGTGGGACTGACCTCGTCCCTGAACGCGGTCGGCAGCGCCTCGGATCCCGAGGACCGCGCCGATGTCACCGCCGTCGCCGGCGGGCCGACTGTCCAGGGCGGCGCCCCGGGCGCGGTTCGCCATGTGCGCCCCGAGAACGGGAACGACACTGCTCCGTCCGCCGACCCGGCGAAGATCCGCGCCGCCATCGCGGCGCAGGCCGGCACCGCTTCGTACTACGGCATGTCCCAGGACGACGTCACCGTGGCGGGGATCTCCGGCTCGGTCCGGGCCACCCTCTACCAGGGCGATTCACGTCCCGGCAGCTACGAGATGATCTCCGGGCACTGGCTCACCGGCGCGGGGCAGGCCGTCGTACCCACGGGTTTCCTGGAACGGACCGGCACCAGGACCGGCGACCCGGTCCGGGTGACCCTCGGGAAGGACACCGAGACCCTGAAGATCGTCGGCGAGGCCTTCGACACCTCGGACGACGGCCTGTCGGTCCACGCGGACCTCGCCAGTTTCGCCGGGGCCAGGCCCCAGGTCTTCCAGATCGAGGTGAAGCCGGGCGTCTCCCCCGCCGCCTACGCCGAGAAGCTCCAGGCGGCGGTGGAGCCGCTGGGCGGCGACGCCATGGCCAACTCCTCCTCGCCGCAGGAGAACATGATCCTGATCCTGGACGCGATCGCGGCGCTGCTCACCCTCATGCTGGTCTCCGTGGCAGGCCTCGGTGTGCTCAACTCCGTCGTCCTCGACACCCGCGAACGCGTCCACGACCTGGGCGTCTGCAAGGCACTCGGGATGTCGCCGCGGCAGACCGTGAGCCTGGTGCTCGCCTCCGTGGCCGGAATCGGCGTGCTCGGCGGACTGGTCGGGGTACCTCTCGGGTTCGCGCTGCACGGCTTCGTGCTGCCGGTGATGGGTCACGCGGCGGGCACGAACCTGCCGCCGTCGATCCTCGATGTGTACGACGCCCCCCAGCTGGTGCTGCTCGGGCTGGCCGGTGTCGCGATCGCCGTGCTGGGCGCCCTGCTCCCGGCCGGCTGGGCGGCCAGGGCCCGTACGGCGACGGCGCTGCGCACGGAGTAGGCCATGGGCGCGCCCCGCCGGGGCAGGCGGCGGGGCGCGCTCACGCCTTGACGGCGCCCGAGAGCATGCCGGAGATGAAGTGGCGTTGCAGGAAGAGGTAGAGGGCGACGACCGGCAGGGCGACGATGATCGAGGCGGCGGCCAGGAGGGAGTACTGGGTGGTGTGTTCGCTCTGGAAGAAGGCCAGGCCCAGGGGGGCGGTGCGCTTGTTCTCGTCGGTGATCATGACCAGCGGGAGCAGGAACTCGTTCCAGGTCCACATGAACACCAGCATCGCCATCGTCAGCAGGGCGGGGCGGCTGGTGGGGACGAGGATCCGCCACAGGAGACGCCAGTCCGAGGCACCGTCCAGCCGGGCCGCCTCGATGATGCTGACCGGTACCGAGCGGAAGAAGTTGCGCATCCAGAAGACGCCGAAGGCGAGGGACTGGGCGGTCTGCGGCAGGATCAGCGCCCAGTAGGAGTCGGTGAGCCCGGCGTCGCGCAGGTTGAAGTAGAGCGGGATGACGAACGCCTCGGGAGGCACCATCAGGCCGATCAGGGTGACGTAGAAGAGGAGTGAGCGGCCGGGGTAGTCGAAGAGGGCGAAGGAGAAGCCCGCGAGGATGGCCAGGACGGCCGTGAGGGCGACGACCGAGACCGCCACCAGCACGCTGGAGCCCAGGTAGGTGGCGAAGTGCCCCTGGTGCCAGGCGGTGGTGAAGTTGCCGAGGTCGAGGTGGTGCGGCCAGGTGAAGGACGGGGACGCCTGGGCGGCGGGGGTCAGGGCCGAGGCCACCACGCCGATCAGCGGGACCAGGGCGAGCGCGGCGAAGAGGGTCAGGACGACGTAGTTGAGCGCCCGTTCACGGGTGGAGATCATGCGCCGTCCTCCTCGGGCTGGAGCTTGGTGATCAGGAAGGTGATGAGCAGGATCACCGCGGTCAGGACGACGGCGATGGCGCAGGCCGAGCCGACCTGGCCGGTGCCGAAGGCCCGGTTGTAGACCTCGAAGGCGGGCAGGCTGGTCGCGTTGCCGGGGCCGCCGTGGGTGGCGACGTACACCAGGTCGAAGGTCTTCAGGGCGGCGATCACGGTGAGGGTGAGCGCCACGGTGATCTGGCCGCGCAGGCCGGGCAGGGTCACGGCGAAGAACTCCCGTACGAGGCCCGCCCCGTCGAGCTTGGCCGCCTCGTACAGCTCGCCCGGGATCTGGCCGATGCCGGCGATGAACAGCACCAGGCACAGGCCGATCTCCAGCCAGGTGCCGATGAGACCGACGGACGGCAGGGCGGTGGAGAAGTCGCCGAGCCAGGGGCGGGCGACCGCGTCGAGGCCGATCGCGCGCAGGGCGGTGTTGAGGACGCCGTCGGGGGCGTAGATCGCGGTCCAGGCGGTCGCGGTGACGACCATGGCGACGACCTGGGGCAGGAAGATCAGCGCGCGGAAGACGGAGACCCCGCGCAGCCGGGAGGCGCGGGTGGTGATCGCGGCCAGCATCAGGGCGAGCGTGATCGGCAGGACCGAGAAGAACAGGATGAGGACCAGGGAGTGCAGGAAGCCGGCGCGCAGCTGCGGGTCGCGGGCGATCTCGGTGTAGTTGTCGAGGCCGGCCCAGGTGGAGGCGGAGAGGCCGTCCCAGTGGAAGAGGGAGATCTGGACCAGCTGGCCGAGCGGGACGAGGAGGAAGACGGTGAGGACGGTCAGGGCGGGGAGGGCGTAGAGGTAGCCCTTCCACTGGACGCGGCCGCGGCGCCGGGCCGGACGCCCGGTGGGGGCGTCGGCCCGGCGTTCGCGTGCCGTGGGGCGGGGTGCGGTGACAGCCATGGGGGGGTACGGCCTTACTGACTCTGCTGGAACGAGGCGTAGTCGGACTGGAGTTGCGCCCCGAAGGCTTTGGGCGAGAGCTGTCCGGCGGTCAGTTCCTGGACGGCGGCGGTGAGGGTGTCGTAAAAGGTCGGGGTGGTGTAGTCGAGGTAGGGCAGCAGGCCGTCCTTCTCGCTGACCGCCTTCCACTCGTCGAGGATGTCGGCGTCGACGGTGCCCGCGGCGGGCTTGTAGTCGGCCTGCGGCAGCGCGGGCAGGTTGCCGTTGTCGGCGAGGACCTTCATGCCGTTGCTGTTCACGAGGAAGTCGATGTACGCGGCGGCCACGTCCGGGTGCTTGGACCTGGAGGTCATCGCCCAGGCGAGGCCCTCGCCGCCCTGGGTGAGCGGGGGCTGTCCGGCGGCGGGGCTGAGCGCGGTGAAGCCGACGTTCGTCTTCATCCTGGGTTCGAGTACGGCGGCCTGCCAGGTGCCGTCGACGAGGAAGAGCGACTTGCCGGCGGCGAAGTCCGCGACCGCCTGGTCCTTGCTCTCGCCGTTGAAGCCGGAGCCGAGGTAGCCCTTGTCGGCCCAACCGCGCAGCGTGGTCGCGGCCTTCAGGCTGCCGGCGTCGGTCCACTTGGCGCCGCCCTCGTCGAAGACGAGCTTGCGGACCTCGGCCTTGCCGGCGGTGGCCGCCTGGACGACGCCGAAGATGTGGATGCCGGGGCTCTTGTCCGCGTCACCGTACGAAATGGGCTGCAGGCCGGACGACTTGGCCTTGGCGAGGGCGGTCTCGAAGCCGGCGAGGGTGGTGGGGACGGTCAGGCCGAGGGACTTGAGCTTGGCCTTGTTGTAGTAGATCCCGACGATCTCGCCGGTCTGGGAGACGCCGTACAGGTTGCCGGTCTTCCAGGTCTTGCCGTCGGAGGAGAAGCGGTTGAGGTCGAGCAGCTGGGACGGGAAGGAGCTGTCCCAGCCGTAGACCTTGGCGTAGCTGTCCACGGGCTGGAGGAGGCCGGCCTTCACGAAGGCGCCCATGTCGGGGTAGCCCTGGTTGGCCTGGACGACGTCCGGCGGGTTGGCGGAGGACAGGGCCAGCTTGAGGGTCGTCTTGAGGTCGGAGAAGGACCGCGAGACGCGCTTGATCGTGACGTTCGGGTACTTCGCCATGAACGCCTTGTTGAGCGCTTCGGTGGAGGCCTCGGTGCCCGGGTCGGTGTTCTGGTCCCACTCGGTGAGAGTGACCTTGCCCGCCTTGGCGACGTCGGTGGACACGGGGCCCGCGGTCTTGTTCGCGTCGCCGGCCGACGAGTTGCCGCTGGGGCCGGGTGAGCAGGCCGCGACGGCCGTCAGCAAGCCGGTGGCGAGGGCGGTCGCGGCGACGGCGCGCCGGGCGGAACGGCCTCGGGTTCTCTCGGTCATGGAGTGGTCCTCCTGGTGCTGGTGCTGGTGCTGGTGGAGCTGAGCGGGCGGTGCCAGAGGTTCGGTGGGCGGTCCGGCCGAGCGTCAGCGCAGGGCCGCGCGGAACCGGTCGACGTCGTCGCCGGGGATTCCGGAGGTCTCGGTGAGGACGGCGTCGACCGACGCCCGGTGGGGGGCGCTGCCCGCGCCGCCCAGGCTGCGCACGGACAGGGCGGCGCACAGTCCGGCGAAGCGGAGGCGGGTGGCGGTCGGCCAGCCGTGTCTCAGGCCGGTGATGAGGGCGGCGGTGAACACGTCGCCGGCGCCGGTGGGGTCGACGGCGGGCACCCGGGGGGCGGGGATCCGGATCAGTTCACCGGTGGTGCCGTCCACCGCGACCGCGCCCCGCGGGCCGTCGGTCACGACGACGTCGGCCACCAGGTCGTCCAGGACCTTCACGGCCTCCTCGACCGTGCCGGTCCTGGTGTAGCTGGTGGCCTCGACGGCGTTGCAGACGAAGACGTCGACCTCGGCGAGGCGGGTGAGCACCTCGGGCGACCAGCGGCCGGTGGGGTCCCAGCCGACGCCGCCCACCACCCGGGTGCCGCGGGCGCGCAGCCGGGCGACCCAGCCGGGCAGCGGTCTGCCGATGGTGAGCTGGACGAAGCGGGTGTCGGGCAGCTCACCGTCCCAGGTCTCCGGGCGCCGGGCGCCGTCTTCCTCGTAGGTGATGAAGGTGCGTTCGTGCTCGTTGGTCGCGGCGACGGTGACGGGGGTCTGTACCGCCGGGTCGCGGCGCAGCCAGGCGAGGTCCAGGTTCTGCTCGCGGGCGAGTTCGGTCACGAGGTGGGCGCCGAGGACGTCGGTGCCGATCACGGCGCACAGGCCGGTCGACAGACCCAGCCGGGCGGCGGCCACGCTCCGGGTCGCGGTGCCGCCGGGCACGACGGCGAACCGGTCCGCGTACACCTCGCCGCCGGGGACGGGCAGGTGCGGGATACCGGCGAATACGAGGTCGCAGAAGACTTCGCCGGCGAAGAGCACATCGAGCACGGATACCGCCTCCGTCAGGTGCCGCCTCATGAAGTGCTCAACTATGAGCACCGCTACCGCGCAATGACAAGAGTCAGTCAGTTACGAGGAAGTTTCCCTGCCGTCATGACTGAAGTCAGTCATTCGGTGATAGCGTCGTTGCGTGACTTCACGCAATCGACACGCGAAGATCGTGGAATCCCTGCGCACCACCGGGGTGGCCTCGGTGCGCGAACTCGCCGAGCGGCTCCAGGTCAGCGAGTCCACGATCCGCCGGGACCTGATCGAGCTCGACCGCAACGGCGAGCTGGTGCGCACCTACGGGGGCGCCGCCATGTCCCCGCGCGCCGTCCTGGACGGCACCGCCCAGGAGCCGGAGGAGGCCGAGGTCCCCTTCGACGTGGTCGCCACCCGCGACCAGGCGATGAAGGAGGCCATCGCGGAAGAGGCCGTGAAGCTGGTCGAGGACGACAGCGTGGTCGTCCTCGACATCGGCACCACCCCCCAGGCCATCGCCCGGAAGCTGCGCGGACGCCCGGTCACGGTCATCACCAGCAGCCTCGCCGTGCTCGACGAACTCCGTCACGACGAGGCCGTACGCCTGGTGATGCTGGGCGGTGTGCTGCGCCGCAACTACCAGTCCCTGGTCGGTTCCCTGACCGAACAGGCGCTGCGCCAGGTCAGCGCCGACCTGCTCTTCCTCAGCTGCACCGGGGTCCGCCCGAGCGGCCACGTGGTGGACAACATGGCGGTCGAGGCACCGCTGAAACAGGCCATGATCGAGACGGCCGGGAAGGTCGTCCTGGTCGCCGCCGAGACCAAGTTCCCGGGCTCCGGCTCGCTGCGCGTGTGCCCGCTGTCGGACATCGACGTCCTGATCACCACCGGCGGTGCCGATCCCGACACTCTCCAGCTCTGCCGCGAGGCGGGTGGAAAGGTGATACTCGCATGAAGTTGACGGTCCTCGGCGGCGGCGGATTCCGCGTGCCGTACGTCTACCAGGCCCTGCTGCACGACCAGGGCAGCCCCCGCATCGACGACGTCTGGCTCTACGACACCGATCCCGGCCGCCTCAAGTCCATGGCCGAGGTCCTCGCCCGGTTCGCCGACGGCCGGCCCGACGCACCCAGGGTGACCGTCAGCACCTCGCTCGACGACGCCCTGGAAGGCGCCGACTTCGTGTTCGCGGCGATCCGGGTGGGCGGGCTCGCCGGCCGGATGTGCGACGAGCGGGTCGCCCTGGACCTGAACGTCCTCGGGCAGGAGACCACCGGCCCGGGCGGTCTCGCCTACGGCCTGCGCACCATCCCCGTGATGCTCGACATCGCGCACCGGGTACGCAGGCTCGCGCCGAACGCGTACCTCATCAACTTCACCAACCCCGCCGGAATGATCACCGAGGCGATGCAGAGCGTCCTCGGCGACCGTGTCCTCGGCATCTGCGACACCCCCTCCGGCCTCGGCCGCCGTATCGCCACGACGCTCGGCCTCGACCCGTCCCGGGCCCAGTTCGACTACGTCGGCCTCAACCACCTCGGCTGGATGCGCCGGGTGCTGCACGACGGCGAGGACGTCCTGCCCCGCCTCCTCGCCGACGACGAGCGCCTCGGCGGCCTGGAGGAGGGCGTCGTCTTCGGCAGGGAGTGGCTGCGCGACCTCGGCCTGATCCCCAACGAGTACCTGTACTACTACTACTTCAACCGGGACGCCGTACGCTCCATCCTCGACGCCCCGCAGACCCGCGGCGAGTTCCTCGCCCGGCAGCAGGCGGAGTTCTACCGGCGGGTGACCGAGGCCGCCGGAGGCGGCGCCGTGCGGCTGTGGCGGGAGACCGTCGCCAACCGCAGCGCCAACTACATGGCCGAGGCCAAGGGAGCGGTGCAGGGCGAGGCCGAGGCCGACGCGGACTTCCGGCCGGACCCCGCGCACCAGGGCTACGCCGGGGTCGCCCTCGCCGTGATGGCGGCGGTCAGCCGCAACGAACGCGCGACGATGATCCTCAACGTGCGCAACGGCACGACCGTGTCCGCGCTCCCCGAGGACGCCGTCGTCGAGGTCCCGGTGACCGTCGACGCCAACGGTGTCCACCCGCTCACCGTCACCCAGCCCGATCTGCACCAGGCCGGACTGATGCAGCAGGTCAAGGCGGTCGAACGACTCACCATCAGCGCGGCGGTGACCGGCTCCCGCGCGGATGCCGTCAAGGCGTTCTCGCTCCACCCCCTCGTCGACTCGGTCGACGTCGGCCGCAAGCTCCTCGACGGCTACATCGACCGCATCCCCGAGGTGGCGGCCGTCTTCACGGGCGGGCGGGGCTGACGTGGAGGTCGTCATCGTTCCGGACGCGGCGGCGGGTGGCGAGCTGATCGCCGAGGCCATGGCCCGGTTGCTCCGGCGCAAGCCGGACGCGCTGCTCGGGGTGGCCACGGGCTCGACCCCGCTGCCCGTCTACCAGGCGCTCACGGCCAAGGTCCGCGCCGGCGCCGTGGACACCTCCCGGGCCCGCATAGCCCAGCTCGACGAGTACGTGGGGCTGCCGGCCGAACATCCGGAGTCGTACCGCTCGGTGCTGCGCCGCGAGGTGCTGGAACCGCTCGGCATCGGCGCGGACGCGTTCCTCGGCCCGGACGGCACGGCGGCGGACGTCCGGGCCGCGTGCGAGGCGTACGACGGCGCGCTGGCGGCGGCCGGCGGTGTCGACCTCCAGCTGCTCGGGATCGGGACCGACGGGCACATCGGGTTCAACGAGCCCTGCTCGTCGCTCCGTTCACGGACCCGGATCAAGACGCTGACCGAGCAGACGCGCGCCGACAACGCCCGGTTCTTCGACGGGGACGTCGACCAGGTCCCGTACCACGTGATCACCCAGGGAATCGGGACGATCCTGGAGGCCCGGCATCTCGTCCTGCTCGCCACGGGCGAGGGCAAGGCCGAGGCGGTCGCTGCGACCGTGGAAGGGCCGCTCGCCGCGATGTGTCCCGCGTCGGCGCTGCAACTCCACCCGCATGCCACCGTGGTGGTGGACGAGGCGGCGGCCTCCCTGCTGAAGCAGGCGGACTACTTCCGGTACACCTTCGCCAACAAGCCGCAGTGGCAGGCGATCTGACCGGCCGGTCGTCAGGACGGCCGGGCCGCCGGTCAGCGCAGTACGGCCGCCGGCAGGTCGGTGCCCAGCGCCGTCAGGTCGGGCAGGTCGAGGGAGTAGCGGACGTACCGGCCGTGCCGCCGGGACGTGAGCAGGCGCGCGCGGCGCAGGACGGCGAGGTGGCGGGAGACCTCCGGGGGTGAGAGCTCCCAGAAGTGGGCCAGTTCGCCGGTGGTGTGCGGGCCGCGGGCCAGCGTGCGCAGCAGCCGCAGCCGTACCGGATGCGCGAGCGCCTCCAGCCGGAGGGTGACCGTCTCCAGGGAGACCTGCTCCGCAGGGCTCGGCTCGGCGGCGGGGTACTGCACCACCGGGTGCCATCCGGGCGCGTGGACCGCGACCAGGTGCGGGCGGCCGAAGACGCTGGGGATGAAGGTGACCCCGGCGCCGCGCGCGGCGGTCGCCTTGTCCTGCACCTTGTCCACGACGATGCAGTCGCCCTCCGGTGCCAGGGTGACCGCGCCGGAGACCGAGGCCAGTGCGGCCCCGACGCCCTGGCGTCTGAGCAGTTCGTTCTTCAGTCGCAGAGCGGTGGCGAGCCGCACCGCGACGCCCGCCCAGGCGCCGTCGAAGAACGCCTCGGCGCACTCTTCGAGCGTGCCGCGCACCCGCGCCCGCACCGTGGCCGGGTCCGCGAGCAGCCGTTCCGCGAAGGCCTCCTGCAGTGCGCCGCGGGCCTGGGCCAGGTCCTGGGACGCGCCCTCGCCCGCTTCCAGCTCTCCACCGGCTTCGGCCTCGCCGTCTCCCCCGTGGTCATCACCGCGCTCGCCCCCCACGGCCCGGCAGCCCTCTGGGGCAGCCTCACCGGCGCCACGCTCGCCTCCGCCGCCGTCGCCAAGGAGAAGGACCGGGCCACGTGAGCCGCTGTTCAGCGCAGGCGAATCGCCCCCGGGGATACTGCAGGAGGTGCTGGGCGCCGACGAGGCGCTCGCACCCGCGACCAACCGCGGGAACACTTCAGGCCGAACGGCCGCGCGATGAGGGGACTCGGCTCAGCCCAACGCGTCCAGCAGGGCGATGACGTAGGCGTCCAAGCGTGCCTCAACGGCCGGTGTGGTCAGCTCCGTCCGCCCCGCTTCCTGCCACGGCCGGGCCACCCACTCGAGGCCCGGCGTGAACGACAGGGCGTCGAGCAACCGCCAGTACAGCCGCTCGCCCGCGGTCGCGGCCAGCGCCCCGCCGGCCTCCTCGTACGCCTCGGCGAACCGCAGACCCCAGGCCGGGCCGTGCAGCATCGCGAGGTTGCTGGAGCAGTGCGCCACGTCGAGGTCCGCCGGACCCCAGGAGGTCTGCACCCAGTCGACGACCCCCGTGATCCGGGGGCGTGCCGGGCCGGAAGGCGCCACGTCGAACAGCACGTTGCCGGGGTGGAAGTCCCGGTGCAGGAACCGCCCCTCGTACGGCGGCGCAGGGCGGCGGATCACGTCGGCCGCCGCGGCCCAGGCCGCCGCGTCGGCGCCGTCCGGCGGGACGACGGCGTCGGCGGTCGTCCACGCCCGGTACTCCCCGGGCCGCTCTGCGGGCCGCAGTGCGTGGATCGCCCGGAGTTGACGGGCCAGGAGGGGGACGCGTGCCTCCAGGCCCTCGTCGTCGAGGACGGTCCGGCCCGTCAGGTGGGTCATCAGGAGCGACGGATACTCGCAGTGCGCGGCGGTCGGATCGACGGCGACGGGTCCGGGAGCCGTCACCCCGGTTGCGGTGAGCAGCGCGAGGACGCCGGCCTCCCGGGTCAGCAACTCCTCGGCGTGCTCCACGAAGTAGGGGTCGACGAAGGTCCGCAGCACCAGGTCGCGGAGGTCTCCGTCCCGGGTGCCGATGGTCAGCCTCCGCATCTCGGCGGTGATCCCGCCGTGCAGTGCCTCGGTTCTGACGATCCGTTCGCCGGGCTGCAGCTGCCGGCCCACCCAGGCCAGGGTCAACGGCCGGACGGCCGCCGCCTCGTCATGGCTGATCACCGTGCCATCCCACCATCCGGACCGCGGCGCCCGCAAAGGCTTTTGGCGCGAGCGTCGGCGCCGGCCCGGCCAGGCGGACTGAGTACGCCTACTCATGCCGCCTCGGGCCGGGCCAAGGACGATGGGCGGTGTCGGCGGGTGGACAGGAGGCGGGGGCATGGGAAGGTTTCTGGCGGCGGTGGTGGCCGTCGGGGCGGCGTTCGCGGCGCTGGTCTTCGCGTATGTGGCGGGGGCACCGCCCGCCGTGGTGTTCGCCGTCGGGGCGGGCGTACTGAGTCTGCTGTGGCTGCTGCTTCTGCTCACGGTCCCCTGGAACCTGTACTTCCGTGCGCACGCGGTGCTCGCCGAGATCGCGGTCAGCCGAGAGAAGGGCATGACGGTCTCCCCCAGCCGGGACGCCGAGGCCGCGCGGATCGCCCGGACGATGCTGCGGGCCGCGGTCGCCGGTCATGTGCTGACGGCGGTGGTCGTCGTCGCGGTCACCTGGGGGACGGGTGGGTTCACGGGGTACTGGTTCGCAGGGTTCTTCCTGCTGAGCACCTTCTTCCGGCCGGCCGGCGCGTACTTCGGCCAGCTCCGGCGGCGCCTGGGCACCCTCCTGAAGGACGTCACGTATCCGCGGGACGACGTCGTCGAGGTCCGGGCCCGGCTGAACCGTGCCGAGGCCGGGACGCGGGTCCTGGAGGAGAAGGCGGAGGAGCAGTACCGGGCCCTCGGCGAACTGCGCCGTGCCGTGGACGCGCTGGCCCTGAGCACGTACGAGCGGAGCCAGGACGCGGACCGCAGGATCCTCGCGCTGGGCAGGGAGTTCGAGTCCACGGTGAACCGCCTCACCGACAACCAGGAGATCATCGCGGGCGTGAAGGCGTTCCTGCGGCTGCTCCGCGCCACCGACACGGCCGACGGCGTCCCTGCCTCCTGACCCGGCGTCGCGCAGGCCGCCGCCGATCGGGCCAGGCTCCGGGGCGGACCGGCATGGCGCCGGGACGGCGCGGTGCGGCGCCTGGATGCTGATGAGCCGGACCAGGCGGGAGTGAACGTGGACGATCATCGCACCCAGGAAGCCCAGGCGGCCCGGGAAGCCCGGACGGCTCAGGCGGCACGGACGGCCACGAAGCCGGCGGCCGCCCGTGCCGGTGCCGAGTCCGCCGGTCAGCCCGGCGTCATCGGGATCGCGCTGGGCGCGGTGCTGGCGGCCTCGCTCGCGCAGGGTTCCTGGCAGTGGTTCGCCACCTACATCGGGGTGACGCTGCTCGCGGTGATGCTCGCCTTCTACCGGCTGCCGGCCTGGACACCGGGCCTGCGCTCCGGGTACGGACGGAACCTGGTGGCGTTCTCGCTGGTGGCCGGTCTGTGCGTGGCGATCACCCTGGCCCCCATGCTGCAGCGCTGGGCGTGGCTGTTCCCGATGCCGGGCACCCGGGACAGCTGCGGCGCGCTGGGCACGTACGAGAGCCTGCACACGCGGGCGGCGCTGGCGGACCTGGCCCCTCGCGCGGGTACGGCCCTGGCCCAGGCCCAGGAGGTCCAGAGCCATACCGCCGTCGCCGACTGTCTCTCCGCCACCACGACCCTGTGGCTGCCGGTCTACGCCTGCGGAGCGGCCTTGGTGGTGGGGCTGTGCGCGTGGTTCTCCGGACGGGCCCGGACGGGGAGCGCGGCGGTGGCCCAGGGTGCCGGTGCCCCTAGGGTGTGAGGCATGGACGCCCGTACAACGCCCCCTGGCCCGGCCGCCGTTGACCCCGTGGAGCTGCTCGCCGACCCGTACGCCGTGTACGCCCGGCTCCGGGAGGCCGGGCCCGTGCACCGCGTCGCCGGAACCGACGGGCTGCCTGCCTGGCTGGTGACCCGGTACGAGGACGTGCGGCAGGCACTGGCCGACCCGCGGTTCTCCCTGGACAAGGCGCACGCGAAGCCCGGCGGCTACCGCGGGTTCGCGCTGCCGCCCGCGCTCGACGCCAACCTGCTGAACATGGACCCGCCGGACCACACCCGGGTGCGGCGCCTGGTGTCGCAGGCGTTCACCCCGCGCCGGGTCGCCCTGCTGCGCGAACCCGTCCGGCGGACCGCCGACTCGCTGCTCGACGCGATCGCCCCGCTGGGCCGCGCCGACCTGATCGCCGCCTATGCCGGGCCGCTGCCCATCGTGGTCATCTGCGAGCTGCTGGGGGTGGCGGAGGAGGACCGGCCGGACTTCCGGTCCTGGACCGACGCCCTGGTCGTCCCCGACCCCGCCCGGCCGGAGCGGACGAAGGAGGCCGTCGGGGCGCTGCTCGGCTTCTTCGCCCGGCTGCTCGCCCGCAAGCGCGCCGAGCCCGCCGACGACCTGGTCTCAGCGATGATCGCGGTACGGGACGAGGAGGACCGGCTCAGCGAGGACGAGTTGATGTCCCTGGTCTTCCTGATCCTGTTCGCCGGGTACGAGAACGTCGTCCACCTCATCGGCAACGCCACCCTCGCCCTGCTCCGCGACCCCGCCCAACTGGCCGCGCTGCGTGCCGATCGGACCCTGCTCGGTCCGGCCGTAGAGGAACTGGCGCGCTACGACGGGCCCGCACCGCTCGCCATCCGCCGTTTCCCGACGGAGGACGTCACCCTGGGCGGGGTCACCGTGCCGGCGGGCGAGACCGTGCTGCTGTCCCTGGCGGCGGCCCACCGCGACCCGCGCCGCTTCCCCGACCCCGACCGGCTCGACCTCGGCCGGGACGCCACCGGGCACCTGGCCCTCGGCCACGGCATCCACTACTGCCTGGGCGCGCCGCTGGCCCGGCTGGAGACCGAGATCGCCCTCGGCGCGCTCCTGGACCGCTTTCCCGGTCTCGAACTCGACATGCCGGTGGACCAGTTGAGCTGGCGTCCGTCGATGCGCACCCGCGGACTGCTCGCCCTGCACGTGCGCTACTGAGCGGGCCGGCACCGGACACGCCGCGGCCCCTCGGGACTGCCGTACGGGCAGTCCCGAGGGGCCGGGCTCGGGGTGGGGCTAGGAGTTGCGGCGGCGGGCCGGTGCCCGGGAGGCGGACTTGGGCTCCCGGGGCAGGGGCTTGGGCGGCGAGGTGTCCCCGGTGCCGAGGACCTGGTCGTCGTCCGCGGTGCCGGGCACCCGGTCGCCGTCCTCGACGAGCACCTGGTCGCCGTAGAGGTCCTGCAGCCAGTTGGTCTGGTAGATGGTGTCGAGGTAGCGCTCGCCGAGGTCCGGGGCGATGGCCACCGCGGTGAGGTCACGGGCGTCGTGGCGGGCCAGCCAGTCCGTCGCGCCGCTGACCACCGTGCCGGTGGAGCCGCCGAACAGGAAGCCGTGCCTGGCCATGCGGTGGCACATCCGGATGGTGTCCGGCTCCTCGACCCGGATCACCTCGTCCACGAGGGACTCGTCGAGCAGCGGCGGGCGCATGCTCATGCCGAGGCCGGGGATCATCCGGCGGCCCGGCTCGCCGCCGAACGCCACCGAGCCCATGGCGTCCACGGCGACGATCCGCACCGGGCGGTGCCACTCCCGGAAGTAGCGGGCGCAGCCCATCAGGGTCCCGGTGGTGCCGGCCCCGACGAACAGGACGTCCAGTTCCGGGAACCGGCGGGCGATCTCCGGGGCCGTCGTACGGTAGTGGGCGGTCCAGTTGCCGGCGTTGGTGTACTGGCTGAGCCACACGTATCTGTCGTCCGACGCGCACAGTTTCCGGACGTACTCGATCCGCGTGCCCAGGAAACCGCCGTTGGAGTCCTGGTCGGCCACGATGTGCACCTCGCTGCCGAGGGCCGCCATCAGGAGTCTGGTCGACAGGTTGCAACGGGAGTCCGTCACGCACAGGAACCGGTAACCCTTGCTCGCGGCGATCATGCTGAGTGCGACGCCCAGGTTCCCGGACGAGGACTCGACAAGGACGGAGTCCGCTTTCAGGATTCCGTCCCGCTCGGCGTTCTCCACCATCTCGTTGGCGGCCTTCAGCTTGATGGATCCCGCGAAGTTGAAGGCCTCGCACTTCAGATAGAGCTGGTGTCCACAGATCGACTCCAGGTCGACGAAGAGGTCGCCCTCGTTGAAGGCATGGGGAGCGGAGATGACAGGCACGGCGGGCCTCCTGGTGCCAGGCCGACGTCGACGGGCTCAGCCGTACCGGCGCAGGTCGTGGAAGAAGTCGTCGATGAGTCGGAGGTTCCCCGTCCGGGACACCTCGTCGTAGACGTACTTGCCGACGGCGAGGTCGAGGACGCCGAGACCGAAGGGCGAGAAGATCACCGGACGGTCGGCCGGCGGCGCGGCGCGTCCGAGCATGACGTCGTTGAGGGTTCCGTTGAGGAAGTCCCGGTTGCCGGTGCGCTGTTCGGCCAGGTGGGGTGAGGTGTCGGCCTTCAGGCAGTGGTCGACGTCGTCGACGAAGTTGGCCGCGCCGAGCAGGACCTCGGGGGCGAGGTCGCGCAACGACACGTGCAGGACCAGGGGGTTGTGGGCGAACCAGGCCGGGTCGGTGACATGGGGTTCGCCGGCCACGGTGGCGAACACCACCAGGTCGCTGGAGCGGATCAGGTCCTCGGCGCTGTCGTGGACGGTGACCTGCCCGGTGGTGCCGTGCTGGCGGAGATAGCCGCAGAAGCCGGCCGTGCTGTCGGTGGACAGGTCGTGCACGCCGACCGTCTCGAACTCCCAGCCGGTGCCGTGCAGGAAGGTGTGGATGTAGCGGGCGATCAGGCCGGTGCCGAAGAAACCGACCCGGGTCGGGCGGGTGCGGTTGCGGCTGAGCCAGTCGGCGGCCAGCGCGGCGGAGGCCGCCGTCCTGGTGGCGCTGATGATCGAGCTCTCCAGGCAGGCGAACGGGTAGCCGGTGTCGTGGTCGTTGAGGATGAGCACCGCGGACGCCCGCGGCAGCCCGGCGCCCACGTTCTCCGGGAAGCTGGAGATCCACTTCAGGCCGTCCACCTGGACCGGTCCGCCGATGGAGGCGGGCAGGGCGATGATCCGCGCGGTGGGGCGGTCGGTGAAGCGCAGGAAGTACGACGGCGGGTTCACCGAGTCTCCGGCGCCATGGAGCCGGTAGGCGGTCTCGACCAGCTCCACGAGCTGTTTCTCACGTCCGCTCAGGGCCTGCTGGACCTGTTCGCCGGAGATCACCGAGAAGGTCGGCACCTCCGGGCGGCCGGGCACGGCCCGCTGTGCGGTGGTTGACAGGACATCGGTCATCGCTCGCTCGCCTCCAGGGCCGGGCAGTCGTCGGCCGGCCGGACGGGTTCGCCCATGCCGACCAGCACCCGCCGTTCTCCGGTGAACGGCTCTCTGCTGTGCGCGGTGCGGATGTTGTCCACGAGCAGCAGGTCGCCGGAGCGCCAGGGCTCGCGGCGGGTGTGCGCCTCGTAGGTGCTGTTGATGAGCTGGACGACGTCCTCGCCGATCGGGGTGCCGTCGCCGTGGCGGGTGTTGAAGGGGAGTCCGTCGGCGCCGTAGACGTCCACGAGGTACTCGCGGACCTCGGGGGCCAGGGTCCACTCGTTGAGGAAGGCGATCTGGTTGAACCAGCAGCGCCGGCCGGTGACCGGGTGGCGTACGACGGCGTTGCGGCGTTGCCGGGTGCGCAGCGATCCGTCGGGCTGCCAGCTGAAGTCGATGGCGTTGGCCCGGCAGTACCGCTCGATCTCGGTGCGGTCGCCGGTGCCGAAGGACTCGGTGAGGCTCGCCCCGATCTCTTCGTTGTAGGTGCGGGTGAGGATCCAGCCCTCCCGCTCGAACCGTTCGGTGAGGCCGGTGGGCAGCGCCCGCAGCACCTCTTCGGCGTCGGCCACCGCCGTCGCCCCGCCCTGCTCGGGCGCGGTCGGACAGGCGAACAGCATCAGGCCGGGCACCTCGAGCGCGTAACTCAGCTCGTGGTGCATGCACATCGGCTGGTTGTCCGGCCAGGGGGTGGACGCGTAGAGCCCGGGGCCGTGGGCCTCGCGGGGGGCGAAGGCCTCCCGCTCCGTCATGAGGTCGCCGGCCAGCTTGGCGAAGACGGCACCGATCCGGTCGGTGTCCCGCAGCCCCAGGCCGCGGACGAGCAGTGCGCCGTGTTCGGCGACCTGTGCGCGGAGCGCCTCGCGGTGCTCGGCCGTCCACCTCGGGGCGTCGTCGGGGGGATCGACGCGCAGCAGTGCCGGTTTGTCCGGTCGCCGCTCCACGTCGAGCGGTGATGCCAGGGATGAGAACGGCATCTCGGGTTCCTTTCGGTCGACCGCCTGGGGTGTGACGGGTCAGGAGGAGGCGAGGGGGAGGACGGTGTTCAGGACGGCCTGGGCCGCCTCGGCCGGACGGGTGCGCAGGAAGTGGTGGCCGCCGTCGGCGAGTTCGTGGAGTTCGACGTGGTCGGCGAGGAGCAGCCAGTCCCGGTGGTGCCCGGTGTGGCCGGCGGTGTGCGGGTCGTCGGCGGCGATCACCACGGAGACGGGCGCGGCCAGCTTCACCGGGGGTGGGGCTTCCAGGGCACGCTGGAAGTAGCGGTGGGCGCCGAGGCAGTCGTGCCGGTAGGCGGCGGCGATCTGTGCGGCGTGAAGCTCGTTGAGTTCGGCGAGTTCGGTGTGGCCGCCGTCCGTGGCCAGCCGGGCGGCGATCTCGGTGTCGCCACGGCTCGTCAGTTCGGTCGCGGCGGTGTGCCGTGCGGTGGCGGTGCCGAGGAGGTGCGCGCCGAGGAAGACCCGGGTCACGGGCGCGCCGCGCTCCTGGAGCCGCCTGGCCGTCTCGACGGCCGGGGCGGCTCCGGAGGAGTGGCCCCAGAGCATGACCCGGGTCAGGCCGCGGGCCGTGATCTCGTCGGCCACCCGCTCGGCGACCTGCTCGATCGTCGCGAACGGTTCGGGGGGTGCGGCGAGGTTGTGGCCGGGCAGGTCCACGGCGAGGACCGCCAGGCCGCTGCCCGCCAGCGCGGTCGCCATCGGCTGGTAGTTCACGGCGTTGCCGCCCGCGTACGGGAAGCAGACCAGGGCGCAGTCGGGTGTGCCGCTGCCGCCGGCCAGGGGCAGCAGCAGTTCGGTGCGCCGTCCGGCGGCGGTGCCGTCGAGGAGGGCGGCGAGGTCGGCGAGCACGGGGTGGCGGGTGATGTCCTTGAGGGACACCGCGCGGTCGAGGGCGAGGGAGAGCCTGACCGCGGTGAGGGAGGTGCCGCCGGAGTCGAAGAAGTGGTCGCCGCGGCCGATCCGGGTCTCGGGCACCCCGAGCAGTTCGGCCCAGGCGGCCGCCAGCCGCCGTTCGGCGGGGCTGAGTTCGTCCCCGGCCGCCGCTCCGGGTCCCTCGGTGCCGGGTGCCGTCTCGGCCAGCTTGGTCAGGGCCTTGCGGTCGATCTTGCCGTTGGCGGTCAGCGGAAGGCTGTCCTGCCAGTGGAAGGCGGAGGGGACCATGTAGGCGGGCAGTGCCGCGGCCAGGGTGTCGCGCAGCAGCTCCGGCGGGCGCCGTTCGCCACTGTAGAAGGCGATCAGGTGCTTGCTCCCGCCGCCACGCTCGGCGACGACCACCGCGCCGTCGCGTATCCCGTCCGCGCGCAGCAGGGTGTTCTCGATCTCGCCGATCTCGATGCGGAAGCCGCGGATCTTGACCTGGCTGTCCCGGCGGCCGAGGAACTCCAGCTTGCCTCCGGGGTGCCAGCGTCCCCAGTCGCCGCCGAGGTAGAGGCGTTCGCCGGGCCGGTACGGGTCCGTGCGGTACGCCTCCCGGGTGCGTTCGGGGTCGTTGACGTAGCCGCGGCCGACGCAGACGCCGGAGAACGCGATCAGTCCCGGGGCGCCGAGCGGCACCAGGGCCAGGTGCTCGTCGACGACGTAGACGCGCACGTTGGTGACGGGCCGTCCGAGCAGGACCCGGTCGGGGACCTCCCGGAGGAGCTCGTGGTTGGTGTCGTCCGAGGTCTCCGTCAGACCGTAGGCGTTGAGCAGGGCGATGCCCGGCTGGACCGCGAGCCAGCGCTGGACCAGCTCGCGTTTGAGCGCCTCGCCGGTCACCGACACACGGCGCAGGTCGGGCAGGGTGCGGGGGTGGCGCTCCAGGTACGAGACCACGACCTCCAGGTAGGAGGGCACGAGCTGGGCCACGGCCACCCGGCCGCGTTCCAGGGTGTCGACGAACCGCTCCACGTCCGTGATCACGTCCTGCTCGACCAGCAGGGTCCGTCCGCCGGCCAGCAGCGGGGCCAGGAGCTGCCACAGGGAGATGTCGAAGCACTGCGGGGCGGTCTGCGCCACCACGCTGCCCTCGCCGATCGCCAGGTCGTCGATCTTGGCATGGAGGTGGTTGAGCATCCCCGCGTGCTCGCACATCGCGCCCTTCGGCTCGCCGGTGGAGCCGGACGTGAAGTAGATGTAGGCGAGTTGGCCGGGGTCGACCCGGACGTCGGGGCCGTAGTCGGCGTGCGATTCGGCGTAGGCCGTCTCGACCAGGAGTCTCTCGACCCCGGGCAGGCCGGCCAGGGCCTCGTCGAGGGTGTCGGTGCTGCCGGTCTCGGTCAGGACCAGCCGGCATCCCGCCCGTGACAGCGTTGCCATGATGCGGCCGGCCGGGAAGTGCGGCTCGATCGGCAGGTAGACGCCGCCCGCCTTGAACACCGCCAGGACCGCGGCCAGCCAGTCGAGGTCGCGTTCGGTGACGACGGCGACCACGTCCTCCCGGCCCAGGCCCCGCGCCAGCAGGGCGCGCGCCAGCCGGTTCGCGCGGCGGTCGAGTTCGCCGTAGGTCCACTCCTGCTCGCCGTGGACGGCGGCGACGGCCTCCGGGTGGGTCCTCGCCCGCTGCTCGAACAGTTCGTGGGCCCGCGCGTCGGGCAGCGGCCGGCTCGGCCCGGCGAGGCCCTCCAGCTGCTCGCGTTCCTCCTCGGCCGACAGCAGGCTCCGCCGGGTGTGGTCGGCGTCCGGTTCCGAGGTCATCAGGCGCAGCGCCGTCAGGTGGTAGCCGCCGACGCGGGCGGCGGCCGGGGCGTCCAGGACGTCGGTGCGGTGGCGCAGGTGCAGGGTCAACCGGCCGTCCGCGTCGGACCAGCGCACGTGCAGGGCGCTGTGGTCCGCGTGGCTCGCGTCGGCTGCGAGGGGGCCGCACACGACGTCGTACGACGGCTCGGTCAGCCCGAGTTCCCGGCGCAGCTCCGCCACCGGGTACTCCCGGTGTGCCAGCAGGTCGGCCTCGGCCTGCCGGGCGGCCGTGAACAGGGCCTGCCAGGAGCCGGCGGGGACGGCCGTCCGGCACGGAAGGGGTGCGCCGCGCCCGCCGGGGGTGTACCCGGTGACCACCTCCGGTTCGCCGGAGAGCACGGCCAGCACCTTCAGGTGCGCGGCCAGCAGCAGGGCGTCGACGGTCAGTTCACGCCGCCGGGCCAGTTCCCGTACGGCCCCGGTCAGGTCGTCCGGCACCGGCATCCCGTGCTCGGCCGAGCCGGGGACCGGATCCCGGACCCACCGCGGCACACCGGTGGCACCGCCGGCGGTCAGTGTCCGGCTCCAGAACTCCCGGTCCGCTTCCACGCGCGTTCCCATCGAATGGCCTTCCTCAACTCACGGTCGCCGTGGCGGCGTTGACTGCTGACGTGGCCCGGCCGGCGGCGCGGGGCGGGCTGCCGCGCTCCGGCATCTCGATCGCGGGATTGCCGCCCCAGCGGGCGTTCGGGGGGACTTCCTCGCCCTTCATCAGGAAGGCGTCGGGGGCGAGCACCGCGCCGTCGCCCATGGTCACGCCGTAGTGCACATGGGCGGCGATGCCCAGGGTGCAGCCGGTGCCGAGCGTCGTGACGTCGGACTTGAAGGTGCCGTCCTCCTGCGAGTGGCACTGGATCTTGCTGCCGGCGTTGAGCGTGCAGTCGTCGCCGATGGTGGCGAGGGTGCGTTCGGTCAGGTAGCAGCCGTCGTCGAACACCCTGCGGCCGATGCGCACCCCCAGCAGCCGCCAGACCAGCGCCTTGAACGGGGTTCCGTTGAAGACGTTGAGGAAGTGGTCCGGGACCTTCCACAGCCGCTCGTGCCACCAGAAGTACGGTTCGTAGATCGAGCACAGCCGGGGGCGCAGCGCGCGGAACGACCCGATGCAGCGCTCCACCAGGATGAAGTACACGGTGGAGAAGGCGAGCGTGAGCGCCAGGTAGCCGGCGATCACCGCCTGTCCGAGCACGCCGTACAGATCCACGGAGGCGAGTCCGAACAGGGTGAGCGCGAAGGTGTGCAGCCAGCGCACGAACAGCATGAGCGCCATCGAGCGGAGGTTGTAGCGGTTCTTCGCGGCGAGCCGGCGGCGCAGCGCGTCGCCGGTCCTGAGGTGGTCGAAGCGGGTGTCGCGCTCGACGGTGCGGGGGATCTCGAAGCACGGGGAGCCGAGGAGCCCGACGCCTTCGCGGACCTCGCCGTCGAGCGGGATCATCACCTTGGTCGCGAGCAGGCAGTTGTCCCCGGTTCTGCCGCCCGCCGGATAGGCGATGTTGTTGCCGAGGAAGTTGTGCGGCCCGATGGTGGCTCTGGACAGCCGGAAGGAGGTGCTGGAGAAGTCGGCGTTGAGGACGGAGAGGCCGTCGGCGACCATCGTTCCGCTGCCGACGGAGACCAGCAGGGGTGACTCGTGCTGCACCTCGGTGCCGAAGTTCGACCCGGTCTGCTCGACGCGTGACAGGTCGTATCCGAGGCCGCGGAGGTAGTACACGATGTAGGAGCTGTCGCCGAAGAGCCAGGCGAAGAACTTGATGTTCGTCATGCGGGCCGTGGTCCGTTGCAGCGCGTAGTGGAATCCGTAGAGCGGATAGACCTTGTCGGGTCTGACGACGAGGCCCACCAGACGCGGAAGGGTGCACAGGGCCGCCAGGCCCAGGACGAGGAACCCGAAGAACAGGACGAGGGAGAGCACCAGGGCGTCGGGGAGGAGTGCCGACGGGGCGAGTGCGGCCGTCTCCGGATCGAGTCGCTTGCCGATCGCCGGTATCTCGGTGAACAGCATGTACACGCCGCCGACCAGCAGCGGGACGTACAGGAACAGCAGCTGCAGCAGGGTGCCGAGGCCGAACCAGGCGCGGCGCAGGGTGCCGCAGGGGGCCGGGGCGACCCTGACGTAGTCGACCCGGGTGGGCTCCGCCGGGGATCCGTGCCAGTGCTCGCCGTCCGGGACCGCCTGGCCGCGGTGCAGGGCGGAGGAGTGGCCGAGCTGGGCGCCGTGCCCCATCGAGGTGTCGATGTCGAGCACGGTCTTCTCGCCGACGAAGACGTTCTCGCCGAGGGTGATCCGGCCGGTCTGGATGTGTCCGGCGTAGGCCCGGTAGCAGAGGAGGAAGGAGTCCTTGCGGATCACGGTGCCGGCGCCGATCGTCAGCAGGTCGGTGCAGACCGGGACGGAGTGGGAGAGGATCGTCACTCCCCTGCCGATCCGCGCGCCGAGGGCCCGCAGGTACAGCACGTACAGCGGGGTCCCGGTGAGGAAGACCATCGGGTTCGCGTGCAGCAGCACCTTGACGAGCCAGAAGCGCAGGTACGTCAGGCCCCAGACGGGGAACTCGGCGGGCCGCCAGCGGCCTATGAGCAGCCACTTCGCGACGACCGGGAACACGCACAGCGCCACGAAGGCGGTGCCTCCGAACAGCACGGACCGCAGATAGACGTCGGCCAGGCCCTTGCCGGTGGCGATCCACTCGTAACCCGCGGCGGTGGCGAATCCGGAGACGAGGGAGTAGCCGAGGAAGACCAGCAGCTGCACCGTTCCGCAGAGCAGGTGGCTCCGCCCGTTCCCGCGCGTCCCGGCCGTCGGATCCGGTACGGGCGCCGGTACGGGAGCGGCCGTCGGGCCGGCGGGGGCGGTCTCGCCGAGGGCCGTGGCCAGGCCGCGGATCGTGGGGTGCCGGTAGATGTCCTTCATGGACGGCGACGGCAGATCCGCGGTCTTGCGTATGCGCGCACAGAACTGGGCCATGACCAGGGAGTTCGCCCCGAGGTCGGTGAAGAAGTGGCCGTCGGCCGGAACCCGCTCGGTGCCGAGGAGATCGGCCAGGACCTGCGCGAACCGCCGCTCGGTGTCCGCCGCGCCGGGGCCGGTGTCGCTCAGGGCGACGGCAGGTTCGTCCGGCTCCGACACGACCTCGGAGGACTGCTCCACCATGCGATCTCCTGAAGAACGTGGATGTTCCTGATCACGAACCGGCGGATTCAGTCTGTCCAGAGAGACGTCCCTTTTGCCACTTTTATCCGGCGTTTACCTGGACGTGAGAGGTGTTCCACCGGGCCGTAATCCCCGGCTTCCGCGCCAGGACGGGCTTCGCGCGCGTCACCCACACGGCGGACCCCCATCCGAGGGCGTGCCGCACCGAACGGCGCACCGACGGAAAGCGGCCCACTCCGGGCCGCCGGTCAGCCGGCCGCGGTCCAGGCCTTCGGGCCCATGCCGCGCCACTCGATCAGCTCGGGGTCGTCGACCGTCGTACTGGCCTCGGGCAGACCCGCCCGGCGCAGGAACTCGACGATGTCGAGCAGGTGATACGCGGTGCCGACGTACTCTCCACGGATCGTGACCTTCCGGCCGCCGTCGGAGCCCGGCGGCTGCACGATCACGGGCGCGCCTTCCATAGTTACTTGGTGCCCGTCACGGGGCGGCTCAAGCGGCCCGGGCCCACCGGGCCGGAAATCGGGCGGACGGCCGAGAAGCCGGGCACGCACACGCCTGCGCAGCCTTCACCAGGCGCGCACTCCACATCACTCTGCGTGCCCTGCGCGTCGGTGAGCGCGGTCGCCCCGCCCCCTACGGGGCGACCGCGCTCACCGGACCGGCGCCGGCTCCGCCGGTTTCCGGCGGAATCGGTCCGGGCGGGTTCCCCGGCCCGCCCGGACGGCACCCCAAGACCCCCTTGGGTGCCCGGCGCCGCTCTCAGGCCGTCAGTGTCGCCCACACGGCGTGGCCGCTGGTGAGCCTGGAGCGGTCGACGCCCCAGGAGTGGGCGAGTTGCTCGACGAGCAGCAGCCCCCGGCCGCCCTCGTCGTCGGGGCCGGGCTCGCAGCGGGGCAGGCCGCGGCCCGAGTAGTCGTGGTCGTGGACCTCGAGCCGTACGCAGCCGTCGGCGACCAGGCCCATCCCGCACAGGATGCGCACGCTCAGGGTGTGGATGACGGCGTTGGTGGCCAGTTCGGACACGAGCAGGACCGCGTCCTCGCAGAGCGTGCGGGGCAGCCCCCACTCGCTCAGCCGGGCTCTCACGGAGCGGCGGGCGACCCTGACACTGGAGCGGTGCGAGGGCAGCTCGATCCAGTGCGCCTGGGCGGGGTCGGCGACGTCCAACAGGTCGCGGGGGGAAGTCGTGTGGGGGGACACGGTGTTGCCTTCCGTAAGGCGGGCGCGGCGGGGAACAGGCAGGGCAGGGCAACGTCTCCACGGGAGGCGGACGTTGCCCGTGATCGTGCACGCGATTTACTCAAGTAACTATGCGCGCCCGCAAGTTCAGCCTGCAACCGACTCCCTGATAATTTCAGGATGCGGGTATCCGTATGGTCGCTTCATCAAGTGCCTGTCACACTCGACCCGGTGACAGTCCCTCAGGAGGTAGGGCGTGAGCGAAGGCCGTTCGAACGCGGGCAGCACCAGTGCGCCCACCGTTCTGCGCATGATCCTGGGCCGCAGACTCCAGGAGCGGCGCCAGGGGGCGGGCGTGTCCCTGGAGGACGCGGCACGGGCGCTTCGGGTCACTCCCCTGACCATCCGCCGGCTGGAGAAGGCGGAGGTGGCGCTCAAGCCCCTGTACGTGGAGAAGCTCCTCGAGACCTACGGCGCCGACCGGCAGGAGAGGGACGAGTTCGTCGCCTTCGCCGAGCGGGCCAACGAGCCGGGCTGGTGGCACACCTACCGCGATGTGCTGCCCACGTGGTTCAGCGCCTACGTGAGCCTGGAGACCGGGGCCCAGACCGTGCGCACCTACGAGCCGCACTACGTCACGGGGCTGCTGCAGACCCACGCGTACGCGCGCTCGGTGCTCGGCGGCGGCTTCCCGAACGACCGCGACGAGGACCTGGAGCGGCGGGTGAACCTGCGGCTGCGCCGGCAGGCCCTGCTGGAGCGGGCGGACGCGCCCACGTTGTGGGTCGTGATGGAGGAGGCCGTCCTGCACCGGGTGGTCGGCGGCCCCGAGGTGATGCGCGAGCAGATCGATCGGATCCTGGAGCTCTCGGAGCTGGAGCACGTCAGCGTCGACGTCGTCCCGTTCACCGCCGGCGCCCACGTGGGCGCCTGTGCCCCGTTCACCTACTTCCGGTTCGCGGAGCCCGAGCTTCCCGACATCGTCTACAGCGAGATCCTCTCCGGCGCGATGTACCTGGACCAGCGCTCCGACGTCGTCGCCCACCTGGAGGCGCACAACCGCATGTCCCTGCTGACCTCCGACGCGCACAGCAGGGCGCTCCTGAACCGCATGCGCAAGGAGTACGCATGACCATCATCGACGGCAGTGCCCACGACGTGTACAACGGCATGCCCGCTTCGGACCTCGGTGAGCAGGGCTGGGAGTCTCCCTGGAGCGGCCCCAACGGAGGGCAGTGCGTGCAGACGAAGCAGCTCTCCGACGGCCGGATCGCGCTGCGGCAGTCGACCGATCCCGCCGGCCCGGCGCTGATCTACACCCCGGAGGAGATCACGGCGTTCGTCACCGGGATCAAGCGGGGCCTCGCCGACCACCTCACCACCGGCTGACCTCCGCCGGCCGACCTCTCCCCCCACGCACCCACCGAAAGGGACAGCATGACCACCTCGCACGCGGCGCGGGACATCGACACCAGCAGGCCCCACTCCGCCCGGATGTACGACTACTACCTGGGCGGCAAGGACCACTTCGAGGTCGACAAGAAGGCGGCCGAGACCGTGGCGTCGGCCTACCCGGGCATCTTCGTCTGCGCCCGCGAGAACCGTGCCTTCATGCACCGCGCCACCCGGGTGCTCGCCCGGGAGCACGGCATCCGGCAGTGGCTCGACATCGGCACCGGCATCCCCACCGAGCCCAACCTGCACCAGGTGGCCCAGTCCGTGGTCCCCGAGGCACGGGTGGTGTACGCCGACAACGACCCGCTGGTCCTCAAGTACGCCGAGCGCCTGATGCGCAGCACGTCAGAGGGGCGCACCACCTACATCGAGGCGGACGTCAACGACCCGCAGTCGCTGCTGGACGCCCCGGAGCTGGCCACGGTCCTGGACCTGGAACAGCCGGTGGCGCTGTCCCTCAACGCCCTGATGCACTTCGTGACGGACGCGCAGGACCCGTACGGCATCGTGAGCCGGCTGCTGGACGTGCTCCCTTCGGGCAGCGCGCTCGCCCTGAGCCACTGCACGCCCGACTTCGACCCGGACACCTGGAAGAAGGTCACGGACATCTACAACGGGGCCGGTACTCCGGTGCAGTTCCGCTCGCGGGAGGACGTGGCGCGCTTCTTCGAGGGGCTCGACCTGCTCGACCCCGGTGTCTCGGTCGGGCACCGCTGGCGCCCGGACACCGAACCGACCGCCACCGACGCGGAGGTCAGCCTGTGGACCGGGGTGGGCATCAAGCCGTAGCGCGGGCGGGCTGTCGTACCGCACCGTGACACGGCGGTACGACAGCCCGGGGCGGTCGGCCGGTGGTCAGCCGATGTGGTAGCTGTCCCCGTAGACCTTCCAGTCCAGCGGGGTGTTCAGGCACAGGTTGCCCTTGTTCAGGAAGACCCGCTGCTCGGTGTCGACCCTGGTCGTGTCGCTGTGTGCCTCCTCCTGCTTCATGGCCCAGACCCGGGCGTCGAGGAAGGCGTTGAGGTACGTCTTCTCGTTGCCGCCCTGGGCCGGCGGCTTGGCGTGGCCGAGGGCGCGCTTGCGGATGTTGCGGAAGCTGGTGGGGTCGTCGCCGTCGCCGTGCATGACGATGGCGTCGTAGTAGGTGAACTGGCCCAGCGTGCCGATCCCGTCCGTCTTGCCCTGCTGCACGGCCGGGTTGAAGTACACGCGGTCGCGCTCGTCGTTCTGGGCCTGCTGGAACGCGCTGTCCTGGGCGGCCTTGCGCCAGTCGGAGGGGAAGTTCGGGTCGAGGCCGCTGTGCGAGTCGGTGCCGTTGACCCGGCGCAGCGCCGGCAGGTACTTGGCGAGCACGTTGCCGGGCTTGCGGTCGGTGTAGAGCTGCACGAGATCGAGCATGTCGCCGGTGCCGGAGCAGAATCCGATGATCCCGGCGGTGTAGCCGCGGCCGTCGCCGATGTCCTCGATGTACTTGTACTGCGCCTTCCAGTCGAGCGAGGAGTTCTCCGCGCTCGACACCAGCTTCATGGCGATCTCCTTCTTCGCCGGGTCGTCGAGGCCCACACAGCTCGCGGCCGTGGAGAGGGCGGAGGCGTGCACCGGGCGCAGCAGCGGGGCCGCGGCCACGGACACGCCCAGCAGGGCGAGCAGGGCGCGGCGGGAGGTCAGGACGGGGTTCGTGGTCGCGTCGTTCGGATGACTCACGGGGGCTCCAGAAGGTGGTGGGGGGTGGGGAGTTGTTGCGCCTACCGATAGGAAGGTTTCCTATCAGTGATGCCCGGTGTTGTGTACCCGTCACACAGAAAGTTCGTAGGGTCGAACAAGACCACCGAGGGGACACCGCGTTGTCAGTGCCGCTTGGTACAACTGCGATCATCACCGAGCGCACCCGTTTCCGTCACAGGAGCAGCCCATGACCCTCCAACACCATCTCTCCGCCCTGTACCGGCTGCCCGCCCACACCTTCCCCGGCCCGGGCGCGCCCACGGACCGGCTGCCCGACGCGGAGACGGTCGCCTGGCGGATCACCAGTGACGTGTACGACGCGGACGAGGACTGGGCGGACGCGTTCGCCCGCTTCCTCGCCGCCGTCGACACCACCCGGGTGCGGGCGTTGGTAGTCGGCGCCTGGCAGGAGGCGTACGACACCGATCCGTCCGCCGTGATCGAGGCACTGCTGGCCGCGCGGGACCGGCTCCCGGCGCTGCGCGCGCTGTTCCTCGGGGACATGGTGATGGAGGAGTGCGAGATCTCCTGGATCAACCAGACCGATGTCGGCCCGCTGCTCGAAGCCTTCCCGGAACTGGCGGAGTTCGGGGTGCGCGGCGGTTCGGGGCTGGGCTTCACCGCGCTGCGGCACACCGGGCTGCGCCGGCTGACCATGGAGGCCGGTGGGCTGCCCGCCGCGGTGGTGCGCGGGGTGGGTGCGAGCGACCTGCCCGCCCTGGAGCACCTGGACCTGTGGCTGGGCACGCCGGACTACGGCGGTGACAGCGAGGTGGCCGATCTGGAGGGGATCCTGTCCGGCGCCCGGCTGCCGGCCCTGCGTCATCTGGCGCTGCGCAACAGCGAGATGCAGGACGCCGTCGCCGCCGCCGTGGCCGACTCCCCCGTCCTGGACCGGCTGGAGGTGCTCGACCTGTCGATGGGCGTCCTGACCGACGACGGGGCCGCCGCGCTGCTGGACGGCCGGCCGCTCACCCATCTCAAGAAGCTCGACCTGCACCACAACTACCTGACCGAGCAGCTCCAGGACCGGGTCCGCTCGACCCTGATACCCGCCGGTGTCGAGGTGGACCTCGACCGCGACGACGCCGACGAGGACAAGGACGACGACGGCACGGTGTGGCGGTACGTGGCCGTGGGCGAGTGACCGGCCCCCGCATGGCGAACACCCCCTCGGAGTACGGCCGTCGGCCGATGCCCGCGGGCACCCGGTTCGCGGTCCTCGGCAACCCCGAGAACCGCCGGGTCGCCCTCTTCGCGGACGCGGTCCGCGCGGCCGGGCTGCCCGCGCCACGCGTGGTCCCCTGGCTCGACGTGCTGCGGGCCGGGGGTGCCGGGTTCGACGCCGAGGAGATCGTCCGGATCGACTCCCCCGGCGAGAACGCCGAGGTCGACCGGCTGTTGCGCGGCGACCGCGAACCGACCCGGGTGGAGGGCTCGGCCCGCTGGTACGCCGGGTTCACCGCCGCGCTGGACACCCTGCGCGGCGGCCTGCGCCTCGACCACCCCGACGACCTCGCCGTGCTCTTCGACAAGCGCCGCTGCCACGCCGTGCTCGACGCGGCCGGGGTGCCGGTGCCCGCCTCGCCCACCTCGGGCCCGGGCGCGGCACCGGTGCGCGGCTGGGACGACGTGCGGGCGCTGATGCGGGAGCACCGGATGCCCCGGCTCTTCGTCAAACCGGCGCACGGCTCCTCCGCGTCCGGTGTGCTGGCGGTGGAGTCGGCGGGCGGCGGCCGGATCCGGGCGACCACCTCGGTGGAGCGCACGGCCGACGGCGCGCTGCACAACTCGCTGAAGGTGCGCCGGTACGAGACCGAGGCGGACATCGCCGCGATCGTGGACGCGCTCGCGCCGGACGGGCTGCACCTGGAGCGGTGGCTGCCGAAGGCCTCCCAGCAGGGGCGGGCCGCCGATCTACGGGTCGTGGTGGTGGCCGGCCGGGCCACCCACGCGGTCGTCCGCACCAGCCGCACCCCGCTGACCAACCTCCATCTCGGCGGCCGGCGGGGCGACCTGGCGGCGGCCCGGCAGGCGGTCGAGGCGGCCGGCGCCCGCTGGTCCGACGTGCTCGGGGTGTGCGAGCGGGCCGCCGCCTGCTTCCCGCGCACCCTGTGCGTCGGCGTCGACCTGCTGCCCGCGATCGGCTGGCGGCGGGCCGCGGTCGGCGAGGTGAACGCCTTCGGCGACCTGCTGCCCCGCCTCACCGGCCTGCCCGGCAGCGGCGCCGAGGGCCTGGACACCTATGCCGCCCAGGTCACGGCCGCCCTGCACCGCTTCACCCGTACACCGAAGGACGACCCGCATGCCCTCGCCCGCCCCGGCCGCTGAGCCGGACATGACCGAGGTGGTCGGCAGCCACGACCTGCTCCTCGTCACCCTCGACACCCTGCGCCACGACGTCGCCGTGGAACTCGCCGCCGAGGGCCGCCTCCCCCACCTCGCCCGCCATCTCCCCGGCGGCGTCTGGGAGGAGCGGCACGCCCCGGGCAGCTTCACCTACGCCTCCCACCAGGCGATCTTCGCGGGCTTCCTGCCGACCCCCGCCGCCCCCGGCCCGCACCCCCGCCTGTTCGCGGCGAGCTTCACGGGCAGCGAGACCACCGCCCCCGGCACCTTCGTCTACGACACCCCGGACCTGGTCTCCGGTCTGGCCGAAGCCGGCTACCGCACCGTGTGCGTCGGCGGCGTCGGCTTCTTCAACAAGCGGGGCCCCTTGGGCTCCGTCCTGCCCGGCCTCTTCCACGAGGCGCACTGGGAGCCGGAGTTCGGCGTCACCTCGCCCCACTCCTTCGAGAACCAGGTGGCCCGCGCCGAGCGGATCGTCCGCGAACTCCCCCGCGAACAGCGGCTGTTCCTCTTCGTCAACGTCTCCGCCCTGCACCAGCCCAACTGGTTCCATCTGCCGGGCGCCACCCGCGAGGCGGGCGACAGCCGGGCCACCCATGCCGCCGCCCTGGCGTACGTGGACCGGCACATCGGCCGCCTGTTCGCCGCCGCGAGCAGCCGGCGCCGCTGCTTCGCGATCGTCTGTTCCGACCACGGCACCGCCTACGGCGACGACGGCTACACCGGCCACCGCCTGGGCCACGAGTCCGTGTGGACCGTGCCGTACGCCCACTTCTTCCTGGACCCGGCGGAGGCCGCCCGATGACCACCGCGACCGCGACCAGCCCCTACCAGAGCTATGTCTACGCGTACCCCCACAAGACCGCCTACCGCCGGCTGCCCGACCGCCCCGCGCTGCGCGACCTGTGGGCCGCCGAGCCGAAGAACGCCCTCTCCCTCTATCTCCACATCCCGTTCTGCGAGGTCCGCTGCGGCTTCTGCAACCTCTTCACCCGCATCGGCGCCCCCGACGGCCTCACCGGCGCCTACCTGGACGCCCTGGAGCGCCAGGCGGGCGCCGTACGCGAGGCCCTCGGCGACCCGGACGGCGTGCGGTTCGCCACGGCGGCCTTCGGCGGCGGCACCCCCACCTTCCTCACCGCCGCCGAGCTGACCCGGCTCTGCGACATAGCCGAGCAGCGGATGGGCGCCGACCTGCGCGCCGTCCCCCTCTCGGTGGAGGCCTCGCCCGCCACCGCGACCGCCGACCGGCTCGCCGTCCTCGCCGAGCGCGGCACCACCCGGCTCAGCCTCGGCGTGCAGAGCTTCGTCGGCTCCGAAGCACGGGCGGCCGTACGACCGCAGCGCCGCGCGGACGTGGAGGCGGCCCTGGCCCGGATCCGGGAGGCCCGCATCCCGGTGCTCAACATCGACCTGATCTACGGCATCGAGGGCCAGACGGAGCAGACCTGGCTGCGCTCGCTGGACGCGGCCCTCGCCTGGCACCCGGAGGAGCTGTACCTCTACCCGCTCTACGTCCGCCCCCTGACCGGGCTCGGCCGCCGCTCCGCCGCCGACGCCGACCCGGCCTGGGACGCCCAGCGCCTGCACCTCTACCGGACCGGCCGCGACCATCTCCTGGCCCACGGCTACACCCAGCAGTCGATGCGCATGTTCCGCCGCGCCGACGCCCCGCCGCAGGGTGCCGACGACTATGCCTGCCAGACCGACGGCATGATCGGGCTGGGCTGCGGCGCCCGCTCGTACACCTCCGGGCTGCACTACTCCTTCGACTACGCCGTGGACATGCACGAGATACGCGGGATCGTCGACGACTACGTCTCCCGCCCCGCCGGGGACTTCGCGCACGCCGAGATCGGCCGCCGGATCGGCGTGGACGAGGCCCGGCGACGGCATCTCCTGCAGTCCCTGCTCCAGGCGGAGGGGCTGCGGCACGACGACTACCGGACCCGCTTCGGCGCGGCCCCCGGCGACCACTTCACCGCCGAACTCGGCCGGTTCGCCGACCGCGGCTGGCTGACCGACGACGGCACGGTCCTGCGCCTCACCCCCGAGGGTCTCGCGCACTCCGACGCGATCGGACCCGGCCTGTTCTCCCCGGCGGTGCGGGCCGCGATGGCCGCCTACGAGCGGAAGTGACGGCCCGGCCATGGACCTGACCCTGCTCTACCGGGGCCCGCTCGCCTCCTGCGACTACGACTGCCCCTACTGCCCGTTCGCCAAGCGGCGCGACAGCACGGACCAACTCCGCGCGGACCGTGCCGCGTTGGCCCGGTTCGCGAACTGGGCGGAGCGGCAGACCGAGGACCGGCTCTCGATCCTGTTCACGCCCTGGGGCGAGGGCCTGGTCCGGTCCTGGTACCGGCGCACCCTCACGGAGCTGTCCCGCCTCCCGCACATCCGCCGGGTGGCGATCCAGACCAACCTCAGCTGCCGCACCGACTGGCTCGCCGACGCCGACCCGGACACGCTCGCGCTGTGGTGCACCTACCACCCCGGGCAGACCCCCTACGACCGCTTCCTCGGCAAGTGCCGCGACCTCGCCGCCCGGGGCATCCGGTTCAGCGTGGGCATCGTCGGGCTCCCCGGCCATCTCGAAGCGGCCCGGCGGCTGCGCGCGGACCTGCCCGGGCACGTCTACCTCTGGGTCAACGCGGCCGAGGGCCACACCTACACGGACGCGGAGGCGGACCTGTGGACGGCCCTCGACCCGCTCTTCCCCTACAGCCGCCACCCGCACGCCAGCGCGGGGCTGCCCTGCCGGACCGGGGAGTCGGTCGTCTCCGTGGACGGCGAGGGCACGGTCCGCCGCTGCCACTTCGTCCCGGCCCCGCTCGGCAACCTCTACGACGGCTCCTACCGCGCCGCCCTGCGCCCCCGCGCATGCCCGCTGACCAGCTGCGACTGCCACATCGGCTATGTCCATCTGGAGACGCTGCCGCTGTACGACGTGTTCGCGGGCGGCGTCCTGGAGCGCGTCCCGGCGACCGGCCCAGTAGTGGAATATTCAACCAACCGCCTCCGTTGACGGCGTCGAAGGAGGTCACGAGTGGACACGACGTACTACGAGCAGGGAACCCTCGCCGAACGCTGGGACCGCGCCCAGCTGTTCTTCGACGCCAAGGACTACGCGGGTGCCGCGCGGGTGCTCGCCGGGCTGGTCGAGGAGGTGCCGGAGCAGACCGGACCCCGGCTGCTGCTGGCGCGCGCCTACTACCACTCGGCCCAACTGCGCAGCGCCGAGACCGAGTTGCGCACGATCGTCGAGCGCGACCCGGTGGAGCACTACGCCCGGCTGATGCTGGGCCGCACGCTCCAGCGCCAGGCCCGGCACGAGGAGGCGGAGCCGCACCTGCGCCTCGCCTCGGCGCTGGCCGGGGACTTCCCGGAGGAGTGAACGGCGGCGGACGAAACGAAGGGCCCCCGGTTTCCCGGGGGCCCTTCGGCCGTCACCAGGGTGTTGCCGCGTGCAGGATCAGGAACAGGGTGATCGCCGAGTTCGCCGAGGACATCGCCGACACCAGGGCGCCGGCCGCCGCGCCCCAGACGGCGAGTCCGGCCGCGGTGAACGCCGAGGGCCAGTCACGGGCCACCGGGGCGGGGCCGAGCAGGGCGGCGACCCGGCGCGGCACCGGGCCGGTGGCGGCCGACGCGGCCAGGGTGGGCGCCGGACTGCCCGTCGACAGCAGCGCCGCCTTGCCGATGGCCCGGGCGACCGTGCGCCGGTCCCCCACCGCGCGGGCCGCCTCCTCGTCCGCCCAGCGCTCCGCGGTGTAGACGACGGCGGTGCGCAACGGTCGCAGGAAGGGGTTGGCACGGGCCGCCAGATGCACGGCGAGCAGGTGGCGGTGGTGCCGGGCGGCGAGATGGGCGCGTTCATGGGCGAACAGGGCCCGGCGCTCGGCGGGCGCGAGGCAGCCCAGCAGCCCGGTGGTGACGACGATCCGGTCCGGGAGCGCGTAGGCGTAGGGGGTGGCGTCGGGAAGGACGGCCACCTCCCGGCCGGGCAGTCCGGCCAGCGCCCGCCGGGCCGGCCGGGTGCTCCGGCGGTGCCGGTGCAGGGCACGCCCGCACAGCACGGCCACCACACCGAGGGCGGGGATGGCGGCGCGGCCCGCGATCTCGTCGTGCGGGACGGCGGCCCGTACCTCCGGGTCGGACCAGCCGTCCGGTAGGGGGTTGCCGGGGAGCTGGGCGGTGCCCATCACCATCAGCAGGGCCAGGCAGAGCGTGCTGCACACGGCCATGACCACGGCCACCGCGGTGAGCAGCCGGGTGGCGGTGCGCGGGTGCAGCCGCCCCTCGGCCAGCCGGGCGACGGGCCAGGCGGTCAGCGGCAGGACCAGCGGCAGGAAGACGAAGACCCCCATGGCCGGTCAGTCTTCCGTACCGCCGTGGCCGGTGGGCGAGGTGCGCCGAGTGTTCACCGGGCCTGGCCCTGCGGCCTCCAGGAGCGCCCGCAGTACCTGCTCGTCACCGGGCGGCAGCGCGGTGACGAAGCTCGCCAGGACGGCCTCCCGGTCCCGTTCGCCGTCGAGGAGCCGGCGCATCCGCAGGGCGGCGAGCCGGGCCACGTCGGCGGTCGGCGTCCACAGGAAGGCGCGGCCCTGCCGTTCGCGGGCGACGACGTCCTTGGCGAGCAGCCTGGTCAGGATCGTCACCACGGTGGTGTAGGCGAGGTCGCCGCCGAGCCGCTCCTGCACCCAGGCGGCGGTGACGGGCCCTTCGGCCTCGCGGAGCGCGCCGAGCACCTGCCCCTCCAGCTCCCCCTGCCCCCGCCGGGCCCGCGCCATGATCCCGTCTCCCTCCGGCGACAGCGTGTCTGACCACGCTACTTCACGCCGGCGCCCCTTCCGTACGATCGCCGCCCCCGCCGGTGCGCGATCTCGCCGAGCACGATGTCGACGGCGAGGAACGCGGCGAGCGGGATGCCGAGCAGCGGCACGAAGTAGCCCAGCACCGCGATCACCGCCATGGCCGGGACGAGCAGGTACGGCGGGACCTCCGCCCAGGCCCCGCGCGGGATCGGCCGGCCGAAGGCGGAGCCCCGGCCGCGCTGCCACCACATGCGGTAGCCCCACAGGATCAGCAGGATCAGAGAGAGGGCGAGCAGGGCCAGGGCGAGCTGGTTGACGAGGCCGAAGAGGATGCCGGTGTGCAGGTCGATGCCCCAGCGGGTGAGTTTGGCGAGCACCGGGTAGTCGGTGAACCGCAGCACGTCGGTCACCTCGCCCGTCGTCGGGTCGACGGCGACGGCGTCCTGCTTCTCGGGCCAGCTGCGCTGGACCTGCTTGACGACGTACGTACTGTTCGCGTCGGCGGGCGGGACGATCTCGACGGGGTCGCCCAGCCCCTCGGCGCGCGCGGCGGCCAGCACCTTGTCGAGGCCGACCCCGTGCTCGGCGTCGCCGCCGGTCCCGGCCGCCGTACCGTGCCCGGCGTGTTCACCGCCGCTCGCGGCGGCCGACACGGACGGGGTCGCCTGCCCCAGGGAGGTGCGCAGTTCGTCGATGTTGGCGCCGGCGTGGGCGGACCAGGTCAGGCCGGTCGCCGACAGGAAGACGAACCCGGCGGCGGCCCAGACGCCGACGGTGCCGTGCAGGCCGAGGGTGCGCCGCCGCCCGCTGGTGCCGCGCACCTTGCGCAGCGCCCGCCGCCGGGAGAACCACAGCACCAGGCCGCCGCCCGCGATCACCCACAGCCAGCTCGCCGCGAACTCGCTGTAGAGCCGGCCGGTGTCGCCGAGGTGCAGATCGCGGTGGAGTTCGTCGATCCAGGTGCGCAGCGGCAACGCGCCGGTGGAGCCGTACTGTTCGAGCGCGCCGCGCACCTTGCCGGTGTACGGGTCGACGAACACCGCGAGGGTGTGGTCCGGGTTCACGCCCTCGACGCCCGACAGCAGCACCCTGGTGGTCGCGCCCGCCTCGGGCGACGGCCGTATCGCGGAGACCGTGCCCTCGGGGTGCGCCTTGCGGGCCGCAGCGACCTGCTCGGAGACCGGCAACTCGGACTTGCCCACCGGGACGGTCAGTTCGTGGGCGTACACCAGCTTCTCGGCCTGGAAGGAGAAGGCGTACAGCAGGCCGGTGGTGGCGGCGACGAGCAGGAAGGGGGCGACCAGGACACCGGCGTAGAAGTGCAGGCGCAGGACGAGGGGGCGCAGCGGCGCCCAGCGGCTCGGCGGGGCGGCCGGGGCGGTGGGTTGCGGGACCTCGTCCGTGGTGGCTGGAGGAGCGGTGGACATCGGCGGGTTCTCCGGGGGACTCGGGGCTGAGCGGTGACGGTCCAGTAGTCGGACGGTGGGCGCCCCGAGTTCCCCTCATGCAAAGTGACCCGCGTCACACTCCCGTTCATGGCATCCTGACGCGATGGCATCCCCCAGTGATCGCGCACCCCTTGCCGAACAGATCGAGGAACTCCTCGCCCCCGGCGGCCCGTTGACCATCGTCACCGCCGGCGACCCGGTCCTCCGGCGCGGAACCGACCCCTACGAAGGCCAGTTGGCCCCCGCCCTCCTGGCCCGGTTCGTCGAGGCACTGCGCATCACCATGCACGCGGCCCCCGGCGTGGGCCTCGCCGCACCCCAGGTCGGCGTCCCCCTCCGCATCGCGGTCATCGAGGACCCGGCACCGGTACCGGAGGAGGTGGCGCTGGCCAGGGGCCGGGTCCCGCAGCCCTTCCGCGTACTCGTCAACCCCACCTACGCGCCCACCGCCCCCACCCGCGCCGCCTTCTTCGAGGGCTGCCTGAGCGTGCCGGGCTGGCAGGCGGTCGTCTCCCGGCACGGCGAGGTACGCCTGCGCGCCGAGGACGAACACGGCCACCCGCTCGACGAGGTCTTCACGGGCTGGCCGGCCCGCATCGTCCAACACGAGACCGACCACCTCGACGGCATGCTCTACCTGGACCGCGCGGAACTGCGGTCACTGTCGTCGAACGAGGAGATGGCGAGACGCTGGACCGAGCCGAGTCCCAAGTCGGCAGCAGAGGGCCTGGGCTTCAAACTTCCGTGAGCCGCAGCGCCCCGTCAGGGGCGCGGGGAACTGCGCGACCAGCCCCCACCGGCCCGCAGGCAACCCACGCCCCATTCCTCTTCGGCCCTACCCCCGATACGCCTCCAGCAGCCGCAGCCACACCTCGCTCAACGTCGGGTAGGACGGCACCGCATGCCACAACCGGCTGATCGGCACCTCCCCGACGACCGCCACGGTCGCCGAGTGGATCAGCTCACCCACCCCCGGCCCCACGAACGTGACCCCGCGCAGGGTCTCCGAGTCCAGGTCGACGACCATCCGGGCCCGCCCCTTGTAGCCCTCGGCGTACAGCCCGGCCCCGGCGACCGACGAGAACTCGACGTCCACGGCCCGCACCCGGTGCCCGGCCTGCTCCGCCTCCGCGAAGGAGAGCCCGACGGCCGCCGCCTCCGGATCGGTGAAGACGACCTGCGGGACGCAGTCGTGGTCGGCGGTGGCCGCGTACGCACTCCACGGCGCGTCCGGCACCGCCGTGTCCGAGGCGCGCGCCGCGATGACGGCACCCGCGATCCGGGCCTGGTACTTGCCCTGGTGGGTGAGGAGCGCCCGGTGGTTGACGTCCCCTACGGCGTACAGCCAGTCGGTGCCCTCGACCAGCAGCGTGTCGTCGACCGACAGCCAGGAGCCCGGTTCCAGCCCGACGGTGTCCAGTCCGATGTCGTCGGTGTGCGGGATGCGCCCCGTGGCGAAGAGGATCTCGTCGGCCTCGATCCGGTCCCCGGCGTCGGTCACGGCCACGACCGTGCCGTTCTCGCGGGTCACCGACCGGACGGACGTGCCGGTGCGGACGTCGACACCGGCCTCCTTGAGCGCGTCGGCGACGAGTTCGCCGGCGAACGGCTCCATGCGGTTCAGCAGCCCCTTGCCGCGGACCAGAAGGGTGACCCGGGAACCGAGGGCCTGCCAGGCGGTGGCCATCTCGGTGGCGACCACACCGCCGCCGACCACGATCAGCCGGCCGGGCGTCTCCTGGGCGCTGGTGGCCTCCCGGCTGGTCCAGGGCTTCACCTCGGCGAGTCCGGGCAGCGGAGGCAGTTGGGCGCGGGTGCCGGTGGCGACGGCGACCGCGTGCCGGGCGGTGAGCGTGGTGAGGGTGCCGTCGGGGCCGGTCACGGTGACCGCGCGGGGTCCGGCGAGGCGCCCCTGTCCGCGGTAGAGGTCGGCGCCGATGCCGTCCAGCCAGGCGACCTGGCCGTCGTCCTTCCAGTCCGAGGTGAAGTAGTTGCGGCGGGCGAGGACCGCGGGGGCGTCGAGGGGGCCCTGGACCGCCTGGGCGAGCCCGGGCAGCCTGCGGGCGTCGGCCTGGGCGATGACCGGGCGCAGCAGGGCCTTGCTGGGCATGCACGCCCAGTACGAGCACTCGCCGCCGACGAGTTCGCTCTCCACGACCGCGGTGGAGAGACCGGCCGCACGGGTGCGGTCGGCCACGTTCTCCCCCACGGGCCCGGCTCCGAGCACCACTACGTCGTAAGCGATGGATTCCGTTTCCGTCATGGGGCCAGTCTCGCGGGTGGCGTGCGCCGGGGCCACACGGGTAGGCAGGCGGAATACCTGCCCGGTCGGACATGTTGTGGGGAGCGGTTTCGCCCCAGCCCGGGACGCCCCCACATCAGGAAGAGGGAAGCACGCATGAGCAGCACCGTGGAGCTCACCAAGGAGAACTTCGACCAGACGGTCACCGAGAACGAGTTCGTTCTCATCGACTTCTGGGCGGCCTGGTGCGGCCCGTGCCGGATGTTCGCCCCTGTCTACGAGAAGGCGGCCGAGGCCAACCCCGACCTGGTCTTCGCCAAGGTCGACACCGAGGCACAGCCGGAGCTGGCCGCGGCCTTCAACATCCAGTCGATCCCGACCCTGATGATCGTCCGCGACCAGGTCGCCGTCTTCGCCCAGCCGGGCGCCCTGCCGGAGGCCGCCCTGACGGATGTCATCGGCCAGGCCCGCAAGCTGGACATGGACGAGGTCCGCAAGAGCATCGCCGCGCAGCAGGGCGGCACCCCGGGCGAGTGACACCCCCTAACGGGAGTTAGACCCCCTAGCGGAACTTAAAAGGGGTACGGTGCCACATCCGCGCGTACGGTCGTCCACCGCACGTCCGTGAACGCCTCCAGGTTGGACTCGCCGCCGAACCGGGCACCGGTGCCGGAGGCGGCGACTCCGCCGAAGGGGGCCACGGCCTCGTCGTTCACGGTCTGGTCGTTGATGTGGACGATACCGGTCGGGATGCGCTCGGCGAGGTCCAGTCCGCGGGCCGCGTCCCGGGTGACGATGCCGAGGGAGAGCCCGTAGGAGCTGTCGGCGGCGAGCGCGGCGGCCTCGTCGGCGTCGGCGAAGGCGCGCACCGGCGCGACCGGTCCGAAGACCTCCTCGGCGTAGGCGGGGGTGCGGTCGTCGACGCCGGCGAGGACCGTGGGCCGGTAGAAGAGGTTCTCGTGGGTGCCGCCGGCGGCGAGCCGGGCGCCGTGGGCGGTGCTGGACTCCACCAGGCCGTGGATCTTGGCGAGTTGGCCGGCGTCGATGATCGGGCCGAGGTGGACCTGCTCGCGGTGCGGGTCGCCGACGGCGAGCGAGTCGGCCTTGGCGGCGAGGCGTTCGACGTACTCGTCGACGAGTGAGGCGTGCACCAGATGCCGTCCGGTGGTCATGCAGATCTGGCCCTGGTGGAAGAAGGATCCCCAGGCGGCCGTGGAGATCACCGCGTCGAGGTCGGCGTCCTCCAGCACGATCAGGGCGGAGTTGCCGCCGAGTTCGAGGTGGGCGCGCTTCAGCCGGCGGCCCGCGGCCTCGCCGACGGCGCGGCCGGCCGCCGTCGAGCCGGTGAAGGAGATGACCGGCACCTGCGGGTCGTCGACCAGCGCCGCGCCGACGTCGGCGGCGCCGGGCAGCACCTGCAGCAGTCCCTCCGGCAGCCCGGCCGCGGCGAACACGGCGGCCAGCGCGAGCCCGCCGCAGACGGCGGTGCGCGGATCGGGCTTCAGGACCACCCCGTTGCCCAGGGCCAGTGCGGGGGCCACCGAGCGGATGGACAGGATCAGCGGCGCGTTGAACGGCGCGATCACCCCGACGACACCGACCGGGACCCGGCGGGTGTACGACAGCCGGGGCGCCTCGCTGGGCAGCACCTGGCCCGCCGGGCGGGAGGCGAGGGCGGCGGCCTCGTAGCACTCCTGGGCGGCGACGTGCAGTTCGAAGTCCGCCTTGCCGGGTATGGAGCCGGACTCGCGGACGATCCACTCGCGCAGTTCGTCGGCGTGCTCCGTGAACAAGTCCCCTGCCTTGCGCAGGACTTGGGCCCGGAGGAAGTGCGGCGCCCGGGCCCAGTCGCGCTGTGCGGCCCGGGCTGCCGCGGCGGCCGGGGAGACGTCGGCGGGGGCGGCGAGGGTGACCGTGTCGAGCGTGTCGCCGGTGGCGGGCTCGGTGACGGCGTACTGCGGGCCGGACAGGGCGCTGGCCTGCCAGGTCTTGGGGTCGAGCAGCGGCATGACGGCTCTCCGATCGATCACCGGGTTGCGCGGCTCACGGCGCGCCCATGAGCCGTTTGGTTGAGCGCGCAACATCCTAGCCAGAGGGCGCGGAAAAGCACCGCCCCCCCGACCAGAGTGACCCATCAGGTGGAGTCGCGCCGCACCACGGCGGCGCCGAGCACGTTGTGCGTCTCGGGTTCGCCGCCGGAGTCGCGCACCGCGCGGTCGACCAGTTCGGCGAGGTCGCGGCCGGACGGCAGGTCGATGTGGATCGTGGAGAGCCGGGGGCGCAGCAGCCGGCCGAGCATCAGGTCGTCGGCACCGACCACGGCCGTCTCCTCGGGGATGCGGATGCCCTCGTCCTGGAGGGCGCGCATGAACAGCATGGCGTACTCGTCGTTGTACGCGAACACCGCGTCGATCCCCGACTCCCGCCAGCGGGAGGCGAGTTCGGCCGCCGACTCCTCCGTGTAGGCGAGCGGCAGCTCGGTGAGCGTGGCGTCGGTGCCGCGCAGGGCCTGGCGGACGCCTTCGACGCGGGGCCGGGAGTAGGTCTCCAGCCCGGTCTCCTCGGGGACGACCACGCCGATCCGGCGCCGGCCGCAGGCGTACAGGTGGGCGCCGGCACAACGGCCGACGGCGTCGTGGTCCATCAGCAGGGCATGGGCGCCGTCGACCCGCTCGGGGCCGAAGGTGACCACGGCGCGGGCGCCGGCCCGTTTGAGGACGGCGACGCCCTCGGGCCCGAGCTCGGCGTCGGGGACCAGTACCGCGACCGGCCGCAACTCGGCCCAGGCGCGGGCGGCTTCGTCACCGCGCAGGCCCGCCGTGCCGTACTGGACGACGGTGTAGTCCAGGCGGCTGAGGGCCCACTGCAGGTCGTTGATGAACTGGCCGTAGAGCGGTCCCATCGGGATGGCCGGGGCGGGCATCAGGACCATCCGGCTGTGCCCGGCGCGCAGGCTGCGGGCGGCCGCGTGCGGGACGTAGCCGAGTTCCTTCGCGGCCTGGTGGACGCGGCGCCGCGTGGGCTCGCTGATCCGTACGGCGCTGGTGTTGTTGAGGACGTAGGAGACGGTCGCGCGGGAGACGCCGGCCAGGCGGGCCACATCGGCGCTCGTGGGGACCGAGCGCGGAGTCGGCGACGCTGCCGAGGGCGGTTTCGGGATCTGCACCATGACGTACGGCATCTTGGCAGAAGCCCCGGGTGAGGGTGGCGGCGGGTCAAGGTGGTTCACGGTTGGACGAATTGGGCCCGCCAACCCATGGGACGAACATGTTCGTCACGAACTTGTTCGGAGCGAACATGTTCGTTAGAGTCGGGGCATGCCAGCCACCCCCCGCTCCCGCCGCGAGCGTCCCGCCAAGCCCGCCCTGACCAGGGAGGGCATCGTCACCGCCGCCGTGGAGATCCTGCGCGCCGAGGGTCTGCAGAAGGTCACCATGCGGCGCCTGGCCCAGGAACTCGACACCGGACCGGCCTCGCTGTACGTCTACGTCCGCAACACCGCCGAGTTGCACGCCGCGGTCCTGGACGAGCTGCTCGGCGGCGTGGCACCGGCCCCGGCGGCGGGCGACTGGCGAAAGCGGCTGGAGCAGGTGCTCCTCGCGTACACCCGGATGCTCCTGGAGTACCCGAGCCTGGCCCGCTCCGCGCTGACCGCCTGGCCGAGCGGCCCGAACTACCTGAATCTGATCGAGACCCTGCTGAGCCTGCTCGCCGAGGGCGGGGTGCCGCGCGACCGGGCCGCCTGGGGCGTCGACCTGCTGCTCCAGCGCGCCACCGCGACCGCCGCCGAGCACGCGGGCGGGGCTTCCCAGGAGGACTGGGACGCGCTCGGTCACGCGCTGACCGAGGTGTCGGAGCGGACCCACCCGCACATCGCCGCCGCGTCCGGACTGCTCATGACCGGGTCGCCCGGTGCCCGCGCGTCCTGGGCGTTCCAGGCCCTGATCAGCGGCATCGAGCACACCGCCGTACCCGAACCCCACGACTAGGAGACCACCATGTCGACACCCCACCACCCCATAGCGGTCATCGGCGCCGGACTCGGCGGGCTCACGCTCGCCCGGGTGCTGCACGCGCACGGCGTCGAGACCGCCGTCTTCGACCTCGACGCCTCCCCCGCCGCCCGCACCCAGGGCGGCATGCTCGACATCCACGAGGAGTCCGGCCAAGCGGCGCTCCGCGCGGCCGGGTTGCACGAGGAGTTCCTGACGCACGTCCATGCCGGCGGCCAGGCGGTGCGGGTCCTGGACCAGGACGCCCGGGTCCGTTACGAGGCGGTGGACGACGGTACCGGCGGACGTCCGGAGATCGACCGCGGCGACCTGCGCGGGCTGCTGCTCGGCTCGCTGCCCGAGGGCGTGATCCGCTGGGGCGCGAAGGTCGCCGGCGCCCGCCCGCTCGGCGACGGCCGGCACGAGGTGCTCCTGGCGGACGGCGGCTCCTTCACCACCGACCTGTTGGTCGGCGCCGACGGCGCCTGGTCGCGGGTGCGCCCGCTGGTCTCGGACGCCCTGCCCGCGTACTGCGGGGTGTCGTTCACGGAGGCGGACCTGCCGGACGCGGACGTACGGCATCCGGTGAGCGCCGAGGTCGTCGGCGGCGGCATGCTGTTCGCGCTGGGCGCGGGCCGGGGCTTCCTGGCCCACCGGGAGAGCGACGGCGGCCTGCATGTGTACGCGGCGGTCGAGGCTCCCGAGGAGTGGCTGGACGGGATCGACTTCACCGACAGCGAGGGGGCCAAGGAGGCCGTACTGCGGCCCTTCGACGGCTGGGACAAGAGCCTGCGGGCGCTGGTCGCGGACGCCGAGGGCGAACTGGTGCCCCGGCGGATCCACGCCCTGCCGGCCGGCCACCGCTGGGACCGCGTGCCCGGCGTGACCCTGCTCGGTGACGCGGCGCACCTGATGTCGCCGTTCGCCGGGGAGGGCGCCAACCTGGCCCTGATCGACGGCGCGGAACTGGGCCTGGCCCTCCTCGCGCACCCGGGCGACACCGAGGCCGCCCTGGCCGCCTACGAGGCGGGGATGTTCCCGCGCGCCGCGGCGGCCGCGGCGGAGTCGACGGCGGGCGGCGCCTTGCTGTTCGACGCCGACGCGCCGCGCGGCCTGGTCGACCTGTTCACCGCCGGGCGGCCGGACGTCAGCGGGGCGGCTCCGTCCGCGTGACGCGGGCGACCAGGTCGACCCACCCTGCCTCCAGGCGCTCCATCGGCATCCCGCACTGCCTGGTCAGATGGTGGATGAGGGCGGGGTCGAGATAGGCCAGCAGCGTCTGGGCGAGCAGTTCACAGTCGGCGTCCGGCTCGATCTGCCGCAGCAGCACCGTGACATGGGTGCGCAGGGCGCGGCCCGAGGGGTGGGCGTGGCGGCGGGTCGGCTCGGGCTGGGCGGCCAGCTGCAGGTCCAGCTGCTCGACCGCGCGGTACAGCACCGCGACGCCGAAGGCGCGCAGCCGCTCGACCGGCGGGGCGCCGGGGCCCAGCGGGGGCGGCCCGCCGAGGAAGTCGGCCTGCAGCTGCCGCGCCGAGTGGTCGAGGAGGGCCATCAGCAGCCCCGTGCGGTCGCCGAAGCGGCGGAAGACGGTGCCCTTGCCCACTTCGGCCGCGGCGGCCACCGCCTCCATGGTGACGCCGGCCACCCCGTGCTCGGCGATCAGCCGGGCGGCGGCCTCCAGCAGCCGGGCACGGTTGCGGGCCGCGTCGGCACGCAGGCACGGCTCTTCGGGAGCGGAGGGTCCCACTTCGAGCAACTGCGGTGTGTCGAAGGGCTCCTGAGGCTGCGGGAAGGGCGGCAGGACGCTGGACATGAAGACAGCGTAAAGCATCGGGAACAGAACTGGACCGCGGTCCGTTTGTGATGCTAGAAATTAACCGGACCCCGGTCCGGATTCGTAACGGCAGTGTTTCATCCCCCTTGGAGTTCCCCCATGTCTGTCCGCATCCTTGCGCTCGTCGGCAGCCTCCGTGCCGGTTCGCACAACCGCCAGCTCGCCGAGGCGGCCGTGAAGCTCGCTCCCGAGGGTGCCGAGGTCGAGGTCTTCGAGGGCCTCGCCGACATCCCGTTCTACAACGAGGACATCGACGTCGAGGGCAACGTCCCGGCCGCCGCCGCCAAGCTGCGTGCCGCCGCCCAGGCCGCCGACGCCTTCCTGCTCTTCTCCCCCGAGTACAACGGCACCATCCCGGCCGTCCTGAAGAACGCCATCGACTGGCTGTCCCGCCCGTACGGCGCCAGCACCTTCGGCGGCAAGCCGGTCGCCGTCATCGGCACCGCCTACGGCCAGTACGGCGGCGTGTGGGCGCAGGACGAGACCCGCAAGGCCGTCGGCATCGCCGGCGGCAAGGTGATCGAGGACATCAAGCTCTCCATCCCCGGCTCCGTGGTCCGCTTCGCCGAGACCCACCCGTCCGACGACGCCGAGGTCGCCGCCCAGCTGACCGAGGTCGTCGCGCGCCTGCACGGCAACGTGGGCGCGGCCGCCTGAGGCACCCCCGCGTAAAAAAGGAGGCCGGAGCTGAAGAGCTCCGGCCTCCTCGCGCGTCCCGCGGCTCACTCGATCCCGGCGAGCCGCTCGACGGCCGGGGCGGCGAAGCTCTCGATCCATCCCGAGGTCTCGCCCAGGCGCGGCGACAGGATGACGGTGTCGAGGCCGAGCTTGGCGTACCCCTCGATGTCCCGGGTGAAGGCGTCCAGGTCGCCGGTGGTGGCCGGCTCGCCGCCGTACGCGATGGTCTTGCGGATGGTGTCGTAGTCCCGTCCGACCGTGTCGCAGTGCCCGCGCAGCACGTCCAGCTTGTGCCGGAGTTCCTCGGGGGAGCCGGGGATCAGGTTGCAGGCGTCGGCGTACCGGGCGACCAGCCGCAGGGTCTTCTTCTCTCCCCCGCCGCCGATCATGATCTCCGGGTGCGGCCGGCTGACCGGCGCCGGTACGCAGAGCGTCTCGGCGAGCCGGTAGTGCCTGCCCTCGAAGGGGCCCTTGTTCTCCGGGTCCCACATCTGGAGACAGATCCGCAGCGTCTCCTCCAGGCGCTCGAAGCGCTCCGCGAGCGGCGGGTAGGGCACACCGAGGCCGTGGTGCTCACGGTCGTACCAGGCGGCCCCGATGCCCAGGGTGGCCCGGCCGCCGGAGACCAGGTCGAGGGTGGTGGCGATCTTGGCGAGCAGGCCGGGATGACGGTACGTCACTCCGGTGACCAGGGCGCCCAGCCGCACGGTGGAGGTGCGGCCGGCGAGGTAGCCCAGCGTCGTGTAGGCCTCCAGCATGGGGTCCTCGGCGCCGCCGTTGAACTCCATCTGGAAGTAGTGGTCCATCACCGAGACCCAGCTGACGCCCGCCGCCTCGGCCGCGGCACCGGCGGCGGCCAGTTCGGCGCCGAGGGCGGGCCCGCCGCCGGGGCGGTCGAACCGGTTGATGTGCACGCCCACGCGCATGGCCGTTCTCCGTTCCGCCCGGATCGTCGTCTGACGTCCCGACGCTAGATCTTCGAGCGCGCTCGAAGTCAAGCCCGGCACCGGCGGCGCGTCGCCCCGGGCACCGGGCACCCGCCGGATGGCGGAGAGCTTCCGCCGTCCGGCGGCCCGGGCCACGGCACGGCCGCGCGGATCATGGCCGTACCAGCCGTACCGTACGACCGTGAGGAGCCGCCATGACCTCTGTACCGCCCCCGTTCGACCCCGAACTCTCCGCCGCTCTGGAGCTGATCAAGGACGTGATCTCCCCGGCGTTCACGATGGCCGACATCGCCACGATCCGGGAGGGCGCGGGGATACAGCTGCTGGCCGAGCTGGACCTCACGATGGACGGGGCGTTCGCGGTGGAGGACCGCACGGTGCCCGGTCCGGCGGACGCCCCGGAGATCTCCCTCCTGATCTGCCGCCCGGTCGCCCCCGCGACCGCCGGGCCGCTGCCGGTGATCTACCACGTGCACGGCGGCGGCATGGTGATCGGCAACAACCGGGTGGGCGTGGACGTCCCGCTGGCCTGGGCGCGGGAGCTGGGTGCGGTGGTGGTGTCGGTGGAGTACCGGCTGGCGCCCGAGCATCCGCATCCGGCGCCGGTCGAGGACGTGTACACGGGGCTGCTGTGGACGGCGGGGCACGCGGCGGAGATCGGCGGCGACGCCGAGCGGATCGTGATCGCGGGGGCCAGCGCGGGCGGTGGCCTCACGGCGGCGCTGGCCCTGCTGCTGCGGGACCGCGGGGGCCCGGCCGTGATCGGCCAGATGCTGATGTGCCCCATGCTCGACGATCGCAACGACACGCCCTCCAGCCACCAGATGAAGGGGCTCGGCGTCTGGGACCACACGGCCAACGAGACCGGCTGGACCGCCCTGCTCGGCGCGGCCCGCGGCGGCCCCGACGTCTCCCCCTACGCGGCGCCCGCCCGCGCCGCCGACCTCACGAACCTCCCGCCGGCCTTCCTCGACGTGGGCTCCGCCGAGACGTTCCGGGACGAGACCGTCGCCTACGCGTCCCGCATCTGGCAGTCCGGCGGCGTCGCCGAACTCCACGTCTGGCCGGGCGGCTTCCACGGCTTCGACGGCTTCGCCCCGCAAGCCGCCCTCTCCCAGTCGGCGCGGGCGGCCCATGTGAACTGGCTGCGGCGGCTGCTGGCGGGCTGAGCGGCCGTCAGCCGACGGGCTCCGGCTGCTTGGCCGGCGCCCGTCGGGTCGTCGCCCGGTCCAGGTGGACCGCCACGGTGCCGTAGAACCGCTGCACGGCGTCGTCGACGCTGCGGATGAACCCGGTCTCGGCGCTGCCCCGGCCGCTGCCCATGCCCTTGAGGAGGGAGAGCCGGAAGCCGGTGATCCGGGCGCCGTCCGTCTTCGGCAGCAGGTCGGCCGGTTCGGGGCGGAGCCGTTCGAGGGTGCCGCGTGATGCGATCTTGACGGGGCGGGTGGGGAAACCCCTGGTCAGCGCAGGCCGAGCGCCCTGCGGTACGGCGGCCTCGGGCCCGCGGTGGTCGCGATGGCCGTGCAGGCCGGGCGGGCCGCGCAGGGGGCGGCCGGGGTCAGGAGGGTGTTGTGCGTGAAGTGGAGGTGCCGGGGGTCGCCGCAGTCGGGGGCGGGGGGCCAGGCTCCCGGGTAGGGGCGGCGGGCGAGCCAGCCGGGGACCTTGTCGTCCCAGTAGTTGCCCGTGTAGCGGATGTTGCGGACCGGCCGGCCGCCCCAGTTCTCGCTGCAGCCGCCGATCGAGGCGACGTAGTCGTGGACGACGTTGTCGCGGACGGTGACGCGGTTGCTGGAGTCGTCGGTGTAGATGCCGACGTTCCACACGCCCTGCGGGCTGTCGGTGACGACGTTGCGGGCGACCAGGGCGCCGTCGGCGTAGGAGGGGCCCTGCTCGCCGCGCAGGTAGATGCCGCCGCCGTCGGCCAGCAGCCGGTTGCTGGCGAAGACCCGGTTGCCGACGATGCGGTTGCGGCGGGTCAGGCCGCGCAGGTCCTCGCTGGGGCCGGAGAGGATGCCGGTGTAGGGGACGTGGTCGACCTGGTTGTGGGCGACGAGGGTGTCCTGGGTGGCGCTGTTCCAGATGCCGGAGGCGGCTCGGTACTCGGTGCCGATGTGGTGGATCCAGTTGTCCGTGACGCGGTTGCCGCGGCTGGTGCCGTGAGTGGCGGGCGGCAGGACGCCGACGGCGATGCCGCCGTCCGAGATGTCCGTGAAGACGTTACCGGTGACCGTGGTGTGCGAGCTGTCGGCGGTGAGGGAGAGGCCCTGGGCGCCGAGGTGGGTGAAGCGGTTTCCGGTGAGAGTGACGCGGCCGGTGTACCGGAAGGCGACGTTGCCGGGGACGGTACGGGCGATGATGTCGCCGCCCCTGCCCGGGCGCATGTACATGCTCCAGGCGGCGGCGAACCCGGCCGGCTCGTTCGGGGCCAGCCAGGTGGCGTGGGCGAAGGTCAGGCCGCGCAGGGCGAGGTCGTGGAGCGGGTGGGAGGCGGAGCCGCCGGTGCCGCTCAGGAGGGTCTGGAGGACGGGCGCGACGACCTCCGTGCGGGCCATGTCCTCGCCGGGGCGGGGGCGGTAGAGGAGGGTGTGGCGGGCGGGGCGGGAGCGGTCCAGGTACCAGCTTCCGGCCCTGGTGAGGAACTCGGGGGCGTTCTCGACGTCGTGGGTGCGGGCCAGGGCGTCCGCGCCGTAGAGGGCTCGGGCCATCCTCCAGCACGGCTGGTCCATGGTGATCGCGGTGCGGCCGGCGGTCCGCGCGGAGACGGCCGCCACCCCGCAACGGCCCTCCACGTAGTCGTAGCGGTAGACGACCTCGAGGTCGGCGGGGTGGTGCCAGGAGAGCGGGGTCCTGCTGGTCGTGGTGTAGCCGGTCGCCGTGAGCTTCACCTTCCCGGGCAGCGGGGCGCCCAGGGCCGCGCGCGGCGCCCGGCGGCCGTCGACGTAGAGCTGGCGGGTCTCCAGGGCGCCGACGTCGGCGCGCCAGACGCCGGGCCGGCCGGGGTCGGGATGCCAGCCGGTGACCGGGCGGCCGCCACTGAGGGTGACCGGTTCCTGGTGCGCGGTGCCGTAGCCGTACGCCTGGTAGACCACCCGGTGGCCGTGGCGGCCGGAGTCGGCGGTGGTCAGGCGGAGCGGGGCGGTGAGGCGGTAGGTGCCGGCGCGCAGGTTCACCGTGACGTCCGAGGTCATGCGCGGGGCGATGGCCCGTACCGCGCGCTGGGCGCGGGCCGGGGTGGCGAAGGGGTGGTCGAGGGTGCCGGGCCCGTGGTCGTCGCCCCAGGGGGCCACGTAGAGCCGGGTGGTGGAGGGGTGGTGCGGGGCCGGTGCACCGGCCGTCGATGCCAGTGCGGCCGCCACGGCCAGGGCGGCGGCCGCACTCCCCCGTGCTGTCCTCACGTGATGCCTCCCGCTCGTCGGATGGCCCCATGGTCGGGCGGGAGGAGTGGCACGGTCGTCGGCCGATCGTCTCGGCCCGGGTGTCCTTCGTCTACGCCTTGGCGTCTTTGGTGGACTCAAGCCCCGTTCGCCGACGCCTTCTTGATCGCCTCCCTGATCCTGGAGTAGGTGCCGCAACGGCAGACGTTCTCGATCGCGTCGATGTCGGCGTCCGTCGGGTGCGGGGTGCGCTTGAGGAGAGCGGCGGCCGCCATGATCTGGCCGGGCTGGCAGAACCCGCACTGGGCCACGTCGCAGTCCAGCCAGGCCTGTTGGACGGGGTGCAGGGTGTCGCCGTCGGCCAGGCCCTCGATGGTGGTGACCGTGCGGCCCGCGCAGTCGGCGACCGGGACCGTGCACGGCTGGATCTCCTCGCCGTCGAGGTGGCTGGTGCAGGCGCGGCAGACGCCCACCCCGCAGCCGTACTTGGGGCCGGTGACGCCGAGCAGGTCGCGCAGGACCCAGAGCAGGGGCATGTCGTCGGGGGCCTCGACGGTGACCGGTTTGCCGTTGAGGACGAAGGAGTACGAACGCATCGGTGCCTTCTGGGAGTCGGGAGGCGGTGGGTCAGAAGTCGAGCGGGAAGCTGCGCGGCCTGGTGCCGGTGGCGCGGGCGTAGGCGTTGGCGACCGCGCCCGACGCGGCGGGGACGCCGAGCTCGCCGGCGCCGCCGGGTTCCCGGCCGGACGGGAGGATGTGGGCCTCGAACTCCAGCGGGGCGTGCCGCTGGCGGGCGTAGTGGAAGTCGGCGAAGCTGCCCTCGCGCACCGCGCCCCGGTCGATGTGCAGCCCGGCCCGCAGCACGGTGGAGATGCCGTCGACGGCGGTGCCCATGAGCTGGGCCTCCAGGCCGCGCGGGTTGACGGCCGTACCGACGTCGGCGGCCATCACCACCTTGGTGACCCGGGGGTTCTTCGGGTCGGTGGCGTCGATCTCGGCGAGGCAGGCCACGGCGGACCCGTACTCCTCGTGGACGGCCACGCCCTGGGCGGTCCCGGCGGGCATGGCCCGGCCCCAGTGCCCGGCCGCGGCCGCCTTGGCGAGGACCGCCCGCACCTCCTTGCCGCGCAGGGTGGTGCGCCGGAAGGCGACCGGGTCCCGGTGCAGGGCGCGCGCGATCTCGTCGACGACGATCTCCTCCACGGTGCGCGACGTGCCGGAGTCCACCGACCGCCAGGCGCCCAGCGGGACCGCCAGCTCGATGCCGCCCGAATCGCCGCCCACGCGGCCGAAGTTGTACAGGCCGCTGTCGCTGGGCAGCGGCCGCACCCCGGCCGACTGGGCGGTCAGGGCGGTCTCGTCGGACGACTCCCCCACCGAGGCCGTCATGTGCTGGAAGGCCACCACCCGGCCGCCGGCCACGCTGGCCCGGATCCGGTGGTGGCTCGCGGGGCGCATCCTGCCGTGCCGGGTGTCGTCGTTGCGGCTCCACATCAGCTTCACCGGCTTGCTGGCCGCCTTGGAGATCAGGGCCGCCTCGATGGCCGCGTCGAAGTTGAGCCGCCGCCCGAACGAGCCGCCACCGCGCATCACATGGACCCGCACGGCGGTCTTCGGCAGCCCGAGCAGTCCGGCGATCGTCTCCCGGGCGTCCATCGGCGTCTGCGTGGAGAACCACAGCTCGGCCCGGTCGGAGCGGACGTCGGCGATCGCGGTGAGCACCTCCATCGGGGCGTGGCTGACGAAGGCGAACGCAAACTCGCCCTCGATCTGCGTCGATCCGCGCGGCGGGCTGCCGAGGCGGGGTACCGCCGCCCGCAGCCGGGAGCGGATCTCCTTGTCCGAGAGAGCGGCCAGCGGGCCCGGCGCCCAGGTGATCTTCAGGGCGTCCCGGGCCTGTAAGGCGTGGTGGAAGGTGTCCGCGACGACGGCGACCCCGCCGGAGATCCTCACGACCGCGTGCACGCCGGGCAGGGCGCGGGCGGCCGTGTCGTCGAGGGAGACGAGCTTGCCGCGCAGCGTCGGCGGCCGGGCCACCACGGTCGGCTTCGCCCCGGCCACCGCCAGGTCGCCCGCGTACTTCGCGGCGCCGGTGACGATGTCCCGGGCGTCGATCCTGGTCGTCGGCTTCCCGATCACCTTGTGCCGGGAGGCCGGCTTGGGCTTGCTCGACACATCCGGGGTGCGGATCCGGGCGGCGCTCGCGGTGAGCGAACCGAAGGTGGCGGTCCGGCCGTCGGGGGCGAGGACCCGGCCGTGCCAGGTCCGCAGGGAGTGCGCGGGAAGGTGCCAGCGGCGGGCGGCCGCGGTCACCAGCCGGGCCCGCGCGGTGGCGGCCAGCTGCCGGGCCGGGCCGTACAGCGAGCTGACCGAGCTGGAGCCGCCGGTGTACTGGTTGCCCTTGCTGCGGGCGTCGGCGAGGGGGATCCGCACGTCGGTGAGGCGGGCGTCCAGCTCCTCGGCGATCATCATGGCGACGGCAGTGGTGATGCCCTGGCCGACCTCGACGCGCGGCAGCCGTACGACGACCTTGTTGTCCGCGGTGACCTCCAGGACGAGCATCTCCTCGTCGGTGCCGGTGACCAGGACCCCGGGGGCCGCGGTGGCGCCGTCGGCCTCGGAGGTGTCGCAGCCGAGCGGGGCGGCGACCGTGAGGGTGGCCGCGGCCACCGTGTAGACCATGAATCTCCGGCGGGACGGCCCGGCGGCGGCCCGCGGGGGCGCGTTGCGGTCCAAGGGAGAGGCTCCTGTCGTCGACGGCTGTCTCGACAGCTATGAGGGGCGGGCGACCGCATCGGTTGCCTACCCCTTCCCCCTGCGGCCGGATGGCGCATGATGGCGGTATGAAAGAGCTGGCGGGGCGGCTGGCCGCGGTGGACCCGGACGCCGGGGCCGCCGTCACGGTCATCACCTACTTCGACCGGCTGGCCGAGTCCCGGGCCGGTCTGGAGGCGCTGGTGCGCGGGGCCGCCGTGCTCGCCGGCTGCCCGGCACGGCTGGCCGACCCTGAGCGGCGGGTCCGGCTGCGGGTGGAACCGGACGGCCGGCGTGCCGACAGCGGGGACACGCCCGATCCCGGCTGGCCGTGCGCGCCGCTGGTGCCGGGCGGGCCGCCCGCGCTCTGGCTGGAGCGGACCGGCGCCCCGGGGACGAGCGTGGTCGACGCGGTGATCCTGGAGCGGGCCTCGGCGGCCGTACGGGCGGTGCTCGACCGCACCCGGGGCCGGGCCCCGGCATCGCCGGTGGACGATCCCGCGCTGGTCGAGACGGTCCTGGACGCCGGCGCCCCGCTGCCGGCCCGGCTGCACGCGGCCCGCTCGCTCGGGCTGGACGGCACCGGCCCGGACACGCGGGTACGGGCGGTGGCGGTCGCCGACGGCCCGGCCCGGATCGTCGCCGACGGCCGGGCGCTGCCGGCGTCCGGGCGGATGGGCGTGGGGCCGGCCGTGGCCGTCGAGGATCTCCCCCGCTCGTGGAACGCGGCCCGTACCGCGCTGCGGTTCACCTCCGACGGCGGCGGACAGGAGCCGGAGCGGCCCGTGGTGCACGCCGACGAGCTGGGCGATGTCGCGCTGCTCGCCACCCTGGTGGTCCCCAGTGCCGAACCGGCACCGGACGTCCGCGCCGTGGAGACCGCGGCGGCGGACGCGCCCTGGATGCTGCGCACCCTGCACGCGGTGGCGTCGACGGCGAGCCTGCGGGCGGCGGCCGGGGAGATCAACGTCCATCACTCCACGCTCCAGGACCGGTTGACGCACGCGGAGCATCTGCTGGGCTGGTCGGTGCGCACCCCGCACGGCCGGTTCCGGCTCCACCTCGCCCTCACCATGCGTCACCTGACGAGGAATCAGTAGAGGAGTCAGCAGAGGAACCCGCAGAGGAACCAGTAGAGGATCAGTAGACGTCCCGGACGTAACGCTTCTCCGTGGCCAGCTGCTTGACGTACGCCGTCGCCTCGTCCTGGGTCAGCCCGCCGTGCACGGTGGCGATGTCCTTCAGCGCCCGGTCGACGTCCTTGGCCATCCGGGAGGCGTCGCCGCAGACGTAGAAGTGGGCGCCGTCCTGGAGCCAGGACCACAGCAGCGGGCCGTGTTCGCGCATCCGGTCCTGGACGTAGACCTTGGCGCGCTGGTCGCGGGAGAAGGCGGTGTCGAGGCGGCTCAGGGTGCCCTCGGCGAGCAGGGCGGTGAGCTCCTCCTCGTAGTAGAAGTCGCTGGCCCGGTGCTGTTCGCCGAAGAACAGCCAGTTCGGGGCGCGGTGGCCGCGGGCGCGCCGTTCCTCCAGGAACCCGACGAACGGCGCCACACCGGTGCCGGGGCCGACCATCACCATCGGGGTCGCCGGGTCGGCGGGCGGGCGGAAGTGCGGGGAGCCCTGGACGTGCACCGGGACCTCGGTGCCGGGTTCGGCGTCGGCGAGGAACGGGGAGCAGACGCCCTGCCGGGGCCTGCCGCGCAGGTTCTCGTAGCGGACGACCGAGACGGTGAGCGAGACCTGGTGGGGGTCGGTGAGCGGGCTGGACGAGATGGAGTACAGCCGCGGCTGCAGCCTGCCGAGCACGCCCGCCCACTCCGCCGCGCCGGCCCGGGTGCCGAACTCGGCGGCGATGTCGACCGCCTGCCGCCCCCAGGACCACTTGGCCAGCTCGTCCTTGTTGTCGGGGCGCAGCAGCTTGCGCAACTCGCGCGGGTCGCGGGCGCGTTCGGCGACGAAGCGGAGCAGGTCCGGGGTGATCCGGGTGATGTCCAGATGCCGTGACAGCGCCTCGGCGAAGGGCACCTCGCCGACGCCGTTGACCTCGACTCCGGAGGTGGCGTCGAGTCCGGTGACGGCGAGCCATTCCTCCACCAGCGCACGGGAGTTGAGGGGGCGGACCCCGAGCGCGTCGCCCGCCTCGTAGACCAGCGGGGTCTCGCTGTCGCGGGTGTCGAAGGTGAAGCGGCGGACCTCCTTGCCGGCGCCGGGCAGGCTGAGCAGCCGGTTGCCGGTGAGGCGGGCGATGACGGGGGCGGGGCGGCGGGAGCGGGCGGGGGCCGCGACGGGAGCGGGCGCGGTCTCCCCCTTGAGGGCGATCAGGACCTGGTCCAGCCAGGCCTCCGCCTGTGCCTCGTAGTCCGGTTCGCAGTCGGTGCGCGGCGCGAGCCGGACCGCGCCGAGTTCGTCCATCCGGCTGTCCAGGCGCCGTCCGTGCCCGCAGAAGTCGTCGTAGCTGGAGTCGCCGAAGGCCAGCACGGCGTACCGGCGGCCGGTGAGGCGCCCGGTGTCGAGGGTGGCGAGGCCGTCCCAGAAGCCGCTGCCGTTGTCCGGTGCGTCGCCGTCGCCGAAGGTGCTGGTGATCAGCAGCAGGTCGGCGCCGGTGGGCAGGGCGGCCGGGTCGGCCTCGTCCATGGCGACGAGGGAGGCCGCGTGGCCGCCCGCGGTGAGGCGCTCGGCGGTGGCGGCGGCGAAGTCCTCGGCGTTGCCGGTCTGCGAGGCCCACAGGATCACCACCTGACGGCCGGGGGCGGGCGCGGCGGCCGGGGCCGTGGGGGCCGTGGCGGACCGGGAGTACATGCCGGCGAGGGTGCCGTTGACCCACAGCGCGTGCTCGGGAGTGAAGGGCGCGTCCGGCGGCAGCACGGGCACACCGGGCACGCCGGCCGGGATACCGGCGAGGAAGCCGACCAGGTACTGCCGTTCGCGATCGGTGAGGACCGGCGGCGGGACGGGGTCGAGACCGAACACGGAGGCGGCGGAGGGCAGCACGGCCGTGGGGGCGACGACGGCCGCGGAGGGTACGACGACGGTGGCGGCCGGAGTCTCCTCGGTCCCCGGCGCCTGCACGGTCACCGGTGTGGACACCTTGGTCAGCGACACCGCGCACACTTTCAGCTCGGGCTGGAAGGAGAGCGGGTCGACCGCGTCGCTGGTCACCGCGTTGACGCTGAGGTACTCGCCGAAGAGGTCGTTCCAGTGGAAGGGCGCGAAGCAGGCCCCGGGCAGCACCCGGTCCGTGACGACCGCCGGCAGGACGGCCCGGCCGCGCCGCGAGGCCACCTCGACGGAGTCGCCGTCGGTGACACCGAGGGCCGCCGCGTCCTCGGGGTGGACCTCGACGAACGGGCCCGGGTTGAGCCTGTTGAGCTTGGCGACCTTGGCGGTCTTCGTCAGGGTGTGCCACTGGTGCTGGAGGCGGCCGGTGTTGAGGACGAACGGGTAGTCGTCGTCCGGCATCTCGGCGGGGTCCAGATGCGGCCGGGCGTGGAAGACGGCGCGGCCGGAGGCGGTGGCGAAGGTGAGGGTGCCGTCGGGGTTGACGTACCGCAGGGGGTTGCGGTCGGGTCCTTCGGCGGAGGCGGCGGGCCACTGCACCGGAGTCGCGCGCAGCCGGTCGTAGCTCACCCCGCGCAGGTCGTAGCCGGTCTGCGGGTTGTGGAAGCCCTTGATCTCCTCGAAGATCTGCTCCGCGCTGTCGTAGGAGAAGCCCTCCTCGAAGCCCATGGCGCGGGCGACGGCGGCGATCAGGCGCCAGTCGGCGGTGGCCTCGCCGGGCGGGTCGGCGGCGGGGCGGGCGAGGGTGAGGTTGCGTTCGCTGTTGATGAGGACGCCCTCGGACTCGGTCCACAGGGCGGCGGGCAGGACGACATCGGCGTAGGCGTTGGTCTCGGTGTCGGCGAAGACGTCCTGGGTGACGACGAACTCGGCGGCCTCCAGGCCCTCGATGACGGTCCTGCGGTTGCCGACGGAGGCGACCGGGTTGGTGCAGATGATCCAGCAGGCCTTGATCTCGCCGTCGGCCATCTTCCGGTACATCTCGACGGTGCCCTTGCCGACGCCGTCGGCGCGGATCGTGCCGGGTGCCAACCCCCACACGTCCTCGACGAAGGCCCGGTCGGCGTCGACGAGGACCGACCGCTGGCCGGGCAGACCCGGCCCCATGTAGCCCATCTCGCGGCCGCCCATGGCGTTGGGCTGGCCGGTGAGGGAGAACGGGCCGCTGCCCGGGCGGCAGATCTTTCCCGTCGCGAGATGCAGGTTGACCAGGGCGTTGGTGTTCCAGGTGCCGTGCGTGGACTGGTTGAGGCCCATGGTCCAGCAGCTGGTCCACTCCCCCGCCTCGCCGATCAGCCGGGCCGCCGCGCGCAGGTCGCCCTCCGGGATGCCGGTGATCGCGGCGACGGCGTCCGGCGGGTAGTCGGCGAGGAACTCCGGCATCGCCTCCCAGCCCTCGGTGTACGCCGCGACGAACGCGGGATCGGTGTGCCCGTTCTCGTACAGGAGGTGCAGCAGTCCGTTGAGCAGGGCGAGGTCGGTCCCCGGCTTGACCTGGAGGAAGAGGTCGGCCTTGGCGGCGGTGGCGGTGCGGCGCGGGTCGACGACGATCAGCTTGGCGCCCGCCTTCACCCGGTCCATCAGGCGCAGGAAGAGGATGGGGTGGCAGTCGGCCATGTTGGCGCCGATGACCAGGAAGACATCGGCCTTGTCGAGGTCCTCGTAGGAGCCGGGCGGGCCGTCGGCGCCGAGGGAGAGCTTGTAGCCGGTGCCGGCGCCGGCCATGCACAGCCGGGAGTTCGACTCGATGTTGTTGGTGCGCAGATAACCCTTGGTGAGCTTGTTGGCGAGGTACTGGGCCTCCAGGCTCATCTGCCCGGAGACGTAGAGGGCGACCGCGTCCGGGCCGTGTTCGTCGACGATCGCGCGCAGCCGCCGCGCGGTCTCGGCCACCGCCGTGTCCACGCCGGTGGGGACGGCCTCCTCGCCCCGCTCGGGCCGCAGCAGCGCGGTGGTCAGCCGGCCGGGTGCGGCGAGCATGTCGGCGGTGGTGGCGCCCTTGGTGCACAGCCGCCCGAAGTTCGCGGGGTGCTCCTTGTCGCCGGAGGCCTTGAGGACGGTACGGCGGCCGTCGGGGCCGCTGCCGATGTCCAGGACCATGCCGCAGCCGACCCCGCAGTACGAGCAGACCGTCCGCACCTTGCCGGTGTCGGTGCTGCGCGAGTCCGACGCGGCCACGGGCGCCCCCTGTTCTTGCTGGTCAGCCTCTTCCCTTCGACCTCGACCGTATGTACAGGTGATTACGCCGGCGTCACCGCTCCTGATCAACGGGGGTTAAGGCCGCCGCACAGACCCGCCCCGGGCGGTGTGAGCGGGACCGTCCGAGATGCGCCGCGAAGGGACCTGGTGCACGATGAGGGCGGCCGAGGGCGGGGGCAGGCGAGGAGGACCGGGTGGACAGGGACACCTCCTCACCACGGCCGGTCGTCACCCCGGGCGCGCCACCCGCCGGCATCGGCTACATCGATCTGCTGCGCGGCATCGTCGAGGACTCGGCCGTGGGCTTCGCGGTCCTGGACACCGACCTCCGCTATCTGTACGTCAACCCGCACATGGCCCGGATGACGGGCCTGCCCGCCGCCGCCTGCATCGGGCACAAGCTGCACGAGGTGCTGCCGCACATCCAGCGGCCCGAGCAGGTGCTGCGGGACATCCTGCGCGACGGACGGCCGCGCGAGATCATCGTGACCGGGCGGACCTGGGTGGACTCGCCGTACCAGGTGCGCGAGTGGCGGTGTGTGTACCACCGGATGGTCGACAGCAGCGGCAAGGTCGTGGGCGTCGCCGGGGTGGGCCTGGAGATCAGCGAGCCGCAGCAGTACGTGTATGAGCTGGAGCGCGCCCACCGGCGGCTGGCACTGCTGGACAAGGCCGCGTCCCGGATCGGCACCGGCACCGATGTCGCCGGGACCTGCCGGGAGCTCGCGGAGTTCGTCGTACCGGAGCTGGCGGACGCGGCCGGGGTGGAACTCGGTCCTTCCGACACGCCGTCGGCGCGCCGGGCGCCGACCCAGCTGGTGGCGTACGCCACGCGTCCCGGCCTGGTCACCGGGCTCGCGACGCTGGACGCGCGCGGTGAGCTGGTCGGCTGGCCGCGCGGCACCGGGACCCGGCGGAACCTGGCGGCGGGCCGGATCTGGCGGCGCAACGCGATCACCGAGGCGCAGTGGCGGGCGCTGATCCCGCGCTGGCCGCCGGCCCGCGCGTGCATCACCGCCGGTGTCCACGCGGTGCTCCTCGCGCCGCTGGTCTCGGACGGCCGGGTGCTCGGCATCCTGATGCTGGCCCGGGCCGGGGACTCGGCGCCGTTCTCGAACGAGGACGCCACCGTGGCCCGGGAACTCGCCGCCCGCGCCGCGCGCGCCCTGGACCGCGCGGTCCGCTTCGAGCGCGAGCACACCATGGCCCTGGAGCTGCAGCGGGCCCTGCTGACCGAGCCGGGCCAGCTGCAGCGGCACGCCGGTGTCGAGACCACCGCCCGCTACCGGCCCGCCGACGACGGCTCGCTGATCGGCGGTGACTGGTACGACGTCCTGGCCCTGCCCGACGGCCGCACGATGCTGGTCATCGGCGATGTGATGGGCCATGGTGTGGACGCGGCGGTGGCCATGAGCCACTACCGTGCGACGCTGCGCGCGCTGGCCCTCGCCGGGCTCTCGCCGCGCCAGATCCTGCAGCATGCCGACCGCATGGTCGCCGACTCCGGCTTCGAACGGGTGGCCACCTGCTTCCTGGCCCTCGGCGACTCGGACGTCGCCACCCTCACCTATGCCAGCGCCGGTCATCTGCCGCCGGTCTGGCTCACCCCGCAGGGCGAGATGGAGCTGGTCCCGGTGCCGGTCGGCCCGCCGCTGGGCAGCGGGCTCGGCCGGTACGAGCAGCGGGTCACCCCGGAACGCGGCGGTGTGCTTCTCCTGTATACCGACGGGCTGGTGGAGCGGCGCGGCGAGGACATCGACCGCGGTCTGGAGCGGCTGACGGGGCTGTCCCTGAGCCCCACCGACCCGCTGGACACGATCCTCGACACGGTCCTCGCCCATCTGGCCGCCGGCTCCGAGGACGACATCGCGCTGCTGGCGGCCCGGGCGGTCCGGGTGTGATCACTCGTAGCTGATCACCATCCGGAATCGCGCACCCCCGGTCATCATCTTCTGGAAGGCCTCGCCGGCCTGTTCCAGCGGTACGGTCTCGATCGTCGGGCGGATCCCGTGCAGGGCGCTGAACTCCATGGTGTCCTGCACGTCCTGCGCGGTGCCGGACGGATGACCGCGGACCACCCGGCCCGTCATGAGCAGCTGGAGCGGGCTGATCCCGAGGGGTTCGGGGTCGGCGCCGATCACCACCAGCTCGCCCCGGGGGGCCAGTCCGTCCACGGCCGCCGTGATCGCCTGGGAGTTGCCCGCGGTGGCGAGCACGGCCTTGGCGCCGCCGAGCGACTGGAGGGCCTCCGCGACGGGGGTCGGGGCCGTGGAGTCGACGTAGTGGTGGGCGCCGAGCTGCTTGGCGAAGTCGGCCTTCTCGGCGCCGCGGGCGACGGCCACCGTCTCGAAGCCCATCGCCACCGCGTACTTCACACCGAGGTGGCCGAGCCCGCCGAGGCCCACGACGGCGACCAGGTCACCGGGTTCGGCGGGGCTGCGCCGCAGCCCGTTGAAGGTGGTCACGCCCGCGCAGCCCAGGGGTGCGGCGTCGGCCGAGGTCAGCCCTTCGGGGATGCGGGCCAGGGCGTCGACCGGTGCGATCACCTGCTCGCCGAAGCCGCCGTCGTAGGTCCAGCCCGGCGTCTTCATGTTCACGCAGACGATGAAGTCGCCCTGGCGGCAGGGCTTGCAGTGGCCGCAGCTGCCGCCGAACCAGCCGACGCCCACCCGGTCGCCGACCTGCCAGCCCCAGTGCTCGATGCCCTCGCCGAGCTCCTCGATCCGGCCGGCGATCTCGTGCCCCGGGACCACCGGGAACGTGATGCCCGGCAGCGCGGCGCTGACGAAGAAGGCGTCGCTGTGGCAGATCCCGCAGGCCTCCACGGCGATCCGCACGTGCCCGGGACCCGGTCTCGGCACCTCCCGCTCGACGATCTCGAACGGCCCGCTCTCGGCGGCCACCTGCGCGACTCGGTAGGTACTCATACGTCTCTCCCGGAACGGGTCGACGGGAACGGTCCGAAAACCCCCTCACCCAGCACACCAGCTCCGGACCGTTCGCGCGCGTCGAGCCCCGGTCAGTGCCGCGCCGCCCCGGCGGCACCCGCGCGGGCGGTGCGCAGGGCGGAGAGAAACGTGTCGGCCGGCTGGGCGCCGGAGAGGCCGTAGGTGCGGTCGAGAGCGAAGAACGGCACCCCCGTGGCGCCGTACCGGCGGGCCTCGCGGACGTCGGCCGCGACCGCCGCCTCATAGGCGTCCCCTGCGAGCATCCGCCGGATCTCGTCCTCGGGGACGCCGGCCTCGCCGCCGAGCCGCACGAAGGGTGTCGGGGTCGTCGACCGCCTCGCCCTCGCCCAGGTGGGCGCGGAGCAGCCGCTCGTGCATCTCGGCCCCCAGCCCGTGCGCCTCGGCGAGGTGGCTCAGCCGGTGGGCGTCGATCGTGTTGACGGCGACGGCGCGTTCGAGGTCGTAGCGCAGCCCTTCGGCGGCGGCGAGCTCGGTGACCTGGCGGATCATGGCCCGCAGCTGGGCGGGCGACGCCCCGGTCTTGTGGGCGAGCGTGTCCAGGACGGGCCGCCGGTCGCCCCGGGGGGTGGGCGGGGTTCGAGCTGGAAGCTGTGCCAGTGCACCTCGACCTCGTCGGCGTGCTCGAACCGGCCGAGGGCGGTCTCCAGGCGCCGCTTGCCGATGTGGCACCAGGGGCAGACGACGTCGGACCACACGTCGATGCGGAGCGTCCTCACAGCGTGCACACCCCGTCCGCGCAGACGGCGGCGGCGTCGGAGCCGAGAACCGTGAGGACGGGGGCGGTCGCGGCGTGCTGCGGGGCGTCGGCCCCGGGTGTCCCTTCTTCGTCACAGGGGCGGCGCTCATACGGCGGCCGCCGCGGGGTGGACCTGCTCGACGCGGTCGCGGCGGGTGTACATGTCCCAGTAGTGCTCGGCGAGTTCGTCGGGGTGGACGACGGGTACCTCCATGCCGGCGGCCCGGACGTCCTCCTGGGCCTTGTCGGCCGCCTCGGCCTGCTCGCTGCCGATGATCAGGGCGGCGATGGAGAGGGTGCCGGCGTAGACGCCGGTACCGGCGAGTTCGGCGTTGAGCGAGTACACGTAGTTGCGGGCGGCGGCCATCACCGGGCCCGGGCCGCTGAGCTGCGGCATCGGCTGTGCGGCCGTGAAGCCGGTGGTCATCAGGAGGGCGCCGGCTCCGCGTTCGGTGAGCTCGGGGAGCACCGCGCGGAACAGTTCGACCGGGCGGGCCGGCAGGCCCTGGACCACGAGGACGCCTGGGAAGGCTTCGCCTTCTACATGGAGACGATCTGCGAACTCCAGGTCACCGACCCCGCGATCAGCGACGTGGTCACCGGCCGCTATCCGGACGCCACCCGCCTGATGTCGTCTGCGAGCGCTCGCACACCGCCGCGTCGCGCGTCATCGAGCGTGCGCAGCGGCCGGCGCCCTGCGGCCCGACTTCACCCACGCGGACCTGCTGTTCGTCTTCGGCACCAACGCCCTGCTGTCCCGGGCCGCCAAGGACAGCGCCCCCGACGCCTGGCGCCGGGGGGGTCGCCTTCGTGCTCGACGGCCTGCGTACCGAGGCGGCCCACCCGCCACCCGCACCCCCGCTGTCCGAGGAGCAGCTGAACCAGGTGATGACGAACCTGGCCGGGGCGCGGTAGCGCAGGGCCTCCCGATCAGGAGGTGATGCCGTTGTACTGGTCCCAGGTGTAGGCGAGGTCGGGCGCGGAGGGCTTGCCGGGCCAGTCGAAGTAGTCCCAGACGAGTTCGGCGGGGTTGGTGGCGAGGTAGCCCCGGCCGGGGAGGTCGTCGGCGTCGTCCCAGGCCCAGGGCGGGTTGGCCGCGTCGGTGTCGCAGGCGCCGTTGGCGGGGCCGAGGACACCGCCCTCGCCGCACTCGGCGCCGTAGGGGTTGGAGCTGTCGTCCCCGGCGAAGTTGGTGGTGGTCGCGAACAACGTTGTCAGCGTGCGCCTGTCCCACATGCCGCCGGAGGCGAAGACGTCGGTCAGCGTGTACTGCACGTCCCGGTCGTCGGAGCCGGAGGGCACCTCGGCGGTGGCGCCGGGGTAGTAGACGACCCCGTCGCCGTTCGCGTACTGGTCGCGTTCCTTGGAGAGGTACCCCTCGGCCCACGCGGCATGGGTGTTGGGCTGCTGGGTGGTGAACGGGCGGCCGTGGCCGTCGTCGTGCGGGTCGCCCTGGAGCTTGAGGGTGCCGTCGACGCTCTCCTGACCGCTGGTGAAGTCGCTGCCGGAGGGCACCCAGGAGTAGAAGTTGCTGTGCGCGACGGTGACGGCGGCCTTCAACCGGCCGTGCGCCGACCCGTCGTTCGCCACGACCACGAGGACGCCCTCGGCGTCGTTCTCGTGTTCGGTCAGGTCCTCCTGGTAGTTGTCGAGGACGCCGTCCGACCAGTCACGGGGGTGGAAGTAGGTGTACAGCAGGTAGGAGAAGGACGGGGTCTGCACGACCGAGTAGTAGACGTGGGCGGCGAGCGGGAACTGGCTGGTGTTCTCCCAGTTGTTCCGGCCGTTGAGGTCACCGTCGTAGTCGTACGAGGTGAGGTAGTCGGACTTGCCGCCGAGCGCGGTCTCGCCGGTGGAGTCGACGTCCTGGAAGTTCACGGGGGCCCACCACTGGGCGAGGGCGGCGCGGTCGGCGGCGTCCGCGCGGGCCGGGGTGGGCTGGGTGAGGGCGACACCGCAGACGGCGGCGAGGGCGGCCGTCAGGGCGAGGGATCTGCGTCGGGTCAGAGGCACACGAGAACGGTGGGGGCGGCTGGTTGCCACGGTTCCTCCGGGAGCGGCGAAAGGAACCGGCACGTCGGTGAACTCGACGTGCCGGTACGGGAGTTGACGCTATGTGCCGATGGTGCGGGTGATGCCGCGCGTACGATACAGCGCGCTGTCGGCGCGCGGGCAGGGGGTCAGCAGGTGATCGTGCCCCGGCGCAGCGCGTGTCCGTTGTCGTTGCTGTCGTCGGACCACCACACGGGCTTGCTGCCGCCGCTGCAGGCGTCGGAGCCGGAGACGGCGAAGCCCTCGTTGTTGAAGTTGTCCATGCCGGTGGGGCGGTTGTAGATCGCCGTGGTGGCGAAGACACCGGACGCGTTGATCTGCAGGGTGCGGTGCTGGCCGGAGCAGGTGTCGTCGCAGACCGCCCAGAGACGGCCGGCCTGCGGGTCCCACTGGAGTTCCATGACACCGGCCATGCCGCTGCTGACGGAGGCGACGCGGGTGTACGTGCCGTCGTCCTTGAGGACGTAGCCGTGGATCATGCCGGTGCCCTCGACGCCGACGAAGAACACCCCGCCGGTGTGGGAGCCGTAGGTGCCCGGTGCGTAGGCCGCGCCGGTGGAGGCGTCCTGGAAGCCGGCGGCGGTCAGGGTGGCGTCCGGTACCCAGGTGATGCCCTCCAGGCCGAGGTTGGAGCCCACGGACGGCAGGTCGGAAGTCAGGTTCCACTCGGTGGTGGCGTTGATCGTGGTGCCGGTGCCGCTCACGTCGTACTTGAGGACGGACAGGCGGCTGGTGCCGGAGGAGTCCGCGTTGCGCTCACTCGCCACGTACACGCCCCCGGCGGAGCCGGAGCCGGTCAGCGTGACGCCCTCGTCGTCCGGTGTACCCGAACCGCTGGGGAACTTCAGGGACTTGCCGGAGGTCCAGCCGTTGGCGGTGTCGGCCTTCCAGGCGGTGGTGCCGTTGGGGACCAGCCGCCACAGCTTGCCGCTGTTCTGTGCCGCCCACAGCACGCTCCCCTCCTGGTAGAGGCCGCTCATGTCGGAGCCGAAGGCGTTCTTGGTGTCGGCGGTGGTGATCGAGCTGCTGCCGGGCCACGCCGTCGCCGAGATGCCGCCGCTGCCGCAGTCGTTGGCGGCGCCGAGGGTCAGGGCGGCCGAGCCGAAGGAGCCGGTGCCGTCGGGGCAGCGCGACCAGGAGGGGTCGGAGTGCTGGGTCCAGCTGAAGCTGTCGACCAGGGTGGTGCCGTCCGCGAGGTAGAGACGCGCCTCGTCGGAGGAGCCCAGACCGAAGGCGTTGTGCACGTCGAAGGCCACGAAGCCGCCGGGGGCGAGCGTGGTCCCGGAGGCTATCGCGTACTTCGAGCTGTTGTTGTCGTCCTTGAGGATCCAGCCGGAGAGGTCCACCGTGGCGGTGCCCTTGTTGTAGAGCTCCACCGAGTCGTTGACGCTGCCGGTGGTCACCACCTCGTTGATCCGGATGTCGTCGGCCGCCGCCGCGTGGGCGGGGGACGCCGTCAGGGCACCGACGGCGAGCGTCGGTCCGGCGACGGCGACAAGGAACAGACGGAGGCTGCGGCGCCACCGGCGAGCGCGTGAATCGGTCACGAAATCCGTCCCTGGGGATGCGTTCTGACAGGCCGCGAGGACCTTTCCGGCGCGCCCCGAACTCCCGCCTTCGCCCAGGTGAGGGGGTTATGAACGGTGGGCGAACCGCCAAGATCGCCGCGGCCGGCCGGTGGTGGCCGGCCTGGCGCCGGCAAGGAGGGCGGTGGTGACGAGCACCAGGAGGAGCCCCGACGTGTGGCTCCCCGCGCTGTCCGCCGCGCGGGCCACGGGGTTGGGCAGGCCGACACGGTCCAGCAGCCAGCCGAGGGCGGCGACGGCGGTCAGCGCCGCGCAGGCCGTGCGCAGGGCGGAGTGCCCGGGCAGCCGGGTGAGGCAGATCAGGCCCGGCAGGGCGAGCAGCACCAGCAGCAGTTGCACACATTCGATGCCGAGATTGAATCCCGCGAGGCTGAGGGCCAATTGACCGGTGGAAAGGTGCATCTCGGCGAGCGTGAGGGAAAAGGCGAGCCCGTGTCCGAGACCGAACACACCGGCGACCACGGCCTCCCGCCCGGGAAAGAGCGGACGTATCGCGTGGACGGCTCCGACGAGAATACTGAAGGCGATGAAAACCTCGACCGGTTGCGCCGGAATGTCCAGACGGCCGAAGGCGCTCACGGCGAGGGCGACGGAATGCCCGACGGTGAAAGCGAGCGTGGTACGGCCGATCCGCCCGACGGCGGTCCGGGTGTCCGTCAGCCCGCTCCAGCGTTTTCCGGCCGCCCGCAGGGGCGCGGGCAGCAGCAGGACGAGCAGGAACAGCAGATGGTCGGTGCCCTCGAGGATGTGGTGGGCGCCGAGCCGGAACATGGCGTAGGTCCCGCTCCAGATGCTTCCGCTCTCCAGGTCGACGTCGAGCGGGGCGACGGTCATGGTCCGGGTGTCGGTGCGGATGACGCCGACCTGGGTCGCGTCGTCCGAGCTCGCCACCTTTCCGGTGGCCCAGTCCTGGCGGACGGAGACCAGGACGGTGTGGGTGACGACCTGGTGGACGATGGCGTCGTAGTCGAGGACGAACCGGCGCGGATCCCCGCCGGCGGGCGGGGTGAGGGTGGCCCGCACGGTCAGTTCGCGGTAGCGACCGGTGGAGGTCTGCTCGGTCCGGCCCAGCGCCATGGCGCCGAACGTGACGGTCCAGGCCCTGCCCCCGCGGGTGGTGGGGTGCACATGGGCGGCCAGGTAGCGGCGGACCTCGGCCTTGCGCGCCGACAGCTGCCGGGCCGTGGTGTCGTCGTCCAGGTCGATACCGCTCGCCCGGGAGAAGTCGCTGAGCGGCAGCTCCAGTTCGGCGGTGACCGACGTCTCGTGCACATCGAGCAGGAGCACGGAGTGCGGCATGGGATGCGCGACCGCGGGCGGCGCTGCCAGGAGCAGCGCCGCCGTCACCGCCGTCGCGATCGCGGCCAGCATGCGCAGCGCATGTGACAGTGAGATCGGCAGGCGGTTCATCAGAACGAGAACTCTCCCCCGTAGTCGGTGCTGTGGTCGCGGTAGACGGTGTGGTAGTGGATCTGGCTCGAATAGACCACGCCGTCCTGGCAGACGAACTCGATCCACACGCCCGGCCCGTCGATGCGCACGTAGTCGCCCTGGGCGCTCAGGTCGGTGCTGCCGGAGTACGCGATGTAGGTGTCGTCGAGCTCCGACTCGTAGGTGCTCAGCACGGACGCGGCGGTGTCGTCGTCCGCCACGTCGACCCAGGGCTTCATCGCGGCGAGGACCAGTTCCTGCTGGTCGTCGGTGAGTTCGCCGACCGAGATCCCTTCCTTGGTCGACGGGAAGCCGCCGTCGTCGTCCGGGCCGAGCAGCACGTCGCTGAAGGACTCGGAGAGCTTCGCCTCCGTCAGCTCGTCGGTGGTCAGGCTGTCGACCATGGCCTTCATCCCGTCGTACATCCCGGACAGCGGTGCGTACGAGGTGCCGTCGTCGTCGGTCCAGGTGGTCGGCTCCACTCCGACGAAGTACGGGGTGGTGCCCTCGACCGCGCCGTCCTTGTAGGTCAGGTTGAGCGCGAGGTGGTGGCCGCCGAAGTGCAGCTGCCAGGTGCCGCTGGTGCTCGGGGTGCCGAGGAAGGCCAGGTAGTAGTTGCCGCTGCCGTAGCCGCTGGCGGTCTCACCGAGGTAGTCGTCGGCCTTGAGGATCTGGGAGATCTGGTCGTACCCGGTGTCGCTGCCGGTGCCGGTCGCGGCCTCGATCACCGCCTTGGCCGCGGTCAGCTGGGTGTCGCTGAGAGAGCTGAACTCGATACCGACCCGGCAGGTCGCACCGCACGGGAGGTTCGACCAGGCGGTGGCGTTCGCCTCCGTGAAGTCGAGGAGCGCGTCCGCCTGCTGGTCGCTGTCGAGGGTGTCCAGGAAGGCGTCGGCCGCGTCGACCACGTCCGAGACACCGGACGAGGCCGCGGTCGTGGCCGTCACCGTCGCCGTCGCATCGCCGGTCGCGGCGTCGCCCGGGACGGTCGCGGCGTTCGCGTTGACGTACACCGCCCCGAACAGCAGGGCCGTGCCCGCGGCAAAGGCCACGCCGGCGCGCCTCCACTTGCTCTTTAACCTGCGGTGAGTGTTGTTCTCAGGCACCTTGACGGTCCCTCCGAGAGAGAATTGCGGGAATTCCGGGAACGACTCTGTTCCCGGGTTGTCCCGCCCGTTGTGTGGACGAGATAAATCCCACCAGCCGCCGCTATGGATGCCATCGAGCGGTACTCGGACTCACCTATGGTTTGCTGTGGCGGACGTCAAAGAATTTCAGTTTCGGCGAGGAAGCCGCGGATGTGCGCGGCGATGACCTCCAGGTGGCTCTCCAGGGCGAAGTGCCCCGAGTCGACGAGGTGGATCTCGGCGTCGGGCAGGTCCTGCGCGAACGCCCGGGCGCCGTCGGGGCCGAAGATCTCGTCGTTCGCGCCCCAGACCGCCAGCAGCGGCACCTGGGAGTCCTTGAAGTACTGGTGGACCCGCGGATAGAGCTCGACGTTGGTCGGGTAGTCGCGGAAGAGCCTGAGCTGGATCTCGGCGTTGCCGGGGCGGTCCAGCAGCGCCTGGTCGTGCACCCAGTTGTCCGGGCTGACCAGACTGGGGTCGGCGACGCCGTTCACGTACTGCCAGCGGGTCGCCTCCAGGGTGAGGCCCTCGCGCATGGCCGCCTCGGTGTCCGGCCCGGGGTTGTCGGTGTAGGCGAAGACGCCGTCCCAGAAGGGCTTGGCGAAGCCCTCCTCGTAGGCGTTGCCGTTCTGGGTGATGATCGCCCTGACGCGGTCCGGGGTGCGCAGCGCGAGGCGCCAGCCGATGGGGGCGCCGTAGTCCTGCACGTACATCGCGAACCGGTCGACGCCCAGCCGGTCGAGCAGGCCTGCGGTGACGTCGGTGAGGGCGTCGAAGGTGTACGGGAAGTCCTCGGGGCTCGGCATCGCGGACTGACCGAACCCGATGTGGTCGGGGGCGATCACGTGGTACCGGTCGGCGAGCGCCGGGATCAGGTTGCGGAACATGTGCGAACTGGTCGGGAAACCGTGCAGGAGTACCACGACGGGCGCCTCCGGGTCGCCGGCCTCCCGGTAGAAGACGTCCAGGCCGTCGACGGTGGCAGTGCGGTGGTGGACTACGGGAGTCATACCCCTAACCCTTCTGTCGCGCTTCACTGGTTACCCATCCAGTCGAGCACACCGCAACTAACCTGTCAATCCAACTTTGCCGGTTAGAGTGGGGGCTCAGGCGCCCCGACGGCGGCAGGGCCGCCGCCGCACCACCGCCCCCCGGCGTCAACACCCGGTGACGGCCGAATGCGAAAGAGTTTCGGTATTCATGAAGACATGGGCGAGAAAGGCTCTCGCTGCGGCGACCGCCACAGCCATGGGCGTGGCGTTGGCCATCGCCCACGGCGGCCAACACCGCCGCCTGCAACAAGAGCCCGTGCGTGCTCTACCCGAAGTCGGCACAGCTGCCGAGCGGGCGCATCGTGGCCACCTTCGAGGACAGCGAGTCCGCTCGGGTGGGGCAGACGATGCCCGTGTACAAGAGCGACGACGACGGCACGACCTGGGCGAAACTCGCCGACGTGAAGGCACCGGCCTATCTGTCGAGCGACTCCCAGTACGCGAAGTACACGAGCAACTGGACGAACCCGTAACTCTATGTGCTCCCGCAGGCCGTCGGCGGACTCAGCGCCGGCACGCTGCTGCTCGCGAGCATCGTCTCGGGCGGCGAACTCCGGCTGGACGCCGACCAGCGACGGCGACCGCAAGGACGTGGCGCTGGCCCTGTGTGCGAGCACCGATGACGGCGCGAGCTGGAGCTTCAAGAACATCATCGCCGCCGGCAGCTGGCAGGGCGGCAGCGCGGGCAGCATCGGCCGCACTTCGACCGCCAACACGAACAAGCAGGTCGACCCGGTCCGGGAACCCCATCTGCTCGCCCACAACGGGCAGTTGATCGCCTACTACTCCGACGAGAACGACTACACCGGCTACGACACCGCCACCGGTGCCCCGGCCCTCGACCCGGACAACGCCACGGCGACGGACTCCGGCGGCCAGGTCCTGATGCACCAAACCTGGGTCGGCACCAGCACGTCCTGGAGCAGCCCGGTCGTCGACGTCCCCGGCTCCGCCGTGAGCATGGGCAGCGGGAAGACGGAGATCGGCGGCGGCCGGCCGGGCATGACGACCGTCGTCCCGACCACCGACGGCAAGTGGCTGATGACGTACGAGTACCGGGGCGGTGGCACCAACACCCGGTACCGGATCGCCGACGACCCGACGAAGTTCTACGCGGGCACCGACGGGGCGGTCACCGCACTGCCCGTGCCGTCCGGCGGGGCCACGCTCGCGACCGGCGGCAGCCCGGTGCTGACCTCGCTGCCCGACGGGCGGATCGTCTACAACGCGGCCGGCAGCGGCAGCGTCTGGGTGAACGAGTCCGGCAGGAGCACCGGCACCTGGAAGCAGTACCAGACGTCGATCGCCTCCGGGTACAGCCGCGGCCTCCAGTACGTCGACGGCACCGGACGCGTCCTGATCCTCCAGGCGTCCTGGAGCGGGACGAGCGTCGCTCCGGTGAAGTACGCCGAGGTCGACCTCGGGCAGTCCGACGGCGCCTACTGCAGCCTCGTCAACCGGCTGACCGGGCAGGCGCTGAGCCCCGGTAGCGGCAAGACGCAGGACGCGAACCTCACGGGCAACGTCGCCGACATCGTGACCAGCGCCGTGAGCTCCACGGACGCCTCCCAGCGCTGGCACGTCACCGCCAAGGGCAGCAACGTCACGCTGCTGAACAAGACCGGCGGGCGCGCGGCCGGCATCTGGACCGGCACGGCCACGGCCGGGCAGCAGCCGGCCCAGTGGGTCGACGACGGCGGCACCGACAAGGCGGCCACCAGCGACGGTTCCCAGGAGTGGCAGCTCGTCCAGGACCCGCTGCCGACCGACGCCACGTTCACGCTGAAGGGCAGCGGCTCCGGCAAGTGCCTGGACGTGCCGAACGGCGCGACGGGCGTCCAGGTGCAGATCTACACCTGCTCCGGGAACGCCAACCAGACGATCACCCGGACCACCGCGGGCGAGCTGCGGGTCTCCGGCAAGTGCCTGGCCGCGAACGGCGACGGCACCACGGCCGGGACCCAGGTCATCCTGTGGGCCTGCAACGGCAAGACCAGCCAGCAGTGGGCGTTCCGGGTCGACGGGACCGTGGTGAACCGTTCCGACGGTCTCGTGCTCGACGTCACGAACGCGGGCACCGCGAACGGCTCGAAGGTCGAGCCGTGGACCGGCCTGGGCAACACGAACCAGGTCTGGAGCAGGGCATAGTCGCACAGCACCGGGCGCCGCGGTCTTGTCTGCCGGCGCCCGGTGCCGTTGGCTTGCGGCGGGAATTCGAGCGACCGTCACCAGCGCGGGCCTGGCCATCGGCGCGGCGAGCGAGAACAGCATCCGCCGGTCGTCGGCGCCGTCCACGACCATCGCCTCGAACAGCGAACGCGGCACGTCCCGCAGGAAGCTGACCAGGATCATCACGGTGACCGGCAGCGCGAACGCCGCCGAGGGCAGCACGATCGCGAGCAGGCTGTCGTACAGGTGCATCCGGATGATCAGCAGGTAGACCGGAATGATCACCGCCTGGAGCGGGATCGCCAGGCCCAGGAGGTAGAGACGGAAGCTGAGGCGGGACCAGCGGTTGGTGTGGCGGACGATCGAGAAGGCGGCCAGAAACTCTTTCGCCTCTGGGGCCGACTCCTGCCCGGCCCGCGCCCCACCGCCCGCATGTCCCGACCGGATCCGCCGGATCCGCCGCATCCGCCGGTCCCGCCGGTCCCGCCGGGACATGCGGGCGACGAACGGGCACCCGTCCGCGGCGGAGCGGGCATCCGACCCCCGAGTCGCGGGGCCCTGTACCCCGGCACGCAGCGCCTCCGTGCTTCGTAAAGCGGGCACATTCGGTCATCAACCGGCCTACGGCGCACCTGGTCAACGCCCGCGCTCGCCTTGTACAAATTTGGCCACCGGAGCCCGGGCGGGCCGGACTCCGGGTGCTGAGCCGGCGCGGGCATCCTGCGCGGAGCCGGGGAACGGAGGTGTCGACGTGGACGCCGAGGAACGAAGACGCGGGATCCTGGCGACGGCGCGCCGTTCGGGTTCCGTCGACGTCGGGAAGCTCGCCGCCGATCTCGGGGTCTCGAAGGAGACCGTACGGCGCGATCTGAACCTCCTGGAGAACCATGGGCTGGTCCGCCGCACCCACGGCGGTGCCCACCCGGTCGAGAGCGCGGGCTTCGAGACCACGCTCGCCTTCCGCACCACCGAGCACATCCCCGAGAAGTCCCGGATCGCGACCGCCGCGGCCGCGCTGGTCGGGGACGCCGAGACCGTCTACATCGACGAGGGCTACACCCCGCAGCTCATCGCCGCCGCCCTCCCCCGCGACCGGCCGCTGACCGTGGTCACCTCCTCGCTGGCCACGGCGGGTGACCTGGCCTCGGCCGAGAACATCACCGTGCTGCTGCTCGGCGGCCGGGTGCGGGGCGGGACGCTGGCCACGGTCGACCACTGGGCGCGGCGCATGCTGTCCGACTTCGTCATCGACCTGGCGTACGTCGGCGCCAACGGCATCTCCCGCCAGTGGGGGCTCACCACCCCCGACCCCGGGGTCGGCGAGGTGAAGGCCGAGGTCATGCGGATCGCCAAACGCCGGGTGTTCTCCGGCGTCCACACCAAGTTCGGGTCCGTGAGCTTCTGCCGGTTCGCGAACGTCACGGACTTCGAGGTCATCGTCACCGACACCGGGCTGCATTCCTCCGAGGCCCGCCGCTACGCCCTGCTGGGTCCCCAGGTCATCCAGGCCTGAGCCGCCGTTCCCCTCCCCCTTCCGCCCCGCAAGGCCGGGGCCCTGGTTCCGCACGCCCTCGAACACTCTCGTTGGAGTCAGTCATGCGCACACGAAGAATGGTCCATGTCCTGCTCACGGCCACGGCCGCGGGCTCGCTGCTGGTCGCCTGCAGCGGAGCGGGCGGCACCTCCGCCTCCGGGGGCGGCGGCAAGAGCATCAACGTGCTGATGGTCGGCAACCCGCAGATGGAGGACATCGCCAAGCTGACCAAGAGCACGTTCACCAAGGACACGGGCATCAAGGTCAACTTCACGATCCTTCCCGAGAACGAGCTGCGCGACAAGGTCACCCAGGACATCGCCACCCAGGCCGGCCAGTACGACGTCGCCACCATCGGCGCCTACGAGGTACCGATCTGGCAGAAGAACGGCTGGCTGCACGAGCTCGGCTCCTACGCCGACAAGGACACCGCCTTCGACACGGCCGACCTGCTCAAGCCGATGGTCACCTCGCTGTCCGGCTCGGACGGCAAGCTCTACGCCCTGCCGTTCTACGGCGAGTCGTCCTTCCTCATGTACAACAAGGACGTCATGAAGGCGAAGGGCGTCACGGTGCCCGAACACCCGACCTGGCAGCAGATCGCCGACATCGCGGCCAAGGTCGACAACGCGGAGCCCGGGATGCGGGGCATCTGTCTGCGCGGCCTGGCCGGCTGGGGCGAGCTCGGGGCGACCCTGACGACCGTGGTCAACACCTACGGCGGCACCTGGTTCACCAAGGACTGGCAGGCCCAGGTGAACAGCCCGGCCTTCAAGAAGGCGACGAACTTCTACGTCGACCTGGTCAGGAAGCACGGCGAGGCGGGTGCCGCGCAGTCCGGCTTCACCGAGTGCCTGAACGCCATGAGCCAGAAGAAGGTCGCGATGTGGTACGACGCCACCAGCGCGGCCGGGTCGCTGGAGGACCCCAGCACCAGCAAGATCGCCGGCCATGTCGGGTACGCCTACGCGCCGACGGCCGAGACCAAGAGCAGTGGCTGGCTGTGGAGTTGGGCGTGGGCGATGCCCAAGACCACCAAGAACGCCGACGCGGCCTCGAAGTTCATGCTGTGGGCGTCCAGCAAGAAGTACGAGAACCTGGTCGGCGAGAAGCTCGGCTGGTCGCGGGTCCCGGCCGGCAAGCGGGCCAGCACCTACGCGATCCCCGCGTACCAGAAGGCCGCCGGGTCGTTCGGTGACATCACCCTGAAGTCCATCGAGCAGGCGGACCCGGCCGACCCGGGCGTCCAGCCGAGGCCGACCGTGGGCGTCCAGTACGTGGCCATCCCCGAGTTCCAGGACCTGGGCACCAAGGTCACCCAGGAGATCTCCGCCGCCATCGCCGGCAAGACCAGCGTGGACAAGGCGCTCGACGACGGCCAGAAGCAGGCCGAGGACGTCGCCAAGAACTACCGGTGACCGTCACCGCCCGGCCGGCCCCGACGGCCGGCCGGGCGCCCCTCCCCCACCCCGGCTGTCACCGGCAGAGGAACTCTCCATGACCACGCTCACCGCTCCACCCCAGACAGCACCACCGCCCAGCCGGGCGCGCACGTCCACGGGCTCCGGCAAGTGGAAGCGCCGCCTCCCGCTGCTCCCGGCGCTCGTCTTCACCATCGTCGTCACGCAGTTGCCCTTCGTGGCCACCATCGTGATCTCCACGCTCCAGTGGAACATCCTCAAGCCGGGCGAACGGCACTTCGTCGGCCTGTCCAACTTCAAGTTCGTCTTCACCGACGAGCGACTGCGCACCGCGGTCCTCAACACGATCGTGCTCACCGCGTCGGTGGTGCTGATCAGTGTGGTCCTCGGCCTCGGTCTGGCCATGCTCCTCGACCGCAGGTTCGTCGGCCGGGGCCTGGCGCGGACGATGCTGATCGCGCCGTTTCTGGTGATGCCGGTCGCGGCGGCGCTGCTGTGGAAGCACGCCATCTACAACCCCGACTACGGCCTGCTCAACGGCACCCTCAACGCCGTCTACCGGCTGTTCGGCGCCGCCAACGGCCCGACGGTCGACTGGGTCTCGTCGTATCCGATGCCCGCCGTCGTCGTCTCGCTGGTGTGGCAGTGGACGCCGTTCATGATGCTGATCCTGCTGGCCGGTCTGCAGGCGCAGCCAGGTGACGTGCTGGAGGCGGCCCGGGTGGACGGGGCGTCGGCGGCGGCGACCTTCCGGCACATCACCCTGCCGCATCTGCGCCAGTACATCGAACTGGGCATCCTGCTCGGCACGATCTACGTCGTGCAGACCTTCGACGCGGTCTACACGATCACCCAGGGCGGCCCCGGCTCGCAGACGACGAACCTGCCCTACGAGATCTACCTGACCATGTTCCGCAAGTACGAGTACGGCCAGGCCGCCGCCGCCGGAGTGGTCGTCGTGCTCGGCTCGATCGTGATCGCCACGTTCGCGCTGCGCACCATCGCGTCGCTGTTCCGCGAGGAGGTGTCCCGATGACCGCACACACGGCGGTCGCCGCGCCCGGCGCGCGGCTGAGGAAGCTGGTCCGCCGGAGCGACGATCACAGTGGTACGCCGAAGCTGTCGCCCCTGTGGACCTTCGTCGCCTGGCTCGCCACGCTGGCGTTCTTCGCGCCGGTGGCGTGGATGGTGCTCACCTCCTTCCACCAGGAGGCGGACGCGGCGACCAACCCGCCGACGCCCTTCGCACCGCTCACCTTCGACCAGTACCGGCTGCTGTTCAGCCGGGACATCACCCCGTTCCTGCTCAACTCGGCCATGGCCAGTGTCCTTTCGACACTGCTGGTGCTGGCCCTCGCGGTGCCGACGGCCTACGCGCTGTCCATCAAGCCGGTCCGGAAGTGGACCGACGTGATGTTCTTCTTCCTGTCCACGAAGTTCCTGCCGGCCATCGCCGCCCTGTTGCCGGTGTACCTGATCGTCAAGGACGCCGGGATGCTGGACAACGTGTGGACGCTGATCGTCCTCTACACCGCGATGAACCTGCCGATCGCGGTGTGGATGATGCGCTCGTTCCTCGCCGAGGTACCCAGGGAGATCCTGGAGGCCGCCGAGGTCGACGGCGCCGGCCTGCTGACCGTGCTGTGGCGGATCGTCGCCCCGGTCGCGGCGCCGGGGCTGGCCGCCACCTCGCTGATCTGCTTCATCTTCAGCTGGAACGAGTTCATGTTCGCGGTGAACCTCACCGCGACCAACGCGTCGACGGCGCCGGTCTTCCTGGTCGGCTTCATCACCAGCGAGGGTCTCTTCCTCGCCCGGCTCTGCGCCGCCGCCACCCTGGTTTCCCTGCCGGTCCTGATCGCCGGTTTCGCCGCCCAGGACAAACTGGTCCGCGGCCTGTCCCTAGGAGCAGTCAAGTGAGAGCCGCCGTCATCGAAGCCCCCGGCAAGGTCACCGTCACCACGGTGCCCGATCCCACCCCCGGGCCGCGCCAGGTCGTGGTCGAGGTGGCGGCCTGCGGACTGTGCGGGACCGATCTGCACATCCTGCAGGGCGAGTTCGCCCCGACCCTGCCGGTCGTGCCGGGCCACGAGTTCGCCGGGCGGGTCGTGGAACGCGGCCGCGAGGTCACCGAACTCGCGATCGGCGACCGGGTCGCCGTGGACCCCTCGCTGTACTGCAACGAGTGCCGCTACTGCCGGGCCGGACGCAACAACCTCTGCGACCGCTGGCAGGCGATCGGGGTGACCGTGGCGGGCGGCGCCGCGCAGTACGCCACAGCCCCCGTGGCCAACTGCGTACGGCTGCCGGACCACGTGGACGTCCAGGACGCGGCCCTCGTCGAGCCGCTGTCCTGCGCCGTGCGCGGCTACGACGTGCTGAGCAGCAGGCTCGGCTCCCACGTGCTGATCTACGGCAGCGGCACCATGGGCCTGATGATGCTGGAGCTGGCCAAGCGCACCGGCGCCGCCTCGGTCGACGTCGTCGACATCAACCCGGAACGGCTCGCCACGGCCGCGAAGTTGGGCTCCTCGCAGACGGCTCCCTCGGCCGACGAGCTGGACCGGCCGGGCGGCTGGGACGTGGTGGTCGACGCCACCGGCAACGCGGCGGCGATCCAGGACGGCCTGGAGCGGGTGGCCAAGGCCGGCACGTTCCTGCAGTTCGGCGTCGCCGACTACGCGACCCGGGTGACCATCGACCCGTACCGCATCTACAACCAGGAGATCACCATCACCGGCTCCATGGCCGTGCTCCACAGCTACGAACGCGCGGCGGAACTCTTCGCCACCGGTGTCCTCGATCCCCAGGTCTTCATCAGCCACCGGCTGCCGCTCACGGAGTACCCGCAGGCGCTGGAGCGGTTCGCCGCCGGTCAGGGCCGCAAGATCGTGGTACTGCCCTGACCGTCCGACGGACTCCTCCGTGACGGTCCGTCACCTGCCCCAGACCTTCCGGTACGCCTCCCGGTAGCCCGTCGGGTCCCAGGAGGTGGCGCCGTCGGTGTTGTCGGCGGTCGAGACATGCACCGGTGCCGCGTAGCCGCTGGCCGCGCCGCCGGCGAAGGCGCGGTTGAACTCGTCGACGATCTGCCAGCCCTGCTGGGTCAGTGGCTCGGGGACGGTGGCGGACTGGTACTGAACGCTGTTGACCCGCTGGAAGGCGGACGGGTCGCCGTCCCCCGCGCCGATGTTGTACGGCGGCCCCGAACCCGGTGCGCCGGCCGCGCGGAAGGCGGGGGCGGCGTCGGCGAAGTACAGGTCGTTGATGGCGACGGAGTGGGTCCACCGGTCGCCGAACCGGGACAGGAGGGAGGCGACCTCGCGCGGGGTACGGCTGCTCGCGTCCGGGATCGGGATGTTCTCGTACGCCAGGACGCGTACCCCCCGGCAGGTGGCGAGTTCCTTCCTGATCAGGTCGGACTTGGTGCGGGCGAACGGGATCGACGCGTCGGTGAAGACCACCGCCCCGGCCCGGCCGCGCGAGTGCCCGATGATCCACTGGGCGCTGATCCGGGCCACGTCCTGGACGCGCGTGGTGACGTTGCTGAACAGCGGGGGCCGCCGGCTGGGGCCCGGCGCGGCGACCGCGTGCCAGCCGACCAGCGGGATGTGCTCGGCGCCGGCCCGGGACACCTGCTGCGAGGTGGAGTTGGGGTCGAAGCCGCCGATGACGATCCCCGAGGGCTTGAGCGCGACCGCCTGACCCATCGCCGCCTGGATCCCGGCCGGGGTGCCCCCGCCGTCGATCACCCGGACATTCCAGCCGACGACCCGCGCGGCCTCCCGCACACCCTGCGCGACACCCGCGACACCCGGGTTGGTCATGGTCTGGGCCACGTACACCAGGGACTTGCCCGACACCGCACGCGGCCCGGTGGTCGGCCCCCGCCAGGGCGCATCGGTGCGCTCCGCCCGCGCGACGGCGGCACGGGCGGTGTCATAGACGGCGGGGCAACCGTTCGGACCGGTGGTCGACTCCCCCGGCCCGCCCGACGACGAGCCGTGTTCACAGCCGGCCAGCACCACCGCCGTCACCAGCAGAACGGCAACTCGGCGGACGAACCGACCCGGCCGGACAGCGCGCCCTGCGAGGCGCCGGACGCTCCGCGGGCGGGGGGTCATTCGGCACCCCCCTCCGCCGGTTTCGGGGGATCGGGTGGGAGGCCGGTGTCGGTGCGGAGGCGGCGGCGGGAGGCGTAGCCCGCGAGACCGACGGCGATCAGGAGGGTGCCGCCGTAGAAGAGGGGGACGGTCCAGAAGTCGGCGCCCAGTTGGCCGATGCCGGTGAGGCCCACGGCGAGGACGGCGACGGCGACGACCGTGCCGAGGACGTTGGGGCGGCCGGGCCTGATCGCCGTCGAGCCGAGGAGGGCGGCGGCGAAGGCGGGCAGCAGGTAGTCGAGGCCGACACTGGGGTTGCCGAGCTGCTGCTGGGCGGCGAGCAGCACCCCGGCCAGACCGACGATCAGCCCCGACGCGGTGAACGCGTACACCGTGCAGCGGCGGGTCCGGATGCCGACCAGCTCGGCCGCGCGCGGGTTGGAGCCGACGACGTACAGGTACCGGCCGAGCGGCAGCCGCTCCAGCACCAGCCAGAGGACGGCGGCCAGTGCGAGGACGTAGAAGGCGGGGAGTGGCAGGCCTAGGAACCGGGAGTCGTAGAGGTCGGTGAAGGCGGCTGGGAGGCCCTGAGGTCCGGGCACGATCCGGCCGCCGCCGGTGACCCAGCCGGTGATCGCGTACATCATGCTGCCGGTGCCGAGGGTGGCGATGAAGGAGTCGATCCGCCCGAACTCCACGACGATCCCGTTGAGGACCCCGGCGAGACCGCCGCCGACGACCACGGCGGCACAGGCGAGCGGCCAGGGCCAGCCCTCCTCGACGATCAGCTTCATCACCATGACGTGGGCGAGACCGAGGCCGTAACCGAGGGAGAGGTCGAAGGAGCCGGTGACGACGGGGACGGTGGCGGCGAGCGCGAGGACGGCCGGGATGGACTGGGTGGACAGGATCGAGTCGGCGGTGTCGAGGGTGGGGAAAGTCCGGGGCAGCGCGAGCGAGAAGACCAGGACGAGGAGGAGGGTGAGGGCCGGCAGGCCGTAGGAGCCGATCAGATGGCCGCCCGGGCGGGGCGTACGGCCGGTCATGGCCGGCCGCCGGTTCCGGGCGGGGGCACGGCCGATGCCGCCCGGGTGAGTTCCGCCGCCGTGAGGGCGGCGCCGCTCGGCTCGGCCGTCACCGACCCGCGGACGAGGACGACGGCCCGCCGGCACACCTCCGCGACCTCCTCGAAGTCGGTGGAGACGAGCAGCACCGCGAGACCCTCGGCGAGCGCCTCGTCGAGCAGCCGGTGGATCGCGCCCCGGGCACCGATGTCGACGCTCGCGGTGGGCTCCTCCAGGATCAGCAGGCGGGGGCCCGCGCGCAGCCGGCGGCCGATCATGACCTTCTGCTGGTTGCCGCCGGAGAGCGTGGCGACGGGCGCCTCGGTGTCGCGCGGGCGCACGGCGAGCCGGTCGACCAGCCCGGCGGCCTCGGCCCGTTCCCGGCGCGGGCGGATCGGGCGCAGGGCCGGGACACCGTCGGCGCGGGGGTTGGCGAGGAGGTTCTCGCGCACGGTGAGCCGGGGGAGGCAGCCCTCCCGCAGCCGGTCGCCGGGGACCAGGCCGACCCCCTGGGCGACGGCGTCGGCGACCGTGCGGGGGCGGTAGGGCCGGCCGGCGAGCGTGGCGGTGCCGCCGAGGACGGGCAGGGCGCCGGCAAGGGCCCGGCCCAGCTCGACGTGCCCGGCCCCGGAGAGGCCGACCAGACCGAGGGCCTCACCGGCCCGCAGCGTCAGGCTCACCGGCCCGGTGCCGATGGTGCGCAGGCCGTCGAGGGTGAGGACGACCGGTCCCTCGGCGGGGGCCCGGGCGGCGGGGCGGCGGGCGGGGGGCTGCGCGCCGACGATGTCGTGGACGAGGCGGGCGGCGCTGTACCCGGCGAGGGAGCCCCGGCTGACCAGCCGTCCGTCGCGCAGGACGGCGAAGGTGTCGGCGACCTGGTGGACCTCGTCGATGCGGTGGCTGACGTAGAGGATCGCGTGGCCGCGGTCGCGCAGGTCGTGCAGGACGTGGAAGAGCCGGGCGCAGTCGGCGGCCGGGAGGCGGGCGGTGGGCTCGTCGAGGACGATGAGGCGCGCGTCGGCCGCGAGGGCCCGGGCGATGGCGACCAGGGAGCGTTCGGCGGGGGCGAGCCGGGCGACCGGCGCGTCGGGGTCGAGGTGCGCGGCGACGGTCCGGAGCGCGGCGGCGCAGCGCTCCCGGGTGCGGCGCCAGGAGATCAGTCCGGCCCGGCGGCTGTAGCCGGTGCTCAGGGCGATGTTCTCGGCGACCGTCATCCAGTCCACGAGTCCCAGGTCCTGGTGGATGAAGGACATGGCGCGGGTGGCGGCATGGCTGCCGAGCGGGTGTCCGACGACGGTGATCCGTCCGGCGTCGGGGCGGTGGACACCGGCGAGCACCTTGATGAGCGTGGACTTCCCGGCGCCGTTGGGCCCGAGGAGCGCGAGGACGCTGCCGGCCGGGACATCGAGGTCGACGCCGTCCAGGGCGACGGTCCCGCCGAACCGTTTGACGAGCCCGCGGATGCCGACCACGGGGTCCGCCGCGGAGGGGGAAGCCGCATCCTGGCCGTCACGCACGGTAAGAAATTACATCAATCCGTACGATCCATACGATATGGCGCACCCGACGACGCCTCACGCGCCGTCCCGCAGGCGGTCCCACACGCCGTCTCACGCGCCGTCGAGTCCGCATTCGGCCCAGATGACCTTGCCCTCGGGCAGATGCCGGGTGCCCCAGGCCCGGGAGAGCTGGGCGACCAGGAACAGGCCGCGGCCGCCCTCGTCGGTGCTGGCCGCCCGGCGCAGGTGCGGGGCGGTGTTGCTGGTGTCGGTGACCTCGCAGATCAGGGTCCGGTGGTGCAGCAGCCGTACCCGGACCGGCCCGGTCCCGTGCCGGATGGCGTTGGTGACCAGCTCGCTCAGGATCAGCTCCATCGCGAACGCGGGCTCGTCCAGGCCCCATTCGGCGAGCTTGCCGAGGGCGGCGGCGCGGACCTCGCCGACCAGGGCCGGGTCGGCGGGCAGTTCCCAGGTGGCGATCCGGTCGGGGGCCAGGGCGTGGGTGCGGACGACGAGCAGGGCGATGTCGTCGCACGGGTGGTCGGGCGCCACGCCCTCCAGGATCGCCTGGCAGGTCTCCTCGGGCGTGCGTTCCGGGCGGTGGGCCAGGGCGGCGCGCAGCCGTTCGAGTACGTCGTCCACGTCCCGGTTGCGGTCCTCGATGAGGCCGTCGGTGTAGAGGACCAGCCGGCTGTCCTCCGGCAGGTCGACCTCGACGGCGTCGAAGGGCAGTCCGCCGAGCCCGAGCGGAGGTCCGGCGGGCAGGTCGGGGTAGGAGACCACGCCGTCGGGGCGGACCAGCGCGGGCGGCGGGTGGCCGGCCCGGGCCATGACACAACGCTGCGCGGTCGGGTCGTAGATGACGTACAGGCAGGTCGCTCCGATGATGCCGGAGCCCTCGCCGTCGGGGTCGTCGCGGTCCAGCCGGCCGACCAGGTCGTCGAGATGGCTGAGCACCTCGTCCGGCGCGAAGTCCAGCTCGGCGAAGCTGCGGGCGGCGGTGCGCAGCCGGCCCATGGTGGCGGCGGAGAGCATCCCGTGCCCCACGACATCGCCGACCAGCAGCCCGATCCGGGCGCCCGGGAGCGGGATGACGTCGTACCAGTCGCCGCCGACGTCCGACTCCGCGGGCAGATACCGGTGGGCGATGTCCACGGCGTCCTGGTCGGGCAGCCCGTGCGGCAGCAGCCGGCGCTGGAGGGCCAGGACCATCGACCGTTCGTGGGTGTAGCGGCGGGCGTTGTCGATGGAGAGGGCGGCACGGGTGGCCAGCTCCTGGGCCAGCGACCGGTCGTCGTCGCCGAAGGGGGCGGAGTCCAGCGCCCGGTAGAAGCTGGCGATGCCCAGGGCGACGCCCCGGGCCACCAGCGGTACGGCGATCAGCGACTGCACATGGGCCAGCAGCCGCTCGGTGTGCTCGGGATCCTGGGCCAGCCAGCCCGCGGCGACCTGCAGATCCGGCTCCAGCTCCGCCCGGCCGTTGGTCAGGCAGCGCAGCTGCGGGGTGGCGGGGCCGAACTCGATCCGTTTGCCGACCGGGGTGAAGGGCAGCCCGTCCCGGACCCCGTGCACCACCGTCCGGCGCAGGTCGCTCAGCGGGTCGTCGGCCTCCTCACCGCGCAGCACGGCGTCGGGCAGGTCGACGGTCACGAAGTCGGCCAGCTTCGGCACGGCCGTCTGCGCCAGCTCCTCGGCGGTGCGCCGGACGTCGAGCGTGGTGCCGATCAGCGTGCTGGCCTCGGACAGCAGCTCCAGCCTGCGCCGCGCGGCAAGGGCGTAGGCGCCCACCCCGGGCTCACCGAAGAGGACCAGACGGCGGGGGGCGTCGGCGCTCCCGGCTTCGACCCTCCCGGCGTCGGTACTCCCGGCTTCGGCATCGGCGTCGGTATCGGTTCCGGTGCCGACGGGGGCTTCGGTGTCCGGCCCCGGTCGCAGCGGTGGGGTCGCGGCGTGGTGGGACGACCACATCGGCGGGGCGGCGACAGCCGGTTCGCCGCCGGGAGCACCGGGCGCTGACGATCTCGGGGCGCCGCAGCCCACGAGAAGGCCGGGCGTGCCCACTGGCCCCCCGGCCCCCGCCGCCCGGCCGGTGGGGGCCCCGAGCAGGCCGCCCTGCGCCGCACGCCCCGCAGACTCGAGCCACTCCCCCGCGGCAGGGCCGAGCACCTCGCCCAGCCGGAGCCGATGCTGCGAGACGAGCACGGACGCCCCCGCTCCCACCCCCGTCTCCGCCCCCGGCATCAGCATCTCGACCGCGAGGCCCTGCACACCGGAGGGACTGGCCACCGGGCGGCTGACGAGCGTGACCCGGCGGCCGTCGGACAGGGAGACGCCCACGGCGGCGTGCTGGGCGCGGGAGATGAGTTCGGCGGCCTTCTCCATGAGGATCGCCCGGTCGTCGGGACGGAGGTCCAGGGCCGGTTCGTCCAGGGCGACTCCGCGGCCGAGGCCGGCGGCGGACTCGTACGCCCTGAACAGGACGCGCTCACGTGCGGAGCTCTGCCGCAGCAGCCGGCGTTCCACGGCCCGTGCGGCCCGGCGGATGATGTCACCGAGCACCGGGGACTCGGCGCTGCGCTGGTAGCCGAAACAGAGCACGCCCTCCATCCGCCCGCTGAGCGGGTCCCGGACGGGCAGGGCGATGCAGGCGTTGCCCTGGGCGCGTTCCGCGAAGTGCTCGGCACCGTAGACGCGGACCAGGCCGCGCTCGGCGAGGGCGAGCCCGATGCCGTTGGTGCCGGCGAACCGCTCGGCGAAGACGAAGCCGGGCTCCACCTGGATCGCGGGCAGGCTGCGGGGCATCGACGGGTCGCCGAAGCGGCGCAGCAGGACGATGCCGCTCGCGTCCGCGAGGGAGATGTTGATCTGGCTGCCCGCGAACCGGACCTGCAGCCGGTCGAGCACCGGCGCCGCCGCCCGCACGATCCGCCCGCCTGGATCGAAGTCGTCGCGGAAGGGCAGGTCGGACCGGTCCGGCGAGAGACCGAGGGACCGGCAGCGCAGCCAGGAGTCCTTGATCGGCGCCCGTACGCCGCTCTCCACCGGCTCACCCTGCAGGAACCGCTCGCGGAAACGAGCGGGACCCGTGTCAACCTCCCGATGCCACACAGGCACCAGTTGCCTGCCGGACCGCATCACGCCCTGCCTCACTCACGGTCGAATCATCATCATTTCGTAAAGAAACCGATATAAAAGAGAATACGGACATTGACGGCGAGAGTCATGGTCGGCCGTCACAGCACCGCCACCGGATTGACCGGCGATCCCGTCCCGCCCGGGATGTCGAGGGGCGCCACGACCAGCATGAACGTGTAGCGGCCCGCCTCGGCGGTCGCGGCGGACAGCGCCTCCAGGTCGAGGTTGTCCAGCAGCGGCACCCCCATCGCGGCCACGGCCAGGGCGTGCACCGGGGAGTGCACCCCGGGCACGGGCGAGGGCCGTACGTCGCTGTCGCCGTCCCCGCCGAGCAGCGCGATACCGCGGTCGGCCAGCAGCGGCAGGGCGTCCACGTGGAAGCCCGCGCTCGACGCCCCCGAGTCCCAGGCGCCGCGTTCCCGCCGGCGCCGGGCGTGCCCGGAGCGCAGCAGCACGGCGTCGCCTTCGCCGATGGTCACGCCGAGCGCCCGTTCGGCGGCGAGCACGTCCGCCGCGCGTACCGCCCGCCCCGGCTCCAGCCAGTCGATGCCGAGGACGGCGGGGAGGTCGAGCAGCACACCTGTCGTGACCAGCGGCCCGAGCGCCGACACCGCGCCGAAGCGGGCACCCCCGGCATCGATGTGGTCGCGCGCGCGGCGGCCGTCGTACAGCTCTCCCCGGTAGGCGACGTGGCTGAGCGCGTCGAGGTGGGAGACGCCCTTGCCGTGGTAGTCGACGGCGAGGAAGTCCTTGTGGGTGGCCGGTTCCGGGCTCTCCACGTCACCGAGGTCGGTCATGTGGTGCAGGGCGGGCTTGGGGTTGTCCGGGCCGGGGCGGGTGTTCCAGGGCAGGGCCGTCGGTACGACCGTCCCGGACCGCACCAGCGCGGCGGCCCGGCGCGCGTGCCCGGCGGTCACCCGGTTGAAGGCCCCGCGGTCGGCCGGCCGCCAGCGCCCCCAGGTACGCAGCGAGGCGAACAGCGCGTCGAACTCCTGCCGGGAGACGGCCGGGCCGGACAGGTCAGAGGCCATCCGCTTCCGTCCCTCCGACGATCGGAACCCCGGGCCGGTTTCCGGGCCCCCGGCTCCCCAGGCTGGCATCCGCGGGTGGGCCCGGCCACTCGGGCGGCCCTGGGACGGATCCGGGACGAGTCCAGGGGCGGTGGGTCCGGGGCGAGTCCGAACCGCCGTGCAGGGACATGACAGTGACCCAGTGACCCGATTCGCCGGTTCGGATGCCTTACAGGTTGTTCACCTAGAAGCTGGTGAGTCGTTCGACGGCAACGTCGACGTATTCGGGTTCGTCGTACATCTCGTAGTGGCCGGCGCCGTCGGCACAGCTTGACCCTGTGTGGACGGCTCCCACATCCGTGCGAAAAAAAAAGGGGGGTGCCGACTCCGCTCAAGGTCATCACTACTGCGGCCAACGTCAACGACGTCACCCAGACCCTCGCCCTGGTCGACGGCATCCCACCGCAACCGCGACGAACTCCGCAAGCGTCGAATCCTGCCAGTCATCTCCCGCAAGGGCACCCCGAACATTCAGGGCATGGGCAAGCTTCGCTACGTGGTCGAGCAGACTTTCGCGCTGCCGCACCACTTCAAGCGACTCGCCGTCCGATGGGAGCGGGGGTCCGGCCCGATGGCCGGCTGCCCAAGGCCCGGGCCGGTCGGTGGCGGAGGGGCCTGGGCCTGTTCTACGTGTGCATCGCGGTGGTGAAGTACCACACCAGGAAGGCCGCCACGGCGAGTGTGACCGGCACGCCGAGCAGGAGGTGGATCAGCAGGAGCAGGGTTCTGGCCCATGGTTTTGCCGGCCCCCTGGCGAAGTCGGGTCCGGCCGGGTCGTAGGCGATCCTCTTGTCGCGCCCTGTGGTCCAGCCCGTGCGTTCGAATGTGTGATTGGTGCCGCTGGTGTCGGTGAACGAGAACACTATGCATCCGGGCCGTTCACGTCGGAGCCGGGGTAGTAGCTCGCGCTGGCCATGGTCGTCACGCCGTAGCGGTGCAGCAGCCACCACGTCACCGTGGCGCGCCAGGTGCCGTGGGCGATGACGCAGCCCCACGCGGTCGCCAGGAAGCCGCCGATCCACAACTGGGTGAGGCGCCCGTCGCCCGCCAGCACGGCGGGCAGCAGGCCGAGGGCGAAGAGGCAGGCGAACACGCCACAGGCCCGTGCCTGGGCCGGAGACATGATCGGCCGGAATGTTGTCACGGATGTGTAGGGGCGCTCCTCCGCCTTCACCAGGGCCGCACCGTCGACGCACCGTTCGGTCTCGTCCCGTTGCGGGAGCGCCGCGTTGACGGCGCGTGCGAAGGCCTCCATCTCCTCGGTGTTGCGGGAGCCGATCGTGCAGAGGGTGGTTGCCGGGGCCTTGGTGGCCGTCGAGTTCAGCCGGATCGCGGCGGTGGGGCGCCTGTCCCTGGTGACATGGACGCTCTCGATCGCCTCCAGTGGGACGACCAGTCGGATCCCCGCCCGGTCGAGCGCGACGCTGTCGCGCCGCAGGTGCGCGGTTCCGCCTCTGCCACGCAACGTGGTTCCGTGCCCGGGCACCGCATCTCTGACAGCCATGATCGGGTACCTTCCATGGTCGATCGGGTTGTTTTCCGCGGGAGTTGTGCGTGGCCGGGGCGGGATCACCGATTCGGCCACAGCCGCACCGTGCCGTCGAGGCCGGCCGAGGCCAGGGTCTTGCCCTCTGGGCTGAAGGCCACCGATGTCACCTTGTCGGTGTGGCCGGTGAGGGTGTCGATGGGGACGGCGTCGAGTGTGCTCGTGTCCCACAACCGCACGGTCCTGTCCTCGCCGCCGGTGGCCAGGATGTCTCCGTCGGGGCTGAACGCCACTGTCGTCACGGGGCCGGTATGGCCTGTGAGTTCGGTGAGGACAGTGCCGGTCACCGAGTTCCACAGGCGCACGATGTTGTCGGCGCTGCCGGTGGCCACGATGTGGCCGGTCGGCCCGAACGCGACGGGCTTGAAACCGTGCCAGAGCGGGGCGACGAGGGTGGCCGCGACCGTGCGGGTGCGCAGGTCCCACAGTCGCACCGGGCTTTCGGTGAGGTCCGCGCTGCCGGTGGCCAGGGTCTGGCCGTCCGGGCTGAAGGCCACCGCGTTGACCACTGCCATGCCCTGAGTCGTCAGCGTGGCGGTGACGGTGCGGGTGGGCAGGTCCCACAGCCGGGCCGCGCCGTCGCGGCAGCCGGTGGCCAGGGTCCGGCCGTCCGGGGCGAATGCCAGGTCCAGGGTGAGCTGGGGATGGGGCAGGGCGATACGGGTGCGATCTGCCCGGTTCCAGAGGGACACCTCAAGGGTCTCGCCGGTCGTGGCCAGGGTCTTGCCGTCCGGGCCGAAGGCCAACTTCGCCACGTCTTCGATCTGGTCGGGCCAGGGTGCGGTCGAGGTGCCCTCGGCCACGTCCCACAACCGCAGCGTGCTGTGTGTGCCCTGAAGTCCGGACAGCCCGGCGGCCAGAGTCTTTCCGTCCGGGCTGAACGCCACGCAGGTGGCGTAGCCGTCGGGAAGGGCGAACACGACGTTGCGGGGTGCGGCGTCGTCGGTTCTCGACTCGATCACCGCGAGCGGGACGGCGACGGCACTCGCACCGAGCGCGGCAAGCAGCAGTGTGCGGCGCCGCACTGTGGCCGGGCGCTTCACCGGCCGCCGGCCGGGGTTCGGTCGTATCCCACCAGCCACCGTAGCGGGAGTGGTGATCTCTGCTGGTTCGGTGGATTCCATCGGCGCACACCCAGTCCTTGAGAAGGGGAGGAGCAGTACGAGCGGATCAGTGCGGGCGGAGGAGCGGTGCGGGGGGCACGTGTGGGGCCGTACGAAGGGGAGTTGCGAGCGGAGGCGGCTCAGCCCGGTCGAACGGCCCAGGCGACCAGGGCGGTCGCGGCGTCCGCGCAGCCCCAGGCCAGGGTGACTCCGGCGCCTCCGTGGCCGTAGTTGTGCACCAGTCGCCGCACCCGGCCGTGCGGGTGCGGGTCGGTCTCCAGGCGGACGCCGCCGTCTCGCCAGGGCCGTAGGCCCACCCGGTGGCCGAGGACCGGGGCGCCGGCCAGTTCCGGCAGCAGGTCGGTGCAGCGGCGCAGGATCGCGGCCGCGGTGGCCGGGGACGGCGTGGTGTCCCATTCGCCGACCTCGAAGGTGCCGCCGAGGACGATGTCCGTGCTGCGGGGGTGGACGTAGGTGTGGCCGTCGGCGTTGTCCTCGTCGCGCAGGGAGGTGTGCAGCCCCGGGTTGGCGACGAGGACCAACTGACCTCGTGCCGGGTGTACTTCGGTGTCGCCGCACAGGGCGCGGGCGGCCAGCCCGGAGGCGTTCACCACCGTGGGAGCCCATACGCCCGCCTGTTCCAGGGCGTCGATGCGGCGACGGATCAGCGTGCCGCCCGCCGCGGTGAAGGTCCGCTGGAGCCAGCGCAGGTAGGGGGACATCTCCACGGTCGGAACGGTGAACGCCCAGCCGCCGGTGAACGGGCCCTGCACCTCGTCCCCGCACAGGGTGCGCAGGCCAGGGATGGCCCCGGCCCACCAGGGGACGTCGTGACTCTCGCCGCGCAGCAGCATCCGGGTGGGGCGCATGACCACGCCGGGCACCCCGTCCGCCGCCTGGCGGGCGAACTCGTCGTAGGTGCGGGTGGCCCAGTCCAGTACGCGCGGCTCGAACCGGGTGCGGGTTGGATACCAGACGGCCGCGGCGACGGAGGACGTCGTCTCGCCCGGCGGCTCGGCCGTGAGCACGGCGACGCGGGCACCGGCCTGCTGCAGGCGCAGCGCGGTGGTGAGCCCGATGATCCCGGCGCCGACGACGACCGCGTCGAACCTGTCGCCCATGCCTCCCCCTTGCTCGCCGAACCGTGTGCGTTCCACTGTCGGCGGCACGTTGGCGCACTGTCCAAGACCAGTCATGGCCAGCACCATAAGAAACACTTATCGTTGGGGGATGGACTTGCGGCGGCTGCGGTACTTCCTGGTGCTGGCGGAGGAGTTGAACTTCACGCGGGCCGCGCATCGGCTGCACATCGCCCAGCCCGCCCTGAGCCAGCAGATCAAGGCACTGGAGCGGGACATCGGCGCTCCGCTGCTCGAACGCGGCAGCCGGGGCTGCCGGTTGACGGCCGTCGGCGAGGTCGTGGCCCGCGAAGCCGGTGAACTGCTGGCTCACGCGGACGCGTCGCGGGAACGGATCCGGGCGGCCGTCGGCGGGCGGCAGGGGCAGCTGCGCCTGGCCCTGACGCGATCGGCCCGCGGCGGTCCCGTCGACGCGCTCATCGCCGCGTTCCGTACCCGCCATCCGGACGTGGATCTCGTCGTTCGGACCGGGTGGACCGCACACAACATCACCGAACTGCTCGCCGGGAGGCTGGACGCCGCCTTCGTCCGTCCCCCGCTGGACAACGCGGGGCTGGAGTGCCGGCACATCGCCCGCGAGGAACTCCTCCTGGCCGTCCCCGCGGGCCATCCACTCGCCCGCGAACGCAGGATCACCCGCAGCCACATCGCCACCGAACCCGTGATCCTCTGGCCGCGCGAGAACGCCCCCGGCATGCACGACCTGATCACCCGGCAGCTGTGGCCCGCCCACGGGCCGCGCATCGTGCGGGAAGAACCCGACGACGAACAACTCCTCCTCAGCGTCGCCGCCGGCACCGGCATCGCACCGGTACCCGAGGGACGTGCCCGCGCACTGCGCATACCAGGAGTCCGGCTCAAGCATGTGACCGCACCCATGCCCACCGTGGACCTCGCCCTGGCCCACCCGTCCGCAGAAGCCACACCGGCACTGCACGGACTCCTCAGCCTCGTCGGCACCTTGCCCGGGCCATCGGCTGCCGCCCCCTCAACACGTCCATGACCAAGCCCGGACAATCCGGCGCCGTGGCCCGCTCTGCAGCCAAGACCGTCGGGATTCCCTCGAAGCCGCCATCCCGGCCAAGCGGGACTGAAGAGACGGGATCCTGCCCGACTGCCGCCCTCTCGCCGCCTGCGCTGCCGGCGCCATTGCGGGGAGTGCGGCCTCCGGCGGGACGCGGTGCCGGCCCGGCAGCTGCCACCGGCCGTATCGGAGTCTCCGCACGCCACCACCCCTGCCCCCCGGCCGGGCAAACGCCGCGTCACCTCAACTGGTGGGCAAGCTCACCGCCTTGGGCTTCGCCTCCACCGGCTTCGGCCCGGGAGCCTTCTGGGCCCACAGCAACGACTCAACCAGGGCCCACAGTTACCTCATGCCAGACGGGTCACACCGGGGCATACACCATCTCCAGGTCAGCAGCAGTGCAGGTCAGGCCCAGGGAGCCGCCGGTACGAACGAGCTGTCCTGGCGGAAGAGATCCGTGCCCGGCGTGATGTCCACGCGGAGTTGGTAGTTGTAGTGGCGCAGGTAGTAGCCGGGGTAGTTGTAGGACTCGAAGCGGACCGAGCTGCTGGTGGAGCCGGTGCGGGCGATGAAGGTGGCGTCCTTGGCGAAGGTGGTCGTGCCGTCGTCGGTGTCGAAGCGGGCGCGGAAGTTGTAGTGGCGGAGGTAGTTGCCGGCGGAGTCGCGGAGGGAGTACGCGTTGGAGTCGGCCAGGCCCGCGACGACCGTGAAGGTGGCGGCCGTCTTGTCTGCGGAGGCGCTGGAGCTGGTCACCACGGGGAGGTTGAGGAGGGAGGACTGTTCCTCCCAGTAGCGCGTGGTGTAGTTGGCCGACCGGAAGGAGCGGGTCGCGTTCTTCGTCACCGACGGGCCGCCCGACACCGTCTCCTTGATGACCGTGAAGTGGCGGGCCGTGCCGGAGAGCGTCGGGAGGGCCGTGGGGGTGCTCCAGGTGGCGAAGGTGTCGTAGCTGTCGCTGTAGTAGTAGGTGCCGTCGCCGTAGCCGTCGAAGAAGACGCGCCAGCCGCCGTTGTCGAGCTGGATGACGGACGGGCCCTCGCGGTAGCTGCCCCAGCCCGCCCAGTCGCCGGTCCTGGAGATCGTGTAGGGACCCTTGAGGGCCGATGCCGTGCCGTACTCGATGTACTTCGCGGTCTCGTTCTTCGTGAACGCGTGGTAGGTCGAGCCCACCTTCACGATGTACGTGTCGATGTGGTTCGAGCCGATGCCGGAGAGGGCGACCGGTGACGTCCAGGCCGTGAGGGCCGAGCTGGTGGCCGTCAGGAGGTACGGGGTGAAGATCCACTCGTCGTCGGTGGTGGAGCAGGACACGATGATGTTGACGCTGCCGTCGCTGTCCACGAACCACTCGGGCGCCCAGGCCCGGGACAGGTCGGTGATCGGGACCGTGTAGTCGTACAGGAACGTCCAGTTGACGCGGTCGGCGCTGCGGGCGAAGCCGATGGTGGTGCTCTCGTCCTCCCAGGTGTGGGTGGTGTAGGTGATGTAGTAGTAGCCGTCCGCGTGCTTGAAGACACTGGCGTCGCGGATGCGGTTGCCGGGCGGGGTGTAGGCCGAGGACTGGAGGAGGCGGAAGTCCGTCGCGTCGTCGGACTGGTAGACGTTCACCGTGCCGTCGTCGCTGTCGAGGAACGGGACGATGGTGTAGCGGGTGGCGTAGCCGCTGGCGGGGGCGGCGGCCTCGGCCGTGCCGAGCAGTCCGGGCAGTTCGCCGAGGACCAGGGCGGTGGCCGGCAGGGCGGCCAGCGCGCGGAGCAGGGTGCGGCGGGACGGCGTGGGGCGGGACGGGGCGGGGGGACGTGTGGTCACGGCGGCTCTCCCGGGGGCTCGTGCAGACGCGGACACAGTGCGGCGCGTCCGGTATGTCGAACTGGGTTCGATAAGTCGCGCAGAAAGTAAGAGGAGCGACAGGTTCACGTCAATGCTTTGAGCAGGACTGGGGCGCAGCTGGACGTCGGCTGTGCGAAACCTGTACTGCGGAGGCCGGATCGACGTTACTCTCCGGTAAATCCCGTACCGCCGGAGGTGGGTTCGCCCTATGCCGTACGACCGTTCCGCAGGCCTCGCCGAGTCCGTACGCGCCCTGGCAGCCGGTGAGGTGACGTCACGTCAGCTGGTCGAGGCGTGCCTGGCGCGGATCGAGGCCACCCAGGGTTCCCTCAACGCCTTCCGGATCGTGCGCACTTCGGCCGCGCTCGCCGAAGCGGACGCCGCCGACCGGGAGTTGGCCGACGGCGCGCGCCGTCCGCTGCTCGGAGTGCCGGTCGCGGTGAAGGACGACATGGACGTGGCCGGCGAGCCGACCGCCTTCGGCTGCCGGGGCGACTTCCCGCCGGTGGCTCAGGACGGGGAAGCCGTACGACGGCTGCGCGCGGCCGGGGCGGTCATCATCGGGAAGACCAACACCTGTGAGCTGGGGCAGTGGCCGTTCACGGAGGGGCCGGCCTTCGGCGACACTCGTAATCCGTGGCAGCCGCAGCACACCCCGGGCGGGTCCTCGGGCGGGTCCGCGGCCGCCGTCGCGGCGGGGCTCGTGCCGGCCGCGCTCGGCTCGGACGGCGCCGGATCCGTGCGCATCCCGGCCTCCTGGACGCACCTCATCGGCATCAAACCGCAGCGCGGCCGTATCTCCACCTGGCCGCGCGGCGAGTCCTTCCAGGGCATCACGGTCAACGGCACCCTTGCCCGGACGGTCGCCGACGCCGTACTGCTGCTCGACGCGGCGAGCGGGAACCACCCCCAGGACCCGCATCAGCCGACCCGGTTGACCCTCGCCGACGCGGTGGGCCGCGACCCCGGGCGGCTGCGCATCGCGCTCTCCCTGAAGCCGCCGTTCACGGCGCTGCCCGCCCGCCTGCAGCCGGACGTACGCGCCCGGGTTCTCGAACTCGCCGAGAGGCTCGCCGCGTTGGGCCACACGGTGGAGGAGGCCGACCCGCCCTACGGCCAGATCGGGCTCTCCTTCATGCCGCGCGCCACCGTCGGGATCGCCGAGCGCGTCCGCGAGGCACCGCACCCCCGACTCCTCGACAGGCGCACCCTGGAGGCGGCCCGCCTGGGCCGGCTGCTCGGCGGGGTCCCACTGCGGGCGGCCCGGCGCGCGGAGGCCGGGCTGCAACGCAGGATCGGCGGCTTCTTCGCGTCGTACGACGTGGTCCTCGCGCCGACCACCGCCGCTCCCCCGCCCCGGATCGGCGCGCTGCTGGGCCTCGGCCAGTTCGCCACCGACCGGGCGATGATCGCCGCCTGTCCGTACGCCTGGCCGTGGAACGTGCTGGGCTGGCCGGGGGTCAACGTGCCCGCCGGATTCGTCGGGGACGGTCTGCCGGTGGGCGCCCAGCTGCTCGGACCGGCGGACAGCGAGCCGCTGCTCGTCTCCGTCGCCGCCCAGCTGGAGGCCGCGCTGCGCTGGCACGAGCACTGGCCGCCGCAGGCCGTGCCCGTGGACTCCCCGGCCGCGTGAGGGCGGGCGGCTTTCCTGCCGGTTGACCTGCCCGTACCCTCTGACCATGGACGATGCGTCGATGGTCGGGCTCATGGGGCGGGTCACCGGAACGGTCGGGCCCGGACTCGTCGGCGAGGTGATCGTCAGGGTACGTGGGGGCGCCGAGCACTTCCTCGCGTACGCCGCCGACGGCACCGGCCGGTTCGAGCGGGGCACGGTGGTGATGGTGGTCGAGTACCTGCCGCCGAGGACGGTCTACGTCACTCCCGCATACGACAGTTGAGCGCGTGTAGCCCCAGGTGAGGGGCGTATGCGTTAAGACTGCAACAAGGATTCGCCGGCGTCTTCACCCGGCGCTCACGCGGGCGCACACTCCCTTCGTTCGGTGCCGAAAGGGCACCATGCAAAGGGGGCGTATGCCGATGGTTGTCGGCGTCGTTGCGGGGGCGGCGGTTCTCGCCGTTCTCGTGTTGATCGGTCTGTTCAAGATGATGTGGCGGGTGGCCGAGCCGAACGAGGCGCTCATCATCTCCGGTTCGAAGCATCGGACCGAGGGCCTCGAAGAGGGGATGGGGTTCCGCATCGTCACGGGGCGCGGCACGCTCGTGCTGCCGGGCGTGCAGGCGGTGCGCAAGATGTCCCTCGACCTGAACGAGACCGAGTTGTCGGTGGACTGCGTGACCCAGCAGGGCATCCCGCTGAAGGTGCGGGGTGTGGTCATCTTCAAGGTGGGCGACGACTTCGTGTCGATCGCCAACGCGGGCCGCCGATTCCTGGACCAGCAGAAGATGATGTCCGAGCGGGTGCACAACGTGTTCGCCGGTCATCTGCGGTCCATCGTGGGCGGGTTGACGGTCGAGGACATGATCCGCGACCGGGACAAGCTCACCGGGCAGACCCGGGCCGCCTGCGGCACGGAGATGGAGAAGCTGGGGCTCATCGTGGACTCCCTGCAGATCCATGAGATCGAGGACCCGACCGGGTACATCCAGAACCTGGCGATGCCGCACGCGGCGGCCGTGCAGCGGGACGCGCGGATCGCGCAGGCGGAGGCGAACCGTCTCGCCACCGAGGCGGAGCAGCAGTCGTTCGCCCGGATGGCGGAGGCCACCCGGGACAGCGAGATCCTCCAGGCCGGCTACCAGGCCGAGCGGGACAAGGCGGCGGCCCAGGCCCGCCAGGCCGGTCCGCTCGCCGACGCGGCCGCCCGGCAGGAGGTCGTGGTCCAGGAGACCCGGGTCGCCGAACTGGAGGCGCACCGGCGGGAGCAGCAGCTCCAGGCGGACGTCCGCAAGCCGGCCGACGCCAAGGCCTACGAGAAGCGGACGCTGGCCGAGGCCGAGCGTGACGCGCGCATCTCGGCAGCCCAGGCCAAGGCGAAGGAGACGGAACTGGCCGCGGCGGCCGAGGCGACCCGGGTCAAGGCGGCCGCGGGCGCCGAGGCCGAGGCGACCAAGTCCCGGGGTACGGCCACCGCGGCGGCGACCCGGGCCACCGGTGAGGCCGAGGCGGCCGCGGCGCAGGCCAGGGGCCTCGCGGACGCCGAGGCGGCCAAGGCCAAGGGTCTCGCCGAGGCGGAGGCCATCAAGGCCCGTGCCGCCGCCCTCGCCGAGAACCAGGAGGCGGTCGTCGCCCAGCAACTCGCCGAGAACTGGCCGGAGATCGTCAAGGCCGGCGCGTCCGCCTTCGGCAACGTCGACAACATGGTGTTGCTCAACGGCGCCGACGGCATGGCCGAGATGTTCGCCAAGGCCCTCACCATGGGCGGCACGGGGCTCGGCCTCGCCCGCCAGCTCCTCGCGTCGATGAACCAGAACGGGCGGACGCCGAGCGGGACTTCACCGGCCCTCAACGGGGTCGCGGCCCCGCCGTCGCAGAAGGTGCAGGTGGAGGAGGGCGGCGAGTAGCAGCTGGAGAACAACCGAAGCGCAGGGGTGCCCCCGGCCGCGGCCGGGGGCACCCCCGTTCTCACTCCCGCGCGTTGAGCCGTCGCAGCAGCTCCAGCAGTGTCGCTCGCTCCGCCGCCGACAGGCCGGCGAAGCAGTCGGCGAGCACCTCGCCGGCCACCCCGTGCCCGGCCGCCAGTGTCCGCTCCCCGTCGGCGGTGAGGTGGTGCTGGATCCGCCGCCCGTGGCCCGGCCGCCGTTCCACCAGCCCCTGTGCGACCAGCCGCCCCACCAGCGTGCCGAAGGCCTGCTCGCTCTGGAAGGTGGCCGTGGCCAGCTCGCGCGCGGCGGCGCCCGGCGACCGGTCGATGGCGCGCAGCGCGTCCCACTGCGCGAGGGTGGTGCCGACGGCCGCGAGCGCGCTGTCCATCGCCCGGTGCTGCCGGTACTGGGCCTGTTTCACCGCTCTTCCGAGAACCTGCAGGTCATCGTGCATGGGTCCACTGTACCCGACAACTAAGCTTGTTTATATAAACATCCTTAGTTAGAGTGACCGGCATGACGACGAACCGCATCGCCCAGGTGTACCCCGACCTCCCCGTCTCCCTGACCGAGGCCGGTTCCGGCCGCCCCGTGCTCGTACTGCACGGAGGCGGCGGCCCCGCCACGGTCGCCGGTCTCGCGGCCCGCCTCGCCGAGTCCGCGCACACCCTCACCCCGGTCCACCCCGGCTGGGACGGCGCACCCCGTCCCGACTGGCTCACGAGCATCGACGATCTCGCCCTCGCCTATCTGCACCTGCTGCAGGACCGCGAGTTGAGCGACGTCCTGGTCATCGGCTCCTCGCTGGGCGGCCAACTCGCCGCCGAGATGGCGATACGCGACACGGCTGGACTCATCACCGACCTGGTCCTCATCAACGCGGTCGGCGCGGACATCGACGGCGAACAGGTCACCGACTTCTTCGCGCTGGATCCGCGCGCCCAGGCCGAGCACTCCTGGCACGACCCGGACCGCTTCTACGTCGACCCGGCCACCCTTCCCGCCACCGAACTCGCCCGCCGCCAGGCCAACATGGCGACCATGCGGCTGCTCACCGACGGCGGCCGGATGACCGACCCGAAGCTGCTCCCCCGGCTGGGCCGGGCGCGGCAGCCCGCGCTGGTGATCTGGGGCGAGAGCGACCGTGTCGTCACCCCCGCCTACGGGGCCGCGTACGCGAAGGCCTTCCCGCAGGGCCGGTTCGCGCCGATACCGGAGGCCGGTCATCTGCCGCACATCGAACGCCCCGAGGTCACCGCCGAGTTGATCGAGACCGAGCTGCGCCGTACCGGTACCCCGCCTGTTCTCGCAGGCTGAGGCCCCTTAGGGTGCCCTCGTGACTGCGTTTACCGACGACGAGAGCGTCCCCGGCCGTTACGGCCCCACCGCGACCACCGAGGCCGACCCGCACGAGGTCGGCAGGGTGCGCACCGAGTACTCCCCCGCCCACGACGGCGACCCCGACCCCGGTGAGATCGTGTGGACCTGGGTGCCCTTCGAGGAGAACGACGGACGCGGGAAGGACCGTCCGGTCCTTGTCGTCGCCCGCGAGGCGGCCGGCACCCTGCTGGCCGTGCAGCTGTCCAGCAAGCGGCACGACCACGACCGTGAGTGGGTGGCGATCGGCAGCGGACCGTGGGACCGCTCCGGCCGCGATTCCTGGGTGGACGTGGACCGCGTGCTGCGGCTGCACGAGGACGGGATGCGCCGGGAGGCCTGCGCGCTCGACCGGGGCCGCTTCAACCTCGTACGCAACCGGCTGCACGAACGCTACGGCTGGAAGTGAGGCGTCAGCCCGCCGCCAGGGCCTCAAACGCGTCGGCGAAGGCCGCCCGGACCGCCGATCCCGGCGTACGGTCCAGGACCCCGAACACCACGTGCTCGAAGGTCCCCGCGAACCGTCCGCCGGGGGCGATCAGCCCCCACAAGGCCCCCGCGACCTGCGCGGGGTCGTTCTGGAACACCCCGCAGCCCCAAGCCCGGAGGACCAGCCGCCGGTAGCCGTGCGCGGCGGCCACCTCCAGGACCCGTTCGGCGCGTACGGCGAGGGCTCCCGGCGGTGCGGCGGTGCGCTGCGGAGTCGTACGGCGGATCACGCCCGCGTTGGGCGCGGCGGCCGTCAGGAAGCCCGCGCGGTAGGGGTCGGCGAGGAGCCGGCCGCGGTCGTCACGGAAGACCGGGACGGCCGGGGAGTGGATCACGCGGTCCGTGTAGAAGGGGTCGCGGTGGGCGCGGTGACGGTCGTAGTACTCGACGGCCTCGCGCAGGCAGGTGTAGAGCGCGGAGGCGCGGCACAGGGCCTCCTCCTGCGCCTGGGCGCCGTTGAGGTATCCGCCGCCCGGGATGGGGCTCCCCCCGGCTCGAACGCAGTTGAGAGCTGGGGGAGGGCCGAGGCGAAGTTCAGGACGGCCACCGGGGCGCCGGCCAGTCGGCGGGCGGCCTCCAGGCTGCTCTCGCCGGTGACCTCGACGACCGGCTCCACGGGAGCGGTGGGCGGTTCCGGTACGGACACCGGTTCCGGGCCGTACATCCGCGTCCCCGCCCGCGCGGCCGCGTTGTCGGCCGCCAGGACGACCTCCCGGCCGTCGGGCGCGGGATAGGACCCGGCCGCCACGATCTGTTCGTTCTGCTGGGCGATACCGCGCAGGCGCGCACTCATGGCGCCACCCCCGTGGACGCCATGACCGCGGCCCGCGCGGCCTCCCCCGTCGTGCTCATACCTGCATCCTGAGCGATGCTGGTGATGCCGTGCAACGGAGTTTCCTGCGCCCAAAACGGTCGGAAACACACAAGGAAGCAGAGGTTACCGATCTAGAACGTCCCCATGGGCACCCTTGTGCGAATCGACGCGAAGGTCTTGGCTGGGACGGACGATGCCGCCCCGGACGGATCCATGGCCGGGCCGGCGACATGGTGGAATCTCAGGAGGATCCCGACATGTCCGACTCGATATCCGACAGCGGCGACTGTACCGGCGGGTCGGTGAAAACCGACTTCTCGGACGACCGCACCGCCGTCACCGAGGCCGAGGTGGAGGCCCTGGTCAAGGGCATCTGCTTCAAGACCGGGCCGCCCCGCACCCTCGGGGTCGAAGTGGAATGGCTGGTCCACGAGCTGCGTCAGCCGCAGCTCCCCGTCACATCCGAACGACTCGAAGCGGCCTACGCCGCACTGCGCACGGTGCCCCTGGAGTCGGCGCTCACCGTCGAACCCGGCGGCCAGCTGGAGCTCAGCTCGCCGCCCGCCGCCTCCCTCACGGAGTGCATCGGCACCGTCTCCGCCGACCTGGACGCCGTCCGTACGGTCCTCGCCGAACAGGGCCTCGGGCTCATGGGCGTCGGTCACGATCCCTGGCACACCCCCCGCCGCTTCCTGCGCGAGCCGCGCTACGACGCGATGGAGACCTGCCTGGACCGCACCGGCCCGGCGGGCCGTCACATGATGTGCGCCTCGGCCTCCGTGCAGGTCTGCCTGGACGCCGGTCACGAGGAGCCCGGCACACTGGGGCACACCCGCCGCTGGTGGCTGGCCCATCAGCTGGGCCCGGTGCTGGTGGCCGCGTTCGCCAACTCCCCGATGGTCGGCCGGCGTCCCACCGGCTGGCTCTCCACCCGGCAGCTGCTGTGGCTGGAGATCGGCGCGGGCCGCGCGGGCGCGCCCCCGCTGGACGGCGACCCCCGGACCGCCTGGGCCCGGCACGTCCTGGACTCCCCGGTGATGTGCGTACGGCGGGACAACGGCCCCTGGGAGGTGCCCGAGGGCCTGACCTTCCGGGAGTGGACCCGGTCGGGGGCGCCCACCAGGGCGGATCTCGACTATCACGTCACCACGCTGTTCCCGCCGGTCCGGCCGCGCGGCCACCTGGAGCTGCGGATGATCGACGCGCAGCCCGGCGACGACGGGTGGATCGTGCCGCTGGCGGTGACGGCGGCGCTGTTCGACGACCCGGTGGCCGCCGAGACCGCCTACCGGACGGTGAAGCCGCTGGCCGAGCGCGCCATGTCGCTGCCCGCCCCGCACAACCCGCTGTGGATCGACGCGGCCCGGTCCGGGCTCGGCGACCCGGAGTTGCACGAGGCGGCCGTCGCCTGTTTCGCGGCGGCGCTGGAAGCCCTGCCCCGGCTCGGCGCGACCCCCGAGGTCGTGGCCGCCGTACGGGCGTACCGGGACCGGTACGTCCTGCAGGGCCGCTGCCCGGCCGACGACCTGCTGGACCGACTGCGCGGCACGGCCGGTCGCGCCCACGGGAAGGAAATCAGCGCATGACCGAGACCGAGACCGACATCGATATCGAGACGCTGCGTGACCGGGCGCTGAAGTCCCTCACCACCGCACGCGACCGCACCACGCTGCTGACCAGCTGCGTCGAGGAGCCCGATCTCACCGCCCAGCACTCCCCGCTGATGTCCCCGCTGGTCTGGGACCTCGCGCACATCGGCAACCAGGAGGAGCTCTGGCTGCTGCGCAACGTCGGCGGCCGGGAGCCGATGCGCCCCGAGATCGACACGCTCTACGACGCCTTCGAGCATCCGCGTTCCGAGCGCCCCTCGCTGCCGCTGCTGCCGCCCGCCGAGGCACGGCAGTACGCGGCGGAGGTGCGCGGCCGGGCGCTGGACCTGCTGGAGAGCGCGGCGTTCGGCGGCACCCGGCTGACCGAGGCGGGTTTCGCCTTCGGGATGATCGCGCAGCACGAACAGCAGCACGACGAGACGATGCTGATCACCCACCAGCTCCGCACGGGCCCGCAGGCCCTGACCGCCCCCGACCCGGACCCGGCGCCGCCGTTCACCGGCCCGGCCGAAGTCCTGGTCCCCGGCGGCCCGTTCACCATGGGCACCTCCACCGAGCCGTGGGCGCTGGACAACGAACGCCCCGCGCACCGGCGGGAGGTGGCCGCCTACTGGATCGACACCACCCCGGTCACCAACGGCCAGTACCTGGCGTTCATCGAGGACGGCGGCTACGAGCAGGAGCGCTGGTGGACCCCGGAGGGCTGGGCGCACATCCGGCGGCACGCCATCTCGGCGCCGCAGTTCTGGCACCGGGAGGGCGGTCAGTGGCTGCGCCGCCGGTTCGGGGTCACGGAGGTCGTGCCGCCCGAGGAGCCGGTGCTGCACGTGTGCTGGTACGAGGCGGACGCCTACGCCCGCTGGGCCGGGCGGCGGCTGCCCACCGAGGCCGAGTGGGAGAAGGCGGCCCGGCACGACCCGGTCGAGAACCGCTCGCGCCGCTACCCCTGGGGCGACGCCGACCCGGCTCCGGCCCACGCCAACCTCGGCCAGCGGCATCTGCGCCCGGTCCCGGCGGGCAGCTATCCCGAGGGTGAGTCGCCGCTGGGCGTGCGGCAGTTGATCGGCGACGTGTGGGAGTGGACGTCCAGCGACCTGCTCCCGTACCCCGGCTTCAGCGCCTTCCCGTACAAGGAGTACTCGGAGGTGTTCTTCGGCCCCGAGTACAAGGTGCTGCGCGGCGGTTCGTTCGCCGTGGACCCGGTCGCCTGCCGGGGCACGTTCCGCAACTGGGACTACCCGATCCGGCGGCAGATCTTCTCCGGCTTCCGCACCGCCCGTGACGCGGAGACCGCCTGATGTGCCGTCATCTGGCCTGTCTGGGGCCCGAGGAGCCGCTCGGCCGGCTCCTCGTGGACCCCGAGCACTCCCTGTACCGGCAGTCGTGGGCCCCCCGCCGGCAGCGTTACGGGACGGTCAACGCCGACGGCTTCGGGGTGGGCTGGTACGCCCCGGAGGATCCGCAGCCGGCCCGCTACCGGCGGGCGGTGCCGATCTGGGGCGACCCGTCCTTCGCGGACCTCGCCCGGGTCGTCCGCACCGGCGCGCTGCTCGCCGCCGTACGGGACGCGACGCTGGCGGGCGCGGACGGGGAGGCCGCGGCGGCGCCGTTCGCCGCGGGCCGCTGGCTGTTCAGCCACAACGGGGCGGTCCCCGGCTGGCCGCGCTCCATGGCCGCCCTGGTCCCCCTCCTGCCCCCGGCCGACCTGCTGTCCATGGAGGCGCGCACCGACTCGGCGTTCGTCTGGGCGCTGGTCCTGCACCGGCTGCGGTCGGGCGCGGAACCGGGCCCGGCCCTTGCCGAAACGGTTCTCCAGGTGGCCGAGGCCGCCCCCGCCGCGCGCCTCAACCTCCTCCTCACCGACGGCGAGACCATCGCCGCCACCGCCTGGGGCGACAGCCTCTTCCACCTCTCGGAACCCGGCCGCACCGTCGTCGCCTCCGAGCCGTACGACGACGACCCGCGCTGGCGGGAGGTCCCCGACCGCACGCTGCTCATCGCGAGCCGCGCGGGCGTCGAGCTCGCCCCGATCGAACTCACCCCCGTCGAGGACCCGGCATCCGCATCCCCGAAGGAGCCCTGTACGTGAGTCCCCTCCGTGTCACCCGCACCCTCCCCGAGGACGCCACGGACGCCGCGCTGCGCGCCGATGTCCTGAACGGCCTCACCGCCTCCCCCAAGACGCTGCCGCCGAAGTGGTTCTACGACGCCCGGGGCAGCGAGCTCTTCGAGGAGATCACCGAACTGCCCGAGTACTACCCGACCCGGGCCGAGCGGGAGATCCTGCTCGCCCGGTCCGGCGAGATCGCCGCCGCGAGCGGTGCCCGCACCCTGGTGGAGCTGGGTTCGGGCTCGTCCGAGAAGACCCGGCTGCTCATCGGCGCGCTCACCGGCCTTGAGGTGTACGTGCCGGTCGACGTCAGCGAGAGCGCGCTCACCCAGGCCGGGGAGGCGCTCATCGAGGAACGGCCCGGGCTGTCCGTGCACGCCCTGATCGCCGACTTCACCGGCCGGATGGAGCTGCCCGAGACCCCGGGGCCCCGGCTGCTGGCGTTCCTCGGCGGCACGATCGGCAATCTGCTGCCCGCCGAGCGGGCCGTGTTCCTGGCCCGGATGCGCCGGCTGCTCGCCCCCGGCGACGCGCTGCTGCTCGGCACCGACCTGGTCAAGGACTCGGAGGTCCTGGTCCGGGCGTACGACGACGCGGCCGGGGTGACCGCCGAGTTCAACAAGAACGTCCTGGCCGTCGTCGACCGTGAACTGGACGCCGACTTCGACCCGGACGCCTTCGACCACGTCGCCCTGTGGGACCCGGAGCAGGAGTGGATCGAGATGCGGCTGCGCTCGCGGGTCGCGCAGACCGTCAAGGTGCCCGCGCTGGACCTCGCCGTGGACTTCGCGGCGGGCGAGGAGCTGCGCACCGAGGTGTCGGCGAAGTTCCGGCGGGCGGGCGTGACCGCCGAACTGGCGTCGGCGGGGCTGGAACTGACGCACTGGTGGACCGACACGGAGGGCCGCTTCGCGCTGTCGCTGAGCATGGCGCGCTGAGTCACCCGGGCCGGCCGGGTCACCCGAAGTTCGGTGCGAGGAGTTCGGTGATGCGCCGGGAGGCGCGGCGGGCCTCGGTCGCGGGGTCCGCTCCGCCGAGCACCGCGGTCATGTAGCCCTTGATCGGGTTCTCCGCCTCGACGGCCGGCCAGTCCGGGGTGTGGGGGGTCGCCCGTCCCCGCGCGGCTCCGGCCGCCATGGCGGCGACCCCCTGCTCCCCGGCGACCGCGCCCGCCAGCGTGGTCTTGTTGGGCACGTAGTTCATGGTGCGGGCCAGTTCGGTGTCCCACTTGGCGCCGATGAGGGCGCCGACGACGGCGGTCGCGTCGTAGGGCCGGTCGGTGTTCTGCGGTACGACGAGGTCGGAGCCGCCGGTGAAGACGGCGCCGGGGTGCGCGGCGGTGAGACCCGGCACCGGGAAGTACCCGATCTCGTCCTTGAGCCGGGGGTTCTGCTGGACGACGGACTGGGCGAGGCCGGGCACCGCGATGATCTGCGCGACGTCGCCGCCCGCGAACACCCCGGCCTGGGGCGGGTGTTCCTCGTCCGCGTCCGCGGGCCCCTTGCCGAGGGCCTGGAGCTGCCGGTAGAAGTCCATGCCGCGCAGCGCGGCCGGGCTGTCCAGGGTGCCCTTCCAGGCGGCGTCCGTCTGCTCGGCGAGGTCACCGCCCTCGTCCCAGATGAACCCGGAGAGGGTGTACCAGTCCTGTCCGGCGAGGTAGATCCCTTGGTTACCGCCCGAGTTGAGCTTCTCGGTGTCGGCCAGCCACTGCTCGCGGGTCTTCGGCGGGGAGGTGATACCGGCCTTCTCGAAGAGGTCCTTGCGGTAGATGACGACCCGGTTGGCGGCGTACCAGGGGATGCCGTACTGGCGGGAGTCGTCCCGGCCGGGTTCGGCGAGACCCGGCAGCCAGTGCTCCTTGCCCCAGTCGCGCATCGACTCCAGGGTGAGGTCGGTGAGCCGGCCGTCCTCGACGTACTGCGGGACCTGGGTGTTGCCGACCTCGATGACATCGGGGCCGTCGTCGGAGTCGCCCTTGAGCGCGGCCTGGACCTTGTCCACGATCCCGGTCCACTGCTGGATGCGGATGTCGAGCCGGATGTCCTTGTGGGTGCGCTCGAAGTCCTCGGTGAACCGGCGCAGGAACTCCTTGGACGCACTGTTCTGCATCAGCCAGACCGTGACCGTGTGCCGCCCGCCGTCTCCGCCCGGCAGGACGCTGCAGGCGCTCAGCAGAGCGGCGGACACACAGAGGAGAGCGAGCGGACGACGTCTCACGAGGGGTTCCTGTTCTGGCCGACGCACAGGGAAGGGCCCGACGTGGGGGAACGAGCACCGGGGCTCATACGGGTGTACGGGATTTTGGTATGGACCAATGCGGAGGGTCAAGGGGTACCGGCGGACCGGAACCGACGCCTCGCGCTCCGCTTCCGGATGCGGCACCGTGGAGTGACGACGAGAGGAGCACTCCCGATGACGAACCACACCTACCGGGTCACCGAGATCGTCGGCACCTCGCACGAGGGCATCGACCAGGCCATCCGCAACGGTGTCACCCGCGCGAGCCAGACCCTGCGCAACCTGGACTGGTTCGAGGTGACGCAGGTCAGGGGCCAGATCGAGAACGGGCAGATCGAGCACTACCAGGTGGGCCTGAAGGTGGGCTTCCGCATCGAGGACGAGGACTGACGAGGACCGAGACGGCTCTCAGGTCCGCCCCTCACCCTCCTGGGCCTGCTCCAGCGCGGCCGAGCGGTCGGCCCAGCGGGCCCGTACGACGGTGAACCCGGCCCGCTCCGCGTCGTCGCACACGAGCTCGTCGTCATCGACGAGGACGCGCACCTCGCGCCGTTCGGCGAGGCGGCGCAGGATCTGCAGCTTGGTGTGCCGGGCGGGCCTGCGGTCCGCGTTGCGCCGCATGTGCACGCGCCCCTCGGGCAGCCCGTGCTGTTCGAGCCACTCCACCGTGTCGCGCCGGCAGCGCTCGGGCCGTCCGGTGAGGTAGACGATCTCGCACTCCTGCGCGCTCGCCACGGCCAGCGCGACCCCCTCGGCGATCGGCGGGTCGTGCGGCGCCGCCGCGAAGAACGCGTCCCAGTCCCGGGGCTGGCGCTCCAGGAAGCGCTGCCGGTGCGCGGTGTCGGCGAGGGTGTTGTCGATGTCGAACACGGCGATCGGACGTCTGCTGCTCTCTGTCACCCGGCCACCCTACCAATTGCTAATGGGATCCATTTTCATATAGCGTCCCGGTGCCTGCCCGTCCATCCCAGCACCGAGGAGAAGCTCCATGGCCGTCCCCAAGCACAGGATGTCCCGCAGCAACACCCGCCACCGCCGCGCCCGGTGGAAGGCGAGCACCCCGCCGCTCGTACCGGTGACGGTCGACGGCGTCCGGCACCTGGTCCCGCAGCACCTGGTCAGGGCCTACGAGCGCGGAGTGCTGCGCCCCGGGCGCTGAGCGCCGGCGGGAATCCTGTGGCCGCCCCGCTGTTGAACCCTCTGTGAACGCACTGACCGCCCGGACCCGGTTCTCCGTCCTCGACCGCTCCCGCACCCGGGAGGGCCACCCGCCCGCCGAGGCGCTGCGGGACACCGTGGCGCTGGCGCGGGAGGTGGAGGCGCTGGGCTATCACCGCTTCTGGGTGTCGGAGCACCACGGTGTGCCCGGGGTCGCCGGTTCCGCGCCGACCGTGCTGGCCGCCGCCGTGGCCGCCGCGACCCGGACCATCCGGGTCGGGACCGGCGGCGTGATGCTGCCGAACCACCAGCCCCTCGTCGTGGCCGAACAGTTCGGCGTGCTGGAGTCGCTGTACCCGGGGCGGATCGACATGGGGCTTGGCCGGTCGGTGGGTTTCACCGGCGGGGTGCGCAAGGCCCTGGGCCGCGACCGGGACGACGCCGAGGACTTCGCGGCACAGCTCGGCGAGCTCCTCGGCTGGTTCGAGGGGACCTCGCCGACCGGGGTGCGGGCCCGTCCGGCGGAGGGACTGCGCGTACAGCCGTTCGTGCTGGCGATGGGCGAGGGCGCCGACATCGCGGCCCGCGCCGGGCTGCCGATGGTCATCGGCGACCTGCGCAACCGGGAGAAGATGCGGCGCGGCATCGACCACTACCGCGACCGCTTCCGCCCCTCCCCGTGGGCGGCCGAGCCGTATGTCGTGATCTCGGGGACGATCGCCGTCGCCGGCACCCCCGAGGCGGCCCGTCGGCTGCTCGTCCCGGAGGCCTGGTCGATGGCGTACTCCCGCACCCACGGCTCCTTCCCGCCCCTCCCCCCGGCCGAGTCCGTCGGGACCCGGCCGATGACCGCGAAGGAACGCGGCTTCTACGAGTCCGGCCTCACCGGCCACCTCGCCGGCACCGAGGACCAGGTGGCCGACGAGCTGGAGACGCTCCTGAAGGAGACGGCCGCCGACGAGGTGCTGGTCACCACCAGCACCTACGACCGGACGGCCCTGCTGGACTCCTACCGGCGGCTGGCCTCGATCATGCGCCCCCAGGCCGGCTAGACCGTCGCGGGCTTGTCCGAGCGGATCACGATCTGGCCGTCGGCCGCGTCCACCACCGCGCGGTCGCCCGCGACGAGCTGGCCGGAGAGCAGGAGGTCGGCGAGGCGGTCGTCGACCTCGCGCTGGATCGTGCGGCGCAGTGGGCGGGCGCCGAAGTCGGGCTCGTGGCCGAGGTTGGCGAGCAGCGCGGCGGCCGTGTCGGTGACTTCGAGGCTCACGTCCTGGGCGTGCAGCCGGCGCCGGGTGTGTTCCAGCAACAGGTCGACGATCTCCCGCAGTTGGGTGCGGTCCAGGCCGCGGAAGACGATGATCTCGTCGATGCGGTTGAGGAACTCGGGGCGGAAGTGCTGCTGCAGGGCCGGCATGACCGCCTCGCGGACCTTGGCGTAGTCCTCCGTGCCGGCGGCCAGGATCCGGTCGGCGCCGATGTTCGACGTCATGATGACGACCGTGTTCTTGAAGTCGACGGTACGGCCCTGGGAGTCGGTGAGGCGGCCGTCGTCGAGGAGCTGGAGCAGGGTGTTGAAGACGTCCGGGTGCGCCTTCTCCACCTCGTCGAGGAGCAGTACGGCGTACGGCTGTCTGCGCACCGCCTCGGTGAGCTGGCCGGCCTCCTCGTGGCCGACGTATCCGGGCGGGGCGCCGATCAGCCGGGAGACGGTGTGCCGCTCCTGGAACTCGCTCATGTCCAGGCGGATCATCCGGGTCTCGTCGCCGAACAGGGCGGCGGCCAGGGCGCGGGCCAGTTCGGTCTTGCCGACGCCGGTCGGGCCGAGGAAGAGGAAGCTGCCGACGGGCCGGTTGGGGTCGCTCATGCCGGCGCGGGCGCGGCGGACCGCGCGGGCGACGGCGGTGATCGCCTCGTCCTGGCCGACGACCCGCTCGTGGAGGTGCTCCTCCAGCTTCATCAGCCGCTCCCGCTCCTCCTCGGTGAGCTCGGCGACCGGGATGCCGGTGGTGCGGGAGACGACCTCGGCGATGTCCTCGGCGGTCACCTTCGGCGCCTGTTCCTCGGCCTTGCCCGCCTGCTCCAGCTCGCCCTCGGCCGCCTTGATGCGGTCGCGGAGCTCCTTGGCGCGCTCGTACTCCTCGTCGGCGACGGCCTGGTCCTTCTCCCGGTTCAGGGCGGCGAGCCGGTCCTCCACGTCCCGGGTGTCGGCCGGCGGGGTCTTGGACCGCAGCCGGACCCGCGCCGCCGCCTGGTCCATCAGGTCGATCGCCTTGTCGGGCAGGAACCGGGAGGTGATGTACCGGTCGGACAGCTCGGCGGCCGCCACTACCGCCTCGTCGGTGATCCGGACCTGGTGGTGGGCCTCGTAGCGGTCACGCAGTCCGCGCAGGATCTCGATGGTGTCGTCGACGGTGGGCTCACCGACCAGGATGGGCGCGAACCGGCGCTCCAGGGCCGCGTCCTTCTCGATGTGCTTGCGGTACTCGCCGACGGTGGTCGCGCCGATCAGGTGCAACTCGCCGCGGGCGAGGGCGGGTTTGAGGATGTTGCCGGCGTCCAGCGATCCGTCGCCGCCCCCGCCGGCCCCGACCACGGTGTGCAACTCGTCGAGGAACAGCACCAGTTCGTCGCCGTGTTCCTTGACCTCGTCGAGCAGCTTCTTCAGCCGTTCCTCGAACTCGCCCCGGTACTTGGTGCCGGCCACCATCCCGGCCAGGTCCAGGGAGACCAGCCGCTTGCCCTCCAGGGTCCTGGGCACGTCCCCGGCGACGATCCGCTGGGCGATCCCCTCCACGATGGCCGTCTTGCCGACGCCGGGGTCGCCGATCAGCACCGGGTTGTTCTTGCTGCGCCGGGAGAGCACCTCGATGGTCTGCTCGACCTCCTCGTCCCGGCCGATCACCGGGTCCAGGCGGCCGGCCCGGGCGTCCTCGGTGAGGTCACGGCCGTACTCGTCGACGGTCGGCGTGGTGCTGGGCTTCTTGCGCTCCGGCGCGCCCTCGGCCGGCATCCGGGCCGGTTCCCAGCCGCTGTCGCCGAGCACCCGCCCGGCCGCCGACTCCGGGTTCGCGGCGAGCGCGCGCAGCAGGTGCTCGGGGCCGATGTAGGAGGCGCCCTCGGCGCGGGAGATCTGGTAGGCGTCGAGCAGGGTCCGCTTGGCGGCCGGGGTGAGGGCGGTGGGCTCGGTCTTCTCGCCGCCGCCGTGGCCGGCGGCGAGCCGCTCGCGGAGCTGGTCGGGGTCCGCGCCCGCCTCGGTGAGCAGCCGCCGGGTGGAGTCATGGGTGGTGGCGGCGGCCAGCAGATGCCGGGCGTCCAGTTCCTCGCTGCCCTCGACGGCCGCCAGGTCGCGGGCCTCGGCGACCAGCTCCCGGGCCCGCTCGGAGAGCAGGCTGCCGATGTCGACGCGCTGCGGGCGGCGGGCCGGGGTGCCCGGTCCGGATCCGCCGAAGAAGCGGGACATCAGCTCGTCGAACTCCTCGAAGGGACTGCGTCCGAATCCGAAACCGGGAGTGCTCATGGGGCCGGGCCTTTCTGCGGACTGCGCTGCGGTCGGCTCTGCGGTCGGCGGGAATCCGCGTCTTCCAAGCTCGCACAGGCACGCCGGGCCCGCACGGGGACCGCCGCCGAGATGCGGACCGGGCCGGGGGCGGTGACGCTGGGAGCGGAAGCCTCAACCAACGAGGAGGGCTGCCATGTCCATGCTGGACAAGCTCAAGGGGATGCTCAAAGGCCACGAGGACCAGGCCAAGAAGGGCGTCGAGAAGGCCGGCGACACCATGGACCAACGGACCGGCAACAAGTACCAGTCCCAGGTCGACATGGCCCAGAAGCAGGCCGACGACTACATCGACCGCTCCCGCAACCAGGGCAACCCTCCGCAGTAGCGGCGGCGGATCACGGGGCGCGGGCTAGGATCGCGGGGTTTGTCCCTGCCCCGCGAGCCGCCCGTCACGGAGTTCCGTCCGATGCACAGCCCCCATGACCCGTACGTCCGTGTCCGGGGCGCCCGTGAGCACAATCTCAAGGGCGTCGATGTGGACATTCCCCGGGACGTGCTGGCCGTCTTCACCGGTGTGTCCGGCTCGGGGAAGTCGTCGCTGGCCTTCGGCACGATCTACGCCGAGGCCCAGCGGCGCTACTTCGAGTCGGTCGCGCCGTACGCGCGCAGGCTGATCCACCAGGTCGGGGCGCCCAAGGTCGGGGAGATCAGCGGGCTGCCGCCGGCGGTGTCGCTGCAGCAGCGGCGCTCCGCTCCCACCTCCCGCTCCTCGGTCGGCACGGTCACCAACCTGTCCAACTCGCTGCGCATGCTGTTCTCGCGGGCGGGCGACTACCCGCCGGGGGCCGAGCGGCTCGACTCCGACGCGTTCTCCCCCAACACGGCGGCGGGAGCCTGCCCCGAGTGCCACGGTCTGGGCCGGGTGCACCGGGCGACCGAGGAGTCCCTGGTCCCCGACCCGTCGCTGTCCGTCCGCGACGGCGCGATCGCCGCCTGGCCGGGGGCCTGGCAGGGCAAGAACCTCCGGGACATCCTGGACGCGCTCGGCCACGACGTCGACCGCCCCTGGCGCGAGCTCCCCGCCGAGCAGCGCGAGTGGATCCTCTTCACCGACGAGCAGCCGGTGGTCACCGTGCACCCGGTCCGGGACGCCGACCGCATCCAACGGCCGTACCAGGGCACGTACATGAGCGCTCGCCGGTATGTGCTGAAGACCTTCTCGGACTCCAAGAGCCCGGCTCTGAGGGCGAGGGCGGAGCGGTTCCTGACCAGCGCGCCCTGCCCGGTGTGCGGCGGTGGCCGGCTGCGTCCGGAGGCCCTCGCGGTGACCTTCGGGGGCCGTACGATCGCCGAGCTGGCCGCGCTGCCGCTGACCGGGCTGGCCGCACTGCTCGACGGCGGCCCCGCCTCGGAGACCGCGCGGGTCCTCATCGAAGACCTCACCTCGCGGATCGCACCGGTCGTCGAGCTGGGCCTCGGCTATCTCAGCCTCGACCGGGCCACGCCCACCCTCTCTGCGGGCGAGCTGCAACGCCTGCGCCTGGCCACCCAGTTGCGCTCCGGGCTGTTCGGTGTCGTCTACGTCCTGGACGAGCCGTCGGCCGGGCTGCACCCGGCGGACACCGAGGCGCTGCTCACGGTCCTGGACCGGCTGAAGGCGGCCGGGAACTCGGTGTTCGTGGTGGAGCACCACCTGGACGTGGTGCGCGGCGCCGACTGGCTGGTGGACGTGGGTCCTGGGGCCGGCGAGCACGGCGGGGAGGTGCTGCACAGCGGACCGGTGGCGGAGCTGGCCGGGGTCGCGGAGTCGGCGACGGCCCGCTGCCTGTTCGCACCGGAACCCGCACCCCCGCGCGAACTCCGGTCCACCAAGGGATCGTTGAAGATCGGCCCGGTCACCCGGCACAACCTGCGCGCGGTCACCGCCGAGTTCCCGCTGGGCGTGCTCACCGCCGTGACCGGCGTGTCCGGGTCCGGCAAGTCGACGCTGATCGGCGCGATCACCGAGGAGCTCGACGGAGTCGGCCGCCTGGTGTCGGTCGACCAGAAGCCGATCGGCCGCACGCCGCGCTCCAACCTGGCCACCTACACCGGCCTGTTCGACGTCGTCCGGAAGGTGTTCGCGGCCACCGGCGAGGCGCGGGAGCGGGGGTACGGCGTCGGGCGCTTCTCCTTCAACGTGGCCGGCGGACGCTGCGAGACCTGCCAGGGCGAGGGGTTCGTCAGCGTGGAGCTGCTGTTCCTGCCCAGCACCTACGCGCCCTGCCCGGACTGCGGCGGGGCCCGCTACAACCCGGAGACGCTCGACGTGCCGTACCGGGGACGGAACATCGCCGAGGTGCTGGACCTGACCGTGGAGAGCGCGGCGGCCTTCTTCGCGGACACCCCGGCCGCGGCGCGCAGCCTGGGCACCCTGCTGGACGTGGGCCTCGGCTATCTGCGACTGGGCCAGCCCGCCACGGAGTTGTCCGGCGGTGAGGCCCAACGGATCAAGCTGGCCAGCGAGTTGCAGCGCGGCCGGCGCGGCCACACCCTCTACGTCCTGGACGAGCCGACGACGGGACTGCATCCCGCCGACGTCGAGGTGCTGATGCGGCAGCTGCACGGGCTGGTGGACGCCGGGCACACGGTCGTCGTCGTCGAGCACGACATGACCGTGGTGGCGGGCGCGGACTGGGTGATCGACCTGGGTCCGGGCGGCGGGGACCGGGGCGGCCGGATCGTGGCGGCGGGCCTGCCGGCCGAGGTGGCACGGGCGGCGGACAGCGTCACGGCGCCCTATCTGGCGGCCCGTTCACTGCCCTGACGATCTTCAGGATCGCTTCAGGTTGCTTCGGAAGTTTGGGGGTATGCACGGACACCACCCCCGCACCCCCGGAGCCGAGCGCTCCCGCCGCTGGTTCATGAACAAGGCGCTTCTCACCGGCGGCATCGCCGCGCTGGCGACCATGACCGGCTGCTCCGACGGCTCCTCGAACGCGTCCGGTTCGCCCTCCGGCGCCCCGAGCGGCGGCATGCCCTCGGGCGGCCCCGGCGGAGCCGGCGGCATGGGCCCCGGCCAGAGCGAGGTCGAGTACAAGGACTTCGTGGGCCTCACCACGGACGGCAAGGTCGTCGACGACCTGTACGCGATCCACTCCACCGACGTCTCCACGGACAAGGTCGTCAAAGCCGCGCAGGCCTTCCTGGACGGCCTCAGCCAGCAGGAGCGCACCTCCTGCACCTTCGACGTGGACGACGACGAGTGGCCGGCCTGGAGCAACGTCGACGGCTACGAGCGCAAGGGCGTCCGGATGGGCGACATCACGGACAAGAAGCGGGACTTGGGCTTCGCCCTGCTCGGTACCGCGCTGTCCGCGAAGGGTCTCACCCAGACCCGCAACATCATGAAGCTCAACCAGTTCCTGGGCGACTACAACGGCGGCAACCGGGACACCCTCACCGAGGGCGCCTACTTCTTCACCTTCATGGGCACCCCGTCGACCAGCAAGCCCTGGGGCTTCCAGTACGAGGGCCACCACGTCGCCATCAACTACTTCGTGCTCGGCGACCAGGTCGTGATGACCCCGACCTTCATGGGCTCCGAGCCGACCTCGGCCACCTACGAGGGCGAGAGGATCACCCTCTTCAAGCCGGAGACCAAGGCCGGTCTGGCCCTGATCCGCTCCCTCACCTCGGCCCAGCGCGCCAAGGTGATCGACTCCAAGGTGAGCAAGTCCGGCACCGACATGAAGGCGGGCGCGGGCTCCGACAACCTGAAGCTCGCCTACCAGGGCCTGCCCGGCTCCGAACTCACCTCGGCCCAGCGGGACAAGCTCCTCGACCTGGTCCGCGTCTACGTCGGATACATGGACGACGGCCACGCCGGGGTGAAGATGACGGAGGTGGAGAAGGACCTGGACCAGACGTACTTCTACTGGCTCGGCAAGACCAAGGACACCTCGGCCTTCTACTACCGGGTGCACAGCCCCGTCGTCCTCATCGAGTACGACGCCCAGTCGCCGCTCGCCTACGGCACGAAGACCGGCACCGGCGGCGGCCAGCCCTCGGGGCAGCCCACCGGGCAGCCGACCGGCGGTATGCCCACCGGCCGGCCGGGCGGCGGCGGTGGGATGGGCGGTCCGGGCGGTACGCCGACCCAGCAGCACATCCACACCATCATCCGCACGCCCAACGGCGGCGACTACGGCGTCGACCTGCTCAGGCTCCACTTGGAGACCGACCACTGAGAGCCCCGCCCGGGGTTCACCAGAGCAGCGTGCGTCCAGGCCGGCTCGTGGGTCACCGGCTGGGCGGCGCCGGCGAGGCTACGACGGTCCGGGTGGCTCCCGGCCGGTATCAGCGGCCGTATGTCCACCTCGGCCACCAGGCCGCGGGTCGTCACCACTCGCCACAGGGAGGCCAGCAGCGTGTCCTCGCCGACGTAGGCGGGCACGGTGCTGGCCTCTCCCGCTGCCAGCCGGTACTGCAGCCGCACCGGCTGCACGGGCGCGCCGGCGTCCAGCGCGGCCTGGAACACGGCCCGGCGGAACCGGCCCTGGGCGCGGCCGCACCAGGTGCTGCCCTCCGGGAAGGCGACCACCGCGGCCCCCTCCCGCAGCGCTCCGGCGATCCGGCCGACCGTGTCCGGCAGCGCCCGCAGCCGGTCCCGGTCGATGAACAGCGCCCCGGCCCCGGCCACCAGCGCGCCGGCCACCGGCCACGCGCGGATCTCCTTCTTGGCGAGCATCCGCGCGGGCCGTACGGCGGCCAGCAGCGGGATGTCCATCCAGGAGATGTGGTTGGCGACAAGGAGGACCCCGCCGGTGCCCGGCGCGCTGCCGGTGATCCGGATCCGGACCCCGGCGGCCCGCACGAGGGTCCGGGAGAACCACCGCACCCACGCGGCCGGAATCCTCCCGCCGAGCGGGAGCAGCGAGATCGCGACGAGCATCAGGAACACCACCGCGGTGAACCGCAGCACGGCCCGGGGCAGGGCCGTGAGGGTCCCCGCGCGCTCCACGCAGGCGCCCGGGGTGCAGGGCGCGCTGGGCAGCCAGACGCTCATCAGGCCGGGACGAGCGAGAGGAAGTGCCGCAGATAGCGCGCGTTGACCCGGCGCATCGACAGCAGCACGTACATGTCGGCCACCCCGAAGTCCGGGTCGTGCGCGGGCTCCCCGCACACCCAGGCGCCGAGGCGGAGGTAGCCGCGCAGCAGGGCGGGCAGCTCGGTGCGTCCCTCGGGGGCGGGTCCGGTGGGCACCCAGGGATTCAGGGGCCGTACCCGGAACTCCTCCGGGGCGAGGTGCTTGGCCTGGACCTTGTCCCAGGTGGCGGCGGCGAGGGCGCCGCCGTCGGCGAGCGGGACGGAGCAGCAGCCCGCCAGCCACTCGTGGCCGCGGTCCACCATGTACCGCGCTATCCCGGCCCAGATCAGACCGATGACGGCGCCGTCGCGGTGGGCGGGGTGCACACAGGACCGGCCGACCTCGACCAGGCCGGAGCGGATGGGTGCGAGCGTGCTCAGGTCGAACTCGCCCTCGGAGTAGAGGCGGCCGGCGACCGCGGCGCGCTCCGGCGGCAGGAGCCGGTAGGTGCCGACGACCTCGCCGGTGAGGGCCTCGCGGATGAGCAGGTGGTCGCAGTACGCGTCGAACGCGTCCACGTCCAGACCCGGCTCCGGCCCGTCGAGCCGGGCGCCCATCTCTCCGGCGAACACCTGGTGACGCAGCCGCTGTGCGGCCCGGACGTCGTCCTCGTCACGGGCGAGCTGCACCAGATAGCCGGAGTCCCCGGGCGGGGCGGCGAGAGCGGGGGGTGAGGCGGGCATGGCGGTCATGGAGGTCTCCTGCGCCGAGCGGAAGCTGAGGAAATCTGCACCTGCTTTCTTCCGTGGCAGGCTGGACTCGGCGTGACATGCGCGGGACCCGTGGATGTGAGACTGCTGAATGCCGGGCGTCGGAGCCTTTCCGGTCACTCACAGACGCCCGAGAGTAACCCTACCGTGATCAAACGGCCGTAAAGAACGCGAGACGGGGCCGGAGAGCACCAACCCCGACCCCGCCCGTCCGCACCTTCCGGCGAACGTTCACGCGGGGAACTGCGCGACCGGCCACGACGGCGCCGCACCCCGCAACGGCGCTACCGCTTCCCCGCCTTCCGGGTAGCCCGCAGCCACTCCCTGTTCATGCTCGTAATGGACACCAACGGAATCCCCTTCGGGCAGGCCGTCGCGCACTCCCCCGCCAGCGTGCACCCCCCGAACCCCTCCTCATCCATCTGCGCCACCATGTCCAGCACCCGCGTCTCCCGCTCGGGCGCCCCCTGCGGCAGCACGTTCAGGTGATTCACCTTGGCGGACGTGAACAGCATCGCCGCCCCGTTGGGACAGGCCGCGACACACGCCCCGCACCCGATGCACTCCGCGTGCTCGAAGGCGAAGTCGGCGTCGGCCTTCGGCACCGCCGTGGCGTGGGCCTCCGGCGCCGCCCCGGTCGGCGCGGTGACGTACCCACCCGCCTGGATGATCCGGTCGAACGCCGACCGGTCCACCACCAGGTCCTTGATCACCGGGAACGCGGACGCCCGCCACGGCTCGATGTCGATCGTGTCGCCGTCCTGGAAGGACCGCATGTGCAGCTGGCACGTCGTCGTCCGCTCCGGCCCGTGCGCGTCCCCGTTGATCACCAGGGAGCACGCGCCGCAGATGCCCTCGCGGCAGTCGTGGTCGAAGGCGACGGGATCCTCACCGCGCAGGATGAGTTCCTCGTTGAGGGTGTCGAGCATCTCCAGGAACGACATGTCGGTGGAGATGCCGTCCACCTCGTACGTGGACATCGCTCCGTCGGCGTCGGCGTTCTTCTGCCGCCAGACGCGCAGGGTGAGCTTCATGCGTAGCTCCGCTGGGTGGGGTGGACGTACTCGAAGACCAGGTCTTCCTTGTGCAGCACCGGGGCGTCCCCGGTACCGGTGAACTCCCAGGCCGCCGCGTAGGCGTACTCGTCGTCCCGGCGGGCGGCCTCGCCGTCGGGCGTCTGGGACTCCTCCCGGAAGTGGCCGCCGCAGGACTCGGCGCGGTGCAGCGCGTCGAGGCACATCAGCTCGGCGAGCTCCAGGTAGTCGACGATCCGGTTCGCCTTCTCCAGGGACTGGTTGAACTCCTCGCCGGTCCCCGGCACCTTGATCCGACGCCAGAACTCCTCACGGATCTGCGGGATGCGCTCCAGTGCCTTGCGCAGTCCCGCGTCCGTGCGGGCCATGCCGCAGAACTCCCACATCAGCTCGCCGAGTTCGCGGTGGAAGGAGTCCGGCGTACGGTCGCCGTCGACGGACAGCAGCAGGTTCAGCCGGTCCTCGGTCTCGGCCAGCACCTCCTGGACGACGGGGTGTTCGGCCGTCACCGCCTCCTGGTGGGGGTTGCGGGCGAGGTAGTCGTTGATGGTGGCCGGCAGGACGAAGTAGCCGTCGGCCAGGCCCTGCATCAGCGCGCTCGCGCCCAGCCGGTTCGCCCCGTGGTCGGAGAAGTTGGCCTCGCCGACCGCGAACAGGCCGGGGACGGTGGTCTGGAGGTCGTAGTCGACCCACAGTCCGCCCATCGTGTAGTGCACGGCGGGATAGATCCGCATCGGCACCTCGTACGGATCCTCGTCCGTGATCCGCTGGTACATGTCGAAGAGGTTGCCGTACTTGGCCTCGACGGCCTTGCGCCCCATCCGCTCGATCGCGTCGGCGAAGTCCAGATAGACACCCTGCCCGCCCGGGCCGACGCCCCGTCCCTCGTCGCAGACGTTCTTCGCGGCGCGGGAGGCGATGTCACGCGGGACCAGGTTGCCGAAGGACGGGTAGATGCGCTCCAGGTAGTAGTCGCGCTCGTCCTCGGGGATCTGGTTCGCGGGCCGGGTGTCGCCCTTGGCCTTGGGCACCCAGATCCGGCCGTCGTTGCGCAGCGACTCGCTCATCAGGGTGAGCTTGGACTGGTGGTCGCCGGTGCGCGGGATGCAGGTGGGGTGGATCTGGGTGAAGCACGGGTTGGCGAAATAGGCGCCGCGCCGGTGCGCCCGCCACACGGCGGTGGCGTTGGAGTTCATGGCGTTCGTCGACAGGTAGAAGACGTTGCCGTAACCACCGCTCGCCAGTACGACGGCGTCGGCGAAGTACGTGTCGATACGACCCGTGATCAGATCCCGGGCCACGATCCCCCGCGCCCGCCCGTCGACGACGATCACGTCGAGCATCTCGGTGCGCGGGTGCATCTCCACGTTCCCGGCGGCGATCTGCCGGCTCAGTGCCTGGTAGGCGCCGAGCAGCAGCTGCTGCCCCGTCTGGCCGCGGGCGTAGAAGGTCCGGGAGACCTGCACGCCGCCGAACGATCGGGTGTCGAGCAGTCCGCCGTACTCACGGGCGAACGGCACGCCCTGCGCCACGCACTGGTCGATGATCTCGACGGAGATCTGGGCGAGGCGGTGGACGTTGGACTCGCGGGCCCGGAAGTCGCCGCCCTTGACGGTGTCGTAGAAGAGCCGGTGGATGGAGTCGCCGTCGTTGCGGTAGTTCTTCGCCGCGTTGATCCCGCCCTGGGCGGCGATGGAGTGGGCGCGGCGCGGGGAGTCCTGGTAGCAGAACTGGACGACGTGGTAGCCCTGTTCGGCGAGGGTGGCCCCGGCGGAACCGCCGGCCAGGCCGGTGCCGACGACGATCACGGTGTGCTTGCGCCGGTTGGCGGGGTTGACCAGCTTGGCCTCGAAACGGCGCTTGTCCCAGCGTTCCGCGACGGGTCCTGAGGGGGCTTTGCCGTCGGTGACGGCCTCGCCGGTCGTGTAGTTCGCGTAGTCGGTCATGTCAGCTCACCACTCCGGTCATGACGCCCACGGGGACGGCGATGAAACCGGCCGTGAGCAGCAGCGCGAGAACGTTCGCGACGGTCTTGAGGGCGCGGTCGCGGGTGCGGCTGCCGACGCCGAGGGTCTGGGCGGCGCTCCAGAAGCCGTGCCGCACGTGCAGGCCGAGCGCGAGCATCGCGACGATGTAGATGACGTTGCCGTACCAGGTGGAGAAGGTGTCCACGACGTTCTGGTACGGGTGGCCCTCCTGGAAGCCGCCGGAGTGCACGGTGCCGGTGGTCAGGTCGAGGATGTGCCAGACGATGAACAGGGCGAGGATGATCCCGCCCCAGCGCATGGTGCGGGTCGCGTAGGACGCCCGGGCCTTCTTGTGCACGTACTTGCTGGGGCGTGCCTTGATGTCACGGCGGCTGAGCTGGTAGGCGGACGTGGCGTGGGCGACCACGGCGACGACCAGGACGATCCGGATGAGCCAGAGCGTCCACTCGTAGTGCATGAAGGGTTCGCCGATGGTGCGCAGCCAGTGGGCGTAGTGGTTGAACTCGCCGGCCCCGAAGTAGATCTTCAGGTTCCCGATCATGTGCACGACCAGGTAGAGCAGCATGATCAGGCCGCTGACGGCCATCACCGTCTTCTTGCCGACGGAGCTGTCCCACATCGTGCGCGCCATGGACGGCCGTCGGTCCGTCCGCGTTGCCAGAGCCATGTCCAGGACGGTAGGGCCCCGTGACCCGATCGGTCCAAGACATGGTCCGGCTGGATTCCATAGCCGGAAGCTATCGTGTCACCATGCAGTTCCAGCAGCTTCAGTACTTTGTCGCCGTGGCCGAGACCCGGCACTTCACCCGGGCCGCCGAGCTGGTCCATGTCGCCCAGCCCTCGCTGTCCCAGCAGATCAAGGCGCTGGAGCGGGAGCTCGGGGCGGATCTGTTCCTGCGGGCGCGCGGGAACATCACGCTGACCGACGCGGGCGAGGCGCTGCTGCCGCTGGCCCGGCGGATCCTCGCGGACGCCGACACCGCCCGGCACGAGGTGCAGGAACTGGTGCAGCTGCGCAGCGGGCGGGTGCGGCTGGGGGCGACGCCCAGTCTGTGCACCGGGCTGCTGCCGGACGTGCTGCGGGCCTTCCACGACCGGTACCCCGGGATCCAGCTGCTGATCGAGGAGAGCGGCTCGCACGATCTCGTGCGGGAGCTGGCGCGCGGGGCGCTGGACCTGGCGCTGATCGTGCTGCCGCTGCCGCCGGCGTCGCCCGCGCTCACGACCGTGGAGCTGCTGCGGGAGGACCTGGTGGTGGTGTCGTCTCCCGAGGCGACGGTGCCCGGGCGGGGGCGGGGCGGGGTGCACATCGCCGACCTGGAGGGGGAGCGGCTGGTGATGTTCCGGCACGGGTACGACCTGCGGGAGCTGACCGTCGCCGCGTGTCGCTCCGCCGGGTTCGAGCCGAGTTTTGCTGTCGAGGGGGGTGAGATGGACGCGGTGCTGGGGTTTGTGCGGGCGGGGCTGGGGGTGGCCGTGGTGCCTCGGATGGTGGCGGCTCGGTCGGGGCGGGGGTTGAGGGTCACTCCGTTGGCTCGGCCGGGGTTGCATCGGACGATCGCGTTGGCGCACCGGAGTGATGTGGCGCCGCCTCGGGCTGCTCGGGAGTTGCAGAGGATGCTGTTGGAGAGGTGACTGTGCCCGGCCGCGCCGTTGTGGTGGATCGCCGTGCGGGGCGCGGGGGTTGTGCGTGGCTGGTCGCGCAGTTCCTCCCCCAGCCTTCGGCCGGGGGGACCCCAGCGCCCCTTTGGGGCGCTCAACCCGTCGCATCCACCAATGCGAGGTCGTGCAGCCTCTCCGGCGGGCCAGGGCGGGCGTAGTACCAGCCCTGGGCCGTGTCGCAGCCCAGTATGCGGAGCTGCTCGGCCTGGGCGCCGGTCTCCACGCCCTCCACCGTGACCGCGAGGTCGAGGCTGTGGGCCAGCGAGACGATCCCCTCGACGATCTTGAGGTCGACCGGGTCCGCCGGGAACTGCTGCATGCTCTGGGTGAAGGAGCGGTCCAGTTTGAGGATGCTCACCGGGAGCCGGCGGAGGTTGGCGAGGTTGGAGTAACCGGTGCCGAAGTCGTCCAGGGCGATGTCGACGCCCATCTCGGCGAGGCGCCGCAACGGTTTGAGGAGGTCGTCGTCGGCGCCGATCAGGGCCGACTCGGTGACCTCCAGGCACAGGGCGTCGGGGGCCACTCCGGAGCGCTCCAGGATCTCCACCGTGTCCTGGACCAGGCCGGGGTGGGTGAGCTGGCACGGGGAGAGGTTCACGTTGATGCGCAGCGGGCCGGCGCCGGCCTGCTCGCCGTAGCGTTCTCGCCACTCGCGGGCCTGGCGGATCGACTCCTCCAGGACCCAGCGGCCCAACGGGACGATGAGACCGGTGTGTTCGGCGAGCGGGATGAACCGGTCGGGGCCGAGCACGCCGTGCTGCGGGTGCAGCCAGCGGACCAGGGCCTCGGCGCCGCGGACGCTGCCGTCGCCGAGGTGGACCAGCGGCTGGTACTCGATGAAGAACTCGCCCCGGTCCAGGGCCGCGGGCAGCGCGGTGGTGAGGCCGTGCCGGGTGATGGCGCGGGCGTCGGCCTCCGGGTCGGCCAGCTCGGAGCGGTTGCCGCCCGCCGACTTGGCCCGGTACATCGTGATGTCGGCGCTGCGCAGCACCTCGGCCGGGGTGCGCTCGCCGGCCGGGCCCTCGACGATGCCGATGGAGCCGCGGACCATGAGGTCGCGGCCGTCGATGCTGATCGGGGTGACGAGCGCGTTCATGATCCGGTCGGCCAGGTCGTCGACCTCGCGCTGGGTGGCCGGGCCGGTGGTCAGCGCCACGAACTCGTCGCCGCCGAGCCGGGCGACCATCTCGCCGGGCGCGGTCGCGCAGGACTGCAGCCGGTCGGCGACCTCCACCAGGAGCCGGTCGCCGGCCGAGTGGCCGAGGCTGTCGTTGACGGTCTTGAAGCCGTCCAGGTCGAGGTAGCACAGCCCGAACCGCTGGTCCTCGCCCGCCGACAGGGCCTTCTCCAGGCGCTCGAAGAACAGCGTCCGGTTGGGCAGGCCGGTGAGCGCGTCGTGGGTGGCCTCGTAGCGCAGCCGGAGGTTGAGGAGCCGCCGCTCGGTGGTGTCCTCCATGAGGGCCAGCTGGTACTGCGGCTCGCCGTCGGCGTCCCGGAGCAGGGAGACGGTCAGGTTGGTCCACAGGACCGTGCCGTCGGAGCGGTTGAACGCCTTCTCCACGTGGTAGTGCTCGCGGTCGCCGCGCACCAGCTCCTCGTAGAGCCGCCAGGTCTGGGGCGCGTCCTCGGGGTGCGCCCACTCCAGGACGTTGCGGCTGCGCAGGGTCTGCTCGGAGCCGCCGAACATGCGCAGCAGCGCGCCGTTCACCTGGAGGACGTTGCCCTCCAGGTCGGCGATGCCGATCCCTATCGCCGCGCCCTCGAAGACGGCCCGGAAGCGGGCCTCGCTCGCGTGCAGCGCCTGCGCGACCACCCCCTGGGCGCGCAACGCGGCCTGGGCGATGGCCTCCTGCTCGGCCAGCGTGCGCTCCCGCAGTGCCTGGGCGAACCCGGCGGCCATCGCGTGCTGGATCCGCGAGGAGCGCATCCGCAGCTCCTCCTGGGGGCCGTCCTCGCCGCAGTACAGCGCCAGGTACGCGTCGACGCAGTCGAGGGTGCGGGTGAGCGCCTCCGGGTCGGTGCAGTGCGCGTCGATCAGCGCCGCGCCCACCTGTCGGGCCTCGTCGGCGTCGAAGCCGTGCGCAAGCAGCACCTCGCTGAGCCTGCGGGCGAGCGGCAGGAGCTGCTCCTCGAACTCCGGCCGGGTCAGGGACGTCGAGGTCACCGGGAACACCGCCCGGCTCCAGATCGTCGCGAACCGGCGCAGTCTGTCCTCCGGCCCGTCCGGCTCCGCGCTCACGCCGCGATCCCCACGCCGGCGAATCCGGAGAAGGCATACGGATCCTCGTCCTCCGGTGCCGACTCCGGCCGCCAGTGCGGCATCGGCACCAGTCCGGGTTCCACCATGTCGTACCCCTCGAAGAACCTTGCGATCTCGGCGCGCGAGCGCATGATGAGCGGGTTGCGAATGTCCTTGTATACGTCCACCGCGCCCTCGGCCCGCTCGGCCGACAGCGGGATTCCCTCGTACGAGGCATGGGTGAGAACAAGCAGGCTGCCGGGCGCGAGTGCGTCGCGCAGCTGTGCCACTGCTTCGTACGGGTCGTCCGCGTCTTCCACGAAGTGCAGTATGGCAACGAGGAGCAGGGCGACTGGCCGATTCAGGTCGATGAGACGCTCCACCTGAGGGCTCGACAGGATCTCCTGGGGCTTGCGGAGGTCCGCGGCGACCACGTCCGCGTCCTCGTTGCCCGTGAGCACGGCCTCGCTGTGCGCCACGGCCACCGGGTCGTGGTCGACGTACACCACGCGGGCGCCGGGGTGCGCGGTCTGGGCGACCTCGTGGACGTTGCCGAAGGTGGGGATGCCGGAGCCGATGTCCAGGAACTGGTCGATGCCGGTGCCCACGGCGTACCGGACGGCGCGGCGCATGAAGGCGCGGTTGGCCTGCATGATCTTCGGCAGGCCCGGCAGGTGCTGCATCGCCTTGCGGGCCGCCTCCCGGTCGACCTCGAAATTGTGCGAACCGCCCAGGTAGTAGTCGTAGATACGCGAAACGCTCGGCACCGAGATGTCGATGCTCCGTGGGGCCCAGGCGGGACGCTCCATGTATCTCTCCAAGGGCTTAGGCGATCCGGTGTTCGAGCAGAGGCTACTGATCGCCTGCGAACAGGGCGAGCCGAAACGGAAATTGACCATCCGTTCCCGGTCAGGAGCTGGGAATTCGGTGTTCGGTTTGGGGGAGTTCGGGGGGCGCCCGGGAACGCGAAGGAGCCCGCCCCCTCCGTGCGGTGTGGAGGGGGCGGGCGGTCGTACGCGCCGTTGTGTCGTCGTCCGGGACTCTCGCTGGCCTCTGCCCTCCCTTCCGCGATGCGCGAATGTGGATGTGGGCGGGGCGATCAACCCTGGGGAGGTGATCCCTAATTGCTCGGCGCGCCGACCAGCTTTCCTTCGGGCGAGACGGCGTACCAGGTGCCGCCGACGCCCTGACCGTTGGTGTCCCCGGCCTTCGCGTCACCGGAGAAGGTGTAGATCGGCCAGCAGTCGACCGTCTGCTGCTTCTCGCCGTTGTCGGGGCGGGTGAAGCCCATCAGGCCCTTCTTGACGATGCCCTTGGTGTCGTCCGAGGAGACCTCGCCGACGGCCGGCCACTTGGCCAGGCAGTCACCGGTGCAGTTCGAGACGACCTTGGGCCACGCCTTGTCCTTGATGAAGCGGTAGACCGTCATGCCGTTCTTGTCGACGACGATGTCACCGAGCTTGGCGTCCTTGCGGACGGAGAGGCCGGGCAGGTCGGCCAGGGTGGCCTTCTTGCCGTCGGGGGCCAGCGCGAACCACTTGCCGCCCACGCCCTGGCCGTTGACGTCACCGGCGTTGACGTCCTTGGCGTAGCGGTACACCGGCCAGCCGCCCACGGTCAGCTGCTTGGTGCCGTCGGTGCGGGTGACCTCGCCGAGCAGCGCCTTGTCGATGCCCGCGCCGGCCGTGGCGTCGTCGGCGGGGACCGGCGGCCAGGTGGTCGCGCAGTCGCCGTCGCAGTTCGACTTCGGCGGGTTCGCGGTGTCCGCGTCGAAGCGGTAGAGGGTCAGACCGCTGCCGTCGGTCAGCACATTGCCCAGGTCGGGGTTGCTGGCGACGGTCAGCTTGCCCGCGGGCTGCACCGCGGCCGGGGAGCTGGAGGCCTGACTGCCGTCGGCGCCGTAGCCGTTGCCCGCGCCGGTGGAGGCGGAGGGGTCGGTGATGCTGCCGATCCCGGCCGGCGCCGTGGCACCCACATTCTGCGCCGCCGAGGACGGGGTGGGCGTGTTGCCCTGACCGCACGCCGTCGTCAACGCCAGCACGCCTGCGGCCGTGGCCACCAAAGAGGCGCTCCTCCAGGAGGTCTTCATTTCCAACTCCCCATAATCGCCTGGATATTGCAGCGCCTCTGCGCCGCCGCACGACACCAGGTACGGATGGTGGGGGCCGGAGTGTTCAACAGCCGCACAAAATTCTTTCGGGACACTGTGGCCGCGGGCCTCGTCCCGCACGGGCGTACGCTTCGCGCCAATCGGCGGACGGTCTGATTCAAACCGGTTTACGCCGCCTGTCCCCCGTTCGGGCCAATCCATCCGTACTCCGGCGTGCGACGGCGCCCGACGCCTCATGATCTCCGTCGTGCATGCACCCGAAGCGACCCGACTCGCGCCCGCCCCAAGGGCGTTGGCCCTGCTGGCGCTGACGTGGACCCTGGTGGGCTGCCCGGTCGGCACGGCGTCGGCCGACGCCTGCGCCTACGCGTCGACGGGCCCCGACGGCATCCACGCCGTGGCCGTCGCCGGCGACTCCTGGCCCACTCCCCCGCCCTGTCCGGAGCCCACCCCGCCACCGTGCCCCACGCCCGCTCCGACGCCCACCCCGACACCGACACCGACTCCCACCCCGCCGCCGAAACCGCCCCCCAAGCCCAAGCCGACCCCCAAGCCGAAGCCGCCGGCGCCGCCACCACCACCCCGGCGGGCACCGGCCCCGAAGCCGACACCCACCCCGCCACCGGCCCCCCGGCCCGCGCCACGACCTGCGCCGACGCCGACCCCCACCCCGCCGCCCAAGCCCACCCCGCGGCCCTCACCGACCCCGGTGGTCTACCCGCCGTACCACGTCCGGTCGACCGGTGCGACGGCCCCGAACCGCACCTCCCCGGTCACCTACGTCCTGCTCATCGCCGTACCCGCGATCATCGCCGTCGCCGCGTTCCGCGCGCGCTGACGGCCGCCGCACCGAATTCTGGAGGCTTCCGTTGCCGGATTGGCTTGTTCTCGTCCTCGCGATGCTCGCGGCCTGTGCCGTGGTGGTCGTCATCACCCTCGTACGGCACAAGACGGCGGCGGAGGACGAGGATCCCTCCGAGACGCCGGACGTCATCGAGTACATGACCATGTGGATCGGCGTCATCTACGCCATCGTGCTCGGTCTGGCGGTGGCCGGGGTGTGGGAGGCCCGCAGCGCCGCCCAGGACCACGTGCAGGCGGAGGCGCAGGCGCTGCACGAGATCTACGAGCGGGTACGGGTGTATCCGCCCGACGTCCGTGGCCGCATCCGGGCGGACGTGGACGCCTACGCGAAACAGGTCGTCGACAAGGAGTGGAAGGTGATGGCCGACAAGGGCCGGCTGACCCCGCAGGGGGCCGACCTGCTCGCGAGGATCCGCGAGGACGTCACCGACTACGAGCCGAAGACCGACTTCCAGGCGCAGGCCTACCAGCCGCTGGTGGACCAGGTGGCCGCGGTCGACCAGTCGCGCAGCGCCCGGGCCGACTCGACCGGGGCGACCATGCCGAACGTGGTGTGGTTCGGCCTGCTGACCGGGGCCGCGATCACCATCGGCATGGTGTTCGCCCTGCAGATCAGGCGTACCCGGCGCGAGCTGATCCTGGCGGGCCTGTTCTCCGCGACCATCACCTTCATGCTCTTCCTGATCTGGGACTTCGACGAGCCCTACAGCCGGGGCATCACGGCGACATCGCAGCCCTTCCTGAACCTCTTCCCGCACATCAGGGGATAGCGGTCGCGCCCGCACGCCACGGGCCGCCCGGGGGAATCGCACCGCGCCACGCCGTCGATGTCCCCTGGGCGGCCCAGTCGTCTCACCCGTTCGACCGACTACGTTCGCGCGCCTGTGCGGATGTTCCTAGCGTTCCGAACATCGAGGTGCATTTCCGGCACAGGCGGAACAGGTCCGCATGCTGCTCCTCGGGACCGGAGGAACCACCATGCGCGCGATACGCGTCGCTTCGGCCGCACTGCTGGGCGTCGGCGCCCTCGTCCTCTCCGCTCCGGCCGCCCACGCGACCGACGGCGGCTGCCGGGCCGCCTCGACGGTCACCCCCGGCCTGTTCGGTACGGTCCTGATCCCGCCGGGGCAGGGCGCGGGGGCCCTGAACGCCGGGTCGCAGGCCCTGTACCCGATGCTGTTCACCTGCGCCGGGCTGAGCGCCCCGGCCGAACCCGCCCGCGCGGCAAGCGGTTCGGACGACCACGGCGACGGCCGCACGAACGGTCGCACCGACGGACACGGCGACGACCAGAGCGGCGACCGTGCGGACGGCCACGACAGCGGAAACGGCAACGGCAACGGACACGAGAGCGGCCGTGGCGACGACCAGACGGGCGGCCGGACCGACGACCAGACCGGTGACCGCACGGACGGCGGGACCGACGACAGCGGCGGCGGCAACACCGACGGCAGCGGCACCGACGGCGGCGGTACGGACAGCCGTGAGGAGCTCAACCCGCAGCCGCTTCCGCCCAGTCGCGGCGTGCAGGCCGGTGAGGGCGGCAGCTTCGGAGGGCTCGACCTCAAGGAGATCGGCCTCGGCGCGGCGCTCGTCGTGGGCGCGGTCGGTACGGCGTACCGCGTCTCGCGCAGGCAGGCCACCGAGGACGGAGCCTGACCGTCACCGGGCCGTGCGGGTCTTCCCTCCGACCCCCTCGGCGGGGACGGGAGCGAAGACCCGCTGACGGCGCGCGGCGCTCAGATGCGCTTCTCGTGACGGCGGCGCAGCCAGAACCCGCAGCCGGCCAGCACGGCCACGCCCACCAGCCCGCCGCCGATCGCCATGTCGGCCGGGGTGGCGCCGTTGGAGACACTGCCGCCGAGCCCGCCGCGCACCCCGCCGAGCACGGAGAAAGCGGCCGGCCGGGTCAGGGTCCGGCCGTTGTCGCAGCGGACCGTCAGGTCGTAGGGGCCGGGGCGGGCGTCCCGGTCGATGGTGGCGACACCGCGGGCCATCTCGCCGCCGAACGGGAACAGCGACGTGGTGCGAAAGGCGCGGGAGGACATGACGCCGCTGCGGCAGCCGTTGACGGTGACGGTCAGCCGGGCGCCGCTGGAGATCACACTCGGCTGGGCGACGATGTTGCGCACGCCGTTGCCCCGGCCGCCGAAGTCGTCGAACCGCCCGTCGTCCCCGCGGCCGCCGAAGTCGTCGAAGCCGTCGTTGCCGCGTCCGCCGGAGCCCTCGTTGCCCCGGCCGTTGTCGAACCCGTTGCCGCCCCGCCCGCCGAAGCCCTCGTTGCCCCGGCCGTTGTCGAACCCGTTGCCGCCCCGCCCGCCGAAGCCCTCGTTGCCCCGTCCCCCGAAGCCTTCGTTGCCCCGTCCGCCGAAGCCGTTGTTGAACCGCCCGTCGCCGCCGACACCGAAGCCGGGAACGACGACGCCGGGGACCGCCGCGATGCCCGGGGCGACCCCGACACCGCCGACCCCGGGAGCGACCCCGACGCCGCCGACTCCGGGAGCGACGCCGGTCCCCGGGGCGACGCCCGTCCCTCCGACGACCGGGGCCTGGGTGTTGGCCGGGCCGCCGCCGTTGCCCATGCCGTCCGCGACGGCCATGGGGGCGGCGGCTCCGAGTACGGCGACCACTGTGCACGCGGCCGCCAGGGCACGTGAGTTTCGCATCTCTTCCTCCGCGGAAGGCGCCCCGGGAACCGTCCCCGGAAGATCGGCGAGAAAGCACCTCCCGAATAGACCCTCAGATGCCCTGAACACGCCCGCATTTCGAGAATGGTCCGTCCTGGTGAGGGGACACGCCGTCAGAAAAGCGCACAATCGGATATTGCCGCAGGTCACGGACCGTCAGAAAAATCCTGTGAACGGCAACTCGGATGGCGCACCGGAATGCGCGCGGGCCACCCGTTCGCCCGTCGCCCCGTCGCCGCTCGCGCGCGCGGGACTTAGCGTTTCCCCATGCGCGATACGGAGATCGCGACGGCCGCGTCGAGAGGGGAAGGCGAATGTCCGCGTCCGAACTTTCCGAGCTGGCCGAAGAGGAGGATCGGCGCAGAAAGCGTGCCCCTTGGGGCGTGATAGCGCTGGTTCTGCTGACCGGTCTGGCACTCATCCGCAATGGCTCGGGAGAGTTCGACACCGGTCCGCCGCAGCCGGCCTCGGCCGCCGCCCCCGACAGTCGTACCACGGTCCCGGACACCTTCGCCACGGCAGCCGCGACGCTCCCCTATTCGCCGGCGAACCACATCAGGATCTCCTCGATCCGGGTCGACGCGCCCGTGATGCCGGTGGGCCTGGACGCCGACGGCTGGATCGCGGCGCCGCCGCCGGACGACCCCAATCTGGCCGGCTGGTTCAACGGAGGCGTCTCACCGGGTGAGAAGGGCACGTCCGTCGTGGTGGGCCATGTGGACAACACGAAGGGCCCGGCGGTCTTCTACGGACTCGGTTCCCTGAAGAAGGGGAACAAGATCGAGATCGACCGCGCCGACGGGCGGACCGCGGTGTTCGAGATCTACGGCATCGAGGTCTTCGCGAAGGCCGATTTCCCGGGCGACCGGGTCTACGGTTCCAAGGGCACGCCGGAGTTGCGGGTCATCACCTGTGGCGGCGGTTTCTCGAAGCAGAACGGCTACGACGGGAACGTGGTGGTCTTCGCCCGCCTGGTGGAGGTCCGCTGAGGCCGCCACCGGGCGGGCGAGGAGCCCCCGTCAGACGCGTCGGCGCGGCACGGTCAGGTGGTAGCCGTTGTCCAGCAGGTAGGGCAGGTACTCGCGCAGGGCCTTGACGCTCTGCGAGCGGTCGCCCCCGGCGTCGTGGGAGAGGACCACGACACCGGGGGCGGCGCCGTTCTCGATCGTGTCGACGATGGTGCGGGTGCCCGGGACGGTCCAGTCGGTGCTGTCCACGGTCCACGCCATCGGCTCCATGCCCATTTCGGCGCCGAGTTGGAAGGCCGCGCGGTTCCAGGCGCCGTAGGGGGCGCGGAACCACTGGGGACGCTCGCCGTAGGTGTCCTCGATGGCGTCGCTGGTGCTCACCATCTCGTCGCGGATCTCACTGCGGTTCAACGTGGTCAGCAGCGGATGCGTCCAGGTGTGGTTGCCCACGACATGGCCCTCGTCGGCCATCCGGGCGACCAGCTCCCGGTTCACGACGATGCACTCCCCGCACAGGAAGAACATCGCCCGCACGTCGTACTTGGCGAGGGTGTCCAGGATGTGCGGGGTGTAGTTCGGGTTGGGGCCGTCGTCGAAGGTGAGCATCATGCGCTTGCCGCTGCCGTCGATCTCCATGATGGGTTGCTTGCGGACCTTGAGCCTGCCCGGACTGGTGGGCGGCGGCCCGTATCCGGTGAGCGGCTGGAGCCGGAAGGCGGAGGACTTGAGCGCCTGGCGGGCCGGCGGTCCGGCGGCGGCCGCTACGGTACCGGCCGCCTCCTCGCCGTCGCTCGCCACCACGACCCCCGCGGTGGCCGCGGCCCCGAGTGCGGCGGTGCCGGCGAGCAGCAGCCGGCGGCGGGTGAACAACTGATCCTTCTGCATGACTCATCAGTCGCCCGGCCGGGGTCCGGCGCACCACATCGACACCGGTGCGGCGGCAGGAAAGCACCCGCACGGCCCAGAGCCGGAAGGTTTCGGCAGCCCGTTCGCGCGGGCCGCGGCGGCTCAGCGGCGGCGGACCAGCGGGAACGGCAGCGTCTCACGGATGGTCAGGCCGGTGAGGAACATGACCAGCCGGTCGACGCCGATACCGAGCCCGCCGGTGGGCGGCATCGCGTACTCGAGGGCGTCGAGGAAGTCCTCGTCGAGTTCCATCGCCTCGGGGTCACCGCCGGCGGCGAGCAGCGACTGGGCGGTGAGCCGGCGGCGCTGTTCGACCGGGTCGGTCAGCTCGGAGTAGGCGGTGCCGAGTTCGGTGCCGAAGGCGACCAGGTCCCAGCGCTCGGCGAGCCGCGGGTCGGTGCGGTGCTGCCGGGTGAGCGGGGAGACGTCGGTCGGGAAGTCCTTGTAGAAGGTGGGCAGCTCGGTCCGCGCCTCCACCAGCCGCTCGTACATCTCCAGGACGACGTCGCCCGGCCCGTCGTCGCCGGTGTACGGCACCCCGACGCGGTCGCAGTGCCGATGCAGCCGCAGCAGTTCGGTGCCGGGGCCGATCTCCTCCCCGAGCGCCTCCGAGATGGCCCCGTACACGGTCTTGACCGGCCAGGTGCCCGAGATGTCGTACTCCAGCCCGGCCTTGCGGGCCACCGGAGCGCCGAAGGCGGCGGTCGCGGCGCCCTGGACCAGTTCGCGGGCCAGGTCGAGCATCACGTCGTAGTCGGCGTACGCCTGGTAGGCCTCCAGCATCGTGAACTCGGGGTTGTGCTTGTAGGAGACGCCCTCGTTGCGGAAGGTACGGCCGAGTTCGAAGACCTTCTCCATCCCGCCGACGCACAACCGCTTCAGGTAGAGCTCGGGGGCGATGCGCAGATGGAGGTCGAGGTCGTAGGCGTTGATGTGGGTGGTGAAGGGGCGGGCGTTGGCGCCGCCGTGGATCTGCTGGAGCATCGGGGTCTCGACCTCCAGGTAGCCACGGTCGAGGAGGCCCTGGCGCAGCGCCTGTACGGCGGTGGAGCGGGCCCGGACGACGGCCCGGGCGGCGGGGCTGGTGGCGAGGTCGAGGTAGCGGCGGCGGACCTTGGCCTCGGGGTCGGCGAGGCCGCGGTACTTGTCGGGCAGCGGGCGCAGGCACTTGGCGGTGAGCTGCCAGTCGGTGACGAAGAGGGTGGGCTCGCCCCGGTCGCTGACGCCGGCCCGGCCGGTCGCGGTGATCTGGTCGCCGATGTCGGTGTCGGCGGTGAACCGGTCGAGGGCGGGACCGGATCCGTCCCGGGTGAGGGCGAGCTGGTGGTCGCCGGACCAGTCGCGCAGCACGACGAAGACGATGCCGCCGAAGTCACGGACCAGCATGATCCGCCCGGCGACGGTGGCCGTCCCGCCCTCGCGCACGTCGGCGAGGGCGCGGGTGGGCCGTACCGTCGCCACCGGGTAGGGGTCGACGCCCGCCGCGCGCAGCCGGTCCAGCTTCCGGCGGCGGACGCGGAACTGCTCCGGCAGATCGCTGCCCCGGCCACCGGGCCCGGCCCCCTCCCCTCCGTCGGGACCGGGCACCGGCGAAGACGGCGGCCCCTCGGGGAGCGCGGGCCGCGGTCCGGTCTTCGGGTGCCCCTTTCCCCAGAGTTTGCGCAAGGACGGTACGGAGACGAAGCCTTCGGCGATTCCGGAGGCGAGGCCGACCCGGGCGAGGGAGCCTGCCTCGCCGTAGCAGAGGAAGCGGGGGTACCACTCGGGGCGGTACTTGGCGTTGGAGCGGTACAGGGCCTCCAACTGCCACCAGCGGGAGAAGAACAGCAGCAGCCGGCGCCACATCCGCAGCACCGGACCGGCGCCGATGCGGGCGCCCTCCTCGAAGACCGAGCGGAAGACGGCGAAGTTCAGCGAGATGCGGCGGACGCCCAGTTTGGGGGCGGCCGCGCACAGGTCGGCGACCATGAACTCCATGACCCCGTTGGGGGCGGCCCGGTCACGGCGCATCAGGTCGAGGGAGATGCCGTCGCCGCCCCAGGGCACGAAGGAGAGCAGGGCGAGCAGCCGGCCGTCCTCGGCGAGCGCCTCGACGAGCAGGCAGTCGCCGTCGGCGGGGTCGCCGAGCCGGTCCAGGGCCATGGAGAAGCCGCGTTCGGTCTCGGTGTCGCGCCAGGCGTCGGCCTTGTCGACGACCTCTTCCATCTCCGCCTCGGTGAGGGTGGCGTGCCGGCGCACCCGGCAGGTGGCGCCGGTGCGGCGGACCCGGTTGACGGCCTGCCGGGTGACCCGCATCTCGCGGCCGCCGAGGTCGAAGGCGGCGACGTGCACGATCGCCTCGTCGCCGAGCTGGAGGGCGCCCAGTCCGGCGCGGACGTAGGCCCGGGCGCCGTCCTCGGAGGCGCCCATCACCGCTGGCACCCAGGCGTGCCCGCGGGCCCTGTCCAGCCAGGCGGCGATGGCGTGCGGCCAGGCCTCCGGGTCGCCTACGGGGTCACCGCTGGCCAGGCAGACACCGGCCTCGACGCGGTAGGTGACGGCGGCCTTGCCGCTGGCCGAGAAGACCACGGCCTTGTCGCGGCGGGTGGCGAAGTAGCCGAGGGAGTCCCGGTCGCCGTAGGCCCTGAGGAGAGCGCGGATGCGGGCCTCCTCGTCGCCGTGCAGGGCGGCCTCCAGGCGCTGCGAACGGAACAGGGTGGCGGCGGCGTTGAGCAGCGCCAGGGCGCCGAAGAGGCCGAGGAGGAAGGCGACGAAGCGGGGCGGGCGGCCGCCGTAGCCGTAACCGGAGACCAGACCGCCGCAGACCCGGTCGGCCGCCCAGGCCAGGTGCCGGCCGTGCGGGAGGGACCCGGGGAAGAGCGAGACCAGGCCCCAGCCGGCCAGGATCGCCACCAGGAGCCCCACCACGAGAACACCGAGGGCCCGGCGTACGGCGGCCTTGCGGGAGGCGGCGTAGAACTCCCGTCTCGCCACGATCAGCAGGGCGAGGGCGAGCCCGCACACCACCAGTGAGCTGAACGAGTACCAGTCGAAGCCGAAGGCGACCGTCAGGACGTCGGCCAGCACCAGCAGGCCGAGGTAGATCACCACCAGCCACCAGGCGACCTTCTTGCGGGCCGCGGTGGCGCCGCCGAGCAGGAACAGGAAGACGGCGTAGGCCAGATTGGGGCTGACCGGCACCACGACGGCGTTGAGGAAGTGCACCACCGGGTGGAGCAGCACGCGCAGCGGGGCGACGAAGGAGAGCAGCGCGCACAGCAGCGCGAGGGCGCCGAAGAAACTCCCGAAGGCCTCCGGCACCCAGGTCAGCCGCCCGCCGCCGGACGGGCGTATCGGGCCCGCCGGCTCCCTGCTGGTGGCGGGCTCCACGGCGGCACTCATGTTCCGACTGTAGGAAGGGCCCGCCGGGCCCGCCCGTCGAGCGGCGCGCGGCCGACGGACGGCTGCGGGCTGTGGGTGGTTGCTCGCGCAGTTCCTCCCCCAGCCTTCGGCCGGGGGTACCCCCAGCGCCCCTTTCAGGGGCGTGCGGCCGGGACCCGATTCGCCCGGCGGCCCGCGGTCGGCGGAATTCGGTTGATCTTCGTTCGGTCCGGGGCATTATCCGGACCTGCGTATTCCGATAGCCTCGGAGCATGGCGGAACAACACCAGTTCGAGCGGGGCACGGACGGCCCCAAGGTCATCGTCGTCGGGGTGGACGGCTCGGACTCCTCGTGGCGCGCGGCGTCGTACGCCGCCGGGCTGGCCCGGCGCCAGCACGCGCTGCTCGCCATCGTGTACGTGCAGCCGGTGCTGGCGGCCGGGGCGGCGCTCGGGGCTCCGGTGGCGGAGACGACCGACGAGATCGCGGAGGGCCTGGTAGCCGAGATCAGGGACGCGACCGAGCGGCTCAAGGGGATATTCGAGGTGCGCTGGGAGTTCCACACGTTCCGCGGGGACGCCTACAACGGACTGGTGAAGGCGGCCGACGAACTGAAGGCGGACGCGGTCGTGGTGGGCGCCTCGGAGCAGGCCGGCCACCGTTTCATCGGCTCGGTCGCGATCCGTCTGGTGAAGGCGGGACGGTGGCCGGTGACGGTGGTGCCGTAGCTTCCCGGGGCTCCCGCAGGAGCAGCGCCGGGGTCGCGAGGAGCAGGACACCGGCGACGGCGATCGCGGTACGCGGCCCCGTGAGCGTCGCCAGCAGACCCCACAGCGCGGTCAGGACGGCCGTGGTGGCCTTGCCGGTGATCGACCAGGCGGACAGGGTGCGGGCGACCCGGTCGTCCGGGGTGCACTCCAGGCGGCGGGTGGCGTACACCGGGTTGTAGACGCCGGAGCTGGTGATGACCCCGAACTCCACGGCCATCACCAGCAGCAGGCCGGGCAGCCCGGGCCCGACGAAGGCCAGCCCCAGCGGCCAGACGGCCCGCAGCGTGCCCGCGGTGCGCAGGACCCGCCGCTGTCCGTACCGGGCGACCAGCGGGCGGGCCAGCCGGGAGCCGAGGAGCCCGCCGAGGCAGGGCACGGCGAAGGCGAGACCGTACTGCCAGGGGGCGAAGCCCAGCGAGCCGAGCATCAGGACGGCCAGCGGCGGTGTGGCGACCATGATCAGGGCGTTGCCCGCGAGGTTGTTGAAGAACAGCGGTCGCAGGGCCGGGCTGGAGAGGATGTGCCGCCAGCCGTCGAGCAGGTCGGTGGCCCGCAGCCGCTCCACCCGGGTGCGCTCGGGGCGGGGCTCGCCGCCGCCGACGGCCCGGATGCCGAGGGCCGACAGCAGGAAGCTGACCGCGTTCGCGACGACCGTGGTGACCGGGCCGAACAGGCCGATCGCGGCGCCGCCGAGCGGCGGTCCGAGGACCAGCGCGGTCCAGTTGGTGGACTCGAACCGGGAGTTCGCGGTGAGCAGCCGGTCGGCCGGGACGAGCCGTTTGAGGAAGGCGCCGGAGGCCGCGTTGAAGGTGATGTCGGCGGCCGCCACCACGACGGACACGAGCAGCATCTGGCCGAGACCGAGGCCGCCGAGCGCGTAGGCGACCGGGATGGTGAGCAGCGCGGCGAACCTGAGCAGGTCCATGCCGATCATCACGGGCCGCTTGCGCCGGAACTCCACCCACGGCCCGAGCGGCACCGCCGCCACGGCGCCGACGGCGGGCCCGGTCGCGGCGAGCAGCGCCACCTCGGCGGATCCGGCGTGCAGCGCGATGACCGCGATCACCGAGAACGCGTCGAAGGCGAGATAGGTGCCGAGCGCACTCGCCGAGTACGCGGCCCACAGCCACCCGAACCGCCGTCCCATGCACAACCTCCCGTTGACCCGGGACATGAAAACGTGCAGGTGGCCGCCGAATCAAACAACTACCGGGCGATCTGCCACAACCGTGGGTTGTACGGTGACGACGTGGACCTCAAGGCAGTGCGCACCTTCGTCACCGTGGCCGACTCGGGCCAGTTCCAGGAGGCCGCCGCCGTCCTGGCGATCACCCAGCAGGCGGTCTCCAAGCGGATCGCGGCGCTGGAGAAGGAGCTGGGGGTGCGGCTGTTCGTGCGGACCGCCCGGGGCGCCGCCCTGACCGTCGACGGCGACACCTTCCTGCCGTACGCCCGTGAGCTGCTGCTGGCCGAGGAGCGCGCGAGGGCCTCGGTACGGCCGGGGCGGCGCGCCCTGCGGGTCGACGTGGTCGGCGCGCGGCTCGCCCCGGCCGAGTTGCTCCGCGACTTCCACCGGGCGCACCCGGAGATCGCACTGGACGTGGTCACCCTCTTCGACGTGGACTCGGCGCTCACCACCCTGCGCTCCGGCGGGGTCGACGCCTCCTTCCGCGCCGTCGCCATGCCCGGCCGTCCGCTGCCCAGGGGTGTGGAGTGCGTCCGGGTGTACGACGAGCCCGTCCAGCTGCTCACCGGCCCGGGGCACGCCCTGGCCGGTCGCGCGTCGGTCTCGCCCGGGGAGCTGGCCGGGCACCGGATCTGGATGCCGGGGCTGGTGGACGGCACCGAGTGGGCCGCCTACTACGCCTCCCTGGCGGCCGAGTTCGGGCTCACCATCGACTCCTCCGGCCCCAACTTCACCGGGGCGGTGCAGGACGCGGTCGCCGCCTCCGACACGCTGGCGACCCTGGTGAGCGAGCGGACCCGGCTGGTCTGGCCGGACGCCCACGATCTGCGCCGCGTCCCGCTGGCCGACCCCACCCCGGTCTACCCGCACTCCCTGCTCTGGTCGACCGCCAACCCGCATCCGGGGCTCGCCGCGCTGCGCGCCCATCTGGCCGACGCGCGGCCGACGCCCACTGGCGCCCCGACCTGGACCCCCCACTGGGCTTTGCGTGGCGCCTTCCGTCCGTGACGCGCCTGGGCCATCATGATCGGCCGTCAGCCGTTCGCGATCGGCGAAGAGGTGAGGCACATGGCCAAGCTCCGCATGGGGGAAGGAATTCTCCGTCGCAAACCCATCGAACACATCGAGGAGACGGAGGTCACCGAGGGCCCCCGGCTGGACCGGTCGCTGGCTGGTGCAACTGACGGCGATCGGCGTGGGCGGCATCATCGGCGCGGGCATCTTCACCCTCGCCGGCACGGTGGCCAACGAGACGGCCGGTCCCGCCGTCCTGGTCTCGTTCCTCATCGCCGGTCTGGCGAGCGCCTGCGCCGCGCTGTCGTACGCCGAGTTCGCCGGGCTGATCCCGAAGGCGGGGTCGGCGTACACGTACGGCTACGCGGTGCTCGGCGAGTTCGCGGGCTGGTTCATCGGCTGGGACCTGCTCCTGGAGTACACGGCGATCGTGGCGGTGGTCGCGATCGGCATCTCCGGGTACTTCGGCTTCCTGGTCGAGGAGATGGGGGCGAACCTGCCGGACTGGATGCTGGGCGCCCCGGGCACCAGGGCGGGCCACCGGGTGGACCTGTTCGCCGCCGTGCTCTGCCTGCTGATCGCCTACCTGCTGAACCAGGGCATCCGCAGCGCGGCCCGCTTCGAGACGTTCGTGGTGGTCCTCAAGGTCCTCGTGGTGCTGCTGGTGATCGGTGTCGGCGTGTTCCACATCAGCACGGCGAACTACCACCCCTTCTTCCCCTTCGGTATCAGCGGCGCGTTCACCGGGGCGGCGACGGTGTTCTTCGCGGTCTTCGGGTACGACGCGATGTCGACGGCGGCCGAGGAGTCCAGGGACGCCCAGCGGCACATGCCGAAGGCGATCATCTATTCGCTGGCGATCTCGATGGTGCTCTACGTGGCGGCCTGTCTGGTCCTGACCGGCATGCAGAACTACAAGGACATCGACCCGGAGAGCGGCTTCTCGACGGCCTTCAAGTCGGTGGGGCTGAGCGGTCTCGCGGACGTGATCGCGGTGGGCGCGATCATCGGCATCCTCACTGTCATGTTCACGTTCATGCTGGGGGCGACCCGGGTGTGGTTCGCCATGTCCCGGGACGGGCTGCTGCCCACATGGTTCGCGAAGACACACCCGACACGGCACGTGCCGACCCGGGTGACCTGGATCGTCGGGGTGGCGTCGGCGCTGCTCGCCGGGTTCGTGCCGATCGGCGAGGCGGCCGAACTCACCAACATCGGCATCCTGCTGGCGTTCGTGGTGGTGTGCGTGGCGGTGATCGTGCTGCGCTACCGGCAGCCGGAGCTGCCGCGCTCCTTCCGCACGCCGTGGATGCCGTTCGTGCCCGCGCTGGGTGTGGTCTTCTCGGTCTGGCTGATCACGTTCCTGAAGTGGGAGACCTGGGTGCGGTTCGCGGTCTGGTTCGTGGTCGGGTGCGTGATCTACTTCGGCTACTCGTACAAGCGGTCGCGGCTGGCCGGGCGTTAGAGCGCGCGGAGGAAGTCGAGCAGGAGGGCGTTGAAGACCTCCGGCTTCTCCAGGTTCGGATAGTGGCCGACTCCTTCGACGACCTCGGCGCGGCCGTCCGGGACCTCGCGGGCGAGGCGCTCGGCGGCGGCGAGCAGGTCGGCGGGTTCCAGGCCGCCGTTGATCGCGAGGACCGGGACGTCGATCTTCGGCAGCCGGGGCCAGGAGTCGGTCACCCGCACCAGCCGGTCGGGCTCGTCGGGCGTGTGCTTCGAGATGGAGTGCAGGGCCATCTCCCGCAGCCTGCGCGGGATCTCCGGGTCCACGGCGTCGAGGGTGCGGTGCTCACCCGGTACGACCTTCACGAAGGCGTCGAGCCAGCCCTCGATGTCACCGGCGCCGAGGGTGCGGGCGTATTCGGCCCGGAGCGCCTCGTGCCACGGGTCCGTGTACTGGAAGTCGCCGGTGGCGGCGCCGCAGGTGACCACCGCACGGACCAGCTCAGGGTGTTCCAGCACGGTGTCGGTGGCGATCACCCCGCCCATGGACAGCCCGACGAGGACGGCGGGCCCGGCGTCGAGACCGCGCAGGAGTTCGGCGAGGTCGTCGGCCCAGCGGAACGGCCTGCTCGCGTTGGCGGACCAGCCGTGGCCGCGCACGTCCGGTGCGATCACCCGGAACTCGGCGGCGAGCACACGGATCTGCTCGTGCCAGAAGCGGTGGTCGACGTACCCGGAGTGGAGCAGGACCACCGGGGCGCCGGAGCCGGTGTCGAGGTAGGCGAGGTCGCCGTCGGAGGACGGGAGGAAGCGGAGGTCCGCAGCACCATTCATGACAACCAAGGTGTCATCTTTCTGGGATTTTGACAACTGGGTTGTCATGTTGGCCGGGGTGCATGATGGCCGGGTGAACGACATCGACAAGCCCCTCCCCCCGGACGAGCTGGGCGACCGCATCACCGAGGTGTTCGATCTGATCGGCCCGCTCTACCGGCGCGCCTTCCGCAAGATCGAGCAGGGCGAGCAGATCGAGGGGGCCTCCGTCGGCGTGCGCTCCGTGCTGGACCTGCTGCGCCGGTACGAGCCCATGACGGTGCCCCAGATGGGCCGGATCATGGCGCTGAGCCGGCAGTTCGTGCAGCGCACGGTGAACGACGCGGTGGCGCGCGGCTGGGCGGAGGTGACCCCCAACCCGGCGCACCAGCGCTCCTCCCTGATCCGGCTCACCGACGAGGGCCGGACCGTCATCACCGCGGTCCTCGCCCGTGAGCACGCCCTGAACCGGCAGGTCGGCGGCGATCTGACGGACGCCGAGATCGCGGCGTGCGTGCGGGTGCTGAAGCAGCTGCTGAGGACGTTCGACCACGTGGACGTGGAGTGAGGGCCGCTACTCCCCCATCACCAGCCCGTCCTTCTCGGCCCCGCGGCTGAGCACGATGTCCCGGATGCTGTCGCGGGCGGCGGTGTAGTCGGCGCCCTGGGCGATGGCCGCGTTGAGGTCGACGACCCGGCCCGCGTCCAGGTCGTACAGCTGCGGGACGAACTCGGCCTTGGCCACCTCCCAGCGGCCGCCCGGGCGCGCGGGCGGGGCGAAGGTGAAGCGGGCGAGGGTGGACTCGTTGCCGCGCGGGTCCTGGCGGCCCTGGCTGTTGTACATCTCGCCGGCGATCTGGTCGCCGAGGCTGTAGACCACCCAGGTGCCGTTGATCTTCTCGTACGCCTGCGGGATGTGGGCGTGGGTGCCGAGGATCAGGTCGATGTCGGGGCGGCCGCCGGTGCGTGACGCGGTGAGCCGCTTGGCGAGGGTGAGCTGCTGCTCGTCGGGGGCGTCCTTGCCCTCGGTGCCCCAGTGCACGGAGACGACGACCACGTCGGCGCCGGCCTTCCGGGCAGCGCGGGCGTCGGCGAGGACGCGGTTCTCGTCGAGCAGACCGACCGCCCAGGGCTGTCCGGGCGGCAGCGAGTTGCCGTTGACGTCGAAGGTGTACGAGAGGTGGGCGACCCGGGCGCGGCCCGCGGTCAGCAGGGTGAGGGTGCCCGCCTCGGACTCGGTGCGGGCGGTACCCGCGTGCCTCAGACCCACCTGGTCCATGACGGCGAGGGTGCGCTGGACACCGGCGAAGCCGTCGTCCAGGGCGCGGTCGGAGGCGGTGGAGCAGCCGTCGTAGCCGGCCGCGGCCAGGGCCTGGACGAGCTGCGGCGGCGAGGTGCGGCCGGACTCGTCGCCGACCGCGCCGGAGACGGTCGCCAGGTGACAGAGCGCCAGGTCGGCGCGGGAGACCACGGGTTGGACGCCGGCGAGCATCGGGCCGAAGTCGTGGCCGTTGCCGCCCGCGTCGAGGTTCGCGTGGTCGATCGCGGACTTCTGCGGCAGCACGTCACCGGAGGCCACGAGGGTGAAGCGGCCGGCGGCGGCCACGGCCGGTGCCGGAGGGCCGGGCGGGGCGCCGCCCTCCTGCCGCTCGTGGTTCTGGCAGGCGGCCGCGGTGGCGAGGAGGGCGGTCAGGGCCAGGGCCGCCTGTCGTCTGCGATTGATCATCAGGAGCACCCCAGAGTCGCAAGGCTCGTCCTATTTACAGATCAATGGGTACGAAGGTGAGCGGGACCGCAAACAACTCAGGCGCCCCGATTGACCCATCCGGGTCGGGTACGGGGGGTGACGGACCGTTCGTCGCACCGTTCGCCGACGCGATCGACCGTCCGCCGCAGATCCCTGTGCGGCCCCTGTCCCCCGGCCCGGCCCTGCGATGCCATACGGCCATGACGGCCGGAACAACCCTTTCCCCTGGGCTCCCCCACGGGCTTCCCCACGGGACGACGACCGCCGAGCACGAGCTCGCCGCGCTCCAGCGCGAGCACGGCCGACCCCTCTTCGCGCTGCTGCTGCGGCTCAGCGACGGGGACCGGCAGCGGGCCGAGGATCTCGTCCAGGAGACGCTCGTACGCGCCTGGCAGCATCCCGAGGCGCTGCGCGCGGACGCCTTCGACTCCGTACGGCCCTGGCTGCTGACGGTCGGCAGGCGGCTCGCCATCGATGCGCGCCGGGCCCGGCAGGCGCGGCCGCCCGAGGTGCCCGACGCGGTGCTGGAGAACACCCGGGCCGTCGGCGACCACGCCGAACGCGCCGCCGCGGCGCTGGACGTACGGGAGGCTGTGAAGACTCTCACTCCCGAACACCGTGACGTCCTGGTGCTGGTGTACTTCCAGGGGGCGAGTGTGGCGGAGGCCGCCGAGGCCCTCGGCATCCCACCCGGTACCGTGAAATCGCGCGCTTACTACGCGCTGCGCGCCCTGCGCCGGGTCCTTCCCGGTTACGCACCCGACCTGCGATGAAACCGTAAGTCAGGTCAAACCTCGGTAAAGCGCCTTGCTGAGGACCGTGTTTGAGCAATCAGCTGTCTTCATCCGTGTTCCGCACCGGGAGAGGGACGGACCCGGGGTCGGGGCCACGCGCGCACCGGAGGAAGGCAGGACGGGATGCTGCACAGAGGTCAAGAAAGCACGGACGGGGCCGGGAGCGGGGAACTGGCGGTCCCGATGGCGTGGTTGTACGCCGAGTACATCGCGGACGAGCTGCTGCGCACCGGCGATCTCATGCCACCGACGTCCTTCGAGTTCCGGGCCGGCCGTGACGCGCTGGCGCTGACCATCTTTCTCTCCGACACGGACGGCGAACTGTCGGGCATCCGGGTCGTCTCCCAGTTGGAGAACTGGCTTTCGCTCACGGCGTACGACCAGCCGTGGCAGGAGTGGGTCGCGGAACGTATGAACGGATTGAGCGCCGAGGCCGTCCGGTCGGGCGGGCCGTCACCGGACCTGGATCTGGCCGAGGCGGCCTGGCGCTGGCTGGAGGAGACCGAGCTGCTCGCGCCCGACCTGGACGCGGTGCCGGGCGGTGGTTCGGTCTTCGGCGAGGACGACGGACCGAAGGTGTGGACCCCCGCCTGGCGGCTCGGTCTGCCCCTCGGACACCTCGCCATCCATCTTTTTTGATTCAGGACCAATCCGCGGGCCCGGCCGCTCCGAATCCGTTGATTACGATTCTGTACGTGGCTTGAGTGAAACGGCTGCCGACTGCGTACGGGTGGGAGCAAGGAACAACGAGTAACCCCACCCCCACCCTTCGGCACGAGGATTCGTCATGAGGTCCCTGGAAAGGCATCGCGACGTCGGCGCGTACGCGCTCGGCGTGCTGGACGAGGCGGAGGCCTTCCGCTTCGAGGACCACCTCATGGAGTGCCCTCGTTGCGCGGCACACGTGACTGAATTCGGCCCCGCGGCACGGCAGTTGATGCTGTACCGCCGGGCCACGCCGCGCTTCGTGCACCCCATGGCCCAGCCGGGACCCCGACTGCTGGACCGGCTGCTGACCGAGGTCGCGACCCGGCACCGCGCCAAGCGCCGCAGGCTGCTCTACGGCCTCGCCGCCTCCGTGGTGTTTGCGGTCGCCGGGCCCGGCATCGTGAGCTACGTCGGCCACGACGCCGCCCCGACCGTGCAGGTCGCGGCGACCACCGACGCGCAGTCGGGCGTGTGGGCGCAGGTGAGGGCGGCGGACACCGACTCGGGCACCGACATCGAGCTGCAGGTGAAGGACGCGGACGGGCCGCGCTCCTGCCGGCTGATCGCGATCGGCCGGGACGGCTCCGAGCAGATCGTGACCACCTGGGCCGAGCGGGACCACGACGACCGGGTGAGCACCATGACGGGCGGCTCCTCGATGCACCCCGACGAGATCGACCACTACGAGGTGCGCAACGCCGACGGGCAGCGTCTCGTGAGCATCGACCCCAAATGACCGCCGGCTACTTGAGCAGCCGGGACATCCGGCGGTCCGCGAGCGGCTTGCCACCGGTCTGGCAGGTCGGGCAGTACTGGAGCGAGGAGTCGCTGAAGGACACCTCGCGGATGGTGTCGCCGCAGACCGCACAGGGCTCGCCGGTCCGGCCGTGGACCCGCAGCCCGCTCTTCTTCTCCGCCTTGAGCCGGCCCGCCGCCAGGCCGTGGGAGCGCTCCACCGCCTCGGTGAGGGTGCTGCGCAGCGCCTCGTACAGGCCGTGCACCTCCTCGGGCGTCAGCGACGCGGCCAGCTTGAACGGGGACATCCTCGCGGCGTGCAGGATCTCGTCGCTGTAGGCGTTGCCGACCCCGGCGACCAGGCTCTGGTCGCGCAGGGCGCCCTTGAGCTGCCGCCGCTCGTCCTTCAGCAGGGCGGCCAGCCGGGCCTCGTCGAAGTCGGCGGCGAGCGGGTCGGGACCGAGCCGGGCGATGCCCGGGACCTCCTGCGGATCCCGTACGACGTACACGGCGAGCTTCTTCTGGGTGCCGGCCTCGGTGAGGTCGAAGCCCGCACCGGTCTCCAGGGCCACCCGTAGCGCCAGGGGGCCCTTTCCGGGCCGGGGCGGCCCGTCCGGCAACCGGTCCTTCCACTGGAGCCAGCCCGCGCGGGCCAGATGGGTGACGAACCGCAGCCCGCCGTCGCTCTCGACGTCCAGGAACTTGCCGTGCCGGTGCACGGCGACGACCTCGCGGCCCTCGAAGGCGGTGACCGGAGGGTCGTACGTCTTCAGGACACTGATGGCGACCGGCAGGACGCGCACGACCTCGTGGCCGACCAGGTTCTCGGTCAGGAAGTCCTTGAGCGCTTCGACCTCGGGCAGTTCGGGCATGGGTCCAGAGTGCCACCCGGGGCTTCCGGGGTCAGTCCGCGTCGGCCTTCTCCGGCATCCGGAACTCGCACCACACCGCCTTGCCGCCGCCGCGCGCCTCCACGCCCCACACGTCGGCGAGCTGGTCGACGAGGAGCAGCCCGCGCCCGGACACCCCGTCCTCCCCGGCCTCGCGCCGGCGCGGTAGGGCGCTGGAGGAGTCCTCGACCTCGACCCGGAGGCGGCGGTCGCTGCCGCCGAGGACCCGGAGCGTGACGATCGCCGAGCCCTCGGTGTGCATCAGCGCGTTGGTGATCAGTTCGTCGGCGACCAGCTCGATCTCGTCGGCCCGCTCCTCGGCGCCCCAGGCGCGGACGGCGGCGCGGACCATGTGCCGGGCCAGCGCGAGCGCCTCGGGGTCGCCGGAGGCCACGTGCTGCTGGAGGCGCCCGACGGCCTGCGCGCTGTCCGCGCCGCGGCGGCGCAGCAGGAGCAGGGCCACGTCGTCGTCACCGCCCCGGCCCTCGGCGACGTCGATCAGCAGGTCGGCGAGGTCCCGTACGTCCTCCGGGCCCTGCGCGACCTGCTCGGTCAGGGCCCGCATCCCCTCGCCCAGGTCGGTGCCGGGCTGCTCGACCAGCCCGTCGGTGCACAGCAGCAGGGTCTCGCCGGGGTCGAGCTCCAGCGTGGACACGGGGTATTCGAGGCTCCGGAACTCGGCGGACAGGCCGAGCGGCAGCCCGCCCTCGACGGGGACCCGGCGGCAGCCGCCGTCGGCGGTCCGGAGCAGCGGGTCGATGTGCCCGGCACGGACCACCTGGACGACCCCCGTGGCGAGGTCGGCCTCGGCGTACAGGCAGGTGGCGAAGCGGTCGGTGTCGAGCTCGTCCAGGAAGACGGAGGCGCGGGCCATCACGGTGGCCGGGGCGTGGCCCTCGGCGGCGTAGGCGCGCAGCACGATGCGCAGCTGGCCCATGACGGCCGCCGCGTGCGTGTCGTGGCCCTGGACGTCGCCGATGACCGCGCCGACGCGGCCACCGGGCAGCGGGATCAGGTCGTACCAGTCGCCGCCGATGTCCCGGCCCAGGGAGCCGCCGGCGCTCGCGGAGCGGTAGCGGACGGCGACGTCGGCGCCGCGCACGCTGGGGATGGTGCGGGGCAGCATCGCCTGCTGGAGGCCCTGGGCGAGGTCCTTCTCCTGCTCGAAGAGCATGGCCCGCTGCAGGCTCTGCGCGATGCTGCTGCCGAGGGCGACCAGGACGGCGCGTTCCTCGGCTGAGAAGCCGAGCCGGTCGTTGTAGAGCAGGCCCATGGCGCCGATCGGGCGGGCCTGCGCGATCAGGGGGAGATAGGCGGCCGAGGTGATCCGCAGGTCAGTGATGTGCGGCCACAGTATGGGGTAGCCGTCGGCGAACTCCTCGGGGGACTCGATGAAGCGCGGGCTGAGGGTCCGCACCACCTCGCCCATCGGGTAGGGCTCGTCTATCCGGGTGATCCGGGTGCCCGGCACGAAGCTGCCCGCCGGCCCCTCGGCGACCAGCCGGATCCGGCCGGCCTCGACCAGGCCCATCACCAGGCTGGTCGCGCCCAGGTTGGGGATGCCGTGGGTGTCCTTGAGGACGTCGATGACCTCCTGGACGCTGCGAGCGTGCGCGAGGGCGGCGGTGACCACCTGGACGACGCCGGTCTGCTGGCGCAGCGCCTCGTCCTGGGCGGCCCGCAGACTGCGCGCCTCGCTGTCCTCCAGCTCCTGGGTGGCGTCCCGGACGATCCCGACGACCCGGCGCGGGCGGCCGGTGGCGTCGCGCCGGATGTAGCCCTGGGTGTGGGTCCAGCGCGGGGTGCCGTCGCGGCGGCGGATGCGGAAGTACGCCCCGTAGTTCTCGCTGCCGTCCTTGATGGCCCGGGACACCACCGCGTCCAGCCTGCTGGACTCCGCCGAGGGCACCCGGACCGCGAGGCTCTCGGGGCGCCCGTCGTACTCCTCGGGGGTCAGGTCGAACACCTCGTGCGCCTGGGCGTCCATGTGGAACAGACCGGTGTCCAGGTCCCAGTCGAAGGTCCCCATGTGGTTGAGCGCCAGGATCGGGTGGTCCGGATGGGCGGGCCAGTCGTCCGGGAGAGACGGAGCGCGCGCTCCCCGATCAGCCATGGGGCCACCATGCCAGGGGAACCCCCTATGGGCAATTCCTCCCCTATTGTCCACATCACTCGCCCGGGTTACGCAAGCGGGGAGGCGCGGTACACAGGGTGACAGGCCCGTCCGGACTCCGGGGCCGCACCATGGAGAAGGCAGGAGCGCACGGCCGTGGACTGGTTCACCGCACCCGGGTACTGGCTGAGCCGGCTGGTCTTCCAGCGGGCCCTGGCCGGGGTGTACCTCTGCGCGTTCCTGGTGGCGGCGCTGCAGTTCCGGGCACTGCTGGGCGAGCGCGGGATGCTGCCGATCCCCCAGTACGTCGAACGGATCCCGTTCCGCCGGGCGCCGAGCCTGTTCCACCTGCACTACTCGGACCGGTTCTTCGCGGCCTGCGCCTGGGCGGGCTGCGCGGTGTCGGCGGCCCTGCTGGCGGGCGCGGACTCGCTGCTCCCCCTGTGGGCCGGGATGCTGCTGTGGCTGCTCCCCTGGGCCCTGTACCTCTCGATCGTCAACGTCGGCCAGACCTGGTACGCGTTCGGCTGGGAGTCCCTGCTCCTGGAGACCGGCTTCCTCGCTGTCTTCCTGGGCAACGACGAGGTGGCCCCGCCGGTCGTCGTGCTGTTCCTGCTGCGCTGGATCCTGTTCCGGGTGGAGTTCGGGGCGGGCCTGATCAAGATGCGCGGCGACGCCTGCTGGCGGAAGCTGACCTGCCTGCACTACCACCACGAGACCCAGCCGATGCCGGGGCCGCTGAGCTGGTTCTTCCACCACCTGCCCGGGCCGGTGCACAAGGCCGAGGTGGCCGCGAACCACGTCACCCAGCTCGTGGTCCCGGTCCTGCTGTTCACCCCCCAGCCGGTCGCGACGGCGGCCGCGTCCCTGATGATCCTCACCCAGCTCTGGCTGGTGGTCTCCGGCAACTTCTCCTGGCTGAACTGGATCACCATCGTCCTGGCCCTGTCGGCCGTCCGGCTGCCCACCGGCCACCGCACGGCGCCGCCCGCCCCGCTCTGGTACGAGGTGGCCGTCCTCGCCGTGACCGCCCTGCTGCTCTTCCTGAGCTACCACCCGGTGCGGAACATGATCTCCCGCCGGCAGGTCATGAACCGCTCCTTCGACCCGCTCCACCTGGTCAACACCTACGGCGCGTTCGGCAGCGTCAGCCGGATCCGCTACGAGGTGGTGGTCGAGGGCACCCTGGACCGGACACCGCACGAGGACGCGGAGTGGCGGGAGTACGAGTTCAAGGGCAAGCCGGGCGATCCCCGGCACTGGCCGCGCCAGTTCGCCCCCTACCACCTGCGCCTGGACTGGCTGATGTGGTTCGCGGCCCTCTCCCCCGCGTACGCCGGGGAGTGGTTCGGCGGCCTGGTGGAACGCCTCCTGGAGAACGACCGCGACACCCTGCGGCTGCTGCGCCGCTCCCCCTTCCCGCCCGACCGGCCCCCGCACTTCGTCCGCGCCCGCCTCTTCCGCTACCGCTACACCAGCTGGCGTGAGCTCCGGGAGACCGGCGCGTGCTGGGAGCGGACGTACGTACGGGAGTTCCTGCCGCCGACGCGGCTGGCGGACGACTGACGGGCTCAGAGGCCGTAGACGCGGGTCGCGGTGGTCTCGAAGACGGCGGTGCGGTCGGCCGGTGTGATCAGCCGGGTGGTCGCGTCGAGGACTTCGCCGTACGTCGCGGCCGGAGTGCACACCGGCCAGTCCGAGCCGAACATCAGGCGGTCCGGGCCGAAGGCGTCCAGGACCGTGTCGGCGTACGGGCGGAGGTCGTCGACCGTCCAGGAGGCGGGATCGGCCTCGGTGACCATGCCGGAGAGCTTGCAGAAGGTGTGGGGGAGGGCGGCGAGGGAGCGTACGGCGGTGGCCCAGGGGTCCAGGGTGCCGGAGGCGATGGGGGGCTTGCCCAGATGGTCCAGGACGAAGGTGAGGTGGGGATGGGCCTGCGCCGCCTTGACGGCGGCCGGCAGCTGGTGGGGCCGGACGATCAGGTCGTAGACGAGACCCGCGTCCGCGAGCGCGGTCAGGCCCCGGTGCACGTCCCGGCGCAGCAGCCACTCCGGGTCCGGTTCCCCCTGGACCTGGTGGCGGATGCCCTTCAGGTAGGAGCCGCCGGGGAGTTCGCGCAGGCGGGCGAGTTCGTCGGCGATGCCGGGGTGGGTGAGGTCGGTCCAGCCGACGACTCCGACGACCAGCTCGTGGGTGTCGGCGAGGGCCAGGAACTCGGGGGTCTCCTCGGCGACGGTGACCGTCTGGACGAGGACCGTGCCGGTGACCCCGGCCGCCCGTGCCTCGGGTTCGAGGTCCTCGACGGTGAAATTCCGCCGGAGCGGCTGGAGTTCGGGGCCGGTGATCCAGTCCTGGTCCCGTACCGAGAGGTCCCAGACGTGGTGGTGGGCGTCGATCGTCATGGCAGCTCCCATACGACGGGCAGGCCGGCGTCCGCTCCCGCCTCGGAGTAGTCGTGGACGACGTCCAGGAGCTCGGCCATCCGGGCCTGCCAGGCGATGTTGACCGGGAGTCTCTCCAGTTCGCCGAGGAGGCGGCCGTAGTCCGCGCAGTCCAGGACGTGGAAGAGGTCGGTGCCGCTGCGCCAGATGGTCCAGGAGGTGACACCGGCCGCCCGGATGGCGTCGGTGAGTTCGGCGGGGACCTCGCGGTGGGCGGCCTCGTAGGCGGCGATGCGGTCCGCCCTGACCCTGGTGTGCAGGGCGACTCTCATGCCGGGCCCTCCGTCGGCAGGGGCGCGTCGGCGGGCAGGAGTCCGGTGGCGCGCAGTTCCTGCCAGAAGGCGGCGGGCACGGGCGTGGCGAACTGCCGTGCGCCGTCCTCGATCTCGGCCGCCGAGCGGGCGCCGACCAGGACGCTCGCCACGGCCGGGTGGGCGGCGCAGAAGGCGAGGGCGGCGGCGCGCAGGGTGGTGCCGTGCTGTTCGGCGAGCGACTTGAGGCGCAGCGCGCGGGAGAGCAACTCCTGTGGCGCCTGGGCATAGTTGTAGGTCGCGTCCGGCGTCGGGTTCGCCAGCAGGCCGGAGTTGAAGGCGCCGCCGATCACCACCGAGGCGCCGCGTTCCTCGGCGGCCGGCAGCAGGTCGGCGAGGGCGCTCTGGTCGAGGAGGGTGTAGCGGCCCGCGCACAGCACCACGTCGACGTCGGTGTCGCGGACGAACCGGGTGAGCATGGCCGTCTGGTTCATGCCGGCGCCGATCGCGCCCACGACCCCCTCGGAGCGGAGTTTCTCCAGGGCCGGGTAGCCCTCGCGGAAGGCCTGTTCGGCGTGTTCGTCGGGGTCGTGGAGGTAGACGACGTCGACCCGGTCCAGACCGAGCCGCTCCAGGCTGGCCTCCAGGGTGCGGCGGATGCCGTCGGCGGTGAAGTCCCAGACCCGGCGGAGGGTGTCGGGCACGGCGAAGCCGTTGGCGAGGTCGTCCCCGTCTCCGGGCCCGGGCTCCAGGCGCCGGCCGACCTTGGTGGAGAGCGCGTAGGCCGTACGGTCGTACCCCCGCAGCGCCTCGCCCAGCCGCCGTTCGGACAGGCCGAGGCCGTAGTGCGGGGCGGTGTCGAAGTAGCGGATCCCCTGCTGCAAGGCGGCGCCGACGGTGGCGTACGCCTGCTCGTCGGGGACCTCCGTGTACAGGTTGCCGATCACTGCGGCGCCGAGGCCCAGGGGGCTGACCCGGACGCCGCTCCGGCCGAGGGCGTTCACCGGCCCGCCGGGCGCAGCCGCAGGCCCTGCATACCGCCGTCGACCGCGAGGGAGGTGCCGGTGGTGGCGCCGGACAGGGGGCTCGCCAGGTAGGCGATGGCGAGGGCGACCTCGTCGGCGGAGACCAGGCGGCCGGTGGGCTGGCGGGCCTCCAGGGCGGCGCGTTCGGCGGCCGGGTCGGCGGCCTTGCCGAGCAGCCGGCCGATCCACGGGGTGTCGACCGTGCCGGGGTTGACGCAGTTGACGCGGACGCCCTCTTGGACGTGGTCGGCGGCCATGGCCAGGGTCAGCGAGTAGACCGCGCCCTTGGTGGCGCTGTACAGGGCGCGCTGGGGCAGACCGGCGGTGGCGGCGATGGAGCAGGTGTTGACGACGGCCGCGTGCGCGGAGCGGCGCAGGTGCGGGAGAGCGGCGCGGGCGGCGCGGACCATGCCGAGGACGTTGACGTCGAAGACCCGGTGCCATTCGGCGTCGTCGTTGTCCTCGACGGTGCCCTGGGCGCCGATGCCCGCGTTGTTGATCAGCACGTCGAGGCCGCCGAGCGCCTCCGCGGCGCTCTGCACGGCCGTCCGCACGGAGGTGTCGTCGGTGACGTCGGCCCGGAAGCCGAGCAGCGGCTTCTCCACGGAGGACGGGTCGAGGTCGAGGACGGCGACCTGGGCGCCGCGCTCGGCGAGGAGTTCGGCGGTGGCCCGCCCGATGCCGGAGGCGCCGCCGGTGACCAGGGCTTTGAGGCCCTCGAAGTCGGTCATGCCGCCTGTCCCTTCTGTGTTTCGGGGTCGGCGGCCCAGAAGGTGCCGCCGGGGTAGGTGTACTCCGCGACGGACTCCGTTCGCAGGGCGGCCGAGAAGCCCGGTGCGGTGGGCGCCGCGTAATGACCTTCGCGGATCACCACCGGATCGAGGAAGTGGTCGTGCAGATGGTCGACGTACTCGATGACCCGGTCCTCGGTGGTGCCGGAGACGGCCAGGTAGTCGAACATCGAGAGGTGCTGGACGAGTTCGCACAGTCCGACCCCGCCGGCGTGCGGGCAGACCGGGACGCCGAACTTGGCGGCCAGCAGCAGGATGGCGAGGTTCTCGTTGACCCCGCCGACCCGGGCCGCGTCGATCTGGACGACGTCGAGGGCGCCGGCCTGGAGCATCTGCTTGAAGACGATCCGGTTCTGGACGTGTTCGCCGGTGGCGACCTTGACCGGGGCGACCGCCCGGCGGATCGCGGCGTGGCCGAGGATGTCGTCGGGGCTGGTGGGCTCCTCGATCCAGTACGGGTCGAACTCGGCGAGGGCCCTGGTCCAGCGGATGGCCTCGTCGACGTCCCAGCGCTGGTTGGCGTCGATGGCCATGCGGATGTCCGGGCCGACGACCGCGCGGGCCACCCGGCAGCGCCGGATGTCGTCCGCCAGGTCGGCGCCGACCTTCAGCTTGATCTGCCGGAAGCCGTCGGCGACCGCCTCGGCGGCGAGCCGGGTGAGCTTCTCGTCGTCGTAGCCGAGCCAGCCCGCGGAGGTGGTGTAGGCGGGGAAGCCGCGCTCCAGGAGGCGGGCCCGGCGCTCCCCGGCGCCCTCGCGGCCCCGGCGCAGGATGCCGAGGGCCTCCTCGGGGGTGAGGGCGTCGGTGAGGTAGCGGAAGTCGATCTGGCGGACGATCCACTCGGGTTCGGCGTCGGCGAGCAGCTGCCACAGCGGCTTTCCGGCGCGCCGGGCGGCGAGGTCCCAGACGGCGTTGATCACCGCGCCGATCGCCATGTGCATCACGCCCTTCTCGGGGCCGAGCCAGCGCAGCTGGCTGTCCCCGATCAGGTCCTGGAAGAGCGTTCCGGGGTCGTCGCAGATCTCGTCGACCGAACGGCCGAGCACATGGTTCCGCAGTGCGTCGATCGCGGCGACCTGGACGTCGTTGCCCCGCCCGATGGTGAACGTGAACCCGTGCCCCTCGTGCCCGTCGCCCGCGTCCGTGCGCAGCACGACATAGGCCGCCGAGTAGTCGGGGTCCGGGTTCATCGCGTCGGAGCCGTCCAGCTCGCGCGAGGTGGGGAAGCGGATGTCATAGGTGTCGACCGCGGTGACGCGACCAGAGGAACCGGGGCTCGGGGACACGGACTGCCTTTCCGTCGGGGGGAGTTCGGGGCGCGGGGGATCAGTCCTGCGCCCGTCCCGTGGTGACACGGGCGATCATGAGGGCGACCAGGATGATGCCGCCGTAGATGGCCTGGATCCAGAACGACGGGACCTGCGCCAGGGTGAGCAGGTTCTGTACGACACCCAGGAGGAGTACGCCGGTCAGGGCGCCGAACATGGTGCCCTTGCCGCCGTCCAGGCTGATGCCGCCGATCACCGCCGCCGCGAACACCGTGAAGATCATGTTGTTGCCCTGGTTGGCGCTGATCGCGCCCACGTACCCGGTCTGCATGATGCCGCCGACCGAGGCCAGTACCCCGGCCACCACGAACACCCCGAGCATCACCCGGTCGACGCGGATGCCGGCGGCGCGGGCCGCGTCGGCGTTGCCGCCGATGGCGTAGAGGGCGCGGCCGACGCGGTGGTACCTCAGGACGAGCCCGGTGACCGCGAAGGCGACCGCGGCCAGCCACACCGACATCGGGACGTTGAGGAAGGTGGTGGTGGCCAGGGTGAAGAAGCTGTCGGGCATCCCGAACAGCGTCTTGCCCTTGGTGGCGCCGACCAGCACACCGCGCAGCACGATCAGCATCGCCAGCGTCACGATGAACGCGTTGAGCTTGAACTTCACGACCAGGATGCCGTTGAAGGCACCGACGGCCGCGCCGACCACCAGGATCGCCAGCAGGGCGAGGGGCGCCGGGAACTCCGTGCCCCAGCCGGACTCCGCGGAGGGCAGCACGAGCAGGGCGCCGACGGCGGGCGCGATGCCGACGACCGACTCCAGGGAGAGGTCGAACTTGCCGGTGATCAGCACCAGCGACTCGGCGAGCACCACCATCGCGAGGGCCGCGGAGGCACCGAGGATGGAGATCAGGTTGCGCTCGGTGAGGAACGAGTCGTTGACCACCGCACCGAGCACCATCAGCAGCAACAGGGCGGGGACGAGGGCGAGTTCACGGGCCCGGCGCAGCAGGACGGTACGGGCCGCGCGCGGGTCCGGGGAGCGCACCGGGGTGAGCGGCGGAGCCTTGGTCTCAGCCATGGTCCACTCCTTCTATGGAGGCGATCAGCTCGTGGTCGTGCCAGCCGGCCGGGTGTTCGGCGACGATCCGGCCGTGGAAGAGGACGAGGACGCGGTCGCAGCGCCGCAGGTCGTCGAGTTCGTCGGAGACGACCAGCACGGCGGTGCCGTCCTCACGGGCGCTGTCCACCCGGGCCAGCAGCGACTCCTTGGACTTCACGTCCACACCCGCGGTGGGGTTGACCAGGACGAGCAGCCGGGGGTCGGAGGCGAGGGCGCGGGCCATGACGACCTTCTGCGCGTTGCCGCCGGACAGGTCGGAGACGGGCTGTTCGGGGCCCTCGGCGTGGATGTCGAGGCGTTCGATCAGCCCGGTGGCGAACCCGCGCTTGCGGTCGGTGCCGACGAACCCGTGCCGGCCCAGCCGGTCGAGCACGGTCATGGTGGCGTTGTCGCCGATGCTCATGCCGGGGACCAGGCCCTGGTCGTGCCGGTCGCGGGGCACGAAGCCGACACCGGCCCTCAGCGCGGCCCGCACGTCGCCGAACGGCAGCTGCTTCTCCTGCAGTCGCGCGGTCCCGCCGGTCGGGGTGCGCAACCCGGCGATGGTCTCGGCGAGTTCGATCTTGCCGCTGCCGCTGGTGCCGGCCAGGCCGACGACCTCGCCGCTGCGGACGGTGAGATCGATGCCCTCGTACGACTCCGACGTGAGCCCGCTGGTGCTGAGGACGACGGGCGCCCCGGTGGGCACCACGTCCCGCGCCCGCTGTTCCTGTCCGGTCACCGCCTCCCCCGCCATCGCCTCCACCAGGGCGGCCCTGGGCAGGTCGGCGACGGGAGCGGTGGTGATCCAGCGGGCGTCGCGGAGGACGGTGACGGTCTGGCAGACCTCGTAGACCTCCTGGAGGTGGTGCGAGATGAACAGGAAGGTCACGCCCGAGTCCTGCAGCGCCCGCATCCGGCCGAACAGCCGCTCGATCTCCCGGTTGTCGAGCTGGGCCGTCGGTTCGTCGAGGACGATGAACCGGGCGCCGAAGCTCAGCGCCCGGGCGATCTCGACCATCTGCCGGTCCTCGACCTTGAGGTCGGCGGTGCGGGCCTCGGGGTCGACGCGCACGTCCCAGGTGTCGAGCAGCGCGGCGGCTTCCCTGTGGAGTCGCCGCCAGCTGATGAACCCGCGGTGCAGCGGCTGCCGGTTGATGAACAGGTTCTCGGCGACCGTGAGTTCCGGGACGACCGTGGGCTTCTGGTAGACGCAGGCGACCTTGCGCCGCCAGGCGTCCCGGTCGGCGAGCGCGGGCGCGGGTTCGCCGTCGAAGCGGACCGTGCCCTCGTCCGGGGCCTGCAGGCCGGTGAGGACGTTGACCAGGGTGGACTTGCCGGCGCCGTTGCGGCCGACGAGGGCGTGGGACTCGCCGGGCAGCACGGTGAGCCGGCCGTCGGCGAGGGCGACGGTGGGGCCGTACCGCTTGACGATGTCCCGGGCCTCAACGAGTGGCGTGATCATTTGACCGTGTTGCCCCAGAGCTTCGGGTCGTCCACGTTGTCCTTGGTGACCAGCGGCGCGGGCAGCTGGTCCTCAAGGATGCCGCTGGAGAGCTTGACGATCGTGGAGTCGTGATCGGTCGGACCCGGCTTGAACGTCTTCCCCTCCATCGCCGCCTTGATGTAGTACATGCCGTACTTGGCGTAGGCGTCGGCGGGCTGGGAGACGGTCGCGTCGATCTGGCCCTTGCGGATGGCGTCGAACTCCTGCGGAATGCCGTCGTTGGAGACGATCACTATGTGCCCGCTCTGCCCGGCCGTCTTGAGCATGCCCTTGGACTTCAGGGTCTGCAGGGTCGGGGCCAGGTAGACACCGCCGGCCTGCATGTAGATGCCCTTGATGTCGGGGTTGGCGTTGAGCAGGGTGCCCAGCTGGGAGGCGGCCGTGTCGGACTCCCACTTGGCGGGGATCTCCAGGACCTTGAGCTTCGGGTACTTCTTCTTCACGCAGGCGCGGAACGCCTCGGAGCGGTCCCGGCCGTTGACCGAGGCGAGGTCGCCCATGATCTGCACGACCTTGCCGCTGGTGATGTGCGCGCCGAGGTACTCGCAGGCCTTCTCGCCGTAGGCGACGTTGTCGGCGCGGACGACCATGGCGACCTTGCCCTTGTCGGGCGCCACGTCCACGGCGACCACGGGCACGCCCTTGCGCTCGGCCTGGTCGAGGCCGGCCTCGATGGCGGCGCTGTCCAGCGGGGCGACGACGAGACCCTTCACGCCCTGGTTGAGCTCGTTGTTGATGTCGGTGATCTGCTGCGAGGGGTCGCTGTTGGAGTTGACCGTCTTCAGCGCGTCGACCCCCTCGGACTTCGCCATCTTCGGCACGTAGTCGTTGTACGACTGCCAGAACGGCGAGGTCAGCAGGGGCAGGATCACCCCGACCTTGCCGGTGCCGCCGCCACCGGCGCTGCCGCTGCCGGTGTCCTTGGTGCTGCCGCATGCGGCGAGCATCAGCGAGGCACCGACCGCCAGGGCCGTCGCGCCGGTGATCCGGTACCTGTTCCGCTTCCTCAGTGTTCTGCCGGGCATCTGGCAGCTCCTCATCGAGCGTGTTCGAGCAGATGCCCGCATACTTATCAGACCACTCGGCGCTTTCAACACCCTGCGGACGCGATTTTTCCGCCGAACGAGCCATAGTGGTCCGACCACCTCGCTGGCTAGACTGCGGCCCACCGGCGACAGGAGGAGCGGTGTGGACGAGACAGCCCCGCAGAAGGGCACGGTGCCGCAGCGCGCCATCGAGCAGATCAAGGCGATGATCGGGGAAGGCCGCCTGGAGCCGGGCCAGCGACTGCCGACGGAACGGGATCTCGCCGCCCAGCTGGGCATCTCCCGCAGCTCCATGCGTGAGGCGATCCGCGCGCTGACGGTCCTGGGTGTGCTGGAGGCCCGGCACGGCTCCGGCATCTACGTCACCCAGCTGGAGGCGGGTGACCTGCTGGAGACGTTCGGGGTGGTCGCCGATCTGTCGCGCGGGCCGCGCCTGGTGGAACTGCTGGAGGTGCGGCGGGTGCTGGAGTCGACGGCGACGGCGCTGGCCGCCGCGCGGATCGGCGCCGATCAGCTGGCCGAGGTGGAGAAGCATCTTGCCGCGATGAACGCGACGGACGATCCCGAGGAGATCCTCGCGCACGATCTCGCGTTCCACCGGGTGATCGCGGGGGCGGCGGGCAACGACACGATGGCCGCGATTCTGGAGGGGCTGTCGTCTCGGACGTTCCGGGCCCGGGTGTGGCGCGGGTACCAGGAGGAGGGGGCGTTCGCGCGGACGCGGCGGGAGCATGCGGCGATCCACCGGGCCCTCGTCGCCCGGGATCCGGAGGCGGCGAGGGCTGCGGCGGCGGCGCATGTGGGTGAGGTGGAGGAGTGGTTGCGTGCGCAGATAGGGGCCTAGTGCCGTGTGGCGGCCGCGGGTGGGTGGGGGCTGAGCGCGCCCACGCGGCGGTAGCCGCATATCGGGCACGGCCCCGCGCCCCTAAAGGGGCGCCAAGCGGAGCGTTACTAGTTCGAACGGGCGGAGTCGCAGCGGGATTCGGTTGCCGTCCCGGTCCTGGATCTGTTCGTTCAGCGGGCGCTCCAACAGGTCTGTCGCCGTGACCTCCGCGACCCCGAAGCCCGCCGTGAGGGTCGCCTTTGCCCTGCCTCCGTGGGCCTCGTGGAAGCGGACCACCACGTCGCCGCTGCCGTCGTCCGCCAGCTTCACCGCCGTGATGACGACCGCGTCGTTGTCGACCGTGACCAGCGGGGTCACGTCCTGCCCGCCCGTCAGTCCGCGCTCCGGCAGGTTGATCCGCCACCCCTCCCGCACCGCGTCCGCGATGCCCGCGCCCGGGACCAGGGCGTGCCGGAAGCGGTGGATGCCCTGGTCGGTCTCCGGGTCGGGGAAGCGCGGGGCCCGGAGCAGGGAGACGCGGACGGTGGTCGTCGTGGATCGGTCGCCGTCGGTGCGGACGCTGCGCGTCACATCGTGGCCGTAGGTCGAGTCGTTGACGATGGCCACGCCCCAGCCGGGTTCGGCCAGCTGGACGAAGCGGTGGTTGCAGGCTTCGAACTTGGCTGCCTCCCAGGAGGTGTTGGTGTGGGTGGGGCGGTGGAAGTGCCCGAACTGGGTCTCGGACGCGTACCGTTCGGCGTGCACGTCCAGCGGGAACGCCAGCTTCAGGAACTTCTCCGTCTCGTGCCAGTCCACCTCCGTGTCGATCAGCAGCCGGCGTTCGCCGGGCGCCAGCGACAGCACCTGGGTGACACGGGACGAGCCGAAGGACCGCACGATCCGGACGCCCTGGTCGTCGGCGGTGAGCTCCTCGGTGTCCGTGAGGTCGGTGACGGCGTTGCGGTAGAAGGCGTCGACGTCCCAGGCGTCCCACATGTTCGGGAAGTCCGGGTGGAGTTGGAGGAGGTTGGCGGCCGTGCCGGGGGCGACGGTCTCGCGGTCGGCGTCGAGGTCGTAGGCGGACACGACCAGGCCGCGGGCGTCGATCTCGACGCGCAGGAGGCCGTTGGCAAGGACGTATCCGCCCTCGGGCCGTTCCGAGAGGGTCACGCCGCCGGGGGGCTGTGCGACGGCCGCGCCGCCGGCGGGCACACCGTTCCTGCCGTGCGGGGCCGAGTTGAAGACCAGGTGCCGGTCCCCCTCCCCCGCAAGGGCACGCTGGGCCGCGCCGATGATCTCGTCCAGTTCCGCGGCGATCCGCCGGTAGGCCGCCCGGGCCTCGCGGTGCACCCAGGCGATCGACGAGCCGGGCAGGATGTCGTGGAACTGGTGGAGCAGGACCGTCTTCCAGATGCGGTCCAGGTCCTCGTAGGGGTAGGGGAAGCCGGTGCGTACGGCGGCGGTGGCCGCCCACAGTTCGGCCTCCCGCAGGAGGTGTTCGCTGCGCCGGTTGCCCTGCTTGGTCTGCGCCTGGCTGGTGAGGGTGGCACGGTGGAGTTCGAGGTAGAGCTCGCCGACCCAGACGGGCGCGTCCGGGTACTCGGCCTCGGCCTTGTCGAAGAACGCCTCGGGGGTCTCCCAGACCACGGCCGGCGCGCCCTCCAGGTCGCGTACCCGGGCCGCCTTGGCGACCATCTCGCGGGTCGTGCCGCCGCCTCCGTCGCCCCACCCGGTCGGTGCGAGGGAGTGCCGGGCCCGGCCCTTGTCCTTGAAGTTGCGGGCCGCGTGGGCGAGTTCGCTGCCCTTCATCGAGCAGTTGTAGGTGTCGACGGGCGGGAAGTGGGTGAAGATCCGGGTGCCGTCGATGCCCTCCCACTGGAAGGTGTGGTGCGGGAACTTGTTCGTCTGGGACCAGGAGATCTTCTGGGTGAGGAGCCGGGTCGACCCCGCCGCCCGGATGATCTGCGGCAGTCCGGCGGCGAAGCCGAAGGTGTCCGGCAGCCAGGCCTCGTCGTTCTCGATGCCGAACTCGTCGAGGAAGAACCGCTTGCCGTGCACGAACTGACGGGCCATCGCCTCCGAGCCGGGCATGTTGGTGTCCGACTCCACCCACATCCCGCCGGCCGGCACGAACCGCCCTTCCGCGACCGCCTTCTTCACCTTCGCCCACACCTCGGGCCGGTGCTCCTTCACCCACGCCCACTGCTGGGCCTGGGACATGGCGAACACGAAGTCGGGCTCGTCCTCGATGAGGGCGGTCATGTTGGCGGTGGTGCGGGCGACCTTGCGGACCGTCTCGCGCAGCGGCCACAGCCACGCGGAGTCGATGTGCGCGTGGCCGACGGCGCTGATGCGGTGGGCGGAGGGTGCGGCGGGCACGGCGAGGACGTCGGCGAGGAGGGAACGGGCGCGGGCCGCCGTACCGCCCACGTCCTGCAGGTCGACGGCGTCCAGGGCGCGTTCGACCGCGCGCAGGATCTCGAAGCGGCGTGCCCCGTCGGCCGGCAGTTCGGCCATCAGCTCGCCGAGCACCTCCAGGTCGATCACCAGGTTCCACACCGTATCGTCGAAGACGGCCAGGTCCATCCGGGTGAGCGTGTACTGCGGTTCCCGGCCGGCGGTGTCCTTGTCGCCGAGCGCGGTGGGCCGGAAGGGGTGGTAGTCGAGGATGACGGGGTTGGAGGCGGCCTCGATGTGCAGCCGTACCTCCTCGCCGCCCTCGGCCGGGGTGCCGACGCGGACCCACTGGTTGCGTGGGTTGAGGCCCTTCACCGGGGTGCCGTCGGGCCGGTAGACCAGGCCCTCGCACTGGAAGCCGGGCATGTTCTCGTCGAACCCGAGATCGAGCAGGGCCTCCACGGTGCGGCCCGCCCACTTCTCGGGGACGGTTCCGGTCACCCGGAACCAGCTGGTGCCCCACGGAGCACCCCACCGGGCGCCCACCGCGATCGGCTCGGGCTCGGCCGCGAGTCCCTCGGCGACCGGCACGGGCTCGCCGGGGGCGTGCCAGACGGCGACGTCGAGCGGCACGGACTCGGGGTACACGGCGGGGCGGATGCGCTCGTCGAGGACGCGCCTCAGGCGGGCTTCGACCAGGCTGCGGTCGTCATGCATGTGGGGTGCTCCGTTTGTTCGTTACCGGTTACCAGGTGTGCGCGACGGTCACGGGGTCCGACGAGGTGTACAGCTCCCCTACCGCGCGCACTTCGAACCGTGCCGCGTCCTCGCCCTGCTCCGGCTGGAGCCCGGTGAGGTAGGAGGCCCGCTGGCCGGTGGCGCCGAGGAAGCGCCGGGTGCCATCGGGCAGCAGCCGGTGCAGGGTGTAGTGCCGCACCGCGCCGGGGGCCGCGTCCCAGGCGAGGCGGAGGTCGCCGCCGTTCGCCGCGGTGATCTGCGCGGCGGCGGGCGCGCCGGGGGTGCTCACCGCGTCCCGTACGGCGATCCCGCCGAGCCGCCACTGCACGGGGCCGGCGCTCGCCGTGAGGCGGACGCCGAGGGCGTGGACGGTGCCGGAGAGGCCGGTGAGAGGGACGGTCGCGGTCGACCAACCGTCGCCCGCGTCCACCGGCAGATAGGTGTACGGCGGTGCGGCGCCGGCACTGTCCGGCTCGGCGGTGGCGACGGCGAGTTCGACGTCCACACCGCCGGCGTCGGTCCGGTACGTCAGCTCGACCACCGTCCCGGCCGAGATCGGCAGCCGGGTCGCGTACAGGTCCAGGACCACGGGCTGGTCCAGGGCGCCGTTCACCAGCACGCTGCTGCCGCCCCGCCAGGCGGCGGAGAAGTCGAAGGTCACCGTCGGCCTGGTGCCCGCCGTGCGCACCGCCCACCGCCGGGACGGCAGCCGGTCCTGCAGCCCGAGGTGGTTCCAGGGCGCGTCCGAGGTGACCGCCCCGTCCTCGTACCAGCGCAGCCCGTGGCCCGTGTTGAAGACGCTGGCGAACGGCACCGCCGACACCGTCGACCGGTCCGCCACCGACACGGCCGGCGCCCGCCAGGGGTCCGTGCTGTCGGGCCGGGAGGGGTCCAGTGACCGGCCGGTCCAGAAGCGGTCGTCGGCGGCGTGGAAGTCGCCGGGGGTGCGGCTCGCGGGGAGGTGGTTGCGGGTCCACTCGGGGCGGTAGAAGCCGATCGAGGTGATGTGCGCCGAGCCGGTGGGCACCATCGCGTCCCAGTTCACGGAGGTGTTGGAGCCGTTGGACTCGACGTCGACACCGGCCCACAGCTCGTAGCGGCTGCGGCCGAGCTGGACCGCCTTGGTACCCGAGGAGGCGAGGGTCGAGGTGCTCCACCGGAAGTCCACGAACATGTCGTCGGCGGCCTGGAAGAAGGCCTGGTTCTGGCTGTCGAGCGCGCCCTGCCAGCTGACCGTGCCGTTCACGGTCATCGCGTCGTACCAGGTCACGCGCTGCCCCTGGGCCGCCGCGAGCGACTTGAGCTCGGTGACGAAGCCGAGCATGTCGGTGCCGAGGGCGGTGTTGCCGCCGCTGGTCTCGGCGTTCACGAACCAGCCGTCGAAGCCGTAGGCGGCGGCCAGGGCGACGAGTCGGTCCGCAAGGGGATAGTGCCCGGCGGAGTCCTTCTGGACCAGGTCGCGGGTCCACTGGAGCTGGCCGCCGTAGGCGGTGGGCGGCAGGAAGATGTTGCCGAGGACGGGCACCCCGTGCCGGTGGGCGGCGTCGACGATCGGCGCGTTCGGGGCGAGGATCAGCCCTTCCCCGGCCGAGCCGCCCCAGAAGACCAGTTCGTCGAGGTACGCCCAGTGGGTGAGGGCGTAGTAGTCGGCGGTGGCCGAACCCTGCGAGGGGTTGCCGGAGGTGGGGCCGAAGGACACCAGCGACTGGACCCGGGCCTGCCCGGAGCGTGCGGTGGTGTTGGCCGGGGTCGGGGTGAAGCGGGCGGCGAGCGGCACGGAGGCCGCGTTGAAGGCGAGGTCGGGGTCGCCGGCCGCCGTCCAGGTCTTCAGGCTGCGCCAGGTGATCCCGGCCCCGGGACTGCCGGAGGGGAAGGAGTCCGGGTAGAAGTAGGCGGCGTACGGCGGGGTGGCGCTCGCGGCGGCGGTGGCCTTCGAGGTCGCGGCCAGGGCGGGGGTGGGTAAAAAGGCCGCCGCGGTGGCGGCGATCAGGACGGTGCGTCTGCTGGGGTTCACGAGCGGGTGCCTCCTTGTGGGGTGGGGAGTACCTGGTCGGGAGTGACGACTTCGGTGATGCCGCGCGCGGTGAGATGGTCCCGGTCGGCCGCGCGGGTGTCGAGGACGGTGGTGGGGCGGGCGCCGTCGGCGGCGAGCCGGAACCAGGCGTCGAAGACGGGTCCGCCGGGAGCGCACCGGGAGCGCCGGGCCGGGTCGGCGGGTACGACGAGAGCCGTACGGCGGGCCGTCGCCGTGGCGGGCTCGGCCGCCGCGAGGACGTGGGCGATGTCCTTGGGTTTGCGGTCGTTGGTCAACAGGCCCAGACCGTATTCGAGTTCGGGGAAGTCGGCGAGGGTGCGGCTGACGTCGTGGGAGCACCACCAGGTGATGCCCCAGAGGTCGGGGCAGTCCAGTACGGCGGTGATCGTCGCCTCGGCGAAGGCGGCCGCGTGCTCGGCGGGGATCAGCGGCGCGGGCGCGCCCACCTCCTGGAGCCACACGGGCCGGGCCGGCCCGTCGGCCCAGGCCTTGCTCAGCTCCACCAGGTACGCGCCGTGCTGGCCGGTCTGCAGGGCGGTGCGGCCGTGGCGCTGGGCGGTGCCGTTGAACACCCAGGAGTGCACGGCGGTGAGGTCGCCGAGCCGGGCCGAGTGGGCGGGGGTGAAGGGCTGGTCGTCCTGGTACCAGGCGGCGTCGTAGGAGGCGTGCAGATGAAGCTTGTCCGGGGCGCCCTCGGCGCAGGCGGCGAGCAGCCGTACCAGCCACCGCTCCGCCTCCTGCTCGGTGATCCGGTCCGGATCCGGATGCGGGCCGGCGGCGAACTGGTTGACCTCGTTGCCGACCGTCATCCCGATGAAGTTGGGCCGGTCCGCGAGGGCGGCGGCGAGGGTGCGCAGATAGGCGGCCTCCGCCTCCACGGCCTCCGGGGCGGTGAAGAGGTTGCGCCGGTGCCAGGTGCGGGTCCAGGCGGGCAGGAAGTCGAAGCTGCTCAAGTGCCCTTGCAGGCCGTCGACGTTGACGTCCAGGCCGCGCTCGGCGGCCGCGTCGGCGAGGGCGAGGAGCTGTTCCACGGCGCGCGGGCGGATCAGGGTGCGGTTGGGCTGGAAGTAGGGCCACAGCGGGAAGACCCTGATGTGGTCCAGGCCGAGCGCGGCGATCGAGTCGAGGTCGGCGCGGACCGAGTCCAGGTCGAAGTCGAGCCAGTGGTGGAACCACCCTTCGCTGGGGGTGTAGTTGACGCCGAAGCGCGGCAGGGCAGGAGGCATGTGCGGTCTCCTTGCGGGAACGGGTTCAGCCTTTGACGGCGCCTTCGCCGACCCCGCGGAAGAAGTACCGCTGGAGGCAGGCGAACAGGGCGATGAGCGGGGCCACGGCGATCACGGTGCCGGCGGCGACCAGCCGTTCGTCGTTGGCGAAGGTGCCGTGCAGGTAGTTGAGGCCGATGGTGAGGGTGAACTTCGAGGGGTCGCTGAGCACGATGAGCGGCCACAGGAAGTCGTCCCAGGCGCCCATGAAGGCGAAGATCGCGACGACCGCGACGGTGCCCTTGACGGCCGGCAGCGCGATCCGCAGGAACCGCTGCCAGACGTTGGCGCCGTCGACGTAGGCCGCCTCCTCGATCTCGTAGGGCAGGTTGAGGAAGGCGTTGCGCATCAGCAGCACGTTCATGGCGCCGACCGAGCCGGGCAGCACGACGCCGACCAGGGTGTTGTTGAGGCCGAGTTCGCGCATGGTGGTGAACTGGGCGATGATGATGCCCTCCACCGGCACGAGCATCGCGAGGATGAAGACCAGGGTGGTGATCCGGCGGCCCCGGTAGCGCAGCCGGGCCAGGGCGTAGCCGGCGAGTGCCGAGCCGACGCAGTTGGTGACGACGCTCGCGCTCGCGACCTTCAGCGAGTTGAGCACGTAGTCCCAGACGGGGATGGTGTCGGCGACCCGCTGGTAGTTGTGCAGGGTGGGGTGCTCGGGCAGGAAGCTGGGCGGCGAGCTGAAGATGTCCTCGGTCGGGCCCTTGAGCGAGGTGGACAGTTGCCACAGGAACGGGCCGACGGTGACCGCGAGGACGAGCAGGAGCAGCGCGTACCGCAGGACCAGTTCGCCGACCCGGACGCGGCGGCCGTGCTCGTCGGTCACGCTCATGGGCGCTCCCTCCGGTCCGCACGGAGCACGAGGAGCATCAGGGTCACCGTCACCACGAAGACGACGACGGAGAGCGCCGAGGCGTAGCCGACCCGGCCGGTGAGTCCGGTGCCGGTGCGCTGGACGAGCATCACGAGGGTGGTGTCCTCGCCGGCCGGGCCGCCGGTCGGTCCCGCCATCAGGTACACCTCGGAGAACACCTTGAAGGCGGCGACCGAGGAGAGCGCGGCGACCAGGACCATCGTGGAGCGTACGGCGGGCACGGTGACGGCGAGGAAGCGGCGCACCGCTCCGGCGCCGTCCACGGCGGCCGCCTCGTGCAGTTCGCGCGGGACGTTGGCGAGCGCCGCCAGATAGATGATCATGTAGTAGCCGAGGCCCTTCCAGACGGTGACCGCCATCGCGCTCAGCAGGAGCAGCCACTGGTCGCTGAGGAACCCGATCCGGCCGATCCCGACGGTCTCCAGCAGGGAGTTGACCAGCCCGCGTTCGTCGAGCAGCCAGACCCAGATGAGCCCGACCACCACGATCGAGGCGACGACCGGGGTGTAGAACGCCGACCGGAAGAAGGCGATGCCGGGGATGTTCTTCTGCACCAGCAGGGCGAGCAGCAGCGGCAGCACGACGAGGGCGGGCACCACCCCGAGGACGTACAGGGTGCTGTTGCGCAGCCCGGTCCAGAACATGTCGTCGTGGATCAGCTCGCGGAAGTTGGCGAGACCGACGAACTCCCCCGGGATGAGGGTGCGGCGATCGGTGAACGAGTTCACGACCGTCGAGACGAACGGATAGAGCACGAAGGCTCCGACGACCAGCAGCCCGGGGGCGGCGAACAACCAGGGACTGGTGGGCAGTTGACGCCGCACCCGCGAGACACCGGCCATCCGCGTCACCCCTGCTGCTGGAGCAGGGTGTCGCAGGCCTTGACAGCGTTGTCGAGGGCCGCCTTGGGACTCTCCTTGCCTTGCAAGGCCTTGGCGACCTCGTTGCGCAGCGCGGTCTTCATCTGGTCGCTGAACAGCACCGGCGTGTAGTTGACCGCGTTCTTCAGGGACTTGGCGGCGGCGATCCGCACCCGGGTCTCGTCGGTGCCGTCCTCCTTGGTGAAGTACGGGTCGTCGAGGGAGCCGGCGGTGCTGGGGAAGATGGCGACCTGCTTGGCGAAGGACATCTGGTTCCGCGCGTCCGTCACGAAGTGCGCGAAGGCGACGGCGGCCGGCGTGTGCTTGGTCTTCGTGTTGACCATCACGCCCATCACGTACATGTTGACGTGCCCGGTGCTGGTGATCTGGTCGGTGATGCCGATGTTCTTGTACAGGGTCGGCGCCTGCTTCTTGAAGTTGTCCAGGTCCAGGGCGCTGCCGGGGTTCATGGCGACGGCCCCGGTGAGGAACTTCTTGCCGGAGGACTCGGGGGTCGCGGTCAGCGCCTGCGGGTCGAGCGCCTTGGCGTCGTACAACTCCTTGTACTTGGTGAGCAGTTCGACGCCCTTGGCGTCGTTGAAGGCGAACCCGGTCCCCGCCTTGTTCATCAGCTCCACGCCGTAGCGCCCGAAGTCCTCGATCGTCGGCACGTTGGCGAGGGTGGCCACCTTGCCGTCGCTCTGCCGCGCCATCCTCAGTGCGTCGGCGAACAGGTCGTCGTACGTCTTCGGCGGCTGCTCGGGGTCGAGGCCGGCCTGCTTGAACAGGGACTTGTTGTAGAAGAGCGGCCCGGTGTTCAGGTACCAGGGGAAGGCGTACGTCCCGCTCATCCCCGGTATCCGGTGGCTGGCCCAGGCCCCGTCCAGATACTCGGGCTTGTACGTGGCCGCGGCCTTGTCGAGGTCGAGGGCGAGGCCCGCCTTGGCGAGCGGGGCGACCAGGTCCGGGGAGACGTTGACGACGTCGGGGAGGGTGCCGCCGGCCGCGTCGGCGCTGATCTTGTCGGCGTAGCCCTCGGCCGGCTGGTCGATCCACTTCACCCGGGTGTCCGGGTACTTCTTCTCGAAGTCCGCGATGACGCCCTCGAAGTACGACTTGAAGTTCGCGCGCAGATTCCAGGTCTGGAACGTGATGTCGCCCTCGACCTTGCCCGAGGCGTCGGAGGATCCGCCGCCGTCCTCCCCGGAGCCGCAGGCGCTCAGCGGCAGGGCGAGGACGGCGGCAGCGGCGAGGGCGAAGGCTCTGCGGGAGATGCGCATGGTCCGTTGCTCCTTTGCGGCGGGGTCGGCTTTGCGGCGGCGGCCGGAGGTGCCGCGCCAGACCTTGCACGCCGTTTCCGCACCGCGTCAATGGATTCGGCGCAGCTAAAGTCATTAGTGACTCAAAACCCCTGTTCAGAAAGGTGCTACCAGCGCATTGCGGCCGATCACTAATACGCTTTAGGGTGTTGGGACTCAAGCGCATTAGCGGTTCAGGGACCCCATCGAATGAGGAAGTGAGTTGGCGGAGAAACGCACTCCCGCGCGCCGGCCGACGATGAAGGACATCGCGCGCCGGGCCGGAGTCTCCGAGAGCGCGGTCTCCTTCGCGCTCAACGGCCGCCCCGGGGTCTCCGAGACCACCCGGGCCCGGGTCCACCGGGTGGCCGAGCAGCTCGGCTGGCGGCCCAGCACGGCCGCCCGCGCCCTGTCCGGCGAGGGCGCGGCCACCGTCGGCTTCGTCCTCGCCCGCCCCGCGCACTCCCTCGGCGTGGACTCCTTCTTCCTCCAACTGGTCTCCGGCATCCAGGAAGTACTCGCCGAACGCCACCTCGGCCTGCTCTTCCAGATGGCGGAGGACGTGGCCGACGAGTGCGCGGTCTACCGCCGCTGGTGGGCCGAGCACCGCGTCGACGGCATCCTGGTGGTCGACCCCCGCGCCGACGACCCCCGCCCCGACCTCCTCGACAAACTCGGCCTGCCCGCCGTGGTGATCGGCGGCGCCCCAGACGAACGCCATCCCGGGCTGTCCACGGTCTGGGCCGACGACGCGGCCGCGATGGCCTCCGTGGTCGACGAGCTGACCGCACTGGGCCATCGCCGGATCGTGCACATCGCGGGCCTGCCCGGCCTCGCCCACACCCAGCGCCGGATCCGCACCCTGCGCACCGAGGCCGAGGGCCGGGGCCTGTCCGAGGTCCGCTCCGTCACCACCGACTACTCCGACGCCGAGGGCGCCGCCGTCACCCGCCGCGTCCTGCGCACCACCCCGCCCCCGACCGCCCTCATCTACGACAACGACGTGATGGCGGTCGCCGGTGTCGCCGCGGCGGCCGAACTCGGCTACTCCGTCCCCGACGACATCTCCGTCGTCTCCTGGGAGGACTCCGCCCTCTGCCGCATGGTCAAGCCCTGGCTCTCCGCCCTCTCCCGCGACAGCACCGAGTTCGGCCGCACAGCCGCCCGCGAACTGACGTCCCTGCTGGACGGCGGGTCCGCCCGGGCGGTGCGGGTGCCGGTGCCCCGTCTCTCGATCCGGGGCAGCACGGCACCGGCCGCCCGCCCCTAGACCGACGACCGGTACAAACCGAACTCCGCGATCCGCACTCCCGCCCGCGCCGCGGTGACCCGCACCCGCCAGCGCCGTGCGCGTACCGGCTGCGCCAGCCGCAGGATCCGGCTCGCGCCGATCGTGCCGGCCGTGGCCACCGGGGACCACGCGCCCGCCGTGTACGCCTCCACCACGACGCTCTCCACCTGCTGCCCGAACCGGATGTCCTCGGCCAGCCGGATGCGGTCCACCTCCTGCTCACGGCCCAGGTCCGCGGTCACCCCGCCCGGAGTCACGGATCGTCGCGCGCCCCGCGTCAGGTCCGCGGGCAGTTCCCGGTCCACCCGCTCCCGGAACTCACGGAGCCGGACGACGTCCGTGGCGTGCAACCGGCCGTCGGTGTCCGGGGGGACGTTGAGCAGCAGGACGGCGTTGCGGCCGACGGATCCGAAGTAGATCTCGGTCAACTCGTCGACGGATTTGGGTTGTTGGTCGGCGTGGTAGAACCAGCCGTCCCGGATCGACACATCGCACTCGGCCGGCCACCACTGCAGGTAGTCGGTCTTCGGCTGGGCCGTGACCAGGGCCGCCCGGCTGCCCTCGTCGGCGGTGTCGTAGGAGAGTGCCCAGTCCGTGCGGCCGTACTGGTTCTCCTTGACCGGGAGGACACTCCACTCGTCCTCGCGGGCGAGGCCGCCCTCGTTGCCGACCCAGCGGACGTCGGGGCCGGTGACGGCGATGGACGCGTCCGGAGCGAGGGTGCGCACCAGTGTGTACCAGCTGTCCCAGTCGTAGTTCTCCACCTTGTCCGGCGGGATGTGGCCCTGGGCGCCGTCGAACCAGACCTCGTCGACCGGGCCGTACTCGGTGAGGACCTCGTAGAGGGTGTTGAGCATGTGGGCGCCGTAGTCGGTGGCGTCGAGGGTGAAGGAGCGGTCGGGGGTTCGGCCGTCGCCGTCGACCAGGGTCGGGATGGTGTGCGTGCCGCGCGCGCTGCCGTTGGCGTACACGCCGTGCAGGTACTGGTTCTCGTCGGCCGGGGAGAGGTAGACGCCGACCTTCAGGCCGTACCGGCGCATGGAGTCCGCGAAGGAGCGGAGGACGTCGCCGTGGCCGCCCAGCCACCTGCTGGAGGCGACGGTGTGGTCGGTGTAGCGCGAGGGGTAGAGGACGAAGCCGTCGTGGTGTTTGACGGTGAGGATGGCGAGGCGGAAGCCGCCGTCGCGCAGGGCCCGGGCCCACTGGTCGGTGTCGAGGCCGGTCGGCTGGAACACGTTCGGGTCCTCGTCGCCGGTGCCCCACTCCAGGCCGGTGAAGGTGTTCACGCCGAAGTGCAGGAAGGCGGTGCGCTCCAGTGCCTGCCAGGTGATCTGCCGTGCGGTGGGGCGGACTTGGGAGGCCTTGCGGACCAGGTCGGCCGGGGAGTCGTCGGGGCCGACGGGGATACGGGAGAGGTCGGGGTCCGCGGCGGTGGCGGGGAGGGCCGGAAGGCCGGCCGTCACCGCCACGGCGGCTGCCGAGGCGACGAAGACGCGCCTTGAGAGATCCATGGGGGTGCTCCTCGGGTCAGGAGAGGTGCCAGAGGGCGGGGGCGCGCTGGTCCGGCGGGTACTGGACCGGTCGGCCGTCGTCGGTCACCGACAGCGCCATGCGGGTGATCGCGTTGATCAGGTGGTAGCCGCCGGCCGCGGGCTCCACCTCCCAGCGCTGCAGGGTGTTCGTGCTGTCGCAGGGCTCCCAGGTAGCCTCGACGCCGGGCTGGAGCGGGACGTTGAGCGTGAGCCTGCCGCCGCGGATCTCCAGGCAGCCGGCGGCCCCGCGCAGGGTCGCGTACCCGTCCGCCGTGCGGAGCACGGCCGCGGGGTACGACAGCCCGTCCGCGCGGAGGGTGTACGTCCCGTCGGCCACCGGCACCGTCGTCAGGTCCCGCCAACCCGGTGCGTGTCCGACAGCCATGCCGCGCGCGGTGAACTCGGCGTAGGTGGCGTCGGGATGCGGGTCGCCCCAGGTGGCCTGGGCGATGTGGCGCAGGGCGGGCCAGAGTTCGGTGGCGACCTCGTTCTCGGTCTCGCCGCGGCCGTTGTCGGGCCAGAGGCTGATCTTCGCGCCGGTGATGCCGGCGGCGGAGGCGAGTTTCTCGCCCTCGAAGGAGCGGGGGTCCCACCTCTGGTCGTAGAGCGCCTCGGTGTCGCTGTGGAAGCCGCCGCGGACGAGGTAGAGGGAGTACGACGCGTTCATCACGGCATAGCCCTGGGCGATGAGCCCGCTCGGTTTCACGGCCACGTCCAGCCAGTGCTCGACGGTCGTCCCGGCCGCCACCGGGACGGTGTTGGCGCCGGTGAGGCCGTCGTTCCAGATGCGCAGGTGCCTGCCCTTGCTCGCCGCGTAGGCCTGCACGCGGTTGACGAAGTCGACGTACGCGTCCTGCGGGGTGGCGTCGGGGCCGTACTTCTCCCGCGCGTACTGCAGCATCTGCGGGTACTTGGCGTAGTCCGAGCCGAGCATGTACTCGTCGGCGCCCATGTGCCAGGACTTCGCGGTGAAGACCTGGGCGTACTCGTCCATGAGGCTGGTGTAGTAGTCGAAGGCCTCCGGCCGGGTGACGTCGAGCCTTGCGGGCTGCTTCACGCCGTCGGAGTCCGTCAGCTGCAGGTCGGGGCGGTTCTCGATCCACGGGTCCATGTGGCCCGGGGAGTTGATCTCGGGGATGATCTCGACGTGGTAGCGGTCGCCGAGGGCGACCAGCCGTCGTATCTCGTCCTTGGTGTAGTAGCCCCAGGTGTCGGCCTCGGGATGGGCGTCGCTCTTGACCTTGAGCTCCAGGAGGAGCTGGTTGAGCTTGTGGTACGCCATCTCGCGGACGAGGTTCTCCAGCCAGGGCAGGGAGACGTGGATGTAGCAGGCGCAGACGCCGACGCCCCGTTCGCGGTAGCGCGGTACGTCGACCGTGTGTCCGGCCGGGATCCGGTCGCCCTGGGCGAGGAGCTGGAGGAGGGTGCGGGTGCCGTAGAAAGCGCCGGTCTCGGTCGCGCCGGTGAGGGACAGTTTGCGGCCGGAGCGGAGTTCGTAGCCCTCGGCGCCCAGCGTGGGCTCGGCGGACGGGCGGACGTCGATCACGATGTCACCGGGGCGGGAGGCGCCCGTGACGACCGGGACCATGCCGTGTCCGGCCGTGTGGAGATCGTCGGCGAGGGTGTCGGCGACCCTGCGTCCGGCGGCGCCGGAGGCGACCAGACGGGTCCCGGAGCCGAACGTGTAACTCCCCTGCCCGGGGGTCCAGTCGGTCATTGCGGGCACGGTGACCGGGGTCCGCTGCGGCTCCTGCGCGACCGCCGGGACCGGTGTCGCCAGCAGCGTCAGCGCCGCCGCGAGTCCGAACAGCCGCAGCAGTCTCCTCCTGAGCTCACCCATGCCACTCCACCTTGAACACCCAGACGTGTTGTCCCGCCCGCCGGGCGGCCTCGGGTACGTCGACGACCAGGGCTCCGTCGCGGACGGTCCAGGTCAGCGGACGGTCGTGGCCGAGCATGGTCACCTTGTCGCCGCCGCGGACCGGCACCGGTGCCTCGACGGTGAGCCTGGAGCCCGGCCGGGTCAGGGAGTGGATGTAGAACGCCTCGTTCGTGCGGACCGTGAACCGCAGGTCCTCGCCGAGTGCGGCCATGCGCGACCAGTACGTCGTGCCGTAGATCGCCTCGCCGTTGACCGCGAGCCAGGCGCCGGTCTCGCGCAGCCGGGTCTGCATGATCTCCGGGATGGTGCCGTCGGCGCGCGGGCCGATGTCCAGCAGGAAGTTGCCGTTCTTGGAGACGATGTCGACCAGGCTGTGCACGACCTCCTCGGCGGTCATATAGGCGTCGTCCGGGGTCGCGCTGTTGTAGCCGTAGCTGCGGGGGTCCAGGCCGCGGCTGGCCTCCCACTTGGCGACGACCGTGTCCGCGTACGTCGTGTACTCGGGGGTCGTGTAGTCGTGGAAGCCGATGCCCGAACGGTCGTTGACGGTCACGTCCACCGGGCGGGCGCGGTTCTTGGCGTGGTTGAAGTACTCGGCGAGGACATGGACGCTGTCGTTCGCGCCGCCGATGTCGCACCAGATGATCTCCGGGTCGTAGCCGTGGATCAGTTCGAGCATCTGCGGGGCCTGGAAGTCCTTCACGTAGTCCTTGCCCGCCGTGTATCCGGTGTACGGCAGCGGTTCCAGGGTGTACGGGTTGCGCGGGGCGTGGCCCATCCAGGGGTTGTCGGGGTTGAACCACTCGGGCATGGAGAAGTAGAGGCCGGGGTGGAGTTCGGGCGTGTAGCGCCGGGACGCGGCGAACAGCTCCTTGACAAGGTCCCGTCCGGGGCCCAGTTTCACGGCGTTGCGGTCGGAGACCTTGGTGTCCCACAGGGCGAAGCCCTCGTGGTGCTTGGACGTCAGCACGTGGTACTGGGCGCCGGCGTCCCGGAACAGCTCCACCCAGGCGCGCGGGTCGAACTTCTCGGCGGTGAAGCGCGGGATGAAGTCGTCGTAGGCGAAGTCCTCGCCGTAGGTGTTCCGGTGGTAGGTGTAGGTGGGGTTGTTCGGGTCCTGCATCTGGTCCCAGTACCACTCGGCGTACTGCACCCCGACCGGCGCCCAGGCGGGCACCGAGTAGACGCCCCAGTGGATGAAGATGCCGAACTTGGCGTCGTTGAACCAGTACGGCGCCCGGTGGCCGGCCAACGAGGTCTCGGTGGCCTGGTAGTCGGCGGTGCCGAGCGTCAACGTGCGGCGGGTTGAGGTGACTTGGCCGCCACGGCCGTGGACGCCGACCGTGCCGTCCTGCTCGCTGCCGGGCGTGGTGCCGGTGCGGTTGCGGATGCCGACGTGGACGCGTGCCTGTTCGCCGGGGTCGAGGCGGCGGACGCGGGCGGGCTCGACGGTACGGGCGCCGGGGACGTCGACGCGCACGGACACCGCGTCACCGGCCAGGATCGGCACGGTGCCCGCGTTGACGACGGTGGCCTCCACGCTCTGGGCGCCGGTGGCGGCCAGCAGGGAGCTGGTGGAGCGGGCGTCGCGCAGGACCAACGCCCGTCCCGTCGCGACGGGTTGGAGGGAGAGCGCGAAGACGTGCAGGGAGGTCCTGCCGGCCTCGGCCGGCTCGGTGTCCGGCAGGGTCAGGGCGACCGCCTCGCGCCGCGGGTCGATCCACACCTCCGAGGTGCCGATCCCGACGACGTGCTCGTCCTTGGAGCCGTCCGGCCGGTAGCGGTACGGCGCCGCCAGTGGGCCACCCACCGCGTACCAGTCGCCGCCGCTCAGACCGGCGGTGGTGGTCGTGCCGTCCGCGTAGTGGACGGTGGCCCTGCCGGAGGCGTTGCCGTAGCTGCCGGCGGTCAGGAAGACGGCCGAGAGGTAGTGACCCGGGGGGAGATCGATGCGCTGCCCCAGTGCGACAGCGTTGTTCTTGGCGCCCGCGGTCGCGGCGGGGAAGTCGAAGGAGATGCCGTCGACCTCGACCCGGCCGGCCGGGAGCTCCTCGCCCGGGAAGGTGTAGCCGGAGCCGTCGAAGTCACCGCCCCGGGCGGCGGCGGTGTCGATGCCGTCGTTGTCGTAGAGGGAGTCGAGTGGGACGGGGACCGGGTCGGGGACGGGGACCCAGGAGGCTGCGGCCGCCTCGTCCGCTCCCCCGCCGCTCCTCGCGCCGGCCGGTTCGGCGGCCTGGGCCTCGGCCGTCGCGGAGAGGGAGAGGGCGGTCGCCGCGACGGCACCGGCCGCGACCCCGAGGACCTGGCGTCTTGGGACAGGAGACATGCTCATGCGCGGCTCCATTCATCGGATGTCTGATGATTGAGCGGACCCAGAGGCCTGTCAATGGGGCGCGCATGTGCGGGAGTTGAGTCAGTGATCGGATGATCCGCGAAGAAAGCGCGTGGCCCGAGTACCTCCCGGGACGACGTCCGGCGTCCGCCCCCGCGGTCCCCGCTCTCGACGCGGGGCCGGTAACGGGGCAGAGTGCCCTTTCATACCGACGAGTAGGCCTCTTTCCCGCACTCCTAGGAGCACCCGTGACCAGCTGGACCGGCCGGACCGCCGCCGAGATCGCCGCCGCCGTCCGCGAGAAGCGGGTCACTCCCCGGGAGGTGGTGGCGGAGCATCTGGAGCGGATCGCGCGGCTGGACGGGCGGATCGGCGCGTTCCGGAAGGTCCGGGCCGACGCGGCGCTCGCGGAGGCGGACGAGGTCGCGGCGCGCACCGATCTCGCCGAACTCCCCCTTGCCGGTGTGCCGTTGGCCGTCAAGGACAACCTGGCGGTGCGGGGCGAGGCGCACCGGGACGGTTCCGCCGCCACGCCGGACACCCCGGCCGACACCGACCATGTCACCGTGGCCCGGCTGCGGGCGGCGGGCGCGGTGGTCGTCGGGCTGACGAACGTGCCCGAACTGTGTGTCTTCGGCACCACCGAGGGCGTGCACGGCACCGCGCGCAACCCGTGGGACACCGCGCGCAACGCCGGCGGCTCCTCGGGCGGCAGCGCCGCCGCGGTCGCCGCCGGGATGGTGCCGATCGCGCTCGGCAACGACGGCATGGGCTCGCTGCGCATCCCCGCGGCCAACTGCGGCCTCGTCACGATCAAGCCGGGGTTCGGGGTGGTCCCTGCCGGGATCGGCAACGGCGACTGGTTCGGCATGTCGGAGAACGGGCCGCTGGCCACCACCGTCGAGGACGCCCGGCTGATGCTCTCGGTCCTGGCGGAGAACGAGTTCGAGAGCGCGGAGCAGCGGCCGTCGTACAAGATCGCCGTCTCGGTGCGCAGTCCGCTGGCCGGGGTGAGCGTGACCAAGCCGTATACGAACGCCGTACGGGAGGCGGCCGGTCTGCTGGCCGGCACCGGGCATCGGCTGCAGCCCGCCGAGCCGCCGTACCCGATGTCGCTGAGCATCACCTCGCTCCAGCACTGGACCGCGGGTACGGCGGTGGACGCGGCGGTGCTGGATCCGGCACTGCTGACCCGGCGGACCCGGGTGCACGCGGCCCTCGGACGCCGTTTCCTCGGCAGTGTGCGGGGCGGCGACTCGCGCGAGCGGCTGCGGGCCCGGCTCACCCCGTTCTTCGCCGAGCACGATGTCGTGCTCGCCCCGGCCCTGGCCCGCCGCTCCCCCAAGGCGGGCCCGTGGCACGAGCGCGGCTGGCTGCGCAATGTGCTGGTCAACACCAACTACTCCCCGCTGACCCCGCCCTGGAACCTCACCGGCTGGCCGGCGATGTCGGTGCCGTTCGGCACGCTGCCCTCGGGCGCCCCCTGCGCCGTACAGCTGGTGGGGCGGCCGGGCTCGGAGGCAGTGCTGCTGGAGGTGGCCGGGCAGCTGGAGACGCTGCGGCCGTGGCAGCGGACGGCGCCGCTCGACTGAGTCTCGCTAGGCCTTGGGCTCGGTCATCCGGCGGGCCGACTCGACGACCGCCGCGCGGTGCCGGGCGAGCCGCTCCTCGGGCCAGGACATGGCGACCTCCGTGGGGTCGACGCCCTCGGCGGCCCAGAACCAGGCCTGGGCGGCGGCGAGCACCATGGTGAGGAGGTCGTCGGGGGCCATGGCCGGGTCGAGGTCGCCGCGCCGCTGCGCCTCGGCCACCTGGGCGGCCTTGCCGCGGAAGGCGTCCTGTTCGAGCCCGGTGGCCGACGGACGCTCCAGCAGCTTCCACAGCCGCAGCCGCATCAGGTCCGGCCGCGCGACCAGGTGGTCGAAGATCGCGCCGGCGTATCCGGGCAGGTCCGCCACGTCGAACGGGACGGACTCGGCGCCCGCCGTCATCGCCCGGGTCAGCACCTCGTCGAAGAGCTGTTCCTTGTTGCCGAAATAGACGTAGATCAACCGCTTGTTGGCCCCCGCGGCCTCGGCGATCCGGTCCACGCGGGCACCGGCGATGCCGTAGGCGGCGAACTCGTCGAAGGCCGCGTCGAGCAGCCGGGCCTTGGTGGCGCTGGAATCCCGTGCCATGACCACTACCGTACCAAGTAACTATCTAGTTATTGACATGCCGCGAAGGCAGGCTTACGGTCAAGGTATCTATCCAGTTAGTTACGACCGGGATCACCCTCACCGGCTGAGCACCGGCCGCCCGACCCCCCACGCCCCCAGGAGACACCCCTCATGTCCGTATCCCCCTCCCGGGCCCCCGGCGCCTTCGGAGCCACCACCACCGCCGCCGAGGTCGTCGACGGCGTCGATCTGCACGGCCTGCGGGCCGTGGTGACCGGAGCCGGTTCCGGCATCGGCGTGGAGACGGCCCGCGCGCTCGCCTCGGCCGGCGCAGAGGTCACCCTGGCCGTGCGCGACACCGCGGCCGGCGACCGGGTGGCGGCCCGCCTGACGGCCGAACTGCCGCCAGAGTCGGGCAGGTTGACCGTGGGGCGGCTCGACCTCGCCGACCGCTCGACGGTCGCGGCCTTCGTCGCCGACTGGCAGGGCCCGCTGCACATCCTGGTCAACAACGCAGGGGTGATGGCTCCGTCGACGGTCACCCGCACCCCGGACGGCCGGGAGCAGCAGTTCGGCGTCAACCACCTGGGCCACTTCGCGCTCACCGTCGGACTGCGCCCGGCGCTCGCGGCGGCGGGCGGCGCGCGGATCGTCTCGGTCAGCTCGACCGGCCACCTCTTCTCCCCCGTCGTCTTCGACGACCTGGACTACCGGTTCCGCCCCTACGACCCGTGGACCTCCTACGGGCAGTCCAAGACCGCCAACATCCTGTTCGCGGTCGCCGCGGCCGAGCGCTGGGCCGACGACGGCATCACGGCCAACGCCCTGATGCCGGGGAACATCGCCGACACCAACCTGGCCCGGCACATGGACATGGAGCAGATCGCCGCCTTCATCGCCTCGGGCGAACTCGCCCTGCCGCCGCAGAAGACGGTGGAGCAGGGCGCCGCGACCTCGGTGCTGCTGGCGGCCTCGCCGTCGGTGGCGGGGGTCAGCGGCCGCTACTACGAGGACTGCGCGGAGGCGAAGCCGGTCACCGAGCGGGCCGCCGACACCGTCGGCGGTGTCGCGCCGTACGCCCTGGACCGGGAGAACGCGGCCCGGCTGTGGGCCCTGTCCGAGGCGCTCGTCGGCTGACGCGCCTCACAGGGCGCGGTACATGATGTGCAGGCCGACCGGCCCGTGCCTGGGGTGGTCGTAGGCCCGCGGGACCGTGCCGAGGATCGTGAAGCCGAGGGAGGTCCACAGGGCCACGGCGGGGTTGGTCTCGACGACGGCGTTGAAGACCATCGCCCGGTAGCCGTGCGCCCGGGCCTCGGCGAGGACGTGCTCGGCGAGCGCGCGCCCGATGCCCTGGCCGCCGCGGTCCGGGTCGACCATGAAGCCGGCGTTGGCGACACCGGCGGCGGGGCCACCGTAGTTGGGGGTGAGATAGGCGGAGCCGACGACGGCGCCGGTGGGGTCCTCGGCGACGTAGACCCGTTTCGCCGGGCTCATCCACAGGGCGCGGGCCGCTTCCTCCGAGGTGTCGGGGTCCCATCCGTACGTCTCGGCGGCGGCGACGATCCGGTGCCAGAAGGGCCAGATCTGCGGCCAGTCGGCCGCGGCGGCTTCTCTGATCAGCATGGGCGTGAGTCTCGCACGCCCATGCGCGTCGGCGATCGCGACGGGTCTGACCGGACGGTCAGTCCACGCTGGGCAGGATGTGGGGCTCGGCGAGGTCCTCCTCGTAACCCGCGAGGCGGATCGGGGCGGACCGGGCCCACACGTCGAGGCTGCCGAGCTGTCCGGGCCTGCTGCCGGCGCGCTCCGTGCGTTCCTTGGGGCGCTGCTCGCGATTCGTCTTCTCCGGTGTCACCGCGCACTCCTTATGTGTCGGTCACCCTCGGGACGTACCGGACGGTCTGCGTTCCGGTGCCCGGCGCCCGCTCGGGTCTGGATGGAAGGCCAGTTCGGACGCGGTGGCGCCGGTAACTCAGAAGAGAGCAGGCCGTTGTCTGCCGGCTCGTCCCGGGACGGACCGTGGGTGTGGGTGGGACCCCGTGCTGCTGTCCGTCCCCTCCAGATTAACCAAATGAGCGCAGGTCCGCTCGATAGGGAGTGCAAACAAGGTGTAACTATCGCGAGTCGCTCCGCATTTCGGCGGCCCGGAAATACACCCGTTCGTAACATCATGCCCCGTTTGCGGTCCACTCGCCCGGCCTAGCCGAACGAACACACCTTCGAAACCATGGGTCCCCGCTCCCTTCACAGGCTGTGCAGTTCAGGTTGCGTTGGCCGGGTCGAAAACTCGACATGATCCGATGGCACAGGACAACGGCTGTCTCGCGGAAGGACTGACGCATGGAGCTGCGCAGCGTCGAGGAGCTGATGGATCTGCTGTACGCCTGCCGGCACCAGCGCGCCCTGCGCACCGCGGCCCTGCTGCGTCGCGGCCGCCCCGCCGACAAGGAACTCCAGGTGGCGGGCCTGGTGCACGGCATCGAGGAACTGCTGGGCCCCGCCGACGGCGCCGCCCACGCCGTACGGCACCTGCTCGGGGAGCGCGTCTACCACCTCGTCCGCGGCGACGGCGCCCCCGCCGACGACGACGTCCTGCGGCTGCGCCAGGCCGGCGAGGAGAGCCGCACCGCGGGCTTCGACGCGGGCGTCCTGGAGGACTGGCGGACCGTGCTCGAACTGGTCGCGGCCCGCAACTCCCGCCTCGGGGCTGTCGACTGACGGTTCGTCATGAGACGGTACGGCGATGACGTCGTCGTACGGGCTCAGGGGCAGGGCGGCCGTCGTCACCGGCGGCACGCGCGGGATCGGGCGGGCGGTCGCCGAGGCGCTGGCGGCGGCCGGTGCGCTGGTGTGCGTGAGCGCACGGGACGCCGACGAGGTGCGGCGTACGGCCGCGGAGCTGGGCGGCATCGGCCTGGCCGGCAGTGTGGCGGAGCCGGAGCACGCCCGGGAGCTGACCCGGCTGGCGCTCGACAGGTTCGGGCGGCTGGACATCCTCGTCAACAACGCGGCGACGAACCGTCCGTACGGACCCCTCATGGACGCCGACCTCGGTGTGTGGCGGGAGGCGTTCACCGTCAACGTCGAGGCACCGTTGCGGCTGACGCAGTGCGCGTGGCGGGGCTGGATGCGGGAACACGGCGGCTCGGTGGTCAACATCTGCACGGAGGGCGCGGCCCATGTCGGCCCCGACGTCGGCGCGTACGGCACCAGCAAGGCCGCGCTGCTGCATCTGACCCAGCAGCTGGCGGGGGAACTGGCACCCCGGGTGCGGGTGAACTCGGTGTCGCCGGGGCTGGTGCGCACGGAGATGGCACGGTTCATGTGGGAGCCGCGGGAGGCGGAGATCGCCGGGGGGCTGCCGATGGGGAGGATCGGTGAGCCCGAGGATGTGGCGGAGGCCGTGCTGTGGCTGGCGTCGGACGCCGCGGCATGGGTGACCGGAGCCGACCTGGTGGTGGACGGCGGCACCCGGGTGAGAGCGGCGCACACGGCGCGGTAGCGGCCGGGCGTGCCCGAGATCGAGTCGGCAACGCGGCTGCCCCCGACGGGCGACGGGCCCATGGGTGGGCCCGTATGGGATCGAACCACGAAGTACGCGTGACCTGCGCACCGGGCACACCGGCGCCTGCCAGAACAGTAGGACGCCGGTGCCGGAGGCCGCCAACGATTAAGCGGGGGTCACCACTTGCCCGGCGCGTAGTCCTTCAGGAAGACGCCGTACACGTCCTCGCCGTCCTCGCCGCGCACGATCGGGTCGTAGACCCTGGCCGCGCCGTCGATCAGGTCCAGGGGCGCGTGGAAGCCCTCCTCGGCGAGCCGCAGCTTGTCGAAGTGCGGACGCTCGTCGGTGATCCAGCCGGTGTCGACGGAGGTCATGAGGATCCCGTCGGACTCGAACATCTCCACCGCGCTGGTCCGGGTGACCATGTTCATGGCCGCCTTCGCCGCATTGGTGTTCGGGTGCCCGGCGCCCTTGTAGCCACGGCCGAAGACACCCTCCATCGCCGAGACGTTCACGACGTACGACCGGCCGCGCGCCGCCTTCTTCGCGGCCGCCGCCATGGCCGGGCGCAGCGCGCTGATCAGGATGAACGGCGAGGTGTAGTTGCAGAGCTGGGTCTCCAGGAGCTCCACCGGGGAGATCTGGTCGATGGTCTGCACCCAGGTATTGCTGTCCACGACGTCGGGGACGAGTCCGCCCGCGTCGATGGCGGTGCCGTCGAGGTGCCGGGCGACGCTGGCGTTGCCCGCGACGAGCGCGAGGTCGGCGACCTTCTGGGCGTCGAGGCCGCTGGTGCCGATGGGCAGCGCGGCGATGCCGTCGACGGCGCCGGAGTTGAAGGCGCCGATGACATGGTGGGCGGGGAGTTCACCGGCGGGCAGCGGGGCGCTCTCGCCGTCGACCAGGGCGGCGTAGGCGGAGGGCAGCCGGCGTACGGTCTGGGTCGCGTTGTTGACCAGGATGTCGAGCGGGCCCGCCTCGGCCACCCGCTCGGCCAGGGCGACGGCCTGCGCCGGGTCGCGCAGGTCGATGCCGACGACCTCCAGCCGGTGCAGCCAGTCCGCCGAGTCGTCCATCGCCGTGAAGCGGCGGATGGCGTCCTTGGGGAAGCGGGTGGTGATCGTCGTGTGCGCGCCGTCACGCAGCAGCCGCAGCGCGATGTACATGCCGATCTTGGCCCGGCCGCCGGTGAGCAGGGCGCGCTTGCCGGTCAGGTCGGCGCGGGCGTCGCGCTTGGCGCGGTTCAGCCGGGCGCAGTCCGGACAGAGCTGGTGGTAGAAGTAGTCGACCTCGACGTAGCGGGTCTTGCAGGTGTAGCAGGAGCGCGGGCGCTGGAGTATCCCCGCGACCCGGCCCTCCTCGGTCTGCGAGGAGGGCAGCAGGCCCTCGGTCTCGTCGTCGATGCGCTGGGCGGAGCCGGTCGCGGTGGCCTCGGTGACCGCCTTGTCGTGGGCGGTCTTGGCGGCGCGGCGGTCCTGGCGGCGGCGCTGCTTCACCGTGCGGTAGATGCCGGCCGTGGCCCGGCGCACCGTGATGGCGTCCGGGTGGTCGACGTCCAGCTTGTCCAGTTCCTCGAGCACGCCGAGGCAGACCGCGAGCCGCTCGGGGTCGATGCCGGGGCCGTAGACCACCGCGTCCACCGCGTCCTCGGCCCTCGAGCCGTCCTGTGTCACCGTCATCGCGCTGCCGCTTCCCTGATCCACCAGCGGCGCTCCGACTCGCGCCCGCTTTCGAACGGGGAATTTTACGGAGCGCCGGGCCCCACGACCAAACCCGCCCGAATGACGGATGACGGACGGCCCCGAGGAGGCCCGCCTCTCCGGGGCTGCGGATCAGGGTGCGGTCGCGGCGTGCACCCCGTGGTTCGTGTGCGCGGGGAGGCGGATCGTGATTCCGCTCGCCGTTCGCATGAGCGGAAACGGGTTCGGTGTACGCGGGCAGCGGTCTTCGGCGGGCGCGCTCCGTTCGTCGCCGCGGTCGTCCGCCGGCACCCGCCCGTCCGAACCGCGACCGGCGCCACGGGCCGCCGACACCAGCACCGACACCGCCCCCTACGAACCGTGCGCGGCATAACGCCCGCCGGCCCACGGCCACAAACCGCGAGCCGCCGCCACAAACCGCCAGTCGCCGACACCGGCACCGACGTGCGCGGCACGATGCCCGCCGGCCCACGGGCCACAACCCGCGAACCGCCGCCGGCCGACGCTCGAACCGTCACCACCGACGCTGAACCCACCCCCGCCTTGACGAAGCGCGAGCGGGTACCGCAACCATCGGCCGCCTTCACCGAACCGGTCGCCGTCATGACGAACCGCGGGCGGTGCGCCGGGGGCGTGCGCGACCCCGCCCTCGCGAACCTCCGGCAGACCCCGCCTGGTGCGCAACGCCGTCCTCACGGGCGGGGGCGCGACAGCGCGGCGCCCCCGTCGTCGGCCGGTCGTCAGGTGTCGCAGACCGCGATCAGGGAGTCGACCTCGTCGGTGACCGCGCGGGCGAGGACGTCGAGGTCGGGGACGGCGGTGGCGTCGGCGACGAGGCCGTAGTGGACCTGGTTGCGGTAGGTGGAGATGGCGACGGCGAGGGACTGGCCGGGGGCGAGCGGGGCCAGCGGGTAGACGGCCGTGAGCGGGTGGCCGCCCAGGCGCAGGCCGAGGCCGGGCAGCGGGACGCTGGTGACGAGGATGTCGAACCAGAGCCGGGCGGCCTGGCCGACGAGCGGCCCGACGAGCCGGTGCCCGAGCGCCGGCACATGGTCGGCGAGCAGGGCGACGGCACCGGCGCCCCGGTTGGGGCCGGCGTCCTTGTTGCGGACCATCGCCGTGCGGACGCGGTCGAGGCGGGCGAGCGGGTCGGGGTTGTCGACCGGGAGCCGTATCAGGTAGCCGGAGAGCCGGTTGCCTTGTGGGGCGACGGTGCGCGGGCGGCGCTTGGAGACGGGGATGAGGGCGCGCGGGGCGACGCCCTCGGTGCCCTCGCCGCGCTCCTCCAGCCAGCGCCGCAGCGCCCCGGCGACGACGGCGATCAGGACGTCGTTGACGGTGCCGCCGACGGCCTTGCGGACGCGGTGCACGTCGTCGATGTCGAGGTCGACCCCGGCGATGGAGCGGGTGCCGGTGGGTTCGGACTTCAGGGCGGCCGAGGAGCTCACCCCGAGCGCGGACAGGGCGACGGAGGCGCCGATGTCGAGGGCCCGGCCCACGTCGGAGAGGGCGCCGCGCACCAGCTCGGGCACCTTGCGCACGTCGGGCAGGGCGAGCATCGGGCGCGGCGGCTCGATCGCGCGGGCGGTGCGCTCGGGCAGGTCGAGGGGGTCCATGACCCCGGCGGCCAGTTTGAGGGCGCGCAGCCCGTCGGCGAGGGCGTGGTGGAACTTGAACAGCACCGCGAAGGAGATGCCGTCCTCGCCGGGCAGCACATGCGCCTCCCACGGCGGCCGGCCGCGCTCCAGCGGGCGTTCCATCAGCCGGCCGGCGACGGTCTGGAAGTCGGCGGTCGGGGCGTGCAGCCGGACGTGGTTCAGGGGGTCGAAGTCCGGGTCGGTCTCGCGGGCGGCGCCGCCGAACGCCAGCGGCTGCCAGACGTCTCTGATGCGCATGCGCAGTCCGGGCACGGCGGCGGCGCGGGCCGCGAGCAGATCGGCGGCGTGGGCGCCGGCGGTCGGCGAGTGCGCCGCGAAGACGCCCAGCGCGCCGAGGTGCATCGGGTGCCGGTCGGACTCGATGTTCCAGAACGCCAGATCGAGAGGGGCGAGCAGGTCAGCAGTCGCAGTCATCAAAGAGGGTGCCTCGCGTCCGACGGAGGGTGGATCAGCAGTCAAACGCCGACTCACGATTACGGTCAAGTACGATTACGCTACGCTCAGTTAACAGCAGATTAAGTCCCGCCTCCTCCGAAAGAGGCGGGACTCAAGGGACACCTGAGGTCACCTCAGCGCCGGTGGCGCCGCCTCGGGTGACGTACCCCACTCTGACGGGCGCGAGCCGACCGTGAACGCCAGCGATCGCAGGGAGCGCAGCGAACCGGTCGTCAGATACGTCCGGCGGTAGTCGGTTCCGTCGGTCCGGGCGCGCTGGATGTAGCGGTCGGCGGCCGAGGTGCCCGGTGCCGTGACCGTGAAGCCGCCGCTCGGCCAGTAGCGGCGGTCGAGACGGACGTCGACCCGGTCGAAGACGGGGGTGGACAGGCCCCAGGTGCTGTAGCCCGGCTGGACGGGGAAGAGGCCGATGGACGACAGCACGTTCCACGCGGACATGGTGCCGAGGTCGTCGTTGCCGGTCATCCCGGTCGGCCCGTCGGTGAACAGGGTCAGCGCCGCGTGCACCACGTCGGTGGTCTTCCAGGGCTGGCCGGTGGAGAGGTAGGTGTACGGCGCGATGAGGTCGGGCTCGTTCATCGGGTTGTAGACGGCCGCGTTGTAGTAGGCGTACGCGTTGCCGTGCACCCACACCTCGCGGGCGGTCCTCGCGGGGTCGGCGAGCAGTTTGTCGTACGCGAAGAAGGAGTCGAGCCGCCGGTTGGTGGCCTGCTCGCCGCCGATCAGGGAGATCACGCCGGGCAGGTCCTGCGGGACCAGCCACTGGTACTGCCAGGCGGTGCCCTCGTGGAAGCCGATGCCGCGGGCCGGGTCGGGGTTGCCGGTGAAGGCGCCGGCGGCGTCGCGGGCGCGGAAGAAGCCGGTGGAGGGGTCGAAGATGGTGCGGTAGTTCTGCGCCCGGGTGGCATAGCGGGCCGCGTCCGCGCCGTGGCCGAGGTCCCGGGCCATCTGGGCGAGCATCGCGTCGGACAGGGCGTACTCCAGGGTGACGGAGGCGCCGTGGTCGTAGTCGGAGTCGCCGACCTTGGCGTGCGGGCGGCCCTTGAGGTAGGGCGCGAAGCCGTCGGCGAGGTACTGGGCGTTGGCCTCGCGGCCGATCCCGGGGTTGGCGGCGGGCGGAACGCCGTCGGCGTTCTTCTTCAGCGCCCGGTACGCCCGCTCCTCGTGCCCCTTGAGCAGGCCCATCTGGTAGGCGGTGGTCAGGAACGGGGTGACCGGGTCGCCGGTCATGATGTTCGTCTCGACCGTGCCGTACCCCCACCTGGGCAGCCAGCCGCCCTCCTCGTCGACCTTCAGCACCGACAGTGCCATGTCCCGGGCCTCGCGCGGTGCGAGCAGGGCGAGCAGTTGGGCCTGGGTGCGGTAGGTGTCCCAGAGGGACCAGTTCTGGTAGTAGGTGAACCCCTTGGCCCGGTGGATCCGGCGGTCCCAGCCGGTGTAGCGGCCGTCGGCGTCACCGCCGACGTTGGGGGCGAGGAAGGTGCGGTACAGGGACGAGTAGAAGGTGCGGCGCAGGGTCGGGCCGCCGCCCTGGACGCGCACGTCGGCGAGCCGTCGCTCCCAGGCGTCCCGGGCCTGCCGTCGTACCGTGTCGAACGAACGTCCGCCCTCGGCGCGCAGATTGACCTCGGCGCCGTGCGCGTCGACGTACGACAGGGCGGTGGTCGCCTCGACCGTACGGTCCCGGGTGGTGTCGAAACGGACGTAGGCGCCGTCGGCTCCGGTGCGGGAGCCGGGGGTGATCGCGGTGCCGTTCCAGGTGCCGTACGTGGTGAAGGGGCGGTTGAAGCGGGTGACCGTGTAGACGGTGTAGGGGCCGGTGTCCCGGCAGAAGCCGTGGCCGGTGATCCTGGTGCGGACGGTGTGGTCGTCGAGGATCTCGACCTCGCCGCTCACCGGCTTGTGCAGCGACTGGGCCGCGTTGAGCAGCACGTTGGCCTTGTCGGTGGCCGGGAAGGTGTAGCGCTGGACGCCGGTGCGGGCGGTCGCGGTGAGCTCGGCCCGGATGCCGGAGTCGAGGCCGACGCGGTAGTAGCCGGGGCTCGCCTGCTCGTCGGAGTGGCTGAACCCGGCGGCGTACTGGGCGTAGTCCGTCCGCGTCACGTCCCCGGTGGTGGGCAGGGCGGGCAGGTCGCCGCCGATGGCGCAGCCCACGCCCGAGAGATGGACCAGGGAGAATCCGCGGATCCGGTGCTGGGAGTAGTCGTAGCCGGTGCTGTGCCCGGTGTCCGGGGAGAGCTGCACCATGCCGAAGGGGACGGCCGCGCCGGGGAAGGTGTTGCCCTCGTCCTGGCTGCCGATGAAGGGGTTCACCAGGTCGGTGAGGCGGCCGTCGGCCGGTTCGGCGGCCACTGCGGCGGGGGTGCCGGACAGCACGGACGCTGTCAGCACCCCGGCTAGGCACAGCCGTGTGCGCCGGGTCCCTCTCATGTCGGATGACCTCCGAAGCTCGACATCGATGTCTGCATCGTGAGGGGGAAAGACCGAAAAGCCCGGCAAGGAGGGGTTTTCGAACACTGCGCGTCGCGCGCGACGGGCCCGGCGCGCGGTCGGCGCCGGGCCCGTCGCGAAAGCGGGGGGTCAGGTGACCAGCTGGCCCTTCCCGAGGGCGATGACCCCGCCCTTGGAGACGGTGTACAGCTCCGTGTCCCGTTCCGGGTTGACGCCTATCGTCGCGCCCGGCGGGACCTCCACGTTCTTGTCGAGGACCGCGCCGCGCACCACCGCACCGCGTCCGATGATGACGTTGTCGTGCAGGATCGACCCCTGCACCACCGCGCCCGGGTCGACCCGCACCCCCGGTGACAGCACGGACCGGCTGACCTGGCCCCGGATCAGGCAGCCCGCGCTGATGATGGACTCGCTCGCCATGCCGCCGGCGTTGAAACGGGCCGGGGAGAGCTGGTTGGAGTGCGTGTAGATCGGCCAGTTGCGGTTGAAGAGGTTGAAGGCCGGCCGCTCGGCGATCAGGTCCATATGGGCGTCGTAGTACGCGTCGAGCGTGCCGACGTCCCGCCAGTAGCCGCGGTCGCTCCTGGTCTCGCCGGGGACGTGGTTGGTGCCGAAGTCGTAGAGCTGGGCCTCGCCGCGGGCGGTGAGCTGGGGCAGGATCGAGCCGCCCATGTCGTGGACCGAGTCGTCGTCCTCGGCGTCCCGGTGGAGCGACTCGATCAGGGTCTTGGTGCTGAAGATGTAGTTGCCCATGGAGGCGAACACGGTGTCCGGGGCGTCCGGCAGGCCCGGCGGGTCCGCGGGCTTCTCCAGGAAGGTCTCTATGGTCTGCCCGTCCGAGCCGGGCTTGATCACACCGAACGCCGAGGACTCGGCGCGCGGCACGCGGATGCCCGCGACCGTGACCCCGGCGCCGCCCTCGATGTGCTGCTGGAGCATCTGCCGGGGGTCCATGCGGTAGACGTGGTCCGCGCCGAACACCGCGACGTACTCGGGCTGTTCGTCGTTGACGAGGTTCAGGGACTGCAGGAGCGCGTCGGCGCTGCCCAGGTACCAGCGCGGGCCGAGCCGCTGCTGCGCCGGGACCGGTGTGACGTAGTTGCCGAGCAGGCTGGACATCCGCCAGGTGGTGGTGATGTGCCGGTCCAGCGAGTGCGACTTGTACTGGGTCAGCACGCAGATGCGCAGCACGTCCGCGTTGACCAGGTTGGACAGAACGAAGTCCACCAGACGGTATGTCCCGCCGAAGGTGACAGCTGGTTTCGCGCGGTCGGCGGTCAGCGGCATCAGGCGCTTGCCTTCCCCGCCGGCCAGCACGATCCCGAGTACCGACGGTCCACCACGACGCATGGCCGCTCCCCTCACCCTGGTGCTCCATGCTTGCCCTGGGAGCACACCCGCTAAGCCTGCACCGGGATCGCGTCGAACAGGCGGCCTGCCAGTTACGCCTGCTTGAGGATCTCGCCGCCGAGGCGGTCCGTCGGTCACGGCCGCTCGAGGATCTCCTCGTAGAGCCGGACCGTGCGCCGGGCCACCGCGTCCCAGCCGAACTCCCCGACGGCGCGCTCGCGTCCGGCCTCGCCCATCCGCCCGGCCGTCTCCCGGTCGCCGACGATCGCGTCCAGCGCCCGCGCCAGGCCCGCCTCGAAGTCGTCGTCGAGATCGACCAGCAGGCCCGTCTTGCCGTCCTCGACGACCTCCGGGATGCCGCCGACCCGGGACGCCACGACCGGCGTGCCGCAGGCCATCGCCTCCAGGTTGACGATGCCGAGCGGTTCGTACACCGAGGGGCAGGCGAACACGGCCGCGTGGGTGAGCAGTTGGATGACGTCGGCGCGCGGCAGCATCTGGGGGATCCAGTGCACGCCCTCGCGGACCCGGCTCAGCTCCTCGAAGAGCTCGCGGAACTCCCGGTCGATCTCCGGCGTGTCCGGCGCCCCGGCGCACAGCACCACCTGCGCGGCCGGGTCGATGTCCCGTACGGCGCGCAGCAGATGCGGCACGCCCTTCTGCCGGGTGATACGGCCCACGAACAGCACGTACGGGCGGCCCGGGTCGATGCCGATGCGGGCGAGCACGTCGGTGGAACGGTCCGGCCGGTACAGGGCGGTGTCGATGCCGTTGTGCACGACGTGGACCCTGGCCGGGTCCAGGGCGGGGTAGCAGCCGAGGATGTCGGCGCGCATGGCCCCGGAGACGGCGATCACGGCGTCGGCGGCCTCGACGGCGCTGCGCTCGGCCCAGCTGGACAGGGCGTAGCCGCCGCCGAGTTGCTCGGCCTTCCAGGGGCGCAGCGGCTCCAGCGAGTGCGCGGTCACGACGTGCGGGACGCCGTACAGCATCTTCGCGACATGGCCGGCCAGGTTGGCGTACCAGGTGTGGGAGTGGACCAGGTCGCGGCCTTCGAGCCCTGCGGCCATGGCGAGGTCCACGGAGAAGGTGCGCAGCGCGTCGTTGGCGGTGTCCAGGGCGGACCAGGGGCGGTGCCGGACGACGCCGACCCCGCGGCCCTCGCCCCAGCAGTGCACCTCCAGGTCGACCAGGGGCCGCAACTCCCGGGCGAGGAACTCCACATGAACACCCGCACCGCCGTAGACGTCCGGGGGGTACTCCCGGGTCAGCAGTCCGACTCGCACCCGCAACCCCTCGCTCTCCACGGCCGGTTGGTCCATGGTCACCCAGATGCGGCGCGCGGGGAAGAGCGCGGTGGTTGTGTGAAACAACAGTCCCCGCAGACCCCGCCGCCCGGTACCCGGTAGTAGAGGCAGCAGCTGCGGCGCCGGAAGGCCGGGCCGGTGCGGGTGCCGGTGGCGCTCAGCCAGGAGTGCGCGAAGAGGGCGTCGGTGAGGGCGCGGGTCCGGGCGGCCACATCCGTACGGTTGTTCGCACGCGCCCAGCGGCCCAGTTCCCGTGCGGCCCCGGCCAGGGCGGAGCCCGCGTTGCCCCGGAGCAGGCCGTCGGCGACCCCGTAGCGGGCCCGCACGGCCTCCCCCAGGGGTTCGAGATGACCGTGTACGACGGCCTCGGCGAGCGTGGCCGGATCGGCACCGCCGGGCAGCGGGCGCACCTCGGTGAGCCAGAGGTCGTCGGGGGCGCCGGCCCCGGTGTCCCAGCGGAGCAGGCGGGGGTCGAGATCCGGGAGGCCGCCGTACCGGACGGCGCAGCCCAGGGCCACGGACCAGAGCCGCGCGGCCAGCGCCTGATGGGCGATGGAGGCCGCAACCCGGGGCTCGGTGGTCCGCAAACCCCTCGCGACAGCCTCGACACGGAAAGTTAGGACATCTCGATAAACATCCGACCTGGGTTTTTTATAAGCCTTTGCGAGAGTAGGCAGCTCGTCGATCCGCGCCGCCCCCGGATCTCCGGCCGCCGATCGGACCGTCCGCAGCACGAAGAAGCCGCCGAGCGGCCGGAGCGCGGCAAGATCGGGGTCGAGGTCCACGAACAGCAGTAGTACCAGGGTTCTTAGGATTCCGGCTGCCCGCTCCTCCACCCGGCGTCACCCACCCTGGGGATGATCAGGGCCCTGTCCTACTCCATCGGTAGTACGACTCATTGGGTGCTCAGGTACGACGACGGGAAGCATCGGGGACGGCAGAGTGTTGCTCATGGAAGCCGACCGATCACCGAGCGGGGCCTCACGGCCGCGCCTGACGCAGAGGAGCCGTACATGAGCGCCCTCGCGTTGTCCGTCTTGCTCTCCTTCGTCTCCGCCGTCGCCTACGCCGGCGGAGCGATCGTGCAGGAGCAGGTCGCGGTCTCCTCCCCCGACGAGCACTACGCGCCGCTGCGCCGCCCGAGCTGGTGGGGCGCGATGGCGCTCAACGGCCTCGGCGGCCTGCTGCACGTCGTGGCGTTGGCCTACGGCCCGCTGAGCCTGGTCCAGCCGCTGGGCGCGCTCACCATCGTGTTCGCACTCCCCATGGCGGCCCTCTTCGTCGGCCGCAGGGCCGGGGCGACCGCCTGGCGGGGCGCGATCATGGCCACCGTGGGTCTGGCGGGACTGCTCTCCCTGGTCGGCACCTCCGACTCGCACACCCTCGACTCCGCCGGGCGGATCGGGGTCTCCCTGGTCACCGGCGGGGCGGTGGTCGCGCTGCTGATCGCGGGCCGGGCCGCGCACCGGCACCCTGCGGTGCGCAGCGTGCTGCTCGCCACCGCGTCCGGCATAGCCTTCGGCATGTCCTCGGTGTTCACCAAGGTCGTGGCGATCGACTGGGACGGCGGGATCGCCGTCTCCGACCTGCTCTGGCTGGGCGTGATCGGCGTCTACGCCGTCGCGGGCGTGCTGATCTCCCAGGCCGCCTACCGCGGCGGCGGCCTCGCCGCCCCGCTCGCCACCCTGACGGTGGTCAACCCGGTGCTGGCGGCCGCCGTCGGCATCACGATGTTCGGCGAGGCCTTCCGCTACGGCACGACGGGCACCCTGCTGGCGCTCGGCTGCGGTGTGGTGGCCGCGGGTGGCCTGATCCTGCTGACGACCGAGCGTCTGGAGCACACCCCGCACCCGGCGGAGACGGTCCCGGAGCCCCTGCCCGAGGCGTCCCCCGAGCCGCTGGTCGAAGCACTGGTGGAACTGGCGGAGGCCGGCCTGGCGGAGGCGGGGCTCGCGGAAGCGGCCCCGGCGAAGTCAGATCCGGCGGAGCCGGAGCCGGTGGGCGGCGCGGTGCTCGCCGTCGGTGCCGCGGCGGACGGCGACGCGGCAGGCCCGGCACGGATCGAGATGCCGCAGCAGCGCACCTCGTCCCCGGCGGAGGTGCCCGACGTGCTGCTGCCCGCCGCCGACTACGTGCACGGCCCGCTGTTCGACCGGCACCGGACGCGGGTCACATACTGACGCCGCCGGCCCGGAGATAGGCGACCGGGTCGATGTCCGAGCCGAACCCGGGCCCCGTCCGCACCTCGAAGTGCAGATGCGGGCCCGTGGCGTTTCCGGTGGAACCCGAGCGGCCGATCCGCTGACCGGCGGACACGCTCTGGCCGGCCCGTACGGAGATCGCCGACAGATGGGCGTACTGCGAGTAGCGGCCGTCGGCGTGCCGGATCACCACCTGGTAGCCGTACGAGCCGCCCCAGCCCGCCGTGACGACCTGCCCGGCCTCGACGGCCTTCACGGAGGTTCCGGTGGGTACGAGGAAGTCGACGCCGGTGTGGTAGCCCTTCGACCAGTGCGAGCCGGACGCGTGGTAGGGCGTGCCGATCGGGGCGTCGACCGGGGCGACGACGGAGTGGCCGGTGCGCGGGGCGGCCTTCTTGGTCTCGGCGGCCGGCTTGGCCCTGGGCTCGGTTTTGGTCTTTGCCTTCGGCTTGGTCTTCGTCCCCGCCTTCGTCCTGGTGGCGGCCTCGCCGGTCAGGCTGAGCCGCTGGCCCGGCAGGATCAGGTCGGGGTCGGAGCCGACGGTCGCGCGGTTGGCGGCGTACAGCCGGTGCCAGCCCCCGTTGACGTCGTGTTCCTCGGCGATCCCGGAGAGCGTGTCACCGCGCACGACGGTGTACATCTCGGCCTTCCCGGCCCGGGACTGGGGTGTCGTCTGCGGCTGTACGTCCCGCACAGAGCTCTTGGCCGGACGGGTACGGGTGCTCTCGGTGTGCACGTCCGGCGCGTCGCCGCCGCGCGTGAGCCCGCCCCGCACCGAACAGACGGGCCAGGCACCCGGCCCCTGCCCGTCGAGGACCTTCTCAGCCACGGCTATCTGCTGGTCCTTGGTGGCGAGGTCGGCGCGCGGCGCGTATCTGGTGCCGCCGTACGCCTCCCAGGTGGACTGGGTGAACTGGAGCCCGCCGTAATAGCCGTTGCCGGTGTTGATGTGCCAGTCGCCGCTGGACTCGCAGGCGGCGACCTTGTCCCAGGTGGACACGGAGGCCGCGTCGGCACTCCCGGCGGCGGCCAGCGGGATCGCCAGACCGGCGCCGCCCGCCGTGACGGTGAGCGAGGCCCGGTTGATCCGGTTCGGCTGGTACCGGCGGTGCCGGCCGCGTTCGGCCATGTCTGGAGCCCCCCTCGCCACGCGCGTCAGGAAGGCCAAAAGTAAGCGCCCCGAACAGGCCATGACAAGACGGCAATCAGCCGCCTCTCGCCCCTGGCGAAACGGCCGTCACGCCGTGAAGCGACACGGCGGAACCCGGAACTGACGCCTCTTCAACACGAGGCGCTCTCCCGTGTTTCTCCCGCACCCCTCCCGTACCTCTCCGAAGCGTTCGGTGAGGCTACTGAGGCGTCGGCCGCTGCCGTCCGTATCTGCAAGTGCGGCCGGTCGAACGGCGAGTCAGGATGGCCTTTGGGCAATACTGGCGGGCACGAGCGACGGCAGCATCTCTTGCACGTGCTACGGGATCTACTTGATCTTTGAGGAGCAGGCGGTATGAGCACTTCGGCGCAGATCGGCGTCACGGGTCTGGCGGTCATGGGCCGCAACCTCGCCCGGAACTTCGCGCGCAACGGCTACACGGTGGCGTTGCACAACCGGACGGTGTCGAAGACACGCGAGCTGGTGGAGAACTTCGGGGACGAGGGCGACTTCATCGCGGCCGAGACCGCCAAGGAGTTCGTGGCGGCGCTGGAGCGGCCGCGCCGTCTCGTCATCATGGTCAAGGCCGGTGACCCGACGGACGCGGTGATCGAGGAGTTCGCCCCGCTCCTGGAACCCGGCGACATGATCATCGACGGTGGCAACGCCCACTTCGCGGACACCCGGCGCCGTGAGAAGGCGCTGCGCGAGCAGGGCATCCACTTCGTCGGCATGGGCGTGTCCGGTGGCGAGGAGGGCGCGCTGCACGGGCCGAGCATCATGCCGGGCGGCCCCAAGGAGTCGTACGACTCGCTCGGCCCGATGCTGGAGAAGATCTCGGCGAAGGCGGCGGCGGACGGCGCGCCCTGTGTGACGCACGTCGGCCCCGATGGTGCCGGGCACTTCGTGAAGATGGTGCACAACGGCATCGAGTACGCCGACATGCAGCTGATCGGCGAGGCGTACCAGCTGCTGCGTGATGTCGCCGGGTACTCCCCCGCGCAGATCGCGGACATCTTCCGCACCTGGAACACGGGCCGGCTCGACTCGTACCTGATCGAGATCACCGCAGAGGTGCTGGCGCACGTGGATGCCGCGACCGGCAAGCCGTTCGTGGACGTGGTCGTGGACCAGGCCGAGCAGAAGGGCACCGGCCGCTGGACCGTCCAGATCGCGCTCGACCTGGGCGTGCCGGTGTCGGGCATCGCCGAGGCCGTCTTCGCGCGGTCCCTGTCGGGCCACGCCGACCTGCGGGGCGCCTCGCGCGGGCTGGCCGGACCGAAGCCGACGGCGCTGTCCGAGTCCGAGGCGGCGGCGTTCGCCGACCGGGTGGAGCAGGCGCTGTACGCGTCGAAGATCGTGTCGTACACGCAGGGCTTCCACGAGATCCAGGCGGGCAGCGACGAGTACGACTGGAACATCGACCTCGGTGCGGTGTCCTCGATCTGGCGGGGCGGCTGCATCATCCGTGCGGCGTTCCTGGACCGGATCCGTGCGGCGTACGACGCCCGCGCCGACCTGCCGAGCCTGCTGTCCGACGAGACGTTCGCGCGGGAGATCGCGGGGGCGCAGGACGACTGGCGCGAGGTGATCATCGCGGCGACCCGGCAGGGCGTGGCGGTGCCCGGCTTCTCGGCAGCGCTCGCCTACTACGACGCGCTGCGGGCCGAGCGGTTGCCTGCGGCGCTCACGCAGGGGCAGCGGGACTTCTTCGGGGCGCACACGTACCGGAGGGTGGACCGGGACGGGGCGTACCACACGCTGTGGGGCGGGGACCGGAGCGAGGTCTCGGCGTAGTAGCGGGGGTTCCGCTCGTCGGGTGGGTGCGGGTGAGCTGTGGTTGTGCGCAGTTCCCCGCGCCCCTGGGGTGGTGCCGGGCTGGTGGCGGCCGTCGAGTGCGGGTGGGCCTCGCTTCGCCGCTCGGCGGGCTTGCTCAGGTGAGGGGCGGTCCCGGCTCGGGGGTGGGGACCGGTTCGGGGCCCGGGGGGATCGGGGAAGGTGAGGGTTCCGGTGGGGTGGGGCCCGGCTGTGGGGGTGGCGGGACCGGGGTTGGTTCGGGGGCTGGGGATGGTTCGGGGGTGGGTACCGGGGTGGGGTAGGGGTCCGGGGGGTGTGGGGTGGTCATGGTGTCCTCCGGCCAGTGGCTGGACTTCGCCTCTGGGGTCTATCTGCCACCTACCCGACCGATGGGCAGGGCACTCACGCCGTGCGGGCCGCCTTCGCCGCGGCGGCCAGGCCGGGGCGGGGGCTGGACAGGATCGGGACCGTTGTCGTGGTGAGGTTCGTGGCCGCGGTCATGGAGGCCTGGGCCAGGACGATCACGTCGGTGTCGGTGACGGTGTCCGCGGTGGTCGCCACCAGGCGGGCGCAGCCCTCGATGTCGCCGGCCTCGAAGCGGGTCCAGGCGTCGGGGACGACCTGGGCGCGGGCGCGGACCGGGCGGTTCGCGCGGCGGGCCTCGTCCTCGATCAGGGCAAGGGTGGGGGCCAGGGTGCTCTCGACCGTCGCGAGGACGGTGACGCGGGGGCCTGCGGCCACTGCGGCGGCCGCCATCGGGCGGTCACCGCGGACGACCGGTACGGCCACCTCGCCGACGGCCCGCTCGGCGACCTCGCCGATCGTCGAGCAGGTGCAGAGCACGGCCCGGACACCGGCGTTCGCCGCCGCCCGGCGGAGGGCCGCGGTGACGTCGCCGGCCACCGCCTCGGGGCCCTCCCGGCGGGCCCGGGCCAGGAGTTCCGGTGCCACGAGGTGCCGTAGCTCCAGACCCGGGTGGTCCTCGTCGCGCAGGGCGTCGAAGACGGGGATGTGGAGGGGCGAGGTGTGAAGGAGGGCGAGCACGCGCGGACCCTCAGAAGCGGCCGGGGTGGGCGACCAGCCACTCCTTCGCCGCGCGCAGCAGCTCGGGGTCCGGTGTCGGCGCCACGTCGGGGTGGCGCTCGGCCCACCTGACGACGTACGGGCAGAGCGGGGCCACCGGGGTGTCCTCGCGCTCCGAGATCGCGTACAGCTCGCGGGCGAGGGAGCCCGCGATGCCCTTCCCCTCGTGCTCCGGTTCCACAATGGTGTGGACGGGGACGAAGGCTCGGGAGGGCGACTCCAGGACGAAGTACTCGATGTGACCGACGACCTCGTCGCCGGCGACCGCCTCCAGACGGCCGGCCGCCCGGTCGTCGCGGATCTCGATGTCGCTCATGTCGCCCTCCTGGTCCTCGGTCAGGCCGACACGGCCTGCGGGCTGCGCTGCTGGTCCGAGCCCGGTACCGGCTCGGACGGGTCGGCGCCGAAGGCCACGATCCGGTTGTCGTGGTCGACGTGCACGACCCGCGGCCGAAGCGTACGCGCCTCGGCGTCGGTGACCTGAGCGTAGCTGATGATGATCACCAGGTCGCCGGGGTGGACGAGATGGGCGGCCGCCCCGTTGATCCCGACGACCCCCGAACCCCGCTCACCCTCGATGGCGTACGTCTCCAGCCGGGCGCCGTTGGTGATGTCGACGATGTGGACCAGCTCACCGGGAAGCAGGTCGGCGGCGTCGAGGAGGTCCGCGTCGATGGTCACCGATCCCACGTAGTGCAGGTCGGCCTGGGTGACGGTGGCGCGGTGGATCTTGGACTTGAACATGGTGCGCAGCATGAGTGCTCCAAGGTTTCGGCTCCCTGCCTGCGTTTATGCAGGTCAAGGGCTGTGTCCATACCTTACACCGCCGGCTCCCCAGCACACCGGACCGTCGTATTTACTTAAGACTGGTTGAGCAGTTCAGACTGATAAACCTACTGTTAGTAGATGTGAAGACAGGCATGGCCGCCGACGAAGGCGGCATCCGCGATCTGAGCGAGGTCACCCGGCTCGCGTCCGACCTCCGGCTGGCGGTGGGCCGTGTCACGAGGCGGCTGCGGCAGGCGCACGCGGTGGGGGACATGTCGCTGTCGGGGGTGTCCGTGCTCGCGCGGCTCGCCGCCGACGGGCCGGACTCCCCGACCGCCCTCGCCGAGATGGAACGGGTACGGCCGCAGGCCATGGCCAGCACCCTCGCCCAGCTCGAACAGCGCGGTCTGGTCCGCCGCAGCCCCGATGCCGCGGACGGGCGCCGGAGCATCGTGGCCGTCACCGAGGAGGGGCGGGCCGTGCTCGCCGAGCGGCGCTCGGAATCGGTGCGGCGGCTCGCGGCCGTCCTGGGCGAGTTCTCGGCCGCGGAGCGGGCCGCGCTCGCCTCGGCCCTGCCGCTGCTCGACCGGCTGGCGGCCCGGCTGTGAGCGCCCGCGACCGGCTCGGCACGCTGCGCTCGGCCCGCCGTACGGGCGCTGCGGCCGGGCCCGGCTACAAGTGGGTCGCGCTGTCGAACACCACCCTCGGCGTGCTGATCGCCACGATGGACGCGTCGATCGTGATCATCTCGCTGCCGGCGATCTTCCGCGGGATCGGCCTCGACCCGCTCGCGCCCGGCAACATCGGCTATCTGCTCTGGATGATCCTCGGATACCTGCTGGTCTCCGCGGTGCTGGTGGTCGTGCTCGGGCGGCTCGGCGACATGTTCGGGCGGGTGAAGATCTACAACCTGGGCTTCCTGATCTTCGCGTGCGCCTCGGTCGCGCTGTCGCTCGATCCGTTCCGGGCCGGGGCGGGTGCCCTGTGGCTGATCCTCTGGCGGATCGTGCAGGCCTTCGGCGGGTCCATGCTGACCGCCAACTCGGCCGCGATCCTCACCGACGCGTTCCCGGCCCGGCAGCGCGGCATGGCGCTGGGCATCAACCAGATCACGGCGCTGGCCGGACAGTTCCTCGGCCTGCTCGCGGGCGGTCTGCTCGCCGCCGTCGACTGGCGGGCGGTGTTCTGGGTGAGCGTCCCGGTCAGCATCACGGGGACCGTCTGGTCGTACCTGAGCCTGCGGGAGACCTCGACGGCGCGCCCCGGCCGGATCGACTGGCTGGGGAACATCACCTTCGCGGCGGGCGCCGGCATCCTGCTGGCCGGTATCACCTACGGCATCCAGCCCTACGGCGACAGCGCCACCGGCTGGGGCAACCCGTGGGTGCTGAGCGGTCTGATCGGGGGGGTCGCCCTGCTGCTGGCCTTCTGCGTCATCGAGAGGCGCGTCGCCGAGCCCATGTTCGACCTGGACCTGTTCAAGGTCCGGGCGTTCGCCGCGGGCAACCTGGCCGCCCTGCTGACCGCCATCGCGCGCGGCGGGCTGCAGTTCATGCTGATCATCTGGCTGCAGGGCATCTGGCTGCCGCTGCACGGCTACGACTTCGAGGACACCCCGCTGTGGGCCGGCATCTTCATGCTTCCCCTGACGCTGGGCTTCCTGATCGCGGGGCCGGTCTCCGGCTATCTCTCGGACCGGTTCGGCGCCCGGTTCTTCTCGACGGCGGGGCTGGTCGTCGTCATGGCGTCCTTCCTGGGGCTGCTGGCGCTGCCCGTCGACTTCGACTACGGGCTGTTCGCGGCGCTGCTGCTGCTCAACGGGCTCGGCCAGGGCATGTTCTCGGCGCCCAACACCTCCTCGATCATGGGGAGTGTGCCGGCCGAGTACCGGGGCGTCGCCTCGGGCATGCGCTCGACCTTCCAGAACTCCGGTACGGCACTGTCCATCGGCGTCTTCTTCTCGCTGATGGTCTCGGGGCTCGCGTCCTCACTGCCGGAGACCCTGAAGAGCGGCCTCATGGCGCACGGCGTGCCGGCCGGCACCGCCGCGCACGCCGCGGCGCTGCCCCCGGTGAGCACGCTGTTCGCGACGTTCCTCGGCAACAACCCGATCCAGCACCTGCTCGCCTCCGAGGGCGTCCTCGGCCATGTGCCAGCGGCCCAGCGTGCCGTGCTGACCGGGCACACCTTCTTCCCGCAACTGGTCTCCGGCCCCTTCCACCACGGCCTGGGCATCGTCTTCGGCGTGGCCGCGGGCATGGCCCTGGTCTCCGCCGTGGCCTCCGCGCTGCGCGGCGGCCACCGGGCCGGCCAGGACCAGGAGGAACCGAAGGACCGGCAGCGGGCCCGCGCTGACCGGCCTCGGCACAACACACCGTCGTGAAAACCGGTGTGCCCCGGCGGAGGTCCGCCGGGGCACACCCGCTCCGGTCACGGGTAGGAGGTCAGGTTCGCCACGTTGGTCGACGAGTTCGACGGTCCTCCGGTGTTGTTGACGACGTGGCTGATGGTGCCGGTGCCGCCGAGGGAGACCGTCACCATGTCGGTGAAGCGCACGTTGGCGTTGTTCGGTGCCTCGATGGCGTGCGCCGCGACCACGCTCGGGTTGACGTTGAAGTAGCAGTAGCTGCCGAGGCCGTACGCCTGGTGACTGGTGACCGAGTCGGCGACCTTGTAGGCCGCGTAGCCCTGCGTCGAGCCGTTCATCCAGGACGACTGGTTGGGCGGGTCGTACGGCATCTCGTTCTGGTAGAAGTACGTACGGCCGCCGTTGCCGTTCCAGATGGTCTGGTACTTCTGGAAGTGCTCGACGAACAGGCCGTACATGGTCACGTTGTTGCCGTTGACGACCAGTCCGGTGTCGGCGGTGTTCGTGGTCCAGCCGACTCCGGTGCCGTGGTCGGCGCGCCAGATCCACATGTGGTCCCCGATGACGTTGCCGCTGTTGACGACCAGGCTCGTGGTGGCCTTGCCGACGCCCGCGCCGCCGACGCGGAAGTACACGTCGTGCAGCGAGGTCGGGTCGGCCGCGTGCGAGGCCGAGGAACCGCTGGGGCCGACCTCCATCAGGGTGCTGGAGTTGGTGGTGCCGGCGTCGAAGAGCAGCCCGGCGACCTGGACGCCGTCCACATCGGCGACCTTCATGGCGGTGACGCCGTTGTCCGGGACGAAGGTGGCGAGACCCAGGCCCAGCACGACGGTGTCGGCGCGGTTGATCTGCAGGGTCTGGTCGAGGTGGTAGACACCCGGGGTGACCAGGAGGTTCTTGCCCGCCGTCAGGGCCGCGTTGATCTGCGAGGCGGTCGCGCCCGGCTTCACGACGTAGAAGGTGTCCAGGGAGAGCGAGGTGCCCGCCGTGGTTCCGGAACTCCAGCTCGTGCCGCTGGAGTTGGTGCGGGTGCCCGGCACGAACACCTGGTAGGCGCCGGCGCCGTCGACGTACAGGAACGGCTTCTCGCGGGTCACCGGGCTCTGCGCCACCGTGGTGTACGGCGGGCTGGGGAAGCTGGTGGCGGGGACCCCGGTGCTGCCGGTGAAGACCATGTTCCAGTTGGAGCCGGTCCAGCTGCCGAGCTGGGAGTTGCGGGTCAGCCACTGCTGCTGGCTGCCGGAGTTGACCTGCCCGTTGATCTGGCTGTCGGCGATCAGGCCGCCGCTGGACCAGCCGCCGTCGTCCAGGGCGAGGTTGCCGCGCAGATGCATCCGGCGGTAGGCCGCCGCCTGCGAGACCGCCCAACGGTCGCTGCCGGAGGTCGGGTTGACGGACAGGTTCTCGGCGCCGCGCCAGAAGTTCTGGGTGGCGTTGCCCTGGAACCAGTCGGCCTCCGCGTGCACCGCGCCGTTGATCGAGACCGCGTCGGGCGACAGACCGAGGCCGAGCACCTGGGTGTAGAAGCCGACGTTGACGTCCGCGCTGTAGGCGCCCGGCTTGAACATCACCGCGTAGCGCTGCGAGCCGAACTGGTTGGTCTGCTGCTGCTGGAATATCGAGTCCAGCTTGCTCTGGATCGTCGAGGCGGACATCGACGGGTCGAAGACGACCACGTTGGAGCCGAGGTCCGGGTTGCCCGACTGGGTCACCGGGACGACCTGGAAGCGCTGCGCGGCGGTGCCGTTGCAGGTGTACTGCACGAACTGCACGCTGTCCGCGGTCGAGGCGCCGGGGTCGTCCAGGCACTTGCCGCTGTTGCGGTTGACGAAGTGGTAGGCGCCGCCGCCGTCGTCGACGGGCAGCCACTGCTGGTTGTTGCCGCCGCCGTAGGTCCACAGCTGGACGGTCGCGCTGTCGGCGGTGGAGACGCCGGTGACGTCCAGGACCTCGTTGGCGTTGTTGCCGTTGTTGATCCGGACGTAGCCGTCGCTGGTGGAGGTGAGACTCCACTGCTGGGCGGTGGTGTTGTTGCAGGTGTACTGCTGGACGACGGTGCCGTCGGCGGTGGCGGCCGCCTTGGCGTCCACGCACTTGCCGCTCGCCGCGTTGAGCAGCGTGACATTGCCGGTGGGCAGCGTGGCGGCGGACGCGGGCGAGGAGGCGCCCGCCGCGGTCAGCAGGGAGGCGGCGACAACGGCCACCGCAGCGGCGGCCGTTGATCTGCGCCGCCGGGGAAGGCGAAGCACGGGTTCTCCTAAGGACGAGAAGTACGAGAAGTACGAGGGGTGCGAGAAGGGTTGGGGGGGGTCAGCCCGTGTACCCGGCGAAGACGCGCGTGTAGTCCCAGTTCGACTGGCTCACGCCCGAGCAGCTGTCGGCGGAGCCGCCGGTGCAGGGCCGGTCGCGGTTGGCGGACCAGAAGGTGAGCCGGGCCAGGTGGTGCTGCTGGGCGTAGGCGAGGATGGTCCGGAAGTCGGCCACCGTGACGGTCTCGTTGTTGTCGGTGATGCCGTTCATGGACGAGATGCCCATGTCCCGGTAGGCGGTGTCGTCGCTGTAGCCGTACGCGGACTTCAGCGCGTTCTTCAGCCCCTCGGCCGCCTGGGTGGTGAGGTTGCCCATGTTCTGCCCGGCGCCGCCGAAGTCGAACGGCATGATGGCCCAGGCGTCGACGGTCAGCCCGGAGGACGCGGCCCGGTTGATCAGGCTGGTGTCGGGGCCGCTCTGGCCGGTGCCGATGGTGATGTACACCTTCAGACCCGGGTTGTTGGCCTTCACGGTCTTCAGCGCGTCCACGGTCCGCTGCTGGACGGTCCCGTTGCTGTAGGCGTCGGCCTCCAGGTCGATGTCGATCGCCTTGAGGCCGCCGTAGGCGTTGATGACCTTCTGGTAGGCCGCCGCCAGCTCGCTCGCGCTGGAGCAGGAGCTCTCCAGCTTGTTGCCGCTGTAGCCGCCGAACGACGGGATGACGTCACCGCCGTTGGCACGCACGGTGTTGATGGTGCTCTGGTCGACCCCGCCGGTCAGCGCCCGGCTGCCGTCCCACTGCGGGTTGCAGTAGCCGTTGCTGAGGACGAAGGCGAGCGTGTAGTACTTCACGCCGGTCGCGTTGGTGATCGTGGTCGGGCTCGGCGGGTCGCCCCAGCCGTTGTAGAGGTACGGCGCCACGGCCATCGGCGCGGACGGGGTGGTGCCGCCGCCGGCCGCCGGGGCGGTCCACTTCTGGTTGGAGCCGCCGGTACAGGTCCATATCTGGGCGCGGGTGCCGTTGGCCGAGGAGTTGCCGGTGGCGTCCAGGCACTTGTTGGCCTGCGGGTTGACGATGTCGTGGGCGGAGGTGACCGTCCACTGCTGGTTGGCGCCGCCGCTGCAGGTCCACAGCTGGGCCTTGGCGCCGTCCGCGGTCGAATTACCGGTGACGTCGAGGCACTTGCCGAGGGCGCGGATGGTGCCGTCGCTGCCGACGGTCCACTGCTGGGCCGAGGTGCCGTTGCAGTCGTAGAGCTGGACGGCCGTGCCGTCGGCGGAGTTGGCGCCGGCGACGTCGAGGCACTTGCCGGCGAGGCCGGTGATGGTTCCGGTTGCGGCCTGCGCGGGAGACGCGGTGAGCAGGCCCGCGGAGAGCGTCAGGGCGGCTACGGCGACAGCCGTGGGCAGAGGTCTGGCCATTGCGGGGGGTGGCCTTTCACGCGGGGGGATGGCGGCACCCGGGAGCGCGTTCACCTTGTGAAGGTCGAACGCGCTCACGGGGCCTTCGTGACCCGTGAACCTAAAGGTATGGACCACTTCCGTCAAGTAGTGAAGTAAGGATTGAGGGAAGGGACTTGTGCGCACCGGGCCGTCGCCCGGCGTTGGCGCGCCCGTCATACGACTACGGCCGCGCCACGCTGACCGGCTGGTCCGCCCTGCCCGCCGCCACCTTCGCGCCCGGCAGCGAGCCCTCCGGCTCCGCCATCGGCACCGGCCCGTTCAACGGCGTCACCGCGCCCTTCGCCCACCAGCCCGTCCAGGGCTTCAGCGGCGTCGTCGACCGCCACGACGGCACCTACGACGTGCTGTCGGACAACGGCTACGGCAACAAGGCAAACAGCGCCCTCTCAGCGACCCCGACCACCATGTGCCGTTCGCCCTCACCCGGGCCGACCGGGAGCTCACCGGCGCCGACTTCGACGTCGAGTCGATCACGCGCCGGGCCGACGGAACGTACTGGATGGGCGACGAGTTCGGCCCGTTCCTCCTGCACCCCTCCACGTCGGGCCGGCTCCTTGAGGCCCCGATCCCGCTCGACGGCCGCTACCTGTACCCGCTGCTGGAGGGCTCGGTGGCCGGTGACACCCCCGGCGACCTGCGCTTCAGCCAGTTCGACCTGCGCAAGCGCGCCTACACGGGCCGGCGCTTCGTCTACCGCACGGAGTCGCCCTCGAACTCGATCGGCGACGCCACCGCCGTCGACAAGCACCGCTTCCTGGTCATCGAGCGCGACGGCGGCCAGGGCGACACCGCCAAGTTCAAGCGGATCTACCTGGTCGACACCCCGGACCGCGACGGTGACGGACTGGTCGACAAGACGCTGGTCGCCGACCTGCTGGACCTCACCGGCCCGAAGAACCTCGGCGGCTTCGGCGACATCTTCCGCTTCCCGTTCCAGACGATCGAGGACGTCACCCTCCTCGACGACCGGACGATCGCGGTGCTCAACGACAACAACTTCCCGTTCTCCCCGGGCCGCACGCCCGGCGCCCCGGACGACGACGAGTTCATCACCGTCCGTCTCGCGTCACGCCTGCACGCGGACGAGCGCGCCTTCCGCTGACCGCCCGGGCGTTCACCTCTCGCACGCAGCCGGGCCCCGCAGCCGGGCCACGGAGCCGCGCCGCGAAGCAACGCCCGGTGGCCGCCGTCAGGAAGCCGCCGGCACGGCGTCCGGTGCCTCGCCGTTGCGCTCGGCGTCCCGCTCGCCGTCCCGCTCGGCGAACTGTGTGCGGTACAGCTCCGCGTAGCGGCCGGCCGCCGCGAGGAGTTCGTCGTGGGTGCCGCGCTCCACGATCCGGCCCGCCTCCACCACCAGGATCTGGTCGGCGGCCCGGACGGTGGACAGCCGGTGGGCGATGACCACGGCCGTGCGCCCCTCCAGCGCCTCGGCGAGGGCCTCCTGGACGGCCGCCTCGGAGGTGTTGTCGAGATGGGCGGTGGCCTCGTCGAGGATGACCACGCGCTGGCGGGCCAGCAGCAGCCGGGCGATGGTCATGCGCTGGCGCTCGCCGCCGGAGAGCCGGTAGCCGCGCTCGCCGACCACCGTGTCCAGGCCGTCGGGCAGCGACCGTACGACCTCGTCGAGCCGGGCGCGGCCCAGGGCGGCCCACAACTCCTCGTCCGTGGCGGTCGGCCGGGCGAGGAGCAGGTTGGCGCGGACGGTGTCGTGGAAGAGGTGGCCGTCCTGGGTGACCATGCCCAGGGTGGCGCGCAGCGAGCCGGCGGTCAGGTCGCGGACGTCGACGCCGCCGATGCGGACGGCGCCCTCGTCGACGTCGTACAGGCGCGGCAGCAGTTGCGCGATGGTGGACTTGCCGGCGCCGGAGGAGCCGACGAGGGCGACGGTGTGGCCGGGTTCGGCGCGGAAGGAGATGCCGTGCAGGACCTCGGCGCCGCCGCGCGAGTCGAGGACCGCGACCTCCTCCAGCGAGGCCAGGGAGACCTGGTCGGCGGCGGGGTAGGCGAAGCGGACGTCCTCGAACTCGACGGCCGCGGGTCCCTCGGGGACCTCGCGGGCGTCCGGTTTCTCCTCGATCAGGGGCTTCAGGTCGAGCACTTCGAAGACCCGCTCGAAGCTGACCAGCGCGCTCATCACCTCGACGCGGGCCCCGGCGAGGGCGGTGAGCGGGGCGTACAGCCGGGTCAGCAGCAGGGCGAGGGAGACGACGGAGCCCGCCTCCAGCGTGCCGCGCAGGGTGAACCAGCCGCCGAGGCCGTAGACCAGGGCGAGGGCCAGCGAGGAGACCAGGGTCAGCGAGGTCATGAACACCGACTGGGAGGTGGCGGTGCGCACGCCGATGTCCCGGACCCGGGAGGCGCGGGCGGCGAACTCGGCCGACTCCTCCTCGGGGCGGCCGAAGAGCTTGATCAGGGTGGCGCCGGGGGCGGAGAACCGCTCGGTCATCCGGGTGCCCATGTCGGCGTTGAGGGCGGCGGCCTCGCGCTGCATCCGGGCCATCCGGCCGCCCATCCGGCGGGCGGGCACCACGAACACCGGCAGCAGCACCAGCGCGAGCAGGGTGATCTGCCAGGACAGGGTGAGCATCACGGCGAGGGTGAGCACCAGCGTGACCAGGTTGCTGACCACGCCGGACAGGGTGCCCGCGAAGGCGCGCTGGGCGCCGATGACGTCGTTGTTGAGACGACTGACCAGCGCACCCGTACGAGTACGTGTGAAGAACGCGACGGGCATGCGCTGCACATGATCGAACACAGCCGTACGCAGGTCGAGGATGAGTCCCTCCCCGAGCGTCGCCGAGAGCCGCCGCCCGAGCACCCCGAGCGCCGCCTCCGCGAGCGCGACGAGCGCGATCAGCAGCGACAGCCGTACGACCGTACCGGTGTCGTGCCCCGACACGATCGCGTCGACGACATGGCCGGCGAGGACGGGGGTGGCGACGGCGAGCAGGGCGGTGACCACCCCGAGCAGGACGAAACGGACTATGCCCGCCCGGTGCGGGCGGGCGAAGACGGCGATACGGCGCAGCGTGGCCCGGTCGAACGGGCGCCGCTCCTGCTGGGCGGTCATCACACTGTGCAGCTGCATCCAGGCGGTGGTCTCCATACTCATGGGAGAGAACGTAGGACCTCAAGCATCGTTGAGGTCAAGTTCCACTCGCCGTCCCCTCGTACGAAGGACCCGATGAGCCCTCCGAAGGTCCCGCCCGGCCCCGGGAAGCCCCAGGTGAGCCTCCTCGCCCAGCCGCTTCCCGGCCGTCATCCGGTGTCTCCTCTTCCGCCACCCGCAGTTGGGTCGGCGCGGAAAACCTCTCCCGGTGTGACAGCGGTAAGAATCCCCGGCTTCCGTGCGGGCCGTCTCCCCCGGCTCGTCCGCCGCATCCCCTGGCGGCACATCCTGACCCTGATTCCGCTCGCGCTGGTCGCGGTGATCGCGGTGCAGCACTGGCCGGTCCTCGTCGAGGGCTTCGGCCATCTCCGCGACGCCTCCTGGCCCTGGCTGCTGGCGGCGGGCGCCGCCACCTGTCTGACCTGGGTGGCCGCGGCGTTCACCCGGCAGGGTGCTGTGATCCAGCCGCTGCCCCGGTGGCGGCTGCTGGCCACGCAGCTCGCGGCGGGCTCGGCCAACCACCTGCTGCCGACGGGCCTCGGCTCGGGCGCGGTCAACCTGCGGTTCATGACGGTGTGCGGGGTGCCGCTCGCCACCTCCTCGGCCGCCCTCGCCCTGTATCTGCTCGCCGAGTCGATCGCCCGGGTGGGCCTGATGGCCGTGCTGTTCGTGGCCTTCCCGGACGCGCTGCGGCTCGACGGGCTGCTCCCCGACGGGGACGTCGGACCGGTCCTGGCCGTGGCGGGCGCGCTGCCGGCCGCCGCGGTGGGCGTGCTGTTCCTCCTGCGACGGGTGCGCGAGCCGGTGTTCCGGTTCGTGCGGACCGCGCTGAGCGAGGCCCGCTCGGTGCACACGCGTCCGACACGCGCGCTGGCACTGTGGGGCGGCTCGCTGGCCTTCCCCGCGCTGCAGGCCGCCGGTCTGGTGGCGGTGGGCCGGGCGCTGGGTCTGTCGGTGCCGCCCGCGCACATGGCGCTGGCGTACCTGGCGGCGACGGTCGCCGTCGCGCTGATCCCCACGCCGGGCGGCCTGGGTTCGGTGGAGGCGGCGCTGATCGTGGCGCTGGTGGCGGCGGGCGGTCCGGTGGCGGTCGTGACGGCCGTGGTCCTCGCGTACCGGATCATCACCGTGTGGGTGCCGTTGCTGCCGGGAGCCCTGACACTGGGAGCGCTGGTACGACTGAAGGTCATCTGAACCCGCCGCGGAGGAGACACCACATGCCGGTCCGCCTGGAACGCAAGGGTCACGTCAGCACGGTCGTGCTCTCCCGGCCCGAGGTGCGCAACGCGGTGGACGGGCCTACGGCGGCCGAACTGGTCGCCGCCTTCCGGGAGTTCGAGGCGGACGACACCGCCCGGGTGGCCGTGTTGTGGGGCGAGGGCGGCACCTTCTGCGCGGGCGCGGACCTGAAGGCGATGGCCGGCGGGAACCGCAACCGGGTCGCGGAGGACGGTGACGGCCCGATGGGCCCGACCCGGCTGCGGCTGACCAAGCCGGTGATCGCCGCGATCGCCGGGCACGCCGTGGCGGGCGGCCTCGAACTGGCCCTCTGGTGCGATCTGCGGGTCGCCGAGGAGGACGCGGTGTTCGGCGTCTTCTGCCGCCGCTGGGGCGTCCCGCTCATCGACGGCGGCACGGTACGGCTGCCCCGGCTGATCGGCACCGGCCGGGCGATGGACCTCATCCTCACCGGCCGCCCGGTCCCCGCCGCCGAGGCCCACGCCATGGGCCTGGCCGACCGGCTCGTCCCGCCCGGCCGGTCCCGCGAGGCCGCCGAGGAACTGGCCGCCTCGATCGCGGACTTCCCCCAGGCCTGCCTGCGCAGCGACCGCGCGTCGGTGCTGGACCAGGAGGGGCTGGACGAGGAGACGGCGATGGGCACCGAGATCCGCCACGGCATGGGCGTACTGGCGGAAGGCCTGGAGGGGGCGGCGCGGTTCGCGTCGGGGGCTGGGCGCCACGGGTCCTTCACGGGCGACTGAGCGGGCACTCGCACGGGGTCCGTCACCGGCGGCCGACCAGCCAACCACACGGGTCCCGTCACCGGCAACGGAGCAACCACCCGCACGGATCCCGTCACCAGCGACCGCCCAACCACTCGCACGAGTCCGTCACCGGCGGCCGACCAGCCACTCCAGCACCGCCCGGCCGGTCCTGGCCCCTTCCCGGGCCGCCGTCCCGGCGTCCTGTCCCGGCTGCCGTAGGCCGCCCACCGCGAAGACGCCCGGCCGGTCGGTGAACGGGCCGTCGGTCAGGGTGAGTCGGGCCCGGCGGGCGAGTTCGTTCTCGGCGGCGAAGTCTCCGGTGAAGACGACCGTGTCGCAGGACAGGACGCCGGTCCGGCCGTCGAGGTGCCGGATACGGACGCCGGACAGCCGTCCGTGGCCGAGGATCTCGGTGACGGTCGTGCCGGTAAGGAGGGGGACGCGGGCGCGCAGCCGGGCGTCCAGCGCGCGCAGCGAGCCGGCGCGCGGCCGGTCGGTGACCATCGCGACGAGTTCGGCGCCCGCCGCCCGTACCGTCCCGGCGGCCGCGTACGACACGTCCTCGGCACCGACCACCACCGCCCGCTCGCCGATCGGCTGCCGGTAACGGTGCACCGCCTGCTGGAGTTCGCCTCCGGTGCGGACGCCGGCGGGCCGGGTGCCCGGGATCAGCCGGGCCGCGCGGGGGCGTTCGTAGGCGCCGGTGGCGAGGACCACGGCCCGTGCGGTGACCGTCTCCGGCCCCCGCTCGCCGACGGTGGCGAGGGTGAGCGGCCCGGCCCAGTCCAGAGCGGTGACCCCGGTACGGACCACCGCTCCCGCCGCCGCGGCGGCCTCGCCGAGCAGGCAGGCGTAGGCAGGTCCGGTCAGCGGCCGGGTCCAGGTGCCGAATCCGCCGTGGGCGCAGTGCCGGGCCACTCCCCCGGCCTGCTGTTCCCGTTCCAGGACTTCCACCCGGCCCGCGCCGCCGGCGGCGAGCCGGGCGGCGGCCGCGAGACCGGCGGGCCCCGCGCCGACGACGAGGACGTCGACGTGGCGTTCGGCGGTCGTCATCCCGGGTGCCCTGCCTTCTCGAACAGGTCGCGTACGGCGGCCCCGCAGTGGAAGCCCTGGCACCGTCCCGACCCGGCCCGGGTACGGCGGCGCAGGCCGGCCAGGGCGCGCGGCGGGACCGGGCCGGCGAGGGCGTCGCGGATCTCGCCGAGGGTCACCCGCTCGCAGTGGCAGACGATGACGTCACCGCCCCGCTGGTAGGGACGGGGGAAGGCCTCGCCGAGGTTCGGCATCCGGACCGGTGGCAGTTCGACGGGGTCCTTCAGGTCCAGCCCCGAGTCCCGCAGGAGGCCCATGACATGGGCGGCGACGGCGAGGGAGGCGGTGAGGCCGGTGGAGCGGATGCCGCCGACGGTGACGTACGCCTGGCCGGGGTGGGCGGAGATGCGGTAGTCGTCGTGCTCGGTGGCCGCGCGCAGTCCGGCGTAGACGGCGGTGACCTCCTCGTCGAGGAGTGCGGGCAGGATCCGGCGGCCCTTCTCGCGCAGCGCGGCCAGCCCGTCGGCGGTCGACTGGGTGGCGGACCTGTCGTCCAGGTCCTCGGCGGTGGGGCCCAGCAGGACGTTGCCGTAGACCGTGGGGGCGACCAGGACGCCCTTGCCGAGGGCGGTGGGGACGGGCAGCAGGATGTGCCGGACCAGGTCGCGGGCGGGCTTGTCGTAGACGATCAGCTGGCCCCGGCGCGGGGTGACGGTGAAGGCGCGGTGACCGAGCAGCCGGTCGAGGGTGTCGGCGTGCAGGCCGGCCGCGTTGACCAGGTGGCGGGTGCGGAGCGGGCCGCGCGAGGTGGTCAGGGTGTGCAGGCCGTCGTGCCGGGCCACCCGTTCCACCCGGGAGTTGAGATGGAGGTGGACACCGCCCCGGACGGCCTGGGTGGCGTAGGCCAGGGTGGTGCTCCAGGGGCAGACGATGCTCTCGCCGGGTATGTGGAGGGCGCCGAGCGCGCCGGGGCCGAGGTGCGGTTCGCGGGCGTACAGCTCGCGCGCGTCCAGCAGGCGGGCGTCCTGGTAGTCGTTGCGTACGGCCTTGCGCGCGAGGTCCGGCAGCGCGGCGAGTTGCTCCTGGTCCCAGGCGACCAGCAGGGCGCCGACCGGCTCGACCGGGATGCCGCAGGCGGCGGCGTAGCCGGCGAGGAGCCGGGAGCCCTCGCGGACCAGGCGGGCCTCCAGGGTGCCGGGGTGGGCGTCGAAACCGGTGTGCAGGATGGCCGTGTTGGCCTTCGAGGTGCCCTGGCCGACATCGTCCTGGGCCTCCACCAGGGCGACCCGCAGGTGCGGTCGGGCGGCGAGTTCGCGGGCGATCGCGCTGCCGACGACTCCGGCGCCGACGACCGTCACGTCGTACGGGACGGCGGGCAGCGGCCCCTCTGCGGTGACCGTCATACCGGGGCTCCCGATCCGGCTCCCGCTCCTTCGATCAGCGCGGCGACGGCGGCCCGGAAGACGCCCAGGCGGTCGGCGGCCTCGGCGGCGGAGATGCGCGGTTCGTAGACGGCGGAGGGCATGTCGTTGGGGAGGAAGTCGACGGGGTCGCTGCCGAGATGCGCCAGGGCGCCCACGCCCAGGGCGGTGGCGTCGGGCAGGGTGGACACCTCGACCGGGCGTTGCAGCAGGTCGGCCTGGGTCTGCATGAGCAGCGCCGAGCGGGTCAGGCCGCCGTCGACGCGGAGCGCGGTCAGCGGGGTGCCGAGGTCGGTGCGGGCGGCTTCGACGAGCTCCACCACCTGGGCGGCGAGGCCCTCGCACAGGGCGCGTACCAGATGCCCGGGGCCGGTGCCGAGGCCCAGTCCGGTGAGCGAGCCGCGCAGGTCGCCGCGCCACCAGGGAGCGGCGAGCCCGGCCAGCGCGGGCACGAAGGTGACCCCGCCGGTGTCGGGGACGCCGCCGCCCACCCGGTCCAGGTCGGCGGCGCCGGAGATGACGCCCAGGTCGGTGAGCCAGCGTACGGCGGAGGCGGCCGTGTACACCTGGCCGTCCAGGCAGTAGCCGGCCTGTCCGCCGAGCCGCCAGGCGACACAGGCGACCAGGCCGGAGATGGAGCGCCGGGGGGTGTCACCGGTGTGCGCGAGCAGGAACGCGCCGGTGCCGTAGGTGCACTTGGCGCCGCCGGGTTCGGTGATGCGGTGGGCGAGGAGGGCGGCCTGCTGGTCGACGGCGAGTCCGGTGAGCGGGATCTTGTCGCCGAACTCCATGGTCGTGCCGACCAGTTGGGCGTTGTCGACGATCTCGGGGAGATGTTCGGCGGACAGCCCGTAGAGGTCCAGGGCCCGGGAGGACCACTCCACCCGGTCCAGGTCGAGGAGCTGGGTGCGGCTCGCGGTGGCGGCGTCGGTGACATAGGCGCCGGTGAGCCGGTGGACCAGCCAGGCGTCGGTGGTGGTGACGACCCCCTCCGTGGTGAGGTGGCGGCGGATCCAGGCCATCTTGGGCGCGGCGAAGTAGGGGTCGAGGGGCAGGCCGGTGAGGGCGCGTAACTCCTCGGCGTGCTCTTCGAGTCCGGCGCACACGGTCTCCGCCCGGCGGTCCTGCCAGACGATCGCGTCGGTGAGCGGGCGCCCGGTGCCGGGGTCCCAGGCGAGGACCGTCTCGCCCTGGTTGGCCAGGCCGAGCGTGGTCACCGGTTCACCGGCCTCGGCGAGCGCCCGGCGGCCTGCGACCAGCACCGAGTGGTACAGCTCCTCGGGGTCCGCCTCCACCAGGCCGCCGGGCAGGTGCCGGGTCCGTACGGCGGCGAAGCCGGTGCCGATGACGCCCCGTTCGGGGCAGATCACCAGGGCCTTGGTGCCGGACGTGCCCTGGTCGACGGCGAGCACCGGACCTGTCATCGAGCCTCCCTGACGATCACTGCTCGACAGCCTGCCGCAGGGGCGCGGGCAGCACAAGCGCGCACGGGTCCACCCGGTACGAACCCGCGTGCGGATACGGCAGGATGAGCGGTTGCACATTCGAATGGGAGGTAACCGGTGAACCGAGCGCTCACCGTCGATGACCTGGTACTGGCCGGAATCGCCCTCGCGGCGGGCCTGTTGCTGGCCTTTCTGTCGCGCGGGATGCTGCGGTGGCTGGCCAAGCACGCCAAGCGGACCCGTTGGAGCGGTGACGACGTCATCGTGGACGCGCTGCGCACGGCGATCCCGTGGGCGGCGATCACGGCCGGCGCGGCCGCCGCGGCGGCGGTGCTGCCGCTGACCAGATCGGTCCAGCACCACACCAACCAGTGCCTTCAAGTGGTGCTCATCTTCGCGGTGACGGTGTCGGCCGCGCGGGTGATCGCCGGACTGGTGCAGTCGGTCACCCAGTCCCGCTCGGGGGTCGCCGGTTCCGCCACGATCTTCGTGAACATCACCCGGGTACTGGTCCTGGCGATCGGCTTCCTGGTGGTGCTGCAGACGCTGGGCATCTCCATAGCGCCCCTGCTCACCGCCCTGGGCGTGGGCGGTCTGGCGGTCGCGCTGGCCCTCCAGGACACCCTGGCGAACCTGTTCGCGGGCATCCACATCCTCGCCTCCAAGACCGTCCAGCCGGGTGACTACATCCAGCTGAGCAGCGGCGAGGAGGGCTATGTCGTGGACATCAACTGGCGGCAGACGACGGTCCGCCAGCTCTCCAACAACCTGGTGGTCATCCCCAACGGGCAGCTGGCGAAGACCAACATGACCAACTACACGCGCCCCGAGCAGCAGTTGACGATCCTGGTGCAGGTGGGCGTGGGCTACGACAGCGACCTGGACCACGTCGAGCGGGTCACGCACGAGGTCATCGCCGAGACCATGACCGAGATCACCGGCGCGGTCCCGGACCACGAGCCCGCCATCCGCTTCCACACCTTCGGGGACTCCCGGATCGGCTTCACGGTGATCCTGGGCGTCGGCGAGTTCAGCGACCAGTTCCGCATCAAGCACGAGTTCATCAAGCGCCTGCACCGCCGCTACCGCGAGGAGGGCATCCGCATCCCGTCCCCGGCCCGTACGGTGGCGCTCCAGCAGGGGGCCGTGGTGATCCCGCAGCAGCGCGTCACGGACGACCTGCCGTCCGGTCTGCCGCACACCGACTAGCCCCCTGCCGGCCCGTCAGAGGGTCGCGGAGTTGTCGTGGTGGTGGCCGCCGCGCAGGCTGTGCGGGGTGGCCGAGGACGGGGTGACCGGGGTGACCGTCCAGTCGGGGTGGCCGGGCATGCGCGGGGTCGTCGTGCCGTAGAGCCAGTCGCGGAGGAAGCCGGTCAGGTCCTGGCCGGTGGCCTCCGAGGCCACCGCGATGTAGTCCGCCGTCGAGGCCGAGCGGCGCCGGAAGCGGTTCAGGAAGGTGCCCTCGACCGTGTGGAAGGCGTCCTCGCCGACCAGTTCACGAAGGGCGTACAGGACCAGGACGCCGCCGAGGTAGCGCTGGTTTTCGAAGAGGTTGACCGCGGCCTCCATGGTGGTCAGGCCCAGGGAGTCCGCCCAGCCGTGTTCGTAGCGGTAGAGCAGCCCGTAGAAGTCGGCGTGGCCCTCGTTCAGCTAGGGATTGCCCCAGGTAAAAGGGGCCGATCCCAAGCCGAACGAGGAGCAGGCCGTGCTCTGCAGCACATGCAAGCCGTCGCTCTCTTCCTGGTGGTGCTGGTGCAGGAAGTTCGGCTTTTGGAGCTCTCTCCCGGGTGCCCCGTGAGACTCCCGCCTGGATCGCTCCGGCGGGTTTGACGGCACTCAGTGTCCGTCCGGCGACGATCCTCCCGACCGCCGAGCAGGTCAGCGACCTGCCTTGTCCCGGCGGCTAGGCTGTCACCGCCTGACACCGCGACACTACCGTGCGCGCATGTCGGCCCGCGGCACAAGCCGGGATTCGGCCCTGTCGATCCTGACCCCACAGCCACCGACGGTGATCTGGACGAGTTCCGTGGCGATCGGGGACCGGGAGCGGTACGAGTACGCCGTACGGTCGTCCGGGAGGTTCTCGGTGCGGGTGAGCAGGCCGTTCGCGACGCCGCGCACGCCGTTCGGGACGGTGATACGGAAGGTGAAGTCGGCTTTGTCCGAAGGGTTGGCGAATATTTGCCAACGAGCGTACGGGAGGCCGGTGTAGCTCAATCGTGTGATCGTCGGGTTCCGGGCTTGCGGGATTCCAGGCCGTCCGGGCTACGGTGATCACGCGATCTGGGACGCCGGGCACGGCGCCAGTGTGCGGGGCCCCCGCTCCACCGGAGTGATGGTTCGGGGCCTCCCCGTCGCCTCTGGCCATGCCCACCTGGCCAGGCCGTGAGGGAACCGGCCTCCCGGGATCGGACCACGGACAGGATCCGTGTCGCTGCCCCGGGGTCGAGAACGCCGGGGACCAGTGCGCCCAAGACCGTTCGGGGTGTGCAACTGACCGGGCTCACGCCCGCTTGGTCTCAAGGAACGGTGGTCGTTGCACGGGAAGACCGCGTGCACGGAGTTCGGCTGCGGGCACCCAGGTGTGCGTCCTGCCCCCGGCCCCCTCGGCGCCGCTTTTCTCCCCCGCGGAGAAGGGACGCGCGAGGGCCGGGGCCCCCGTGGCCAGTACGGTCGCCGTGCCGAGCAGGGCGGCCGCCGGGGCCGTCACTCTGGTGCGAAATCTCATGGTCCGCTTTCGCTCGGGCGGCCGGGTGGTCGGTCCGGCCGCCGGTCGATGGTGGCTCGTTCTTCTTGACCACTCTTTTGACCGGTCCGGTTGCCCGGCGTATGACAACCGGACAACCGGATCTTCCGAGTCGCGGACCCCTGTCGAGCCCGGGTCGCTCACGAGATATCTTGATGTCGAGCAATGTTGCAGACGTGGAGCGGAGCACCCGGTGACTGACTCGACCATCATCTACACCTACACAGACGAGGCCCCGGCCCTGGCGACGCATTCGTTCCTGCCGGTGGTCCAGGCGTACGCCTCGCAGGCCGGTGTCGCCGTGGACACCCGCGACATCTCGCTGGCCGGACGCATCATCGCCCACTTCCCGGAGTACCTGAACGAGGACCAGCGCATCCCCGACGCGCTGGCCGAGCTGGGCGACCTGGCCAAGACCCCCGAGGCCAACATCGTCAAGCTGCCGAACATCTCGGCGTCGATCCCGCAGCTCAAGGCCGCCGTCGCCGAGCTCCAGGGCAAGGGCTACGCCCTCCCGGACTACCCGGACGACCCGAAGACGGACGAGGAGCGCGACATCCGCGCCCGCTACGACAAGGTCAAGGGTTCCGCCGTGAACCCGGTCCTGCGTGAGGGCAACTCGGACCGCCGCGCCCCCGCCTCGGTCAAGAACTACGCCAAGACCCACCCGCACCGCATGGGCGCCTGGACCCCCGAGTCCAAGACCAACGTCACCACCATGGGTGAGAACGACTTCCGCTCCACCGAGAAGTCCGCCGTGATCTCCGAGGCCGGCAAGCTCAAGATCGAGCTGGTCGCCGAGGACGGCACCACCACCGTCCTCAAGGACTCCGTACCGGTCCTCGCGGGCGAGGTCGTCGACGCCTCCGTGCTGCACGTCGCGCAGCTCAACGACTTCCTGGCCGCGCAGATCGCCCGCGCCAAGCAGGAGGACGTCCTGTTCTCCGTGCACCTGAAGGCCACGATGATGAAGGTCTCCGACCCGATCATCTTCGGTCACGTGGTGCGCGTCTTCTTCCCGAAGACGTTCGCGAAGTACGGCGAGACGCTCAAGACGGCCGGCCTGTCCCCGAACGACGGTCTGGGCGGCATCCTCAAGGGCCTGGAGAACCTGCCCGAGGGCGCCGAGATCAAGGCCTCCTTCGACGCCGAGATCGCCGACGGCCCGGCCCTCGCCATGGTCGACTCCGACAAGGGCATCACCAACCTGCACGTGCCCTCGGACGTCATCATCGACGCCTCGATGCCGGCCATGATCCGCACCTCCGGCCACATGTGGGGCCCGGACGGCCAGGAGGCCGACACCCTCGCCGTCATCCCGGACTCCTCCTACGCCGGTGTCTACCAGGCCGTGATCGAGGACTGCCGCGCCCACGGCGCCTTCGACCCGGCCACCATGGGCTCCGTCCCGAACGTCGGTCTGATGGCACAGAAGGCCGAGGAGTACGGCTCCCACGACAAGACCTTCGAGATCGCCACCGCCGGCACGGTCCGCCTGGTCGACGCGGCCGGCAACGTCGTGATCGAGCAGCCGGTCGCCGCCGGTGACATCTTCCGCGCCTGCCAGACCAAGGACGCGCCGATCAAGGACTGGGTGAAGCTGGCCGTCACCCGCGCCCGCGCCACCGGCGACCCGGCCGTCTTCTGGCTGGACGAGGGCCGCGCCCACGACGCGCAGCTGATCGCCAAGGTCCAGCAGTACCTGCCGGAGCACGACACCGAGGGCCTGGACATCCGGATCCTCTCCCCGATCGAGGCCACCAAGCTGTCGGTCGAGCGCATCCGCCGCGGCGAGAACACCATCTCCGTCACCGGCAACGTGCTCCGCGACTACCTGACCGACCTCTTCCCGATCCTGGAGCTGGGCACCAGCGCCAAGATGCTGTCGGTCGTCCCGCTGATGGCGGGCGGCGGCCTCTTCGAGACGGGCGCCGGCGGCTCCGCCCCGAAGCACGTCCAGCAGCTGGTCAAGGAGAACTACCTGCGCTGGGACTCGCTCGGTGAGTTCTTCGCGCTCGTCCCCTCCTTCGAGCAGTACGCCGACTTCACCGGCAACGCCCGCGCCAAGGTGCTGGCCGACACCCTCGACCGTGCCACGGCGACCTTCCTCAACGAGGACAAGTCCCCGACCCGTCGCGTCGGCGGCATCGACAACCGCGGCAGCCACTTCTACCTGTCCCTGTACTGGGCGCAGGAGCTGGCCAAGCAGACCGACGACGCCGAGCTCGCCAAGGCGTTCGCCTCGCTCGCCGAGACGCTCTCAGCCAACGAGCAGAGGATCGTCGACGAGCTGCTCGCCGTCCAGGGCTCCCCCGCCGACATCGGCGGCTACTACCAGCCCGAGAAGGCCAAGGCGGACGCGATCATGCGCCCGTCGGCCACCTGGAACGCGGCGCTCGCGGCCCTCTGAGCCGCAGCCGCCTCCTGTAGACCCTGAAGTCTCCGCCCCGGCAGGCACCCCGCCCGCCGGGGCGGAGCCATGTCCGGCCCGTCACTTCGGCAGCGCCTGCTCCAGGTCCAGGTCCAGGTCCAGCCAGCTCGCCAGATCCTCGATCTCCCGGCCGATCGCCGCGCTCATCGCCGGGGTGAACGGCTCGTCCTGATGGACGGCGGCCACTCGCAGCCGCCCGGCAGCGCGGTCGGCGGTGGCGTCGAGCTTCCCGACCAGCCGGTCGCCGTGGAGGATCGGCAGCGCGAAGTACCCCCAGCGGCGCTTGGCCGCCGGTTTGTACATCTCCAGCTGGTACGTGTACGCGAACAGCTCGGTGGCGCGCTTGCGGTCGTGGACGAGCCGGTCGAAGGGCGACAACAGGGCGGCCCGCCCCTCGAAGGGCCGCCCCAGCTGGGCGGGGTCCACCCGCCAGCTGCCCCGCACCCCCTCGACGACGGCGGGTTCGCCGGCCTCCCCCACATCGGCCGGTTCGACCTGGCACTCCGGCCCGCGGGCGCGGGCGATGCCGAGGGCGCGCAGCCGCCGCTCGTCGCGGATGCGCAGCGCCTCCTCGACCGGGACCGGCGGGACGTCGGGGTAGACGCGGTCGGCCAGGTCCCACAGCCGGTCGCCGCCGGCCCGTCCGGCGACGGCGACCTCGCCGCGCTGCACCATCAGCTCCAGCAGCTTGGTGACGTTGCGGTTGTTGCTCCAGCCGCTCGATCTCCACGGCTCGGCGCAGCTGTCCGGCAGGGCCCGGGAGGGCAGCGGTCCCGCCTCACCGAGCCGGGCGAGAAGGTCCCGGCGGCACGCGTCGTTGGCCGCCACCCACCCGCGGTGGTACTCCCGCCAGGACGACGGCGTACCGCGCTCCGGCCACTCGGCCATCTCCGCGCGGTACAGCGCGAGATCCTCGCCGGGCCGGATCATGGCCTGCAGTTCCAGCAGCGTCCGCCGCTCCAGCGCCGCGGTCAACTCGGCCGGGGCGTACGAGGATCCGAGCCGGCTCCACGCCACGAGATCGGCGGTCGGCGCCACGGCGGCGGTCGGGTCGATCTGCAGCAGGCTCAGCCCGCGGACGACGTCGTGCAGCCCGTCCGGCCGCTCGGCGTCCAGCAGTTGAGCACGTACGGCGATACGGCGGGCGTCGGTGCGGGAGAGCTGGTGGACGGTCATGGCCCGAGACTAGGCGAAGGGTCCGACAACGGGCCGTCGCCCGCCCGGCGGCTCCCCCGGGCCCCAGGCGTGACACGCGTACGCCGCTCGTGAAGTCTGCGGGTCACGTCCGGCGTGCGGCCGGCCCGCCGTGACCCGCTGTGGTTCGCTCGTCGCATGACGGTGCTTGGGACCCGACGCGACGTCGACCTCGTGCGTGTCACCACCACGGGGTGCACCGCCGCGCGCTGACGCCGCGGGCCACGGTCTCGATCTCGCTGCCGGCCGCCTCGAACTCGGCCTCCAGGGCGGGCAGGGCGGCGGGACGGTCCGCCTCGATGCGCTCGCACAGCCGGACGAGGATCTCCCGGCCCCGGTCCACCACCTGATCGGGGAAAGTACCCGTCCTTGTACAGTCCCGCGAGGAACGCGTGCCCGGTGATCCGGGGATTGCCGATCGGCATGGTGCCGCCCCACCCGCGTCCGTGGTCGATGTGACACCTTGATCCTGCACCCCGCCACTGACAACGCCCCGGAGCCGCCCGTGTCCCAGCCGTCGTACGCGCTCCTGCCCGGCGCCGACGAGTCACCCGTGATCCTGCACGTCCCGCACTCCGCACGGACGATTCCGGCCGCCGTACGGGCGGACATCGTGCTCGACGACACCGCGCTGGAGCGGGAGCTGGACCACATCACGGACGCGCACACCGCCGAGCTCGCGGAGGCCGCGGCCGGGCTGGCCGGGGTGACCCCCTGGCGGTTCGTCAACCGGCTGTCGCGGCTGGTGGTCGATCCCGAGCGGTTTCCGGACGAGCGGGAGGAGATGCTCGCCGTCGGGATGGGGGCCGTGTACACGCGGACCACGCACCGGGACGTGCTGCGGGACGCGTCCTGCGCCGCGGAGCCGCTGGTCGAGCGGTACTTCCGGCCGTACGCGCGGGCGATGGCCCGGGCCGTCGCCGGGCGGCTGGCCGCGACCGGGCGGGCCGTGGTGATCGACGTGCACTCCTACCCGAGCCGGGCGCTGCCCTACGAACTGCACGCGGCGGGGCCCCGGCCGCCGGTGTGCCTGGGCACGGACGCCTTCCACACGCCGGCCGAGCTGACGGCGGCGGCCCGCGCGGCCTTCGCCGAGTGCGGGGAGACGGGACTGGACAGCCCGTTCGGCGGGACCTACGTACCGCTTGAGTTCTACGGGACGGACGCGCGGGTCGGCGCGCTGATGGTGGAGATCCGGCGGGACCTCTACATGACCGAGCCGGGCGGTCCGGCGGGCGCGGGGCTGGAGCGGCTGGCCGCCGCCCTCGCCGCGCTCGTGGACGCCGCCGGCCGCTGACCCTCCGGCTGGAGCATTCCGGCAGGACACCGGGTGGCGGCCGTACGACTGTGGAGGCATGACCACGGAGATAACCGCGCCCACGACCACGGAGACGGCCGAGCCGGCCACCACGGAGCCGCTCGCGCCCGTCCGCGAGACCGCGCCGCCGGTCGAGCCGCCGGTGCGGGACTGGCCCGCGCTCGATCTGGAGGGGACGGACTTCGACCCGGTCCTCGCCTCCCTGATGGCGGAAGGGCCGGTGACCCGGATCCGGCTGCCGTTCGGCGAGGGCTGGGCGTGGCTCGCCACCCGGTACGAGGACGTCCGGACCGTCACCAACGACCCGAGGTTCGGCCGCGCCGAGGTCACCCGGCGCCAGGTGACCCGGCTCGCCCCGCACTTCAAGCCCCGGCCGGGCTCGCTGGCCTGGGCCGACCAGCCCGACCACAACCGGCTGCGCAAACCGCTCGCCGGTGCCTTCACGGTGGGCGCAATGAAGCGGCTGCGGCCCCGGGCGCAGGAGATCCTCGACGAACTCGTGGACGGGGTACTGCGGGACGGGCCGCCCGCCGATCTGATCGAGCGGGTCCTCGAACCGTTCCCGATCACCGTGGTCAGCGAGGTGATGGGGGTGCCGGCGGCAGACCGGGAGCGGGTGCACGCCTGGACCCGGCAGATCATCTCCACGTCCGGCGGGGTGGAGGGCGCGGACCGGGCCAAGCAGGGGCTGTACGGGTGGATCACCGAGGCGGTCCGCGCACGCGGCGACGGGTCGGGCGACGACGTGTACTCGTTGCTCGGGCGTGCCGTGGCCCGCGGCGAGATCGGCGAGGAGGAGGCCGTGGGGCTGGCGGGGCCGCTGCAGATCGGCGGCGAGGCGGTCACCCACAACTGCGGTCAGATGCTGTTCCTGATGCTGACCCGGCCGGAGCTGATGGCACGGATGCGGGACCGGCCGGTGGAGCGCGGGCCGGTCCTGGACGAGCTGCTGCGCTGGATCCCCCACCGCAGCACGGTCGGGCTGGCCCGGATCGCCCTGGAGGACGTCGAACTGAGCGACGGCACCCGGATCGCGGCCGGCGACCCGGTGTACGTCTCCTATCTCGCCGCCAACCGCGATCCGGCCGTCTTCCCCGACCCGGACCGCATCCTCCCGGACCGCGAGCCCAACCCGCACCTGGCCTTCGGCAACGGCTCGCACTACTGCACCGGCGCGGTCCTGGCCCGGCTGCAGACCGAGCTGCTGGTCGACACCCTCCTCGACCGGCTGCCGGGGCTGCGGCTCGCGGTGCCGGCCGGGGAGGTGGAGTGGCGGCGCAAGACGATGATCCGGGGGCCGGTGACGTTGCCTGTCACGTGGTGACGGGACGGTGGTATGTCACATGCCATGCACGGTGGGGCGGTATGTGACATACCACTCACACCGCCATGTGACATACCACCGGGCCCGGTTCACGCCCGCAACCACTCCGTCACGATCACGTCCCCCCCGGCCCGCAGCCGCAGCGCGAACGGCCCGGTCGGTGGGGTGGCGGCGGTGAAGCGGCCCATGCCGTCGACCGTGAGCGGGTGTGCCGCGGCGGGGCCGCCGAGCACCTCGATGTGCGCCGACTGCGGGGGCAGCACCTGCCCGAGCAGCCCGTCGTCGGTGACCTCGACGTCCACGGTGAGTTCGCCCGCTTGGAAGGTCAGCATCCGGGGCGGGTCCTCGACGCCTCTGACCGGGATGGCGTCGACGAGGGAGTCGAAGGTCAGCTCGGCGATACGGGCGTCCAGGTCGTGCAGCGCATAGGCGTCCATGGCCACTTGGAGCAGCTCGGCGGGGAGCGGATCGAGGACGGCGGCCGCCTGGCGCAGTTCCTCCTCCAGGAGATCGGCACCGAACTCGGCGTCGCCCGGGCCCTCGTCGTCCGGGAAGCCGTCGTCGTCGGTCATCTCACACCGCTCCCCTCGCGTCGAGCCGGGACCGCAGCCGGCGCAGACAGCGCTGGCGCAGTGGGCCGATGCTGCCCACGGCGATGCCCAGCGCGACGGACACCTCGACATAGCTGGGCGGCGGCGAGGTCATCAGGACGCGCAGCAACTGCCTGCAGCGGTCGCCGAGTTCCTCGAACTCCTGCCACAGCAGGCGGATCCGCTCGGCCTGGTCCGCCTCGTCCTCCGCGTCGATCAGGGACTGTTCGGGCGTTCGGTCGTCGCTGACCCGGTCGAGGACCTGGGGGTCGTCGGTCGGCAGCAGCCTGGTCAGTCCGCGGATCACCTTCAGGGACTCGTTGCGTGCCGTGCTGGCCAGCCAGGAGCCCGCCTTGTCGGGTTCCCGGATGCGGCCCAGGTGCTGGGCGAACCGGAACCACACGGTCTGGTAGACCTCGTGCCCGTCGGCGTCGGAGAGCCGGTGCGCGCGCACCACCGACCACACCAGTGGGCTCAGCCCTTCCACGAGCGCCTTCCAGGCCGCCGCGTCGCCGTCGACGGCGGACTGGACCAACGCGCCGACCTCTGCTCGGTCCACGGCCCCACCCCTCGTGTACGGCAAGTCATCGTACGCCGTGGAAGGGAGTGTTCCGGACCTCAGGGCGTCGGTGCCAGTCGAACGACCGGGACCGGCTGCCAGCTCGCCGGGCGGAGCGCCGGGACGGTCGCCCCGCGCACTTCGGCGTACTCCGTGATGTTCTGCAGGAGTTGGGCGCCTGCCGTGCGCGGGTCGGCCTCCTGGGTCGTGGTCATCCGGTCGGCGACGAGGCCGGCGGTGATGGGGGTGGCGAACGACGTTCCGCTCCACTGTGCGAACCCTTCGAACATCACTTGGTCCGGTTTGCCGGGGCCGGTCGTCCCGGTGTCGGTCAACACGCCGGTGTGGCGCGGGTACTGGCAGGTGCAGGTGTAGGTGAAGCCGAACCGGCAGGCTTCGTAGGTGGTGTGCTGGTACACGTACGGCACGGGTGCGTCGAAGCCGGCCATGGCCCCGATCAGCTGCTCGCCGGGGGCATAGACCTTGACCCAGCTGCCGTGGTTGGTGAAGCAGGCGCCGTACTCGCCGTCGCTGCGCAGCGCGCCGACCGAGAGGACCGTGTCCTCGTAGCCGGTCAGGTCGGCGCAGGCGGCGGGCCAGAAGTGGGTGGCGCTGCCGTTGTTGCCGGCGGCGGCGACGAGCAGCGTGGACTGGTCGCGCAGGGCGTCCATGAAGGCCTCGACGGCGAGCAGTCCGTCGGTGCTGCCGTTCGAGGTGCCGGCGGAGAGGCTGATGATGTCGGGCCAGCCGTGCTGGTCGACCGCCTCGAAGAGCTTGGCGCCGAACTCGGACTCCAGGATGGCGCCGGCGTCGTTGAGGGTGTTGGTGACGGTGATGTCGGTGTTCGGGGCGAGGGCGGCGATGAGTCCGGCGATGAACGTGCCGTGGCCGACGTACTGCTGGAGGATGCCCTCGGCGTCGGTCTCGGCGATCTGCAGGTCGCCCTGGACGCGGGCGAGGAGCGGGTAGGAGCGGTAGTCGTGCACCAGACCGGTGTCCATCACCAGGACGCTGACGGCGGTGTCCGGGTCGTAGCTTCCCTCCACGGCCTCGGGGTTGGGGGCCTGGGTGAGCAGGGCGGGGAGCGGTTCGCACGGGTTGCAGGAGTTGGCGTTCCCGGTGGTGGACACGATGTGGTTGCGGCTGACCATGCGGCGCCCGGTGCGGCCCTCCGCCTCCCGCAGGGCGCGCAGCGCGTGGCCGACGGCGCGGTCTCCGGTGCGGTCGCCGTGGTTCGGGTCGCCGACCTGGATGCGGGTGACGCCGGTGCGGTTGGTCTCCGGTCCCGCCCTGCGCACGTGGTCCTCGACCAGGTCGGCGGTGGCGGTGAAGTGGGCGCGCACGGTGTCCTCGACGACCCGGGCCTCGGCGCCGTCGCGGGCGAGGACGACCCCCTTCTCGTACAGGAACTCGGCCGCGTCGTCGGGCCCCATCGCCAGTGGAACGTCCGGCATGGAGCGCTGGATCTGATCGAACTGCTCATGGAATCGCTGAGGTGCCATGGCCTGTCTCCTCCCCCAGAAACGGCGTTCTTCAGTCAGACTCGCCAGGCCGCCGCTTGATACAGCGTCAAACCTGTGGGGCATGTATGCCCAGGCCACTACCATCCGAGGGGTGAGTGCGCGAAGCGATTCGGTTACGGAACTCCTGCCGATGGTGTTCGCCGCCCCCGGCGAGGCCCTGGCGCGGGCGGAGAACGTCCTTCGGTCCGATCCGTCGCCGCTCGACTCGTCCGTCGCGCACCAGGTCATCGGTATCTGGCAGCGGGACTTCGGGGACCTGGCCGTGGCCCTCGACCATCTGCGGCGCGCCCGGGCCTTCGCGGCCCGGGCGGACTCGGCGGACCGGGAGGCGGACGTCCTCGCCACCCTCGGAGTCGCCCTGGTGCATGCGGGGCGTACGCGGCAGGGACTGGCCGCGTTGGACCGCGGGGTGGCCCGGGGCACTGGGCACACCCGGGCGCGGGTGCTGTACCGGCGGGCGTTCGCCGGGTGGGTGCTGGGCCGGCACCGGGAGTCCCTGGAGGACCTGCGGCGGGCGATACCGGTGCTGCGGCAGGCCGACGACGTCATCTGGACCGCGCGGGCGCTGAGCGTGCGGGCCACGGTGCATCTGGCGATGGGCGCGGTGGAGCGGGCCGACGCGGACTTCACGGCGGCGGAGCTGCTGTGGGAGACGACTGGCCAGGAGCACGACAAGGCGGTCGCCGTGGAGAACCGGGGCCTGGCCGCGTACCGGTCCGGCGACATCCCGGCGGCGCTGCGGCTGCTGGCCGAGGCCAAGGAGCGGTACGACGAGCTGGGCACGCCCTCGTTCATGCTGTACATCGCGCGCTGCGACGTGCTGATGGCGGCCGGGCTGGCCCCGGAGGCGCTGGCCGAGGCGGACGCGGCGATCGCGACCCTGGACCGGATCGGCGGGCAGTCCACCCGCAAGGCCGAACTGCTGCTGACCGCCGCCCGGTCCGCGCTCTCGACCGGGGACGCGCAGACCGCGATCGCCCGTGCCGCCGTCGCCGTACGGCTGTTCTCGGGGCAGCGGCGGTCCTGGTGGGAGACGCATGCCCGGCTGGTGCTGATCGAGGCGCGGGTGGCGGGCGGGGCCGCGTCGGGGCGGCTGGTGCAGGACGCGTCGGCGGTCGCCGACAAGCTCGCGTCGTTCGGTGCGCCGGCCGCGCCGGAGGCCTCGCTGCTCGCGGGGCGGGTCGCGTTGGCGCTGGGCTGGACGGCGGACGCGGAACGGCATCTGGCGGTGGCCGCGCGCAGCAGGGTCGTCGGGCCGCCGCTGGCCCGGATGACCGGGTGGGCCGCGCAGGCGCTGCGGGCCCGGGCCGCCGGTTCGCGGCGGGGTGTGCTGGAGGCGTGCCGGCGCGGCCTGGACGTCCTGGACGACCACCGGATGACGCTGGGCGCCTCGGAGTTGCGGGCCCGGGCCACCGCGCAGGGCGCGGAACTGGCGGCGCTGGCCCAGCAGGCGAGTCTGGCGCACGGCGGGCCGCGCCGGCTGCTGGAGTGGAGTGAGCGCTGGCGGGCCACGGTCCTCTCCGCGCCGCCGACCCGGCCGCCCGCGGACCCGGGGCTGCTCGCCTCGCTCACCGCGTTCCGCGAGATCGCCTCCCGTGCGGAGGACGCCCGCCGGCAGGGCCGTCCGGTGCCCGCCCTGGAGCGCGAACAGCGACGCCTGGAACGGGAGATCCGCTCCCGCACCCACCACATCCGCGGCGGCGCGCCCGGCGGGGGCGACCGCTTCGATCCGGCCCGCCTCCTGGACCGGCTCGGCGAGGCCCGGCTGGTCGAACTCGCGGTCCTGGACGGCCGGGTGCACATCCTGCTGTGCGGGCAGGGCCGGGTACGGCGGTTCGAGGGCGGTCTGCTGGCGGAGGCGGCCGCCGAGGCCGAGCACGTCCAGGCGGGGCTGCGGCGGCTCGCGCATCCCGGGGCGGAGGGGCGGCTGGCGGTGGTCGAGGCCGCGGGGCGGCGGCTGGAGGAGCTGCTGCTGGGCGCGGCGGCGGACCATCTGGGCTCGGGGCCGGTGGTGATCGTGCCGCCGAGCACGCTGCACCGGGTGCCCTGGGCGCTGCTTCCCTCGCTGCGGGAGCGGGTGCTCAGTGTGTCGCCGTCGGCGGGCAGCTGGCTGCGGGCCCGGGAGACCGAGCCGCCGCCGGGAGGCCGGCATGTGCTGGTCCGCGGGCCGGGGCTGGCTTCCGAGGGGGCGGAGGTGCCCGAGGTGGCGGGCCACTACGCGACGGCCACGATCCTGGAGCACGACGACGTCCAGGTCCCCCGGGTCCTGGAGGAGCTGGACGGGGCCGCGCTCGCGCACATCGCCGCGCACGGCACCTTCCGTGCGGACAGTCCGCTCTTCTCCTCCCTGCGGATGGCCGACGGCCCGCTGATCGTGCACGACTTCGAGCGCCTCGACCGCAGCCCGTACCGGATCATCCTCTCCAGCTGCGACACCGCCCGCCTGGCCACGGTCGGCGCCGACGAACTCCTCGGTCTCGTCACGGCGTTGCTGCCGCTGGGCACGGCCGGAGTGGTCGCGAGCAGCGCCCCCGTCAACGACGCCGCCGTGGTCCCGCTGATGCTGGCCCTCCACAAGGGCCTGGGCGCGGGCCTGTCCCTCGCGGAGGCCCTCCGCGACGCCCGCGCGGCCCTCCCGGGCGACGCCCTCCACCAGGCCACGGGGTGGGCGTTCGCGGCGTTCGGGGCGGCCTGAGCGACTCCGGCCGGGTGACAGGAGTCTGGTTACGCCGACTTCCGGTCCGGCTGGTCCAGGAGCCACGGCAGGGCGGTGCGGTCGGTGGTGCCGAGGCGGGTGTAGGCGCTGTAGAGGTGGTTGCCCACGGTGCGGACGGAGAGGGTGAGGTGGTCGGCGATCTGGCGGTTGCTGAGACCGGCGGCGGCGAGAGTGACGATCTGGCGCTGGCGGGCGGTGAGTTCACCGAGGACGAGGCCGGAGAGGGCCGGGGTGCGGGCGCCCTGGCAGCGGCGGGCGAGGGCGACCGCGCGGGTGCGGGCCGTCCGGGCGGCGCGCGGGTCGCGGTGGGCGCGGACGGCCTGGGCGTGGGCCTCCGCCGCGAACAGCAGCAGACCGCGTTCCGCCAGGGTCTCGGCGGCCCGGTCGAGGGCGGGTCCGTCGCCGCGGGCGAGGGCCTCGGCGTGCCGCGCGAGCACCCCGTCCAGCCGCCCCGCGGCCTCCTCGGGCGCCCCGAGCCGTACGGCTCCGTAGTGCGCGAGACCCCCGTCCTCGCGCACTACGGAGCCTTCCCCCGTCTCGGCGGCGGCCCGGGCGAGTTCGGCACGGCAGGAGGCGTCGCCCGGCGCCGTCCGCAGTCCCTCCCTCGCCCACGCCGCCGCCTCTCGCAGCTCCCCCCGAAGCCGCGAGTACCGGGCACGCACGGCCGCGTACCCGGCCGGTACGGGCAGGCCTCCCGACGCCAGCCACTCCCCCACCGGGGCCGGCACCTCCCGTACGTCCAATTGCTCGATGCGGTCTGCCAGTTGCTGCTCCTCGTCCTTGAGGGCGGGCTCGCACTGGTCGGGGGTGCGGGCCAGGCGCCGGGCCCGGAGCCGGCCCGCGCGGGCGCGCAGCGCGGGGCCGTGCAGGGGGTGGGCGAGGCGGACCGCGCCCCGTTCGTCTACATGGATCAGGCCGTCCGTCTCCAGCCGTTCGAGGGTGCCGAGGTCCAGGTCGTCGTCGAGGTGGGGCGGCAGGGGTTCGGCGAAGGCGAGGCGTTCGAGGGTGTCGCGCTCCGCGGGGTCCGGCCGGTCCAGCAGCGGTGCGATGCGGTCCCGTACGGTCGCGGTGAGCGGCAGCGGGCCGCGCCAGGCCCATGCGCCGGTGTCCGGCACCCGGGTCAGCGGGCCGGACTCGCGCAGGGCGCCGAGCAGGTCGCGCAGCAGCCGCAGATCGCCCCGGCACACCCGGTGCAGCCGGCGCACGGTGAGCGGGTCCAGGTCGGCGCCGGCGAGAAGCCGGGCCGTCTCGTCGTACGGCAGTGGCTCCAGGGCGAGATGGGTGAGGAGTTCCCCGGTCCAGAGCCGGGAGATCGCGTCGGGGAGGGGGGCCGGGTCGGCGGCGGTCACCAGGAGGCGGGTGCGGCCGTGTACGGCGAGCTGGTGGACGAGGGCGGCCGAGGCCTCGTCGAGGAGGTGGGCGTCGTCGACGACCAGGAGCCGTACCCCGGACAGGTGCCGGAGCGCGCCGGGCAGTGAGACCCCGTCGGGGAGCAGGTGCGCGAACGCCGCGAACGGGAGGGTGCTGGTCGCGGGGGTGCCGGTCACCCGGGCGCAGTCGGTGCCGCGGACGGCCTCCGTGATCAGCCGGGTCTTGCCGCTGCCCGCCGGGCCGGTCACCACGACACCCTGCCGGCCGGCCACCGACGACCGCCTCACCAGCTCCAGTTCGTCCTCCCGGCCGGTGAACGGCCAGGGCAGTTCGAGGGTCCGTGCGTCCTGTTCGTAAGTCGTCACACGAGTATGAGTCGGGTTACTCAGCTCTGATACAGGGGGACTTGAGTAGCTTCCGACTCAGGCGCCCGGCCGGGTGAAACGGCAGTCTGGGGCGCATGACCCGACGCTACTGCTCGCTTCCGCAGCAGTCGGACCCGGTGTTCGCGCCGGGCCTGGCCGCCGAGCGGCTGAGCGCGCTCGTGGGCGGGCGGCGGATGTGGGTCAACGGCACGGTGCTGCACTACTACTTCTTCGACGCCGACACCGACACGTCGGTGATCCCGGTCCCGGGGACCGCGGAGACCCGGCCGGTGCCGTGGGCCGGTGCGAAGGAGCAGCGGGACATGGTGCGCGAGTGCTTCGGGGAGTGGCAGGACCTGGGCATCGGGGTGCGGTTCGCCGAGGTCCCGGACCGGCGCGAGGCCGAGCTGCGGATCGGTTTCCAGCTGGGTGACGGCTCCTGGTCGGCGGTGGGCCGGGACGCGCTCTCGGTCGGCCGGGGCGAGCGCACCATGAACCTGGGCTGGGATCTGACGGAGCCCGGCGGGCGGTGGACGGCGCTGCACGAGATCGGGCACGCGCTCGGCATGCGGCACGAGCACCAGAGCCCGTTCGCCGGACTGCACTGGGACGACGAGGCGGTCTACACCGACCTCTTCGGCCCGCCGAACCACTGGAGCCGGGACAAGACGCACTTCAACATCCTGCGCACGCTGGACCCGTCCGAGGCCAACGGCTCGGTGTGGGATCCGCAGTCGGTGATGCAGTACCCGTTCGGTCCGGGGCTGATCCTGGAACCGGAGCAGTACCACAACGGTCTGTACCCGCCGGGTTCACTGTCCCCGGCGGACAAGGAGTTCGTGCTCCGCTGGTACCCGCCCGCCGACGCCCCGGCCGCGCTGGTGCCGTTCCGCTCGGCGCCGTTCCGGCTGGGCCCGGGCGAGCAGGCGGACTTCGCCGTGGAGCCGTCGGAGACCCGCGTCTACACCGTGGGGACCTTCGGCGAGAGCGACTGCGTCGTCGTGGTCTTCGAGGAGCGCGACGGGGAACCGCGTTATCTCGCCGGCCACGACGACGGAGGCACCCCGCACAACACGAGGATCAGGGTCCGGCTCGTCAAGGGCCGCCGTTACTTCGTCCGCGTCCGTCTCCATTCCACGTGGGGGTCGGGGGAGACAGCGGTCATGTGCTGGTGAGACCGGCACAGGCCCGCGACGCGGAGGTCGGACCACTGTCCGGCGCCGGGGGAAGCGGCTGCGGGACGTCACCTTCGGGGGAGGGAGACGTCCCGCAGCCATACCCGGCCGGTCACCGGCCCGTTCCACCGCTCGGCAGCCTCTCAGCGGCCGGACTCCAGCGGCCGCTCCGGGTCCTTGGACCACTCCTCCAGCGAGCCGTCGTAGACGGAGACGTCCGTGCGTCCGAGCAGGGTGAGCGCGAGGGCCGCCCCGGCCGCCGAGATGCCGCCGCCGCAGTACAGGACGACCGGTGAGGCATCGCTCAACGCCCCTGTCTTCTCGGCGAGTCGGGGACGGGGCAGCATCCGTCCCGTCTCGTCGAGCAGCCCCCGGCCGGGCAGGCTGACGCTCCCCGGGATGGGGCAGCGCCACCGCTGGACGGTCGTCCTGGTGACCCACGACATCCGGGAGGCGGTCCTGCTCGCCGACACCGTCCATGTGCTGTCCCCGCGTCCGGCCACCGTGGTCGACCGGGTGGCGGTGCCGCTGCCGTACGGCGAACGGGACTTCACCGCACCGGAGTTCACGGCCGTGGAACGCCGGGTCCTAACTAGTCGAGCGGAACTGGCCGCCGCTGACCGACGCCGAGGTCACGGACGTGGTGGGCCCGGCGCGGGTGGTGTGGCGCAGCCCGCGCCCGCTGTCGGCGGCTGCCGTCGTGGAGCGGGACGGACGACGCCTGTTCGTGAAGCGGCACCATGTCCGGGTGCGCCCACCGGAGGCCCTCGCCGAGGAGCACGCCTTCCTGCGCCATCTGGGGGCGCGCGGAGCGCCGGTGGTGCGGGTGCTGGACGCGGCGGCGCGCGGCGAGTGGACGTACGAGGTTGACTCCACCGGGACCGGCACCGACCTCTACCGGGACGCCCTGTCCTGGTCGCCGTTCGCCGGCCCGGCCCACGCCCGGGCGGCGGGCGCGGCACTGGCCCGGCTCCGTCTGGCGGCGGGCTTCACCCCGCCCCGTCGTGCCCCGCGCCCCCTGGTCGCCTCCTTCACGGTGTTCGCGGCCCCGGACCCCCGGTCGGTCCTGGGTGCGTACATCGCCGAACGGCCGCTTCTGGCACCGGCGTTGGCGGACTTCCCGTGGCGGAGGGACACCGAACGCGTCCTGCTCCCCCTCCATGACCGCCTGGCTCCCCAGCTCTGCGGGCTGGCCCCGCTGTGGACCCACAACGACTGGCACGCCTCCCATCTCCTGTGGGGCGAGGACGGCGAGGTGTCCACGGTCCTGGACTTCGGCATGAGCGACCGCACGAGGGCCGTCCACGACCTGGCCACCGCGCTGGAACGCAACACCGTGCAGTGGCTGAGCCCCGATCGCCCGGTCCGGGAACGGGACGCGGTGGCACTGCTGCGCGGCTACCAGTCGGTCCGCCCCCTCTCACCGCCCGAGTCGGCGGCCCTCCCCGCCCTCCTCCCCCTGGTCCACGCCGAGTTCGCCCTCTCCGAGCTGGACTACTTCCACGGGATCACCCGGTCGCCGGAGAACGCGCGGCTGGCGTACGAGTACTACGACGGGCACGCCGAGTGGTTCCACGGGCGGGCGGGGCGCGGGCTTCTGGAGCTGGTGGCGGCGGAGGTCCGACGCACGGGGAGCGCTCCATACCCGACAGGGGATGTCAGGTATGGAGCCTAGCGTGAGCCCGGTCTCGCTCCCGCTCCCGCTCCCGAGGAGTTCCGCATGATCAACGGCTATGTCATCGGCGAAAGCCTGCGCCCCGGCGCCGAGTTCGCTCCCGCCGGGGTCCGGCTGCGCACGGTCCGGCGGCTCGACGTCTCGGCGAGTGCCGCCGATGCGCAGCCGGACCTGTGGACCCTCGTCGAGTGGGAGGCCGACGAGGCTCTCGCCGGTCCGCTCGCGGTGGCGCTCGCCGACGCGTTGCGCGCGGAGAACGGCTGGTACGCCGACTTCACGGCCGGGGACGAGCGCGTGGTCGTGTTCGCCGGGAGGGTGTTCCGGTACCGGCGCGGGGACGAGGCCGGGCGTGCCGCCGCGGTCGCGTACGGGCGGTCGGTGGGCACGCCGGAGCATCAGCTGGACTGGAAGGAGTGAACCGGGCGGGGCTCACCGCCGCGCCCACTCCTGGGCGAGGAGTTCGTACGAGCGGATGCGGTCGCGTTGGTCGTGGGTGATCGTCGTGATGAGCAACTCGTCGGCGCCGGTGGCCTCCTGGAGCTGTTCCAGACAGTCGGCGACGTGCTGGGGGCTGCCGACGAACTGGGTGTCGAGGCGGTCCTGGACCAGGGTGCGGTCCTCGGCCGTCCAGACGTGGGCACGGGCCTCCTCGGGCGTGGGGAAGGGGATGGCCCCTTCGGCCGTACGGATGCTGCGGACCCAGGGGCCGTAGCCGGTGGCGAGTTCACGGGCGGTGGTGCCGTCCTCGGCGACCACGACGTCGGCGGAGACGCTGACGTAGGGCTTGTCGAGGTGGTCGGAGGGCTGGAAGAAGGAGCGGTAGCCGTCGACCGCCTCCAGGACGGTGGCCGGGCTGACGTGGTAGTTGGCGGCGAAGGGCAGGCCGCGGGCGCCCGCGGCCTCGGCGCTCTCGCCGCCGCTGCTGCCCAGGATCCAGACCTCGATGTCGGCGCCCTCCCCGGGGACGACATGGGCCTCGGCGCCGTCCTCGGTGCGGTAGGTGCCGGCGAGCAGCGCGAGGATGTCGTCGAGCTGCTGGGCGTACTCCGGGGACTCGGCGTTCGGGAGCAGGAGCAGCCGGCGCTGGAGGGCGATGCGCGGGGAGCCGAGGAGGTGGGCGAAGGAGAAGCGGGGCGGGATGAGGAGGCCGTTGGGTGCCCGGCCGTCGACGACGGGGGTAGCCGTGGTCGACGGGGTGGGCCGCTCCCCCGGCGGCCGGCCGGCGGAGCGGCCCAGGCCCAGGTCGAGGCGGCCCGGGTGCAGGGCGTCGATCAGACCGAACTCCTCCACCGTGGACAGCGCGGTGCGGTGGCCCAGCTGTACGGCGCCGGAGCCGAGCCGGATCCTGGAGGTCGCGGCGGCGGTCAGCGCGAGCACGACCGCGGGGGACGTACCGGCTACGCCCGGGTTGAGATGGTGCTCGGCGAACCAGTAGCGGGCGTAGCCGAACTCCTCGGCGCGCTGGGCGAGTTCGATGGAGTTGCGCAGGGCGTCGGCGGCGGTGGAGCCGCTCGGGATCGGCACCAGGTCGAGGACACCGAGGGGGATGTCAGACATGTGCGGGCTCCTCGGCGGCCGGCAGCACGGGGGCCCAGGCGAACGGCGGGTCCGGGATCTCCTCGCGCAGCACCGGCGCGACCGCTGACTGGAACAGCTCCAGGGAGGCGCGGTGCTGAGTATCCGTCAGACCGCCCGCGTCCGCGTGCAGATGCAGGACCGTGTGCCCGAACCGCTCGTGGTAGCGGTGGACCTTGTCGATGATCTGCTGGGGACTGCCGACCAGCGCCGAGCTGCGCTCGACGAAGTCCTCGACCGTCTCGAAGACCACCGGCAGACCGGCCTTCTTCTGGAACGCGAGGTTGCTCTCGAAGATCGGCCGGTACACCTCCACCGCCTCCTGCGAGGTGGGCGCCGCGTACAGGCCCGCGCTGCCCGCGCCGACGGCGATGTCCGCCGGGTCGTGGCCGTAGTGCTCCCAGCGCTCCCGGTAGTACCGGATCAACTCGGCGTACGGCTCGATGGGGTTGGTGACGTTCGCGGAGAACAGCGGGTCGCCGTAGCGGGCGGCGAGGTCCACGGACTCCTTGCTGGTGGCGCTGCCGTGCCAGACCCGGACCGGCCGCTGGTAGGGGCGCGGCCAGACCTCGGCGTCCGTCAGCGGCGGACGGAACCGCGTGTCCGCGGTGACCTTGTCCTGCCGCCAGATCCGCCGGAACACCTCGTAGCTCTCGGCGTTGCGGTCCCACTGGTCCTCGGGAGTGACATGGAACAGCTCGCGCTGGGCGGCGCCGTTGCCCTTGCCGATGATCAGGTCGAGGCGGCCCTCGGAGAGGTGGTCGAGGGTCGCGTAGTCCTCGTACGCCCGGACCGGGTCCAGCAGGCTGAGCGTGGTGACGGCGGTGAAGAGCCGGATCCGCCGGGTGCGGGCGGCGACATGGCTGAGGACGACGGTCGGGGAGGAGGAGATGAACGGCCGCTCGTGCCGCTCCCCCACCCCGAAGCCGTCGAAGCCCAGCTCCTCGGCGAGCACCGCGTTGTCGAGGACCTCCCGGAACCGGTCGTGGGTCGGCTTCTGTACGCCGGTGAGCGGGTCCGGGCGGTGCACGATCAGGGTGATCGCGAGGAACTTCACGACGCGGCCCGTTCGGCGCGCGCCTGGTCGGGGTGGGCGAGGCCCAGGTGGTCGCGGAGGGTGGTGCCCTCGTACTCGGTGCGGTACACGCCCTGTTCCTGGAGCAGCGGTACGACCGTGTCGGCGAAGACGTCGAGGCCGCCGGGGGTGATGTGCGGGACCAGGATGAAGCCGTCGGAGACGTCGGCCTGCACGAAGTCGTTGATCGTCTTCGCGACGGTGGCCGGGGAGCCGACGAAGGTCTGCCGGTTGCCGGTGTTGATCACGAGGTCGCGGATGGACCACTTGTTGGCCTCGGCGAGCTCCCGCCACTCACGGGCGATGGCGAGCGGGTCGCGGTACATCCTGACCTGGGCGCGGCCCCGGGAGATGTGCTCCTCGCCGACCAGCGGGTCGACGTCCGGCAGCGGGCCCTCCGGGTCGTACGACGACAGGTCCCGGTTCCAGACGAACTCCAGGTGCTTGAGGGCCGTCGCCCCGCTGACCTGCTGCCGGCGCACCTGGTGGGCGATCTCCTCGGCCTCCTCGTCGGTGTCGCCGAGGACGAAGCTGGCGGCGGGCAGGATGAGCAGGTCACCGGGGGCCCGGCCGTACTTGGCGAGGCGGGACTTCACGTCCGTGTAGAAGGCCTGGCCGGCGTCGAGGGTCGCGTACCGGCTGAAGATCGCGTCGGCACCGGAGGCGGCGAACTCCCGGCCCTCGTCGGACTCGCCGGCCTGGAAGATCACCGGGCGGCCCTGCGGGGAGCGGGGCACGTTGAACTGGCCGTGGATGTCGAACTGGGCGCCCTTGTGCACGAAGGAGCCCGCGCCCGCGTCCCGCAGGAAGGTTCCGGTGGCCTGGTCGGCGATGATCTCGTCGCCGTGCCAGGAGTCGAAGAGCTCGTTCGCGGTGGTGAGGAACTCCTTGGCGCGGGAGTAGCGCTCGTCCTGGGGCAGGAAGCCGCCGCGGCGGAAGTTCTCGCCGGTGAAGGCGTCCCAGGAGGTGACCACGTTCCAGGCGGCCCGGCCGCCGGAGAGGTGGTCGAGGCTGGCGAACTGGCGGGCCACCTCGTAGGGCTCGTTGAAGGTGGAGTTGATGGTGCCGGTCAGGCCGAGGTGCTCGGTGACGGCGGCGAGCGCGGCGAGGACCGTGAAGGTGTCGGGGCGGCCGACCACGTCCAGGTCGTATATCTTCCCGCCCTGTTCGCGCAGCCTCAGGCCCTCGGCGAGGAACAGGAAGTCGAACTTTGCGCGTTCGGCGGTCCTCGCGAAGTGCGCGAAGGAGCTGAACTCGATGTGGCTGCCGGCGGCCGGGTCGCTCCACACGGTGGTGTTGTTGACGCCGGGGAAGTGGGCGGCGAGGTGGATCTGCTTCAGCGGCTTGCTCATGACGGTGTGTGGTCCTTCCGGCTCAGGCGAGGGCTGCGGCGTAGCGGTTGGCGGGGCGGGCGAGCCCGAGCAGGCCGCGCAGGGTGTCGGCCTCGTAGGCGGTCCGGAAGCGGCCGCGGCGCTGGAGTTCGGGGACCAGGTCCGCGGTGATGCGCGGCAGGTCGTGGCCGAGGACGGCGGGCCGGAGCCGGAAGCCGGTCAGCCCCTCGGCCGCGAACTCCTCCAACAGGTCGGCGAGTTGGGTGGCCGTGCCGGTGAAGATCCGGGTGTCGCTGGTGAGCGCTGCGCCGTCCAGGGCGTCGAGGCGCTCCTTGCGGGCGGCGGCGCTGGCCGGGTCGTCGTCCAGGAAGACCACGAGGTCGCCGAAGACGTGCACGGTGTCGCCGGCGCGTCCGGCGGCCTCCTGCTCGGCGCGGATCTCGGCGACGATCGCGCGGGCCTCGGCGGTGTCGTGCGGGGTGACGTAGCCGACGTCGCTCTGGCGGGCGATCAGCCGGTAGGGGACGCTCTGGTGGCCGAGGGCGGTGACGAGCGGCTGGCCCTGCGGCGGGCGCGGGGTGATGGAGGGGCCCTTGACGCTGAAGTGGCGGCCCTCGAAGTCGATGTAGTGCAGCTTGTCGCGGTCGACGAAGCGGCCCGTGGCGGCGTCCCGGATCTCGGCGTCGTCCTCCCAGCTGTCCCAGAGCCGGCGCACGACCTCGACGTAGTCGGCGGCCTCGTCGAAGTGGTCGGTGAGCCGCTCCTGCCCGGCCGGGGAGCGCAGTTCCGCCAGGTCGATCGGCGGGAAGGTGCGCCGGCCGAAGTGGTCGGCCTCGTGCGGGCGGGCGGAGATCTGCACCCGCAGCCCCGCGCGGCCGGTGCTCACGTAGTCCAGGGTGGCGATCGCCTTGGAGATGTGGAACGGCTCGGTGTGGGTGGCGATCACCGTCGGCACCAGGCCGATGTGGCGGGACAGGGGCGCGACCCGGGAGGCGGTCAGGACGGCGTCCAGGCGGCCCCGGACCTGGTCGGTGCGGCCGTCCAGCTCGCCGAAGTGCGAGGACTGCAGGCCGAGGCCGTCCTCGAAGGTGACGAAGTCGAGCAGACCGCGCTCGGCCTCGGCGACCAGGTCGGCCCAGTATCCGGCGGTGAACAGGTCGCGGGGGCGGGCGGCCGGCTCGCGCCAGGAGGCGGGGTGCCAGCCGGTGCCGTCGAGGGCGACGGCGAGATGCAGGGGAGAAACGGGTGCTGAGGACACGGAGGTGCCTTCCTGAAGATCCGTACGGGGGCACGCCGGTGCGGGGGCGTGGCGGGGTGGGAACGGGTCAGGAGCAACAGAGCGCGCCGGCCACGCGCTGGAGGTCGATGTGGGGCCGGGAGTGGAGGTGCACGGCGTGGCATGTCGAGGTCACTGCCGTCTCCTCCCTCGTCAGGGCGCCCTGCGGTGGCGCCTCGCACATCTCGTCGTGAGTCACAACGCCCCGTCCTTCGGTGGTGTTCCCGGGGCGCGCAGCAGCAGGGTGCGGCCGCGCAGGCGCTCGGTGAAGCCGATCGACTCGTAGAGCGGGATCGCCGTGGCGTTGCCCGGTGCCGCGTGCAGGAACGGGGTGTCGCCGCGGTCCCGGATACCGGCGGCGACCGCGCGCACCAGGCGGGTGGCCAGGCCCCGGCCCCGGTGGTCGGGGTCGGTGCAGACGGCGCTGATCTCCGTCCAGCCCGGCGGCCGCAGCCGCTGCCCGGCCATGGCGATCAGCCGTCCGCGGTGCCGGATGCCCAGGTAGGTGCCCATCTCGACGGTCCCACGGCGGAACGGTCCCGGCTCGGTGCGGGCGACGAGGTCCGGCATCTCGGGTACGTCGCCGGGTCCCAGTCGTACCGCATCGGGGTCGGGCTCGGCCCGCAGCGCCGTGTCGACCACGGTGGCGCCTGGATCGACGAGCACGTGCAGGTCGGCCCAGGCGGCCGGGTCGGTGGGGTCGGCGAGGGCCGCGTACGCGTGGACGTCGTCGGGATAGCGGGCCGGTCAGGGCGGACCGGACGGAGTTGTCGAGCACGGCGGTGCCGAGGTCTCCGCCGCCGCGGACGTCGGTGGGGACGGTCACGGTGGCGGAGTCCTCTCTTGCTTCAACCGACATGGTGCAGGGTGTTCTTGATGACTGATCAGGAGTTGTCGAGGGGCAGGCCGGGCGGATTGACCTCGGACTTGGCGACGGCCTCGTCGGAGAGGTTGTAGGCCTTGAGCCACTCGGCGTACTGGCCGTTCTTGATCAGGTAGTTGATGGCGTCGGCGAGCGGCTTGGCGAGTCCGCTGTCCTTCTTGGCGGTGGCCGCGATCAGGCCCTGCAGGCTGGCGCCGGCGCCCGAGTAGGTGCCCGCGGTGCGGGTGGCGTTGGGCGTGTTCGCCGTCTGCTTGTTGTGGTAGGCGAAGCCGGGGTTGGGGCCGAAGGAGGCGTCGATCTTCCCGCTGTTCAGGGCCAGGAAGGTGCTGGTGCTGTCCTGGAAGTACTTGACGGTGAGCTTCTTGCCCTCCTTGGCCAGCTTCGTCTTCCACTCCAGGAGGATCTTCTCCTGGTTGGTGCCGGAGCCGACGGCGATCGTCTTGCCGGCGAGGTTCTCGTAGTCGCCGTCGAAGTTCCAGGTGCTCTTCTTCGGCACGATGAAGGCGAGGTTGTCCTGCCGGTAGGAGGCGAACTCGTACTTCTTCTTGCGCTCTTCGGTGATCGTGATGTTGGAGAGGGCCACATCGACCTTGCCGCTGTCGATGCCGACGAACATGTTCTCCCAGGTGGCGTTCTTGATCTCCGGCGTGAGACCGAAGACCGCGGCGATCAGGCGGGCGAGATCGGGCTCGGAGCCGGTGAGGGTCTTCTGGTCGCTGCCGACGTAGGCCAGCGGCGGGAATCCGGCGGGCAGGGCGCCCTCGCCGATGACGAGCTTGCCGCTCTTGCGGACGGCCGCCGGCAGTTCGGCACTGATGGACTTGACCTCGGAGACCTTGATGGTGGTCTGGGTGCCGGCACCGTTGGAGACCCGTCCGACGACGACCTCGCCGGACTTGGCGCCGGCGGTGGTGGTGGCCGCGTCGCTGTCGCCCCCGCAGGCGGCGAGCCCGGTGGCGAGGGTGGCGACGGCGGTCGCCGCGGTGATGCCTCTGATCAGGCTGCGTCGGGTGAGGTGGGTGGGCATGGCCGTTCCTTGTCACTGGAAGAGGGTGCTGAGGGTTGGCGTGGGGGGAAATCTGGGGGTGCGACGGTTCACAGGACCTTGCTGAGGAAGTCCCTGGTTCGTTCGTGCCGCGGTTTGTCGAGAACCTCGGAGGGCGGGCCCTGCTCGACGATCCGGCCCTCGTCGATGAAGACGACCCGGTCGGCGATCTCGCGGGCGAAGCCGATCTCGTGGGTGACGATGACGAGCGTGGTGCCGCTGGTGGCCAGGTCCTTGATGACGGCGAGGACCTCGCCGACCAGTTCCGGGTCCAGGGCGGAGGTGGGTTCGTCGAAGAGGATCACGCCGGGGCGCAGGGCGAGGGCGCGGGCGATGGCGACGCGCTGCTGCTGGCCTCCGGAGAGCTGGCGGGGGTAGGCGCCGACGCGCTCGCCGAGGCCGACCCGCTCCAGGAGTTCCTTGGCCAGGGCCTGCGCCTCGGGCTTGGTGAGCTTCCCGGTGGCGACGGGGGCGGCGGCCACGTTGTCGAGGACGGTCAGGTGCGGGAAGAGGTTGAAGTTCTGGAAGACGAAGCCGATCCGGCCGCGCTGGGCCAGGATGGCGCGCTCGCTCAGCTCCTTGAGCCGGTCGCCCTGCCGCTTCACCCCGATCGGTTCGCCGTTGATGCTGACATGGCCGATCTCGGGCTTCTCCAGGTGGTTGATGACCCTGAGGAGCGTGGACTTGCCCGAGCCGGACGGGCCGAGGATGACGGTGACCTCGCCGGGGCGGATGGTCAGGTCGATGCCGTCCAGGACGCGGTGGGTGCCGTACCACTTGTGGACGTCGTGGATCTCCAGGGCGGCGGGGGCCGTCTCCAGGGTGTCGGTGCTGCTCATACGGCGGCCTCCCGGCGGATGCGGGCCCGCAGGTCGGTGAGGCCGGCCCGGAGCTTCTGCAGGGGCGTCGGCGGCAGTGCCCGGGTGGCGCCGCGGGCGTAGTACCGCTCGACGTAGAACTGGATCACGGAGACGACGCTGGTCAGGATCAGGTACCAGACGGTCACCACCAGGAGCAGCGGCACGATGTCGCCGGGGTAGGTGGAGCCCATGCTCTGCGCGGTGCCGAAGAGGTCGAGCAGGGAGACGTAGAAGACCAGCGAGGTGCTCTTGATCAGGCCGATCAGCTGGTTGACGTAGTTCGGGGTGATCGACCTGAGGGCCTGCGGGAAGACGATCCTGCGGAACTGGTAGCCCTTGGGCAGGCCGAGCGCGGCGGCGGCCTCGTGCTGGCCCTGGTCCACGGAGAGGATGCCGCCGCGGACCACCTCGGCCGCGTAGGCGGCCTCGTTGAGGCTGAGGCCGACGACGGCGATCACCATGTCGGTGGCGAGCTTCGACTCGTCGAAGGAGAAGAAGGCCGGCCCGAAGGGGACGCCGACGCTCAGCGTCTTGTACAGGGCGCTGAAGTTGTAGAGGAAGAGCAGGACCACGATGAGCGGGATGGAGCGCAGCGCCCAGACGTAGGTCCAGCTGACCGCGCGCAGCACCGGGCTCTTCGAGAGCCGGGCCAGGGCGAGCAGGATGCCGCCGAGCAGGCCCAATACCGCGCTGTAGGCGGTGACTTCGAGGGTGATGAGCAGTCCGTCGAGGAGGGTCGGCCGCAGGAACCAGTAGCCGAAGCGGTCCCACTGGTAGAAGGGGTTGGTCACCAGCCCGTGGGCGAACTGGGCGACCAGGACCAGGACGACGGCGGTGGCGATCCACCGTCCGGGTCGGCGCAGCGGGAGAACTCGCTGTGCCACCAGCGATTTTGACGGTTTGTCAGCGGGGGGCGCGGCGGGCGCGGTTATGGTGGCGCCTGGGGGTTCACTCATGGCGGGCTCCGGCGGAGTCGGACACCCCTGGTCCCACGGCCGGGAACGCGGTACCGCGCCGTGTTCGGGCACGGCACGGCACGCGGGGCGCGCGGGATGCGGGGGTGGGCGGACGGCGTCACACCGGGCGGCCGGTGTCTACGTCAGAGATGCGGTGTCTACGTCAGGGAAGCCGAGTCGCGAGAACTGCGGGGCGAAGGCGGAAGAGCCTGGTCAGACCCGACAGCGGGCACGGCCCGGTGCGGTACACGCGCTACACAGGGCGCTGTTGACACGGAGCAGGTCGACGGCACGGTCGGCGACGAGCGGGCTCGGATACGGCTGTACGCAGCCCTGGGCACGGCGCTCGGCCGTCCTGGAGGCTGCGTACATGTCCGTCACCTGTCTTGTGTGATGGCCCCGGGGTGGGGCCTCGCGCTTACCGAACGTCGTCATCCGGTCCGGTCGTCACCTGGGGCACCCCACCGCGATGCGAGGGTTGCCGGTCAGCAAGCCAGGGCTTGATGCTGACGCTCTTGACCGTTCTGGTCCGTAAGTAACGCAGTTGCCCGAACGAATGTCAACGCCTGTCCAGCCGGCGGAACGGTTCGGGCCGCTCTCACCTGCGGGAAACGTCCGCCGCATGGCCGGCCCAGTCCAGGATCTGGACGGCCGCGCCGGCGGCTTCCAGGCCCTGGCAACGGCCGTGGTGGCGACGGGCGATGCCGTCGAGGTCGAGGTGGGCGCCGAAGGCCGGATGCGCGGCCAGCCGCCGGGCGTAGGCCCACAGCACCGGGTGGTCGGCGATGCGGTGCACGGCGGAGGCGTCCAGGTGGGTGCGGTGCACGGTGTCGAGTTGCACCAGCGCCACCCACAACTCGATGTCCGCGGCGGTGAGCTGACCGCCGATCAGGAACTCCACCCCGGTCAGGCGGCGCTCCAGCTCGTCCAGGGTGGCGAGCAGGGTCTCCAGTGCCTCCGGGTCGCCGCCCTCGCGCCCGGCGCGCTGTGCGGCCTGTTCGACGCCCTCCGCGCAGAGCCGCTCGACGGCCTCGATCTCGGCCTCGGCGCCGCACGGGTGGAGCCGGGTGACGCCGTCGCCGAAGTGCCGGTCCAGGTCGCGCAGGATGTCCCGGCTGTGGGTGCTGACGATCCGGCCGGACCAGTCGTCGCTGAGCACGGGCGCGAGGGCCGGTCCCACGTAGCGGTGGGCGCTCGCCTCGTACAGCGGGCGCAGCGCCGTGTGGCTGCCGTCGGGACAGTCGGGGACCGCGGGCAGGAAGGTGACCGGACAACAGTCGTCGAGGCCGAGCAGGCTGTGGCCGACGGCGATGCGCAGGCCGTCGGCACAGGCGGTGGCCAGATGGAGCCGGTAGCGGCGCGGCACCGCGTAGTGGCCGCTGCGTGCGTCGCGGCCGATGCGGCCCCGGAAGCCGGGGGCGGTGCGGACGGACGGGAGGGCGGCGAGCGGAGTGATGGACATGCGTCTCCCCGGATGAGGGCGCGCGGACGTACGCGCGGCGGAAGCGTTCGTCGGTGGGTGGGGGCCCGGCTCGTGCGGGGCGAGCGGGCGCTCAGCCTCTGCGGCCGAGGGCGCTGCGGCCGGTGGCGCCGAGGCTGATGGCGCTGCACACACGCTGCAGATCGATGTGCAGGCGGGAGGTGAGCAGGGGGGCCGCCCAGGGCGTACGGCTCTCTCGGCGCGGTCTGCCGGTGAGCGTGCGCACGCGACCCATCTTTCCCTACCTTTTCACTAGGATTCCCATCTGGAGTGTCGATCCGCCTCCGCCCGACGTCAAGGGGGCGTCCACGCCTGGGACACCCGGCCCCGGGTTGCCGCCGTACGGCAGGGGCGGTCCGCTTAAGACGCAGGCCGAGTGACAGGAGCCGGATCCGATGACCGACGCCCCGGGTCCCGAGCCCGTGCCCGGGGCCGTGCCCGAGACCTTCGCGTTCGCCTGCGGGCGGTGCGGCAAGGCCTGGGAGGCCACCTTCCAGGCGGTGTTCTTCACCGACCCGATCGCCGACCCGGACCTGCAGAGCACCCAGGAGTACGTCGACGAGGCCGGCCGGGCGGTCCGCTCGCCGCTCGCGGACGCGGTGTGCCCGCGCTGCGGCAGCCGCAGGGTGCGGATCACCGCCCCCGGATCATGACGCGCCCCGCCCCACCGCGGCACTCACCCGAATGGCCCGTGCGGGTGGTCCGTGCTCCCGGCGGATGGTGGCGTGGAGGGACCTACCGCGTTCCCGAGGAGGCAGTCGCGATGACCCGTCCGTCCCGACCCGCGCGTGTTCTCGCCTCGGCCCTGGCGGCGGGAACCCTGCTCGCCACCGCGGCCTGTGCGGACCAGAGCGGCGCCCCCGAGGCCGTGTCCGTCTCGGCCGCCGCCGAGCGCTCCCCCTCCCCGTCGGCGACGCCCGCCCTCACCGGGGCCGGCGCGCAGGCCGCGCTGATCACACCGGCCGACATCGAGAACGACTCGCAGGTCGCCACCGACGCCGCGACCTGGCGCAACTCCATGCTGATCGGCAAGGTCGACGTGGCCGGCTTCCTCACCGCCAAGTCCGACGCCGCCGACTGCCAGCGGCTGCTGGACGGCCTCTACTCCGACAGCCTCCTCGGCCGCGCCACCGGCGCCTCCGCGCTGCGCGGCTTCACCTCGGAGGACTCCCGGATGCTGTACCAGGTCGGGGACTACGGCTCGGCGAACGTCGACGCCACCCTGGACTGGATGAAGACCCTGCCGGAGAAGTGCAACCAGTTCACGGCCACCGGCCAGGACGGCGGCAAGCGGACGGTGCAGGTCGTGGCGTTGGAGGTGCCGAAGGCGGGCGACGCCCGCGAGGCCCTGACCGTGACCGTCCAGGGCACCGCCGCGGGCCAGCCGTCCACCTTCAGCACGGACGTCGCGGTCCTGCGCGTCGGCGCCTCCGGGGCGGCGGTCACCAACGGCGGCCTCTCCGCCGTCGACCACGACAGCACCAACCGCGCCGTACAGGCCGGCGCCCAGCGCCTCAAGGACGTCCTGTCCGGCAAGACCCCCGCCCCGCTGCCGAGCCAGTGGGACTGAGTCAGTGCGACTGATCCGCGTCAGCCGATCCGGGCCCCGGTGCCGCTGACCCGGATACGCGGGTCGCGGGCGCGCAGGGTCACCGTGAGTTCGCCCGGACGGCCCAGGTCCTCGCCCTGGTGCAGGGTGAGGACGGCCTCCTCGGGGACCAGGCCCAGCTCGCGGACGTACGCGCCGAACGCGGCGGCCGCGGCGCCGGTCGCCGGGTCCTCGACGACGCCGCCGACGGGGAACGGGTCCCGGACGTGGAAGACGGTCGCCGACTCCCGCCACACCAGCTGCAGCGTGGTCAGGTCCAGGCGGTGCATCAGGGCTTCGAGGCGCGCGAAGTCGTAGGCGAGATCGGTGAGCCGGGCGCGGGTCGCCGCCGCGAGCACGAGATGGCGGGCACCGGCGAACGCGATCCGCGGCGGGAAGTCCGGGTCCAGGTCGGCGGCCGGCCAGTCGAGCGCGGCCAGCGCCTCGGCGAGGTCGGCCCCGGCGATCTCCTCGGTGTGCGGCTCGACGCTGGTGAGCGTGGCCCGCACCGTCCCGCCCGCTTCGGTCACCTCCACCGGCACGGTGCCGGCGCGCGTCGCGAACACCAGCTCCCCGGGGCCGGTCCGCTCGGCGAGCGCGACGGCGGTGGCGATGGTGGCGTGCCCGCAGAACGGCACCTCCGCCTTCGGGCTGAAGTAGCGGATGGTGAACGCCCGTCCCGCCGGGCCGCCGAGGCCCTGCGGGGGTGCGGTCAGGAACGCGGACTCGGAGTATCCGAGGTCGGCGGCGATGGCCAGCATGTCGCTGTCGTCCAGGGCGGAGGCGTCCAGGACGACACCGGCGGGGTTTCCCCCGGCGGGGGTGCTGGAGAAGGCGGTGTATCGCAGGACCTCGGGTCGCGGCGCGTTCGTCGTCATGATCTCGGCAACACGAGGCGGAGCCGGGGCTATTCCTGGTCGCTTCGGTGTCGGTTCAGTGGGGCATGGGCTCCTCGGAGTTGCGCTGGGCGGTGCCCGGCTCGCCGTTGTCGCGGTGCCACTCGACGACGAGTTCGTCCCGGGCGCCGAAACGGACCAGGTGCCGGCCGACGACACCCTCCAGGAGGTCGAGGTGCTCCGGCTCCGCCTCCACGGCCAGCAGCAGCGCGCCGTCGGTGGCGGTGAGGGTGCCGGTGCCACCGTTGTCGAAGGCGAGTGTGCCGGCGCCGCTCTCCTCGTCCCAGTCGGTGCGGGCGCGGCGGCCGAGATGCGAGGCCAGCTGCTTGGCGTAGCGGGCGGGGCGGTCGGTGGTGACACGGGCTTCGGAGCGGGCCATCCGGAACTCCCGGGGTAGCGGCGGGTGTACGTCGACGGGCCCACGCTACGTCGGGGCGCGGGCCGGTGAGGCATAGCGGGATCCGCAAGATATGGACTCGGCGCACGGACGCTCACCCGGAAGCCCCGGGAAGGGGATCACTCCGCAGGGTGCTCGGCGCCATGGCCTGCGGCACCGCGGCGCTCGCCTCACGGGGCACGAACCCGGTCTCGGCGGCGTACGCGGCGCAGGCGGTGGCCCTGGTCGGCCGCCGACTGCCCGTCGCCCACGCCGACGACTCGGACCTGGAGGCCCGGGCCGGGCTGATGCTCGGCGCCCGTCCGGCGGGCCGGGCGCTCACCCTCTCCGGGCCGGGTCTCGTTCACGGTGTCGAGCACGCCCCGACCGCGCACACCGGCACCCCGCACGGTGTCGCGCTCGCGCCGTCCTTGAGATCTCCGGCGCGCTGCGCTTCAAGCAGCCCTGCGCGAGCTCGGCGTCCGCCCGGGCCTGCTGCGCCCGATCACCGCGGGCGCCCTGGCGGACGCGGTGACCCGCAACGCCCCGCGGCAGCCGACCGGGGAGCAGGTCCTCGGGATCCTCGAAGCGGTGTACCAGACCGGAGTGACACAGGTGGCCCGTGGGGCGACTGCCTTCGGTTCGCCCTCGTCGACCGTGGCTGAATCCCTACCGGTCGACCGTCACGACCATTCCGATGCGGCGCTCATATCGGCCAGGCAGAACGTGACTGGTTGTCATCGTGGAGCGCCGTCTGCCCGTCGGGCAATTGCCTGATGGGCAGACCCATGTCCGGATCGGACGGATCCTGTTCGTACTTGAGTCGAATCCCTCCGTGACATGCCGTAATGAGGACAACTTGCGTCCCATATCGCACAGTCGAAGCGGAATGCAAGGTGCCGCGTTTCAGTCAAAGTCGCGTTGCGATCTTGGCCGAGATGGGTCGATAAGTAGACAATAAATTGGGCGAACGACCTGGGGGAACGAAAAGCCACTGCCCGACGAACGACCTCCGGTTCCGGACTGACCCGGAGGCAGCGCGCAGGAGGGGTTGTGGAACGCTATTTCACTAGTGAGCGGCACGATGACTTGCGGCATCGTGTGCGCGAGTTCGCCGAGCGCGAGGTGCGTCCGCGGATAGCGGAGATGGAGCGTTCGCGGGCCGTGGCCCACGAGCTCTCCGGCCTCATCGCCCGGCAGGGCTGGATCGGCGTCACCATCGGCACCGAGTACGGCGGGATGGGGGCCGGACATCTCGCCAAGACGATCATCATCGAGGAACTTGCCCGCGTGAGCGGCGCCATGGGAGCCATGGTGCAAGCCTCCCAGCTCGGCGTCGCCAAGATCATTCATTTCGGCGACGCGCAGCAGAAGAGCACGTGGCTGCCGCGTATCGCCGCGGGCGACTGCCTGCCGACCATCGCCGTCACGGAGCCGGAGTCGGGCGGCCATGTGCTGGGCATGGGCAGCACCGCCGTCCGCGACGGCGACGACTACGTCCTCAACGGCCGCAAGGTCTTCGTCGGCAACAGCCATGTCGGCGACCTGCACGGGGTGGTCGTCAGGACCGGCGAGGGATCGCGAGGGCTGTCGGCCTTCCTGGTCGAGGCCGACCGCCCCGGCTTCTCGCTCGGCGAGCACCAGCCGGCCATGGGGCTGCACGGCTTCAGCTTCGGCGAGCTGATCTTCGACAACTGCCGGGTACCGGCCGCGAACCTGCTCGGCGCCGAGGGCAAAGGCCTGGCCGTCGCCTACTCGTCGAGCATCCTGTACGGCCGGCCCAACCTGACCGCGGTCTCCCTCGGCATCCACCAGGCCGTGTTCGAGGAGACGACCGCCCTGTGCATCGAGCGGGAACGCTACGGCACTCCCCTGGGCGAACTCACCAACATCAAGCTCAGGCTCGGCCGGATGAAGTCCCGGCTGATGACCGCCAGACTGGCCGCCTACCACGCCGTACACCTGCTCGACCAGGGGTTGTCGTGCGACACCGAGCTGATGAACGCCAAGCTCCTCAACGTCGAGGCAGCCATCGAGTCCGCCCGTGACGGCATGGAGATCCACGCCGCCAGCGGCCTGTTCACCGACCGCCCGGTGGAGCGCTACCTGCGCGACGCCCATCACATCTACGCGCCCGCCGGCACCTCCGACATCCAGCTGCTGCGCCTCGGCGAGACCGCGCTCGGCACGGCCAAGGGCCAGTGGTCCGAGCGCCTGGCCGACCTCGTGCGCAGCGTGGCGCCGCGGCCGCGCGAAGAACAGCTGGAAGCGGCCGGGCACGCGGGCTGAACCCCCAGCGCGCACCGGCTCAGATCCCTCCCCGCTCCTCCATCTCATGGATACGGTCGACCAGTTGCTGCGCCAGTGACTTGATGGTCGCCAGCCCCTCGCGCCCCCACGGGTGGGTCTCCGTGTCCACCACGCAGATCGTTCCCAGGGCCATCCCGGTCTTCCAGTCGATCAGGGGGGTGCCCATGTACGAGCGGATACCGATCTCGTCCACGACCCGGTTGCCCGCGAACCGCGGGTAGTCGCAGACGTCCTCGAGCACCAGGGCCTTCTTCCGCACGACGACGTGCGGGCAGTAGCCCTGGTCGCGTGTCATCGTCCGGCCGACCTGGTTCTCCTGCGGCTCCAGCTGCACCCCGGGCCGGCCGGCCGCATACAGGCCGGCGAAGTACTGGCGGTTCTCGTCGATGAAGTTGACCATCGAGAACGGGGCGCCGGTGACGTGCGCGAGATTGCGCGCGAACTCGTCGAACTCCGGGATCGGAACGTCTCCGATGCCGAGCTCGCGCAGCCTGGCGACCCGGGCGGGGGCGTCCTGGTCGTCCGGCGTGAGCAGCAGATGGCGGGTCGGGTCGTACTGGGGCGTCTGGTAGGGAACCGGGGCAGACATGCAGGCTCCATTCGGCCGCGCTGAGGATGCCTCAGCGCAGCGGGTCAAGCTCCGCGGGCGGTGTGCCGGGAGTCGAGGCGAGAAGGTGCTGGAGGAGCGCGATCAACACGCGCGTTCCGGAGTTGCACTGGCGTGCGTCGCACGCCACCACGGGTACGTCGGGCTTGAGGTCGAGAGCCGAGCGGATCTCGTCGGACGTGTAGCGGTAGGCGCCGTCGAACTCGTTGACGGCGACGATGAATCCGATGCCCCGCCGTTCGAAGAAGTCGACCGCGGCGAAGCAGTGGTCCAGCCGGCGGGTGTCCGCGAGCACGACCGCGCCCAGGGCGCCGTTGGACAGCTCGTCCCACATGAACCAGAACCGCTCCTGTCCGGGCGTGCCGAACAGGTACAGGACGTGGTCGCGGTCCAGGGACATCCGGCCGAAGTCCATCGCCACGGTGGTGGTCGACTTCCCCTCGATGCCCACCAGGCTGTCGGTACGGGCGCTGACCTGGGTCAGCAGCTCCTCGGTGCTCAGCGGCTCGATCTCGCTGACAGCTCCTACGAACGTGGTCTTGCCGACCCCGAAACCACCGGCGATGAGGATCTTGAGCGCGGTGGGAAAGGGGTCAGAGCCGCTTGCGAAGGCCATGCAGCACCGTCTCCAGAAGGTGTCGGTCGGTGGGGGAACCCGCCAGGATGGCGCGCGGCGCACTCGTGGTGACCGCGCGGTGGGTGACGAGGTCGGACAGCAGGACTTTGGTGATGACGGCCGGCAACTTCAGGTGCGCGGCCACCTCGGCGACGGACAGCGGCACGCCGCACAGGGCCAGCACCTGGTCGTGGTCGGGGCCGAGATAGGTCTTCGGCCGTTCACCCGTCGCCATGACCAGGGTGAGCAGATCGAACTGCGACGAGGGTCGGGTACGTCCGTTGCTGACGGTGTAGGGCCGTATCAGCCGGCCCGCGTCGTCGTCGAGCCAGGCCCCGTCCTCCGCGTCCGACATGGTCAGCGCCCCGGATCGATCGACGCGCCGGCCGCCTGCTGCCGGACGGGTGTCGCCAGGTACGGGCGGACGCTCTTGACCAGCATGGCCATCTCGTAGCCCAGCACGGCCGCGTCGGCCTCGCGGTCGGCCAGCACGGCCAGACAGGCGCCGGAGCCGGCCGCGCAGACGAACAGCAGAGCCGTGTCCAGTTCCACCACCACCTGCCGTACGTCGGCGCCGTGGGCGAACTGCATGCCCGCGCTGCGCGCCAGCGAGTGGAGACCCGACGCGAGGGCGGCCAGGTGCTCCGCCTCGGCCACTGTTTCGAGCCCGTCGTACGCCTTCGCCAGTCCGTCGGAGGACAGCAGCAGGGCACTGCGGGTGAAGGGGACCCTCTGGATGAGTCCCGACAGGAGCCAGTCGAGGTTCTGCGACTGGCCGGCATGCATGTCGCTCACGGTGGCGTTCTTCTCCTTGTGTTGCGAGTCCAGAGCCTGCATCAGCGAGCGCTGTGGGTGGGGGGCTCGTCGGGTTCGTTGTCGGCGAGGCGGACTCCTCGCTGGAACATGGCCATCAGTCCCGGATCGTGCTCCGTCTCCTTCTCGTCGCCCGTGCGCACCGCGGGACCGTTGCGCAGTTCGGGCGCCAGGTGCTCCTGGGCGTGGCGCTGCGGGAGCTGCGGCCGGTCGTCGCGGGGCGGGCCGCCGAGCTGGGGGGCGGGGACGTACGCCGACGGCGCTCCGGCGCCGTGGCCGTGGCCGTACTGCTGCGCCGCGGGCGCCGGTCCGGCCGCGGCCTGCGTCTGCGCCGGCGGCAGCGGCCGGCGCAGGGCCGGCGGCGGGGCCACGGGGCGTCCGTGGGACGCCTGCACGGGAGGCTGCGGCGCCGAGGGCATCCGGACCTGCTGGGGCATGTCGGCGACGACCTGCTGGTCGGGCGCACGGTCGATCTCGTCGCCCAGCAGGGCGCGCGGCACGACCAGTACCGCCTGGACACCGCCGTAGATGTTGCTCTGCAGCCGGACCGCGATGCTGTGCCGGCGGGCCAGTGCGGACACCACGTACAGGCCGATACGGCCGTCGGCGAGCAGCTTGCTGAGGTCGATGTGGTCGGGCTCGGCGAGCAGGGCGTTGATCCGGGTCTGCTCCTCCAGGGGCATGCCCAGACCGCGGTCCTCGACCTCGATGGCGAGCCCGGCGGTCACCCGCTGGGCGCGCAGCAGGACCTGGGTGCCGGGCTCGGAGAACGTCGTGGCGTTCTCCACGAGTTCGGCGAGCAGGTGGATGACGTCGGCGACGGCGTGGCCGCGCAGCGTGCCCTCGATCGGCGGCACGAGCTTGACCCGGGAGTAGTGCTCGACCTCGGCGATCGAGGAGCGCAGCACCTCGGTCAGCGTCACCGGACGGGTCCACTGGCGGCGGGAGACCGAACCGCCGAGCACGGCGACGTTCTCCGCGTGGCGGCGGATACGGGTGGCCAGGTGGTCGACGTGGAAGAGGCCCTTGAGCAGCTCCGGGTCCTCGACCTCGTTCTCCAGCTGGTCGAGCATGTTGATGGCCCGGTGGACGAGCGACTGCAGACGCCGGGCGAGGTTGACGAAGACCTCGACCCGCTCCTCGCTCTCCTGCGCGCTCGTCGGAGCGTACTGCGCACGCTGCACGACGGCGGTGCGGGCCTGCCAGAGGGCGACGCTCATCTCGTACCCGAGCGTCCCGAACCGGTCGGTCCGGGACGGCGCGGGCAGGGTGAACGCGACCTGCTCCACCGGCTCGCCCCGCTCCAGCCGCTGCAGGGCGTCCTGCAGGCCGGCCTGGCTCGCGGCGACGGTACGGCGCAGCGACGTGTACTGCCGGGACGCCGTCCGGGACGCCGCGCGGCCGGCCCGCACGGCGGCGGCCAGCACCCCGCAGCCGATCACGGCGCCGACGACGAGCACCGTCCAGGTGGCCGCGTCGGCGGTGCCCCGCTGGGCCTTGAGGACGAAGACGAGCAGGACGGCGGCGAGGACCGCCATGGACAGCGCGGGAAGGACCGCGAGGCGAACCGTACGGGACCGGGTGGCCGATTCTGTCGGTTCGTCCTGCGCGGGAGGCCTGGCGTGCCTGTTGTGTACCGAGCCCGGCACGGTCATCCGACCAGGTCCCGAACGCCCTGCATGAGTCGCGGTTTCGGACATGGAGCCCTCTCGATGAACCAGTTCAGAGACACAGCGTGCAGCGCAAACAAACCGTCAACTCCCGTCCAGAAGTGGACAGTTATCAGGCCAGCAACCCTACGCCACAGACCCCTATGTGACGTAATCAGATCACCACGGAAACGGAACCTTCACTTGCCGAAACGATTCCCTGGTGACACTCCCCCGTCGACACCCTGACCGGAATCGGGGTGAGCGACCCTTTTGCACCCTTCGGCACCGCTTCCTCGGACAACGTCAACCTCGGTCTCTCGCACAACAGTTGGCGTCACCCGAACGGACAGACAACGCGCCTCTTCGACCATCATGGGTCAGCCCCAAAGACGCCGACCCGGGGAACCTCCCCCGGCCCTACGGTCCATGCATCGGACGGATCGGCCGGGGCCGGTCCGTCGCACCGGCAACCGAAGGGGAGGACGCCGCCATGGCGAGCGTGGAAGTGTCACTGAAGGAAATGATGGCCGGGGTCGAGGGGGCGATGGGCGCCGCCGTCGTCGACTACACCAGCGGGATGGCGCTGGGGACGCTGGGCGGGGGCAAGGACCTCGATCTGACGATCGCCGCGGCCGGGAACACGGACGTCATCCGGGCCAAGGTGCGCACCATGGAGGAGCTGGGCCTCAAGGGCCGGATCGAGGACATCCTGATCACGCTGGAGAAGCAGTACCACCTCATCCGCCTGATCACCGGGCGCAGCGGGAACGGCCTCTTCCTCTACCTGGTGCTCGACAAGGCCCGCTCGAACCTGGCGATGGCCCGCCACCAGCTCAAGCGGGTCGAGGAACAGCTCGAGGTCTAGCGACGACACAGAGCCCGGGGCTTCGTGCGCCCACGATGTGAAAACTTCTTCAAGTGACCACATCAGCATGATCCCAATTCATGCCTGCACCGGGCCGCGGGCGGCAAGGATCGGCTGTGCAGGGCCGATGCGGCGGTGTCGCGAGGCGCCGCCGCACCCCGGCGGCCCCACCCACCCGACCCGGCAGAGAGCGAGCTGTCATGCAAGTCCCCCTGTACCAGGCCAAGGCGGACTTCTTCCGCATGCTCGGACACCCCGTGCGGATCAGGGTCCTGGAACTGCTCCAGCACGGGCCGGTCCCGGTGCGGGACCTGCTCGCCGACATCGAGATCGAGCCGTCCAGCCTCTCGCAGCAGCTGGCCGTGCTGCGCCGGTCCGGCATCGTGGTCTCCATCCGGGAGGGATCCACCGTCAGCTACGCGCTGGCCGGCGGCGATGTCGCCGAACTCCTGCGCGCGGCCCGCCGCATCCTCACCGAGCTGCTGGACGGGCAGAACGTCCTCCTCGCCGAACTGCGGCAGGCCGACGCGCCCGTCCGGCCGGTGTCCGCCGACAGCCGCGGCTGAGCGGCGCCCGGATGTGGCGCGCCCGGATGTGCCGCGCACGGCCCTGGCGTAGGCTGGGCGGGTACTTCCGGACCGCGCCCCGAGGGCGTGCATTCGTCGGTCCCGCGTGCCCGGACCTCTCTGTCGCCGGGGCGCACCCCGAGCGAGCGGAGGACAAGCGATGGGGACAGTCACCACGGGCGACGGCACCACTCTCTTCTACAAGGACTGGGGCCCGCGCGACGGGCAGCCGATCGTCTTCCACCACGGATGGCCGCTGAGCGCCGACGACTGGGACAACCAGATGTTGTTCTTCCTGGCGCACGGCTACCGCGTCATCGCCCACGACCGTCGTGGGCACGGCCGCTCCACCCAGACGTCCGGCGGCCACGACATGGACACCTACAGCGACGACGTGATCGCGCTCGCGGCGGCGCTCGATCTGCGGGACGCCGTGCACATCGGCCACTCCACCGGCGGCGGCGAGGTCACCCGCTACGTGGCCCGCGCCGAACCGGGCCGGGTCGCGAAGGCGGTGCTGGTGGGCGCCGTACCGCCCCTCATGCTCAAGACGGACGCCAACCCGGGCGGCCTGCCCATGGAGGTCTTCGACGGCTTCCGCGCCGGGGTGGCCGGCAACCGCTCGCAGTTCTACATCGACGTGCCCTCGGGGCCGTTCTACGGCTTCAACCGCCCGGGCGCGCAGGTGTCCCAGGGGCTGATCGACAACTGGTGGCGGCAGGGCATGATGGGCGCGGCCAACGCCCACTACGAATGCGTCAAGGCGTTCTCCGAGACCGACTTCACCGAGGACCTCCGCCAGATCGAGGTGCCGGTCCTCGTCGCCCACGGCACCGACGACCAGGTCGTCCCGTACGAGGACTCGGCGCCGCTGACCGTGCAACTCCTCAAGAACGGCACGCTCAAGAGCTACGAGGGCCTTCCGCACGGCATGCTCACCACCCGGCCCGAGGTCCTCAACCCCGACATCCTGGCGTTCGTGCGCTCCTGACCGCGCCCCGACAGCAGGTGTTCCGGTAAGGGCACGCGGTGCGCGGGCAACCGGGTCCCGGCGGGACTCGCGGAGGAAGGAACCCGCGCACCGCGTGCCGTCCGCAGGGTCAGCCCAGGCGGACCGCGAGGGCGCCGTCCTCGGCGTGCTGACGCGGGGCGGTGACGGTTTGCGGGTCGAAGATGCGCACGGTCAGGACTCTTCCTCAAGTGGCGCGGCCGCCCCAAGTGCGGCCAGGGCGCGGGTGACGGCCTCGGGACGAGTGGGTGCCAGGGCGCGGGCCCGGGCGGCCAGGGTGTCCGCGATGTCGCGGTGGGGACGGACCAGCGGCCAGACGTCCTGCGGTACTTCCCGGCCGGCGGCGACGCGTTCGTGGGCGAAGTCGGCCAGCATGCGGGCCAGTTCCCGGTCGGCGCGCAGGTCGAGTCCGGTCACCCGGGCGAGCGGGATCTCCAGGAAGACGCACTTGAGGACGGCCTGGCGGAACTCGCCTTCCGGGAGGTGGGCCGCGGCGTACGGGCCGAGGGCGGTCTCGACGACGCTGGTGTCGTTGCCGCGCAGGGCCTCGCGGATCAGGGTGAGGGCGAGGTCGCGGAACGGGTCGTCGCCCGAAGCGGCGAGCAGCGGCAACGAGCGCAGGATCGCGCGCTGTTCGGCCGGATCCCCGTGCCGGTACAGACCCGCCACCTCGTCGGCGAGGTCTTGGCCGCGCAGGGGAAGCGTGGCGAGCAGGACAGCGCGGACGGCCTCGTCCGTCGTCCAGTGCTCGTCGAGCGGAGCCTGTCCGCAGCGCCTTCGGGCCGCGGGGAACAGAGCCCGGATCGCGGTGGGGCGGGCGGCTATTCGGGCGGCCGACTCGTCGAGCCAGGTGCGGGCAACCGGGGACAGCAGTGGGCGGGGGTCGGGGGGTACTGCCGGTGGACGAAGGGGTGCGGTCGGCATGTCGGGCCGAACCTCCTGTGGCACGGGAGGAGTGGGGAATGGAGGGAGGGTTACGCTGCTGCGGCGCGGAGGAAGTCGATGGAGCGCCGGGCGACTTCGGGGGCGTCCAGGGAACCGCCCTGGATCTCCACGGAGACCAGCCCGCGATGCCCGAGGGCGCGCAGTTCCGCCAGCACCGGCGGGAAGTCGATCTCGCCGGCGCCGAATTCGAGGTGCTGGTGGACACCGCGCCGCATGTCCTCGATGTGTACGTTCAGCAGACGCGGCGCCGCCATCCGAACACACTCCAGCACGGGCCGCTGCTCCACGCAGTGGGCGTGCCCGATGTCCAGGGTGATGCCGAACAGCTCGTGTCCGCCGAGGAGTTCGGCCAGACGCAGACATCGCTCGACGGTGTCCACGAACATGTGCGGCTCCGGTTCGAAGGCGAGAGCCACGCCGTATCGCTCCGCGGTCTCCAGCACTGCCGTGAGTCCGTCCGCCAGCCGCTTGAAGGCGTCCGCCTCCGGCAGTCCGCCCGGCGCCGGGCCGCTGCACAGGTGGACGGTGGGAGACCCCAGGTCGGCGGCGATCCGAACGGCGCGGCGCAGGAGGTCGGTTCTTCGCCCGTCCGTCTCGGACATCAGCGTGGGGAGGTGTTTGCCGCATGGGTCGAGGAGATAGGGCGCGCCGGTCTCCACCGTGACGTCCAGGCCGTAGCGGTTGAGGGAGCGGGCCAGGGTGGTGAGGCGCCGGGACAGGTCCTCGGCGTAGGGGTCGAGGTGGACGTGGTCGAGGGTGAGGGCGACGCCGTCGTAACCGAGGTCGGCGAGGATGCCGAGGACCGCGTCGAGCCGGTGCTGGGTGAAGCCGTTGGTGCCGTAGCCGAACTTCAGGGGCGTGGGGGGTGGTTCCATGCTGGTGGTACCTCACACAGCGTTCAGGTGGGGGATATGCGCCGAGCCAGCCGTCGCGCGAGGGGATGGCCGACGCCGAGGACAGTGGCGGCGGCCGGCGCCCCGGCCCGCGCGGTCAGCGCCGCCTGCAACGGCATGAGCGCGAGGATCCCGGAGCCCACGGCCCGCCGGACGTTCTCACCGGAGGGCTTGCGGACGGCTTTGAGCTGGGCGCTTCCGTAGGTGCCGAGGTAGGCGAGGGCGGCGCCGACGGTGACGAGGGCGGCGGACCGGGCGGCGTCGGCGCCTGCGGCCGCCCGGCGCGGGGCGGCTTGGCCGGCGAGCCCGGGTCCGGAACGCCGCATGTCACGGACGGCCCCGCTCACAACCGGAACGACCGCCGCGACAGCCGTGGCCGTGGAGGCGGCCAGGGTCGCGGCCGGCAGCCGGGCAGGGGCTCCGTGGATCTCGTGGCGACTCAGGGCCATGAGCGTGTACGTGTGCGCTCCGACCAGCGCCGCCGGGCCCGCGCCTTTCCGCAGGACGCTGCCGGCCCGCCCGCCGGGGTCGGCCGCCGGCGCGCCCACGAGAACGTCCACGGCGCGTGCGCCCGCCATGGCCGCCGGGCCCGCCGAAGTACCCTTGAGCCCCAGGTCGTACGCCCACACCAGCCCCGCGAGAGGTACGGCACCCAGCAGGCTGCGGCGCCCTCCGGTGACGGCCGCGAGTCCCAGGCCGGCCGCGGTCAGACCGCCCGCGACGGCGAGTGCGGCGCGACGGGGCACCCGGCCCGACGGCACCGGTCGCTCGGGGCGCTCCACGGCGTCGATCGTGGCATCGGCGTAGTCGTTGAGGGCCATCCCCGCCCAGTAGAGGCAGACGGACGAACCCACGGCACCGAACGTCCGGAAGTTCAGGGGGCCACCAGCGGCCGCCGCTCCCGCGAGGACATCGCCGGGGACGCTCAGCACGGCGGGCGCCCGGACGAGATGTGCGAGGTCGGAGAGCCGCCTCCGTGTCTTCATGGCCGCACACTAATCCAAATTTGCAGCTTTCACATGGTTCACCCGTGCCGATCGAAGTGACAAAGGAAACAGAACAAAGCGCTGCCCTGACCCTGAACGCCGCGAGCACAGCGTTCAGTTGAGCCGGACCGGCGCGGCGGTCATGGCTGCCGCAGTCGCCGCACGACCGCCGTCGCCGCGCCGTGACCGGACATGCCGCGCACGCCCGGTGATGGCGTCCCGCCGGGTGCAACACCGCTGCGTCAAGGCGGTGGGTGGGGCTGCCGAGTGGGCGAGCGGCAGGACGGGACCTCGAGTAGGTCGCACACCCCCACCTGTCAGCACAGCAGGTGAGCTTCACCGTCCTGAACGGCGCCACTGTGTCCGAGCGGGCGTTCGACGGTCCGCAGGCCATCCGCGCAGCCGGCCCCTTCCAGGTCATCGGCTCGGCATGCTTCAACTCGTGCGACGCCGAGACCCGCCGGATGACGAGAACGAGCGTGCCCCCCGCTCGCGCCACCGCAAGCAGCTCTGCGTGCCCAGCTCGCACACCGGCTTGTTTCAGCTCCCGGTCCACAGCTCCGCGGGACTCCGGCATCGGCCTTGGGCCGGGGCCGGCAATCTACTTCTGGCCATGATATTTACAAAAAAATGATCAAGGGCCGGTTTCGGATACCTCCGAAACCGGCCCTGATCTGCGACTGTCTCCAGTCGGGACGACAGGATTTGAACCTGCGACCCCTTGACCCCCAGGAGTGGGCGGTACCCCTTTCGCCGGTACTTTCGGTGATAAACCAGGGACTTCAACGCGCAGCACCGGGCACACAGTGAAGGAGCGCGGGCACCGTGTGGTCCCCAATTGGTCCCCACGGGAGCAAGGAGGGCCGCCGGTTGGAGCAAGTGGCCGTGGACGAACCCGATGGCAGCGGCTGGCACGCACGGCGGGGGCCGGGATCCACATGGACCTGCTGACGGCTGACGCCAGGGCCACTGCCGCCTCCCGCGCGGCGGGAGGGGATACGTTCAGCGGGCCGATGGAGGCCGAGGTGTCGCGAGGTGTGCTGGGCGCGCGTGCGCACGGTCTGGAGCCGTTCTTCGACGGCGGCGAGTGAGAGACGCCGTCGCCGGCCCGACAGGGGCTCAGGGGGTGCGGGCCCTGAGATGGGCCCGTTCACCCTGGTGCATGGACCCTTGCACCTTCGGCAGGACGAGGCGCACCGGTCCGGCACAGATCCCGATCAGCGTGCGCACTGGCATCCTCATCTTGATCTCCTGCTCCAGCCGCTTCGCCGACGGGCGTTGCCCCTCCGAGCGAGCGAGCAGGTTGCCCGGGCAGGTGCCCATGTGGGTGCCAGGGTGAGGCGCGGGTGTCGGCACGGGTCCGCGTGCCGACACCTCTCACAGGCTGCATCTCCCGGCGGCGAGTGCCGTGATCGCGCACTCGGCCGCATGCCGTGCCGCGAGCGCGGAAGGGAAGGGCCCGCGACCGTGGGAGGTGCGGCTGACCGGTCCGCTCGTGATACGCCACTGCCAGGCGGTGTGTGCGGCAGGAGGCGGGGGGTGGTACCAGACGGACTGTGCTGCAGGAGGCGCGTTCTCCGCTTTCTGGACCAGTACGTCGTGGACCACTCCGCCGATCACGGCTGAGGCGCGCCTCCCGTCGTTGTCGGTGGTCCAGTCCAGAGGCGTCGGGGTTGACTCTGACACCTCCAGGAGGGCGTCGGCGAGGTCGGCCAGCGTCCGGTACAGCGCGGCGCGTACCGCGTCGGCGTGAGACCGGCCCCACTGGCATGGGGTCCGTTCGGCGATCTCGTCCACGAGGGTCTGCGCGGCGAGGTCGTCCAGGGGGTCCGACTGCTCCAGACGCCCCTGTACCGCGATTGCGGCAGCGCCCCACGCGAGGTCGTCGCGAGTCATGGCGGTGCCGCGGGCCAGCGCCCACAGGTCGGCGGGCCCCAGGTCGTCGACCGTCTGCTGGATGCAGCGGGCGGCCGCGTCCGCCGGGGGCGGGACGTCGGCCTTCAGGAGGCCGGCGCGTACCTCTGTCGCCGCGCTGACGTCGCCCGACTGCAGCATGCCCAGAGGCAGCGACGCCACTGCGTGGAGCACCTGGCCGTGGACGCGACGTACCGGATGAGGTCCCAAGGGCGGCGAGGGGCGCCCTGCCAGCGCGCACATGGCGTCCAGCAGGTCTGTCGGTGCGACCCTCAGACTGGCGCACGCCCTCGGCAGACGGCCGCCCATCCCGCCCCCCTTTCGTTTTCTGGGCTGGTGCGGCCGGTCCGGACGGCGGTGCGAGGACCGTCTCGGACCGGCCCTTCTGTATGCCTGGTCAGTCGTCCAGCACGGCCAGGGCGTCGACCTCGACGAGCAGTCCGGGAGGGAGCTGCATGTAGACGGTGGTGCGGGCGGGGAACGGCTCGCCGACGGCCGTCGCGTACGCCTCGTTCATCTCGGCCAGGTGGGCGGGATCGGTGAGGTAGACGCGGAGCATCACGACGTCCTCCAGGCCCGCTCCGCCCGCCTTGAGCACGGCGGTGACGTTGCGCAGGGTCTGTGTGGTCTGCTCGGCGACCGTGGTGCCGACGACCTCGCCGGTGTCCGGGTCGAGGGGGAGCTGCCCGGAGACCTGCAGGACGGGGCCCTTGCGGATGCCTTGGGACAGCGGGGCCGGCAGGGCGGGTGCGTTCTCGGTGGTGATGACGGTTCTGGTCATGCTGGTGTGTCCTTGAAGGAGGTGGCGGAGGTAGGTGCGGCGGGTTCAGATCCAGGCCCGTCGTTCCCGGCTGCGGGGGTCGTCGACCTGGGTCCATTCGGTGTCGATGCGCATCGTGGCCCGGCGCTCGGTGTCGTACGGGTCCCAGCCGGGATTGCCGGTGGTGGCGAAGCGGACCCAGGTCTCGTGCATGCGGGTGGCGAGCTCGACTGGGGGCTTGTCGGGGCCGAGGAGGGCGCTCGCACCCTGCAACTGGGGGAGCTGCGCGAGGTCGAAGACGAAGGGGAGTTCCACCGCGTGGGTGGCGCCGAGCTCTCCGTTCAGGGCCGTCGAGCGCCAGGCGAACTCGTAGGCGAAGGTGGCGGAGTCGGGATGGGCGGCGTGTGCGCCGGCCAGGGCCCGGCTGCCCGCGCCGAACAGCGCGTCGCCCATGATGGCCGACCGGAGCTCGCCGTAGGACGCGTCGGGACGTGTCTTCCGGTACGTCTCGACGAGCTGCGCCGGGTTCGGGTGCGAGCGCGCCGCCGTGTCGTCGATGTCGTCGGCGGTCGAGGTCGCGTACTTGTCCACGGGGACCAGGTAGAGGTTTCCTTCCTCGGCGTTGGTCCCGATGAGCAGGTCGATGTCGGCGCCGAGGCCGGCGGCGACAGAGTCGGCGGGCTGGGTGTCCAGGACCAGGCTGAAGGGGCTGAGGCCGATCAGCGGGTCGTGGTGCGTGTCGGTCTGCAGGTCGATGCCCGCGAGCCGGGAGGCGGCCTCGACCAGGCGTTCGTCGGGGATGTCCGCGAAGGCGTCGACATGGGGCTCGATGCCCAGCACCTCGGCGGCGGCCTGGGTGACGCGGGCGGCCTGTTCGGTGGTGAACGCGCCCAGGCCGCTGCCGCTTTGGACGACCGCCCGGCGGAAGAGTCCCGTGGCTTCGGGGGTGGCGAGGACGCCGCCGACGATGGTCGCCCCGGCCGACTGGCCGAAGAGGGTGACGTTGTGCGGGTCACCGCCGAAGACGGCGATGTTCTCGCGGACCCAGCGCAGGGCGGCGACGACGTCGAGCAGGCCGCGGTTGGCGGGTGCTCCGGGGATGTCGAGGAACCCGGCGATGCCGAGCCGGTAGTTGAGCGTGACGAGGACGACGCCGTCGCGGGCGAAGGCGGAGCCGTCGTACAGGGCGGAGCGTGTCGATCCGGCGACGAATCCGCCGCCGTGGACGAACACCATGACGGGCAGGTGGCCGTTCGCGGCTGCGGGCGTGAAGACGTTGACGGTGAGGTAGTCCTCCCCGTGGCTCCAGCCGACGCCGAAGTAGGGGGACATGTCCACGCTGCCGAGCTTGCGCTCGGACTGGGGTGCGTTGGGCCCCGGCACGGTGGCGTCGCGTACGCCGTCCCAGGGCTCGTGCGGCTGCGGCGGGGCGAACCTGCCGGCTCCGAGGGGAGCGGCGGCGTACGGGATGTTCAAGAAGGCGGCGGTGCCGTCGTCCTGACGCAGACCGCGGACGGCTCCCTGCGCGGTGGTCACGACGGGGTCGGGGTGGTGGTTCACGGTGATGCCTTTCTGCGGGCGTCAGCCCTGCTCGGTGTATGGGGTGAAGGGGGCCCAGCCCTTGATGGCGAAGCTGCTGCCCTCGCGTACGACTTCGGCGGCGCCGTGGCCACCCAGGTGCGCGGGGATCACGAGTGCGTTGTTGTCGGCCGCCCAGCCCAGCACCTTGCGGCGGGTGGCGCGGGCGCCTTCGGGGTCCTCGCAGAAGCAGCTGTTGACGTCCGGCTCGAGGATCTGCACCGGGCTGTGCAGCATGTCGCCGACGAACACCGCGCGGTCCGTCCCGGAGGTGAGGGTCAGCACGGAGGAGCCGGGAGTGTGGCCCGGAGCCGCCTCCAGACGCAGGTCGGCATCGATCTGGTGACTGTTCTCCCACAGCAGCGTCTGGCCGGCCTGGTGCACCGGGGCCACGCTGTCCTCGAAGACGTTCTGGTTGCCGCGGCCGAGCAGCGGCTTGTGACCGTTCTCCGGGTTCCAGAAGTCGAAGTCGTCCTTCGGCATCAGATACGTGGCGTTGGGAAACGTGGGAACCCACTGCCGCCCGTCCAGGTAGGTGTTCCAGCCGACGTGATCGACGTGGAGATGCGTGTTGATCACGGTGTCCACGTCCTCGGGCTCGACGCCGGCGCGCGCAAGATTGGCCAGGAAGCCGGTGTCGAGGTGGCTCCAGACCGGCGCGTACGGGCGTTCCTTGTGATTGCCCACACCCGTGTCGACGAGGATGGTCTTGCCCTCGCTGCGCAGCAGCCAGGTCTGGATCGCAGAATTCACGATATTGGTCTCGGAATCCAGGAAATGCGGGGTCAGCCAGGGAGCACCTTCTTCCCAGACTTCCTTCGAGCTTTCCGGGAAAAAGGTGTCGGGCGTCATTTCGACGGAACCGTAGTATTCCCAGACCCGGGTGATGGTGACGTTGCCGAGCTTGATCTGTTCCATGGGGGTTCCTCAAGAATTCGGAGGCTTTCCTGAAACGCTAAGAGCAGCCCCCGTGCGCGCGGTATCCGTCACGTGACTGCACCGGTCCGCATGCCCCGGACGCCGGGCCGGGCCGCTTGTAGCCTGGGGGCGACAAGGCAAGACGGCTCCGCTCGACGAGCCACAATTCTCTGGAGACCCCGTGGACGAGCACGCAGGCGGCCCCCGTGCGACCGCGGGACCGGAGTCGGACAGTGAAAGGCCGATCTTCGGCCGGGACACGGAACTGGCACGCCTCTTTCAGACGGTGGATGCAGCATCGGCCGACCGGGTTCTGATGCTGCTCGGTGACGCGGGTATGGGAAAGAGCGCGCTGCTGGACCGGGTGGCGCGCCGGGCCGAGGCGAGGGGCGCGCGCATCCTGCGTGCCGAGGGCAGCGAGTCGGAGTCGAGCCTTGCGTTCTCCGCCCTGCACCAGCTGCTGCGGCCGGTATCGACTGAGGTGGACGGGCTGCCGGACAGGCAGCGCGCTGCGCTGCACGGCGCCTTCGGCGCGGGGCCGGCCCCGGCGGAAGCCGACCTCATGCTGATCGGTGTCGCTGTGCTGAGCCTGCTCTCAGCCCTCGGGGACCGACGGGCTGTGGTCGTGGTCCTCGACGACGCGCAGTGGTTCGACCGTGCGTCCCTGGATGCACTGTCCTTCGCGGCCCGACGGCTGGCAGGCGAACCGGTCACGATGCTGATCGCGGCCCGCGTCGGCGATCACCTGCCGGGGTTCGACCGGCAGGTGCCGACGCTCACCCTGGGACCGCTCGACGACGCCGCGGCCGGCCAGCTGCTGGATCTTCAGCCGCAGCACCCGACCGGCCGGATGAGAACGCAGATCCTCGACGAGGCTGACGGCAACCCGCTGGCACTGACCGAACTGACCAGGGCGGTCACCGCCCGCGAGGCGGCTGCGGGGCAGCCGTCCACGGGTCCGCTGCCCCTCACGGATCACCTGGAGCGGATCTTCGCTGCCCGCTTGAACGGCCTGCCGGCCTCGACCATTCGGGCCCTGCTGCTCCTGGCTGCCATGGACACCGTCGACTCCGCGATCGCCGTCCCGGCCGTGCTGCCGAACGCCGAGGACGACGCATGGCCGCCCGCCGAGCAGGCCGGGCTGGTTCGACGGATTGGCCGGGACCTCCGGTTCAGCCACCCGCTGGTCCGGTCCGCCGTGTATCACGCCGCGCCCGTCGACGCCCGGCGCGCGGCGCACCTGGCGCTCGCCGAACTGCTGTCGGACGAACCGGACCGGCGCGCCTGGCACCTCGCGGCCGCAGCCACACCCCCGGACGCGGCCGTATCGGCAGAGCTGGAGCAGACCGCCGACCGGGCCCGGCGCCGCGGCGGCCACGCGGCAGCGGCCAAGGCCCTGCAACGCGCCGCGGACCTGGCACCGCGACGCGAGGACAGGGCCCGCCTGCTGGTCGACGCCGCCGCGGAGGCCGTGCTCACCGGTGACCTCGCCTGGGTCGAGGAACTGACTGCTGCAGTACGCGCGCGTACCAACGACGCCTCGCTCCTGGCCGACGCCGCCATGCAAGTCGGACGACTGGCAGCACTGACTGTGCGCCACACCGTGGTCTTCTCCCGACTGGCCGACTCCGCCGAGGAGTTGGCGTCCGCGCGGCCCGCCACCGCGCTGGACCTTCTGGCCGGCGCCGCCGTGGTCCGCTTCTACTGCGGAGAGGACGCCCAACACCGCCGCATCCAGGCCGTCCTGGGGAGGCTTCCCGAGGAGGCGTCACAGGCATGGTTGCGCGCCTGGGTGCGGGCCGTGTCCGACCCCTCCGACGACAGGACTGAACTGCTCTCCCTGCTCCCGCGAGTCGCCGCCGAGGCGCGACGGCGCCCCGACCGGCTCACCGCTTTCGCGATCATGGCCTGGCTGCTGGACGAGACCCCGCAGGCCGTCCGCGCCTTCGACGAAGCCTTCGACCGCTGGGGGATGCGGGGACCGCTGCCGGATGGTCTGGGCGGCGCGGCTGCCTGGAGCTATGTGGAACTAGGAAGATGGGGGCGCGCCCGGGAAGCCTGCACACGCAGCAGCGCGCTCGGTTCCACGGCCGGCCTCGACCACGCCGTGGCCTGCGCGGCCGCCGTGGACGCCACCGTGCTCGCCTACCAGGGGGACGCGTCCGCGGCCCGGGCGCGGGCCGCCACCGCGCTCGCCCTGATCGACCCGCTGGAGAGCCGCTCGGTAGCCGTCTACGCCCGTCGTGCGCTCGGCGCCGCGGCCCTCGCGGAAGGCGCGCACGAGGCGGCGTACGACCGACTGCGCACGGTCTTCACGCCAGATGGCGCACCCGTGCACTACCACGCCTCGTATCCGGCCCTCGCGGATCTGGCCGCCGCCGCGGTCCGCAGCGACCGCCGTGAGGAGGCCGCCACGATCGTGGAGCGTTCCGCACACGCCCTGGCCGCGGGCGCCTCACCCCGGCTGCGCGCGCTGATCGAGCGGGCCCGTGGCCTGCTGGCCGACCCCGAGGACGCCGAGCCGCACTTCCGGGCGGCCCTGGCCGACCCCGTACTGGAACACTGGCCCTTCGAACACGCCCAGACACTGCTCGACCTCGCCGAATGGCTGCGGCGCCGGCGACGCATCGCCGAGGCGCGAGCGCCGCTCACCGAGGCCCTGGAGACCTTCCGGCGCCTGGGCGCCCGCCCGTGGATCGAGCGCGCCCGCGCCGAAGCACGCGCCGCCGGCCTCGACGTCACGGACGCCACTCCCGACGCCCTCGCCGAACTCTCCCCGCAACAGCAGCAGATCATCCGGCTCGCCGCCCGCGGACTGACCAACCGCGAGATCGGCGAGAAGCTCTTCCTCTCCCCGCGCACGGTCAGCTCGCACCTCTACCGCAGCTTCCCCAAACTGGGCATCACCGCCCGCTCCCAGCTGCGCGACCTCGTCGAAGGCACCCTCGCAGCCGCCGACCACCAGGGCTGAGGCCACGCCCGGCGACAGAAGCAGTCACCTGACGCATACCGCGCGGCATCCCGCCGAACCAGACTGGCCACGCGGGCGAAGACGGCAGCAAACCCCTTCGCCCGCGCAACCGAAGGCCAGCCCCTCTCCGGCTGCGCACGGCCGCGCTTTCGTCGCGGCCGGACGGGGAGGGCCCACCGCGTCGAAGGACGGAAATCCATGGTGGCTGCGAAGAAAGCGTCGCTCCGGGACCGGTTCGCCGCAGCCGACCCGGGACTGCTGCGCCTGGCCGCCGGGCTGCGAGCGGTCCTCGGCCTCACTCTCACCCTGGCCGCGCTGACCGCACTGGACCAGCCCTCTGTCGTCCTTCTGGCCGGTGGATTCACGACCGTGGTCACCTCTCTGGCGAGCAGCGACCTGCACCCCCGTATCCAGTTCCGCACCCTGCTCGCAGGGGCGCCGGTGACCTTCGCCGCCCTGATCGCCGGGGGCCTGCTGGCCCCTTTCCCCGTCGCCTCCCGCCCGGCCTTCCTGCTGCTGATCTTCGCCGCGGTCTACGCCCGCCGCTTCGGACAGCGCGGCCTGGACCTTGGGATCTTCGGCTTCATGGCCTACTTCCTGTCCCAGTTCGCCGGCATCCGGCCCCATCAACTCCCGCAACTGACCAGTGCGTTGGCCATCGCTTTCATCGCGGCCGGAGTTGCTCGCTTCGGCCTGGTACCCGCGACGTCGTACGGCATTCTCACCCGCCTCAGGGCGGCATTCGACACACGTCTTCTTGATGCCCAGCAGGCCACGCAGGAGCTGAGGACAGATGGCGCGGGCGACGCCCGCCGGCTCCAACGACGTCTTGAGCGACTGCACGCCTCCGCGCTGCTGATGCAGGAATTCCTCAACGAGGCCCCCGCCGCGCACCCCCGCGACGCGATGGCGGAGCTGGAGCGGACGGCACGAGCGGACGCGACCACGCAGCGCCTCGGAGTGCATGCGATCCGCGCGTCGAAGGATCCGGCGGCGCCGTCCGCCGTCGCCGTGCTGGATCCGGAGCCGGTGGAGCTGACGAATCTCACAGAGCGCAACCACCTCAAGCTCTGTCCGGCGGCGGCACCGTCCGCAGGTCCGTCGCGGTACACGACACGGCAGGCATGCCAGGTGACCGCCGCAGCCGCACTCGCCATGCTCGGCGGGCATCTGGTCTCCCCACACCTGTGGTACTGGGCCGTGGCCACGGCATGGGTGGTCTTCATCAACGCCGAGCACACCGGGGACATCCTGCTGCAAAGCGGCCGACGGCTGATCGGCACAGTCGCCGGCGTGCCGTTCGGATACGGCCTCGCCGTCCTGGCGGCCGGGCATACGTCCTTGGCCCTGGCCTTCCTCCTCGCCTGCATCTTCGGCATGTTCTACACGCCCTCCGGCAGCTACTGGGCGGTGACCTTCTTCATCACTGGCTCCCTCAGCATGGTGCTCGCACTCCTGCACACACTCTCACCGGAACTTCTCTCACTGCGCATCCAGGAAACCGCCCTGGGGGCCGGATGCGGGATCCTCGCCGCGCTACTCGTCGTTCCCACCCGTGTCCGCACGGTCGCCAACGAGCATCTGAAGGAGCTGCTCGTCCTTCTCGGCCACCTCACGCGCTGCACGCCGCAGGCTGACGGCATGCGGCGGCCCACGTCCGACGCGCGTGATCTTTACCAAGCACTGGAAGACTTTCGCAGAGCCTGCCGTCCCCTCATGCACCCGCTCAACCCCCACCGCGCCGAACGCGCCCGGGCCCGCCGCCTGCTCGAGCACGTGGAAGCGACTGCCTTCCGCGCACGAAGCCTCGCCACCGACACCGGACCCAACCGAGACGTGGCATCGCCGCCCCACCCCCGACGGACGTCAGGAACCCACCAGGGGAGCAAGAGGCAGGGCACTGTGCCGACGGCCTCGACGTCCATGCAATCCGCGTGCGCCGAGCATTGATGTCCGGCGGTCCTTCCGCCGACACGTGGGGGTTCCAGGAGCCGACCGACAGCGCCCCGGACGGAGCGGACAACGGACACATCTACGCAGTGCCAGCGGCCCTCACGCGCTGAGCAGACCCGGATGGGCCCGGGTCAGGGCTGTGATCGAGTGGGAGGTTCGGCCGGGCGGGCTGGGGAACGACGGTGGCGCCCTGGCGCGGGGCGTCGTTTTCGAGGGCGAGCTGCCGGATGGCCTCCTCGTACCGGGCGAGGGCCCGGCGCAGGCCGATGCCCGGCGGGCGGCCCTGCGGGCGGCCGCGTCGTGTGCCTCGGCATTGAGGGGCCCGCTGCGGTCCGTACACGCCCCACCGCCGCCCACGGCGGCGTCGCCTTCGGTAGCCGCCTGACGTTCGTGACGACCGCAGTACACCACCCACAACCACCGCGGCGGCACCGTCTGCGCCTTTGGCCGGCAACCCGGAACACAGGCACGAGCATCGACCACTACCGGCAGGGGCGTTGGATGGACGTGGCCGCGCGGGGACCGGCCCGCGGACGACGGAAAGGGCGCGGGTCGACGGACCGTATGGCGCACCTTGACTGGGTCAAGGTGCGCTTCAGCGCAGTCAAGTGCGCTGGTCCCCAAATGGTCCCCAAGAATGACCGCGAGGCCGTGCCGGATCACTCCAGCACGGCCTCCGACCTGCAACAAAGCTGGTCGGGACGACAGGATTTGAACCTGCGACCCCTTGACCCCCAGTTGCGGAGTCACTGAGCGGCGTGCGACGGGTCGTTCTTCGAGGTCAGTGTTCAGCGTACTCGGCCGAGTAAAGGAGTTTGTCTGTTCAGGCTCCCGCTGGACAGCCTCGCTGCCTCACACACCGCCTTCCGCTGATCGAGGGCAGCTGTTGCAAGCTCCGTTGCCTCCATCGTCGCACTTCAGCCGAGAGCCCAGCAAGTCGGAGCATATACAGGATCATTGCCCGCTGCGCCATCCGCTCGAGGCTCTGTTCAGGCAGCCTCCCGGCTGAACCGGTCGCCGTCGATCGTCAGTCGTCCCGCAAGGGTGACCGCGGCCTGCCCTCTCAACGCTGCCGTCTTGCGGAACCGGCCGGGCGCCCTCGGCTCCATGGAGGTGTTTCCCATCAACTCCCCTTAGCACGCGGGGTGTTCACCGTCCGAGGAACCTGCCAACATCCTTTTGTCCGGGTTCTGATGGTGTGGTGGGGGTGTTGCATGACGTCAGTCCAGAACAACGACCAGCGGCTGCTGGACCGAATCCTGGAGGACCAGCACCGGAAGCTGGCGCCTGACCGGAGTAGGGACGACTTCTTCACGTTCTTCGCCGCCGACAAAGCACTTCAGGACTGGGACCTCGACAACGACGAGATCACAGACGGCATCGTGGACGGCGCCCACGACTGCGGCATCGACGGCATCTGGACCTTCGTGGACAAGCGCTACATCACCGCCGATGCCCATCAGTTCCTGCCACCGCGGGCAGACAGGATCGAGCTGGTGATCCTGCAAGCCAAGAACAACTCGGGCTACCAGGAAACGGTCATCGAGAAGCTGCACTTCCATCTGCCGACGCTGCTTGACATGAACCGGGACGAAGAGGACCTGGTCGCCCACACCAACGCCAAACTTCTGGACCGCACACGGCGCTTCCTGCACGTCCTCGAGGAGCTGGCTTCCTCGTTCCCCCAGGTCGGCATCAAGGTGATCTACGCCAACAAGTCGGCGGAGACGCCCCACCCCAACGTCAAGGCCAAAGGCGATCGGCTGCGCCGGGAACTCGCGAAAATCACTTCCGACACGAGGGCCGAACTCGAATACCTCAACGCCGCCGATCTGCGCGAACGGACCGCCCGCGGTGCAAAGGCAGTCGCGCAGCTGGTGTTCACCGAAACCCCGATGAGCACCTCACTCGGTGAGGGCTACGTGTGCCTGGCCCGGCTGGACGAGTACTACCGCTTCATCACTTCCGACAACGAGGCGCTGCGGCTTGAGCTGTTCGAGTCCAACGTGCGCGACTACGCCGGTTCGACCGCGGTGAACAACGCCATTGGCCAGACCCTCAAGTCCGGTACCGGCGAGGACTTCTGGTGGTTCAACAACGGCGTCACCGTCGTCGCCGATGCCGCCCAGATCGCCGGCAAGAGGATCGTCATCAAGGAACCGCAGATCGTCAACGGACTGCAGACCAGCCACGAGATCTACAGCTACGTCCAAAACGGCGGCCAGCACCGCGACCGCTCGCTCCTGGTCAAGATCGTGGTTGCTCCTGAATCCGGCACGGCCCGCGACCGCATCATCCGGGCCACCAACAGCCAGACCCAGCTGCCGGCCGGTGCGCTGCGGGCCACCGAATCCATCCAGAAGGACATCGAGGAGAGCCTCACCCACGCCGGCGGGTACTACTACGAACGCCGCGCCGGCTACTACCGCAACCTCGGCTTCCCCCTCGACCGGGTCGTCAGTATGGCCCGCATGGCAAAAGAGTTCACCGCCTTCGCCCTGCGCGAGCCGCACACCGCGCTACGCCACTCCGACGCCCTGCTCCTAGACGACCAGCACTACGCCCAGATTTTCACCACACGCCAGGACCTGGACATCTACCGCCTCTGCCTCGACGTCCACACACGACTGCGCGGCTTCCTCACCCAATACGCCGAAGACCGGCCGCTCCTGGGCGAAACCCTTGAGAACTGGCTCTACCCCCTGGCTGCCATGTCCGCCTACGCCCTCACCCGACTGCGGCAGCCCAGCCCGCGGGACCTGCTCAACATCGACCTCGACCACCTCAGCGACGATCTCATGTCCCGCATGACGGGCACCCTCGAACAGAACTTCAAGAGCGCACTGCGCCAGAGCAAGGCCGGCGGCGTCGACCGCATCGCCCGCACCGCCGACTTCACCACCAAACTCCGCCAAGCCGTCGTCTCCCAAAGCCGCTACCACATCGAACGCTAGCGCTGTGACCGCGTCGTTGGTGCACCACGTCGCGCCAGCCTCTGTCCAGGCGACGCACGGACACACAGTGCAGCCGCACGCACACGCGTCGTCCCCGACGACCGGAGCCGGAACCAGGACATGGCCCGTTCCGGCTCGCCATGCTGCCGTAGCAGGACGAGCAGCCGGGCGGCCATACCGGGCAGGCCCTGCCACGCTAGAGCATCAAGCACCGTGGCTGCTTCGCTGCTTTGCCCCTGGTGGGCCCACACCGGGCGGCCTGTGGAACGGAATGTCAGCGGCGGCCACCTCCCTACGCCGAGACAGGGCTTGGGCGAGTTCCGGGATCGGGCGGTTGGTCGGGTCGTGACCGGTTGGGGTACATAGCGGAGCAGGCACGGGCTTGGTGATCATTGGGGTGTCGAAGCTCAACGATCACGAGGTGGCCCGTGCCTGCCGCTGTATCTTCTCTCATCCCGCCGGTGTTGGTGAGGCTGGGTCCGCTTGACATCGGCCAAGTCGCTGACCTGCGGCCTTTCCTGGACCTGGTGCCTGACCCGCGTGCGAGGCGGGGCCGCTGGTACTCGCTGACCGCCATCCTCCTCGTCTGTGCCTGCGCGGCCGTGTCGGGAGCGAGGAGCATCGACGAGATCGCCGAGTGGGCGGCACGGGCCTCGGACGACGTGCTGACGGCCGTCGGAGTCCGGCGGCATCCGCTGCGGTGGCGTCGTTCTCCCTCGCGGACCACGATCGGCCGTGTGCTGGCGGCCGTCGACGGTGACGCCCTGGACCGGGCCGTCGGTGCCTGCCTCGCCGGCCCGAACCCCGCGAACGGCTGCGGAGCAACGGCGGGTGATAGCCGTCGACGGCAAATCGCTGAGAGGATCGGCCCGCCTGTCCGCCGGCCGCAGGCACCTGCTCTCCGCCGTCACCCACCACCGGGCCCTGACCCTCGCCCAGGCCGAGGTCGGCGCGAAGACGAACGAGACCGCGCACTTCCGGCCCCTGCTCGAACCGCTGGACCTGGACGGAACTCTCGTCACCTTCGACGCCCTGCACTCGGTCCAGGCGAACGTCAGCTGGCTGGTCGAGACCAAGAAGGCCCACTACATCTCGGTGATCAAGGCGAACCAGCCGACTGCATACCGCCGGCTCGCCGCCCTGCCCTGGCGGGACATCGCCGTCCAGCACACGACGACCTCCACCGGACACGGCCGCCGCGAGTCCCGCTCGATCAAGACCTGCGGCATCGCGGACGAGCTCGGCGGGATCGCCTTCCCCCACGCCTGCCTGGCGATCCGTGTCCATCGTCGGCGCAGGCAGACAGGCCGGCGTGAGAGTCGCGAGACCGTCTACGCCGTCACCAGCCTCGACGCCCACCAGACCACCCCCGCAGACCTGGCCACCACGATCCGCGGCCACTGGGCGGTGGAGGCCCTGCACCATGTGAGAGACGTGACCTTCGCCGAGGACGCCTCCACCGTTCACACCGGTGCCGCACCCCGCGCCATGGCGTCTCTCCGCAACCTCGCCATCGGCCTGCTCAAGATCCTCGGAGCCGACAACATCGCCAAGACCACCCGCGCAATCCGCGACCAACCCGAACGAGCACTCCCACTTCTGGGCATCACCAACAAGTTCGACCCCTAGGAAACTTGATCAAGCCCTGACGCCGGGCGGCGCGGCGCATGGGTGCTTGCTTGCCGTGGACGGGGTGAGCCAGTTCGGCGATTGCTGCCTCGGACCAGTCGTCAGTGAGATCGTCGCAGTCGGGACCGGTGAGGTAGTCGATCGCGGCGTCGGTGAGGAAGGTCTGCAGCAGGTGGAGCGCGACGCCGAGGCGGCCCGCGTCCATCGCTGCTTCCAGCAGCGCCCGGGCCGGTGGTGTGCCGCGTTCGTAACGGCGCAGCAGTTCTGGAGCGCCGGCCAGGTCCTGTGTCACCCGCCCATGGGCGCCTGCTCTCGTGAGAGCGTCGGACAGCAGCCGATCACCTTCCTTGCCCAGGGCGAATGCGGAGCGCAGTGCCTGCGCGTCGAACCTCTCCGGAACGGAGAGCGTGCGGCCAGCCAGGAGTTCCCGTGCTCGGCTGTGGGGGTCTGGTCGGCCGGGCAGCGGCAGAGCCGAGTACTGGCGATCGTATTCGGGCCACAATGTGCCCAGGACCAAGACCGGGGCCTGTCCTGGATGGGTGAGCAAGGCGTGCACCGACGCAGCGATACGCTCGCCCAACTGGGCATCACCGAGATAGTGCTGAGCCTCATTCAGCCAAAGCACCGTGTGCGGGCGGACATGTTCGAGGTCTTCGAGTGCGGCTTCGGCGCGGATCGGGTCAAAAGGGTGCCACAGTCGCCACCCTTCACCAGCGAGCGGCTGGACGGCTTCCCAGCAGGCTCGAGTCTTGCCCGTCGAGGATGTGCCGACGAGGACCAGCATTCGGCTTCGGCCAGCCTTGGCGTCCTGGACCGCCTGTGCCAGGACGAGGTCGTGTGCCCGACGTACATAACCCGGCAGCAGCTGCAGCGCGCCGCCAATACCGCGTCCGTCGACGGCCAGGCCAGCGGGGTGGACTTCCAGGTCATGAGGCTCCCACTGGCCGATCGGCTTGCCCGGCCCGGCCTCGGCCTCGCTGATCTGGTCGCTGTCCTCGGCCGCCGCAGTGCGGCGCAGCTCCAGCAGTTCGTCGGGCGGCAGTCCCAGCTTGCGGGCGAGCACCGCTACCGTCCTGGCGGACGGCACAGCACCGTCCAACTGGAACGCCTCGGACACCGTCGTACGCCCCAACGCTGCACGGCGGGCGAGCTGCGACCCGAGTTGGCCAGCCCATCACTCAGCCGCTTGCGCAGCTCGGCGAGAGCCGCGGTGCGCTTGTCCTGGTTGCGTTGCTTCTGCTCTCCCAACACGTACTCCCCCGGGTCGTGATGTGCCCGCCAGAGTTCATCATCGCCCGGACGAACCCCGGCGCACACCGGCAGCGCGAGCTTCGACCACTTCAACGTCCCATCGCGCACAGGGAATTAGCCGTGCCAAAGGTCACCGTCGTACTGATCACCGCCGCGCTCGTCATCGCCATCGCGGTGCTGGCCACCGCCGGCGCGGCCACACTCGCCCGCCTGGATGGCGCCGGCTACCCCATCGCCCTCAAACAGGCGGCTGTCACGTTCGCTGCGGTCATTACGCTCGCGGCGGCCGTGACTGCCGCCATCGCCCAGGCGTGCGGCTGAACCCCGAGCCCGCCGCTGGGCGTGGCATGGCGGGACCGGTGCTGGGCTGCGCCTGCGCCTGCGCCTGCGCCTGCGCCTGCGCCTGCGCCTGCGGAATCCTGGCCATCGCCCTGCTCATCGGCATGGCGATCACCGGTTTCGGCCGCCAGACCGGGCGGACCTGGCAAGCGCTTCGCAAACGGTCCCACGGCTCCGCGAGGCCCTCCACTCGGCTAGACTGCCGGGCCGCGCGGTCGATGACGGCCGCTGTCCGGGCGGGAATCCTGCGCACGGAGATTGACGTTTCGGGGACTCGATGGTGAGCACAGGTACCAAAGCAATCGTCATCCTGACCGCCCTATCGGTGGAGTACCGGGCGGTCGCCAGGCATCTGAGGGACCTGGAGCGAATCGATCACCCAACGGGTCTGATCTTCGAGCGTGGCGAGCTTCCGGGTACGCCGTGGCAGATCTACGTGGCGGAAGCGGGAGAGGGCAACCACGCCGCGGCGACGCTGACCGAACGTGCCATCAGCTGGCTCAGCCCTCGTGCGGTGTTCTTCACCGGCATCGCGGGCGGGCGGAAGAAGGACCTGGCTCTCGGAGACGTTGTCGCCGCCACTCAGGTCTGGGCTTACCAAGGTGGCCGACAGGAGGCGGACGGTCTCAAAGCGCGGCCGCGGTCCTGGGAGACGACATTCGAGCTGCAGCAGGTCGCGCGCTACGTCGACCGCGGTGCCTGGACCGAGCACATCTCCCCGCCTCCGGACCCGCTGCCCCGCATTCGCCTCAAACCCATCCTGGCCGGCGAGATCGTCCTGGACTCCGCCGGGTCGGAACTGGATGAATACCTCGACCGGCACTACAACGGCGCGGCCGCCATCGAGACCGAAGGAGCCGGCTTCGCCAGCGCCGCTCATCTGGCAGGCGGGGTGCCGTTCCTAGTGGTGCGCGGCATCAGCGACCGGGCCAACGGAACCAAGTCGGACTCCGACGCGGCAGGCGGCCAGGAGGCGGCCGCACGTCATGCGGCTGCCGCGACCATGGCGGTCATCGCAGCACTGCCCGCACCGGACAAAAGTGGCAGGCCCGAACGAGATCACAGCGGTACGGACGGACAGCAGCAGATCAACCGGGCGGACGGGTCGGGAGTGGTCTATGCGGTTCAGAACGGCAGCCAGACCATCCACCACGGGCCGCAGGGCGGTGACCGGTGAGCGAGGACGCCGAGAAGCTCGACAGTGGCCAGTCCACGTGCCGCCCGGATGAGCCCGCGCACGTACAGATCAACAGCGCGAGTAACGGCGGCACCGTCTACGCGGTCCAGCACGGCGACCAGATCATCCATCACCACCATGGGCCCGCGGAGCCGGACCCCTGGATGAAACCCGACGACTACCTCCGCAAGGTGAACAAGGGCTCGGTCTACACGCACCGTTGGCGACTCGTGGGACGCGCACAGACCATGGACAGCCTCGTGCCGTTCGCCAGAAACGAACAAGGACGCGTCGCGCTTCTCGTCGGTAGTGGCGGAATCGGGAAGACGAAGATCGTGACGGCTCTGTGCGAGGCGCTGCGCGGTGCGGAGCCGGCCATCGAAGTACGTCTGCTCGACTCGCACTCCGCCGTTGGCCCGAGCGGGTTCAAGGAACTGCCGCGCACGGGCAATCTGCTGGTGATCGTCGACGACGCTCACGAAGACACCCTCCCTCTGGAAAAAATCGTCTCCGGGGTCCGGAGCGTCAACGGCTCCGCCAACGTGCTGCTCTCCCTGCGGCCCTATGGCATGGACCATGCCCGCCGAGCGCTGGCCCAGGCCGGCCTGCATGCGAGCGAGGCCACTGTCGTCGACATCGGCGACCTGGAGTTCGACGACGCTCTCTCCCTGGCCGGCGAGATCCTGGACGAAGCGGCGCGGCTCCATGCGCCGAGGCTCGCCGCCGCGGCACGGGATTGCCCGCTGCTGATCGTCACCGGAGCGGCCCTGATCAACAGCGGTGACCTGGATCCCCGGAGCTTCGAAGGCGACGAGCAACTCCACCTGGAGCTCACCGACCGACTCTCCGACGCCCTGACCACCGTTCCGGCATCCGGCCAGGTACCCAGGGAACTCCTTTCCGCTGTCGCCGCGTTCCAGCCCGTGCGCCTTGCGGAACTGGAGGTCTGTACATCGCTGGAAGCCCTGACCGGATTGCCGTTCGACCTCTGCGCACAGCACTTGGAGACTCTCGAGGATGCCGGGGTGGTGCTGAGCCACGGCACCACGGTGCGCCTGGTGCCAGACCTGTTGGGCGATGCGCTGCTCGTCAGAGCCGCGCGGCACAGCAGCACCGGGCTTCACACGGGCTACCTCGTCCGAGCCATGGAGGCAGCCCAAGGCAGTGCGCTGGCCCACCTTGTGGTCAACGCCGGTCGTGTGGACTGGCAACAGGACAGCGGCGCCGGCGGACTGATCGAGCCCCTCTGGGAGCAGATCATGGCAGCGTTCCGCGCCGCGGATGCCCACGAACGGGTGAGTCTCCTGGAAGTTGTCGCGAAGGTCGCCTTCTTCCAGCCGCGGCGCTCCATTGAGCTGGCCACGTGGGCCATGAGCAATCCCTGCGCTCCCGTCACCGCTGAAGTGGGGTTCGGGTTGGCCCATACCTGGACCGATACGGATGTGCGCCTTGCCCTGGCCCCCGTCCTCAAGGCCGCTGCATATCATCTGAAGTTCCTGCCGCAGGCCGCCGCCCTTCTCTGGAACCTGGGCCGAGATGACCCGCGTCCGTTGCCCCAGAATCCCTCGCACCCCATGCGGATTCTGGCGGAACTCGCCAGCTACACCCGGTGGGGCCCGACCGAATACCAACGGATTCTTATCGCTCAGGTCGAACGCTGGCTGGTCCGCGTACCCGCCACTCCCTCCGTCCACCAGCCGCTGAGCGTGCTCGCCCCCTTGCTGGCCACGGAGGGGCACGACGAGATCTGGACCCATGCCAAGTGGACCCTGACACTCCGCCGCTACATGCTGGAACCCACCCCTGACGTCCTTATTATGCGCGACGCAGCCATGGACTTGGCCTTCGCGGAGTTGGGGCAACCGCAGCTCGAACGCGCCTCGGCAGCCCGCTCGCTGATCGGCAGCGCACTGAGCCTGCCGCCGGGCGATCTCGGGCCTACGCCGACCGAAGCCGCGCGCCAGCCATGGATCCCTCACCTCGCGAGCACCATCGACCGACTGCACCAGCACGTCATCGAACACACTCTGGCACCGGCGATCCTGGTCGCCGTGCGCACCGAGCTACGCTGGCTCGCGCAATACGGCCCCGACGATCTCCGCTTCCCCGCCCTAGGACTCCTGAGCGCGATCCCCACCTCACCGGACAACGAACTCGCCCGAGCACTGCACGGCGGACCGGCAAACCCGGCCAGCTACTCCGACGCCTCGGATTGGCACGCGGCGCAAGAAGCTCTGTTCAGCGACGTGACGGCCACACTCGACGAGTGGACAGACCATCAGATCGCCACGCGTGTCGATGCCTTGCTCAGCGAGAACGATCGTGTCTTCGGCACCGACAGTGGACGGGCTCGACCATTCATCTGGGCACTGGTCACCCACCGCCCGTCCGTCGGCGACGCCATCTGTGAACAGGCCCTGGCCGCGCCCGAGAGCTCCCTGGCGTCGCTGGTGTCGGTCACCCTCGCCGCGCTGGGGCATACTGCGGGCGACCGCGCGGTTCACTGGGGCCAGACGCTCACGGACACGGGGCACACAGAACTCACGCGGGAGGTAGCACACGCCTTCGGCATCCAACGCCAACGCGGCGATCTACTCGACGGCGAGGCGGATCTCCTGCGGAAACTTGCCGTCCACGGAGACAGCATCGTGCGCAGGGCCGCTCTTGGCGCCGTTCACGCCATCGCCGCCGAGCACAAAGACCTAGCCGTCGAACTACTCACCACTTCGCCCGCCGTGGAGACGCCGGATATCAACGCGTTCGCCTTGGCCATAGCAGGTCCGCCATACAGCCCGCTAGCCTGGTCGGACCTCGCCAAGGACCAGCAGGAATCGTTCCTCAGCGCTCTGACCGATGCACCGTCCATCGACAGCCACGAGATCGGACTATTCCTCGCCGAACTCGCCCGCACCAAGCCTCTCGCCGTCATCGAACTGCTCGAAACGAGAGTGGAGCGCTACGCGTCCCAGGCAACAGCCGGGCGATTCCCCCTGCCCTTTCACTGGCAGGTGACACCGCCCTTCCGCGACCACGATGACTTCCCGGCACTACTGCGGCAAATCCGCGACTGGCTCGCCGCCGACCCGGATTCAGCCATCAAGCACTACCTCGGAGCCAACCTTTTTGCGCTCGTCGCCGGCCCCTACGACACCCAGGTCACCAACGTGATCGACGAGTATCTCGACGACAGCGACCCGGTGAAGATCAAGATCACAGCGGCGATACTGTCCAAGGCCCCCCGGACCCTCGTCTGGGACACCCGGTTCGTACGCCGTTGCCTGCGTGCCGCAGACCGCCACGGAGACACCAGCCTGAACAGCATGAGGGGCGCTCTGCACTCCGCCGTCATCAGCGGAATGCGCTCAGGCACACCCGGAGAGCCCTACCCCGAGGACATCGAGCAACACGCCAAGGCCGCTGAACTAGCCGACGCATGCACCAAGGGCAGCGTCGAGGACCAGTTCTACCGCGACCTCGCAGAATCCGCCCTGCACCGTATCCAGCATGAAACAGACGAACTCCCTCCGGACGGCCGCGACTGGTGAGCGCCGGTTCAATCCCGTGACTCCAGCAACCGATCGTCCACGAGGGGAAGTTGGAGACCATGCCGGGCCCAGACTCCTCGACAACCGCCAGTGACCGCAAAACCACCCAAAGGGGGCACTGCTGCTCAACAGCGGCGAACAGTGTCATGTGACGGCGAGGTGATGGCATCTGCCCACGAGACGCCAGGGTCCGCCAACTTCTACGCCGCAGGGCGACGACGTCACCGTGGAGTCAACGCACTCCCCCGCTGGAGGTGGGCATCATGGCTTCTCGCTCCCCTGAGCGCGGCCGTCTTTACCGACGCTGCGGTTGCCGTCGGCCCGACGGCCGCCAGTTCGGCGCGGCCTGCCCGAAGCTCAAGGGCCGTTCCCGGCACGGCTCGTGGGCCTTCGCCGTCGACCTGCCGTCCATCGACGGCAGACGAAAGCCGCACTGCCGCAGCGGCTTTCCCACCCGCAAGGCCGCTCACGCCGCCCTGGAGCACGCTTTGACGTGCGAGCATACGGGCCTGTATGGCGATGAGGACCTCACCCTCGGCACCTACCTGAGCGAGTGGATCCGCACCAAGGAGGAGTCACTCAAGCCCACCACGTTCGTCCGCTACCGCGACTACGTCCGCTCCGATCTCATCCCCTCCTTCGGAGGCATCGCGGTCCAGGATCTACGCCCGCGGCACATCGTCGCCTGGCAGGAGGCCGAACTCGCTCGCGGCCGGGGGCGCACCACCGTCTACCGGATCGGCGCCACCCTCTCCAGCGCCCTCGGCTCCGCCGTGCACGCCCGGCTGATCGCAGACAACCCGTGCCGGCACGCGATGCTGCCGCGGCCCGCGGCGCAGGAGCGGATCTGCTGGAACCCCACCCAGGCAGCCGCGTTCCTGCGGCACAACCACACCCACTACGCCGACCAGGTCGCGGACCTGTTCGAGCTGCTGCTGGGCACCGGCATGCGCCGCGGCGAGGCCCTCGGCCTGCACTGGACGGATGTCCACCTGCCGGAGAAGACCCTGCTGGTGCGGTGGAATCTCACGGCCGTCAACAACAACCAGCTCTACCTCGGCCACCCCAAAACGAAAGCCAGCCGCAATTGGGTGAGCCTGTCCGCGCGCGTCGCCGCGGCGCTGGAGCGTCAGGCCGCCCTCGCCCGGGCCAGCCAGCCCCCAGGTACTCCCCTCGAAGGCCTGGTGTTTTGCCAGCCGGATGGGTCCCCGCTGCGCCCTCAGGGCATCCTGACCGAACTGCGCCGGCGCTCTGAGGAGCTCGCCCTGCCCCGGATCGGCGTCCACGACCTGCGCCACACCGCCGCCACCATCATGATCAGCTCACGGGTCCCCCTGGCCGTGGTCTCCAAGACCCTGCGCCACTCGACGCTGTCCACCACGGTCAACCTCTACGGCCACCTGCTCCCCCACGCCGCCCGCGACGCCGTCACCGCCATCGACAAGGCCCTCACCCGCGCTGACCGCAAACACCACCACCAGGCCGCTCCGGCATCAGACGAACGCGCCACCTGACAGAGGCGCTGGGCGATCATCGGCTGTCATCACGCGTCACACGAACGCCTCCAGCGGGTCTGCCGTCGTTGGCAAAACCGCTGGTGAATACCGTCGGGAGGACAGATTTGAACCTGCGCTCCATGACCCCCGCCGCTGAGCGGGGATCATGTGTTAGCGGCTTCCGGGGGCTGCGCATCACCCGATTTCCAGCCAGCCTCGTTCAGACGACGGCTGAATTCCACGTAGGCGGCCCGCATCTCGTCCTTGCGATTGGCTCGGTGGAGGGGCCCGGCGTAACCAGCAGGGAGGTTGTACTCATTCGGGAACGCGTCGTGTGAACTCAACTGCTTCCAGGCGTCCTTGGGCTGGCCGTAGCCGTGCTGCTGGTGGTCCTTGGCAATGCGGCGCCCAGTCGCGTCGAACCACAGGTTCTCTTCGTATCGTTGAAGGACGGGAAAACGGCCCTCGTACAGCGCGAGGAGCTGATCTGCGCTGACGCCGAGCCAGACGGCGACCAGGGCGTCGATCTCGACGAGGGCCGCACGGCGCGAGAATTCCGTACGGAGGGGCGTGTCGCGTGTCCAGGTTGACTCAACACCTTCGTTGAGCGGAGGTGTCTCCTTGGACCAGTTCGCCGCAGCGGCCCAGGTGTCCTGTTGCCAGAGAGGATCGTATAGCTCTTCCCAGAGAGACGCGTAAGCACTGGTTTGGCAGTTGAGCCGGAGTGTCCGGAGCAGAAGCGCCGATTCCAGCGGATGCCCTGGGGAAGGTGCAGGCATACCCATCGCGCCGGACGAGCCCAGGCGGCCACGGCCTGAGTTCCGGACAAAGTAGTCCAGCGGGAGGGCGGCGAAGAAACCGGCGGTGAGTGCCGTGAGGCGACGCGACAGCAGGGCGACGCTGTGCACTGTGTGGACGTGGGTCGCTCCTGGCGGGATGAGCGCGGCGAACAGGCTCCGCTCTGTGGCGGAGGAGATCATGTCTCGCCAGGCCACTCGGTAGAACTCCGAGCAGGGCCGCATACTCGCCTCTTGCAACAACGCGTCAACGGCCTTCTCCCGGTCCTCCTCCCCAAGTGCGAGATCGGTCGCGGTGACATCGGCCTGTGCTGCCACTGCGGCTGCCGGATCCCCCCGCAGTTGATTGAGACGGTCGCGCTCCACCCATCGATCCTGCGCACTCACGAAGCCGACGCGGGAACCGGCAGGACGGTAATTCGTGCGCGGGACACAATCCGTCGGGAGACTCACATGGTCCCAGCTCTCATTGTCACGTATGCTCCTCGATCCCCCTCCTGAGGGCTGTTTGTGGAACGGCGTGGCAACACCGATGAAGGGGGCCTGCAAGATGACGTCCCACCAGCTCTTAGCCGGACCAGGCTTCCACTCGAAGTGGCCGGCTCTACGCCCGTCACGCTCATGGAAGCCGCTGGTGATGCCTGGGCCGAGGTCAGCGAGCCGGTACGGCCACTTCGCGAGTGCGGCGTTCGCGGAGCTCTGGGGCCAGCGAGGGTGTGCGGCAAGGGGCAGGGCTCCCAGGGCAAGTAGCTTCGCCCGGGTCTCCTCGTCCGTGGAGTAGATGATGGTTCCTGTCAGGCCACGCGTCAGCAGAACCTTGTAGACGTTGCGAATCAGCTGGTCGGCGTCTGTGTCCGAAACCGACTTCCTCGTGAATTCCGGATCCCTCGACGATGTGCGGTCCGTGACGAATCGGTCTCCTCGCCAGACCATGTCGGGACCGAGAATGACCCCATTCCAGTCGTACTCGAATCCCTGCGCCGTGTAGACGGTGCCCACCTGTCCGAAGCCCGCCGGATCGGTTGCCCACAGTGCGGCAGGCGGTGCCGACGAAACAGACCGATCGCTTCTGAGATTCCACGGCCGGGCCCAGTCACCGATCACCACGTCCGGGGGGAGCGGGTCACCGTTCTCCGGCTCGGGGGACCACTTCCAGCAATATCCCGCGGCCATACGGGCGCTGTAGCCTTCGGAGCGGCGGGCCGCGAGAAACGCTTCCATCTCCTCCGGACCATCCGCGACGAGAAGTTGCATCCGGCCATCCGGTACCCAAGGCACGGCGCCCCCGGACTCCACGCCGAGAAGTCTGCGCACCCAGTTCGGATAAGCCTCGCTCCCTCCACAGCGGAACTGGTCTGTCAGCTCCACGACGTGGACGGGCAGTCCCATGCTCCTGGCCGCTGCTGCGATCTCCGCCACCGTGCCGATCTCCCCTGAACGCACGATCTGGTGCTCGTCGAGCAGGAAGACGGGCACGCGAGCCGCGTCGATGAGTTCTTCGACCTGAGACCGCTCCGGGCTACGGGAAGCCGAGGTAAACCGATTAGCGGAGGTGGCACGCATCCGTTGTGCCTCGTCACAAATCAGCACGTCGATCGCGTTCCGATCAGACGTCATGAAGCTGTTGAAGTACCGGAAGAGGTTCGCCACCGGACGGCTTCGGCCGCCCACGACCTTGCGCATGGTCTGGGTGAACGACTTCGAGCCGGATGCATGCAGGACGCTCACGCCCTGCTGGTACAGATCCCCCATCAGCTTCAGGGCGATCACGCTCTTCCCTGTCCCCGGCCCTCCGGTGACGACGACAACTTCCTTGCGATCCGACCGTTGTGCCTTGCGGACGGTGTCCAGAACCACGCTGTACGCGATCTGCTGTTCGCCCAGCAAGATGAATTGGTTGCGCCCATTCAGCGCTTGCGCTGCTACAGCGGACAGCTCAGCCGGAGAGACCATCTTCCCAGCCACGAGTTCGTCGACCGCGCGGTCTCCGGGATGACTGCCGCTGAACCGCGCACGCAGAAAGTCGAGGAGCGCGCCGCGGCGTTCCCCGGTGAACAGCCCGACCCCGATGTCCCCGCGTTCTCCGGCCAGCCCGTTCACGCTCTGTCCTGTGGCATTCGGCAGATAGACGGCGGCGGCGACGCGCGGCACATGCTGGTGCGCCACCTCATTGAACTGGATCAGGTACTCACATGAGCGTCGCATCGACTCCAGGGGATTGAGGACGTAGTGAGAATTGCCGTCCACGCGGCACAGGTCTGGATTGTCATCGTCGGGCGCGGCACCGACCCAATCCTTCAGTTCGACCAAGACGTACGAGGGCTCCAGCCCGCTGAGCTCCATGCCGGCCAGGACCACCTGGACACGCACGGTGCTTCTCGGCAGCGCGTATTCGACCAGCATCTGGACATCACCAAGGTCGGCGTCGGTCAACACGGCCGCCAATGCCGGAAGGGACCGCTCCCATGCTCGCACCTCTGCGGGACCCGGTTTGCGTCCATAAGCGAGAAGGTGCTGTTCGATCAGGAAGGGGATCAACGACCCGTTGCGGATGCCAGCTGCGACAGCTCTCGCCGATGCCTTGACCAGCGCGACGCCAGGGAGTCCGGAGAGCCGCTCTTCCGCCCGGGAGCTCATGCCTGAGACATCCGATGATGGCTCCGATAGTGAAAGAGGCTGCTCAGGGGTGGTGTTCGGGACGTCCAAAGCGGCGAAGGGCGATGCCTCGTCCGAGAGCCTGATCGTGCCCTTGATTCCTGGCGTCAGCACGGAGAAGTCCGGCAGCCGGCCGAGATAGGGGGCGAGCGCGCGCCCCACGGCCTCCGCGACCTCCTGCGTCTGAGCCCGGCTCATCCCAGAGGCCAGCAACTCACGTACACCGGGGCGAAAGTCGTACAGGTCGTGCCCGTGCAGGGCCTCCGGCAGCCCCTGCGTGTCGGAGTCGTCGTGCATGCGCCGTAACAGCCCGCTCAGCAGTACCTCGGCCACATGTGTCGCGGTGGCGTCCGGCAGGGTCGCGGTACGGACGAGCTGCATCAGAGGGGGGCTGAGCGGCTTGATGGCGGAGAGGCGGACCGCGAGCCTGTACGCCTGTGGCGAGAAGGCCCCTCGGAACGCGGCGATCATTCGGTCCGGCGAAGCGGTGCCGGTAGTGGGCTCTGCTTTCGTTGGTGTGTCCGGACTGACGGCGTCAAGCACCGCCGCGTCGATCAGGTGCGACGTACTCGGCTTGGCCACGAGTTGTGACCATGAACCGAGCGAGGACGGCGACAGTCCGATGACTGGCAAAGGTACCTGGCCTGGAGCAAGCAGCTGCCGCTCCTCGGTCAGAGGGTCCAGCATGAAGAGCTGCTGAACCGTGGGAAACGGTTGGGCTGCTCGGAACAGGTACGGCTGGGGCTGGAACGCGGTCGCGCGCCACAGCCGCTGAGGCAACGGAGTTAGGACTGCAAGCGGTCCGCGGGTCCCCAGGCCTGCAACGGCTGCGGCCACGGCGGCACTCGACCACGCCGGGTGTACGCCGTCCGTCAGCAGGAGGGTAACCGTCGGACCGGCACCCATGCGTTGTCGCCCAGGCGCCTCCCAGGCAAGATCTGGCGGAGAGAACCTGCGGATGTGGACGGTACGGAAGATCCCGCTGCGTTCCAGCAAGCGGTGGACTTCCGGCAGCAATGACCGCCACACACGCATTGACGAGGAGTCGTCAGCCAGGAGAACCGCGGCGTTCTGCAGCTCGCGTGTGGGACGCAGCACCACATCAAAGCTCTCCGACTCGGCAGCGAGCCGGACCGTGGCCTCCACATCGACGGCCGGGCGGTGCGGGTCGTCCCGGTACGCCCTCAGCGGCCGCAGTGATCGGATCAGGTGATGCGCGCCAGGTATCGAACGCGGCCCCGGAACTCTCACCACGTGCGCAGCCGCACCCCCAGACGGGGCTGTCGCTCTGGCGTCCGGAAAGAGCAGACGGCGCTGCTCCGGCACCTGTCCCGGCTCCTGCTCTCGCGCTGGCTCCGGGTCCGCGCCGGGGGAATCCGCGGAGTCATCCATGTGTTCGACATCCGAGTCGGACACGGGTGGTTCGAATTGGGGAGCGACGTTGTCTCCCTCGTCCGCCGCCGAAGCCTGTGCAACGTCCTTCCCGTTCCCCGTGATGGTGCGGGCAAGCAGGAGCAGGTCCAGCAACTCCGCACCGTCAAGCGGATGACCGAGGTCGTCCAGGATTCGGCGGAAACGGTCGATCATCCGGGGAAGATTTCGTCAAGACGATGCATCACGGTGTTGACCAACTGCTCTCGGCTCAAATCGGCTCCGGTGAGACGAAGGTGCACTGCTGCCAGGAGCTGATCGGTCGCGAGGGTCTGTGTGGCAGCCCTCTGCAGGAAGTTCTGGATGAGGTCTTCGGCATCGTCGAGGGCCTCGTCGCCCAGATGGAGCCGGACGATTTCGCGCAGCTTGTTCTCGTCGGGATCCTGCAGGTCGAGCCGTACACAACGACGGAGGAAAGCAGGCGGAAAGTCCCTTTCCCCATTGCTTGTCATGATCACGATTGGGAAATGTGTACACGCTACGGTTCCCCGGCGCACCTGGACGCGTTTCCTGCTCCCGGTGACCAGTACATTGACGCTCTGTTGTTCTTCGGGTAGCCGGGCAAGTTCGGGGATCTCGAACTTGCCTTCTTCCAGCACCACAAGAAGATCGTTGGGGAGGTCGATGTCTGCTTTGTCGAGCTCGTCGATGAGCAGAACCCGCGGGCGGTCCGTGGCGGCGAGCGCCGTGCCGAGAGGGCCGAGCCGCAGGTAGTCCCCGATGTCCGAATGCCGGCCCCTGGCGCGGTGCCTCAGCCTTCTTGGCGCACTGCGAGCGAGACGCCTCTCGCGTTCCATCGACGCCTCGCGCAACCGGCCCACCGCGTCGTACCGGTAGAGGGCATCATCGAGCGTCGAGCGGCTGTTGACCGGCCAGCGAAGCACATCGCCCAGTCCGAGATCCTCGGCCACGGCACCTGCGAGAGAACTCTTGCCTGTCCCCGGACGCCCGGTGACCAGCAGCGGACGGCGCAGGTGCAGTGCGGCATTGACCACCGCCACATGCTCCGGGCTCAACAGGTACTGCTGCATCCCCGATGGCCGTGGGGAACCTCCAAGATTCCGCCAGGGCGGCGGTTCGGGCAGTTCAGCGGGCCCACGGAATACCCACCAGTCCTCCGCTGCGGAGCCGGGATCCTGCGAGGACGCTGCGCTGTGCGACACGGTCGCTCTCCTTGACATGGCGATTCAGGGCTGTGTGAGCGCCCAGGCATCGGGGGCAAGCGGCGGTGGCCTATGGTCCGGTCCGTCGTACAGAAGCGACAGGCGGTGACCGTGGTGGGTCAAGCAGTCGGGGTCTGCCAACGCTCTGGCCCGTTCCAGGCGTACCGTCTCGGGAAGGTCTGCGTGCTGGACCCCCTGGAGGAGTTCCAGAAGCCGCTTGGCAGTGTCCGTGTCGTGATTCTGCCGGTGCCACAGAACGGTCGGCACGCCGGCCTGGAGACACTGCCGGAGCAGGCGGCTTTGATGCTGCTGTTCACAGCACAGGATGACAACGCCGGCATCCGGTGTCGCCTCCAACTGTGCCTGGGCGACGATGGATGACGTACAGCGTTGGTCAAGGACGAGCGGGTGAGAAGACGGGAGGGCTTCGGTTCGGCGCTTCCAGCGGGCGTACGTCTCGCGTGTTCGTCCGGAGCTACGCAGGACCACTGGGCGGCTGATACCGAGAAAGAAGTCGCCGTCGTCCTCGTTGCCGGTCACTTGCCACGTGTCGACCTCGAGCCGCAGCCAGGCAGGCGCCAGGAAGAACTCCACCAACGCCTGGTCCGCATATTCGTGCACCTCGTTACGCAACACGGTCCGGATGCCCTCGACCACCTGCTCACTGGACACCTCGGAGTCCTGTACTGCCACCACCTCGTGACGACCGTCGCCGTTCCAGACCCAGATCTGGTAGGTGAAGCGATGGCCATGAGAAAGCGGCAGCAACTCAACCTGGACACGGGGCCCCGCGAGAGCGTGAAGGTCAAGGACCTTCGGACGGATGTCTTCGCGGAACTGTTCGACGGCTGCCAGAGGTATACCCAGTCGGCGTGCCACCCTGGCCACCCACGCGTCAAGGTCTTCCGCCACGGGACTTCCTTCGGAAAGCTCCGCCAGAGCAATCCGGACGACCGCTTGCAACAGTGGTGGCATCCGTTGGCCAGCGGGTGGGTCGTACGCCTCCAGGAGATCGGTGACATCGACCAGTCCGGACACCGGCGGGTAACTGTCCGCATACGGAAGCACAGAGCGCATGAGCTCCGGCGGATCGCTGTTGTGGCAGTGCGTCAGAAGACCCACCAGGTCTCGGCGCTGCTGCGCGGTGAGTATCTCCCGCGAGCTCACGGTACGTGCCACGCTCACAAGCTCGCTGTAACGAGCGTTGTCCTCCTGGGCTCCCCTATCCGCCAAGTGCTCCCGGACCACGTCCAACAGTTCCGGTACACCACGGCGCACTCCGACGGCGAGCGTGAGCAGCCTATGACAGTCCGCTGCCTCGCGCTCCGACTCCCTACGCAGTTTGCCGGACAGCCTCTCCTCACATGCGCGCACTGACTGGCTGCCTGGAAGGAGCTGCTCGAGGATCTGCAGCATCTGCTGCCTGCCGTGTCCAGCCATGGGTGCGGCCAGCGGCGGAAGTTCTGGAAGCTCGGCCTCGATCGCGGGAAGCCCGATCGCGTAGAGGGTTTCCGCGGACCCTGATACCGCCCGTCCGGCCGTCAAGTGGGTGGCGACGACGATGCCGACCACCGCTTCACGGCCTCGGTCCCAGAGCGGCCCGCCGCTGTACCCGGCGTACACCGAACCCGCCACGACATCGAGCACGATCCACGGCTCGGCGACAGCACGCGGCAGCGCACGGAGAGTCGTTGCGGTGTTGCCGCTCGCCCACAGGGCGGTGACCTCCTGCCCGTCCCCTTCGGGCAGGAAGGGCGCCACCTCCGCGCCATCGGGAGCAGGTTCGCCGAGTCGGAGCACTGCCAGATCACCGAAATACGGGAATGTCCCGGCAGCGGAGGCCTGATGCTCGGCCGATGCATACGGCCTTGGCGGGCGCCACATCGTGTGATCGACACGACCGGACAGTTCCCGGTCAGGGTCCACATGGGGCATTCTCAGGCGAACGACGTCCCCTGGTCCCGGCGTGGCCGTCTCAAAGTAGCCCCGTCCCAGTGCGCTGTTGACAACATGGGCGCAGGTGAGAACCAGAGAATCGCCCACGAGAACAGCTGCTCCAACGCAACTGCCGTCCGGCCCGAGCACGGAGACGAACGCGCGGCGAAGCGCCGCGTCACTCTGCGAGGACATCAATGGGGAAGACAGCACGCCGCGGAGTTCCCTCAAGAGACGATGGGAGCAGTCGTCTCGTTCGCGGGAAGCGAGGGCTGCGTGATCGGAGCGGTATCCGTGGCGCTAGTGAAGTTCCAGCTCGCCGAGACAGTGAAGCTCGCCTCCCCCTTGCCCGAGAAGATCCCGAGACTCAGATCGCTGCCGAGCGTCACCCCGAACTCCACAGTCACCTCGTCCGGGCGCTGGACAGAACCCGCGAACGACTGGTGGATCCCGTCCAGCACACCACCCAACGGGTGGAGTGCTTCCACGAGCGCTTCGCCCCCTCGCGTGAGTGCTTCTGCCGCACGTGCCGGAACACTGACGGGCTGCGCGACTCCGAAGTCCGGCGGTAGCTCAAGCGGAGCCTTCGCACCGGTCTGCTTTGCAGGCGTTGGTCGAGCAGATTCGGCAGTGTCTTTGACGACCGGGGTGAGGTGCAGGCGCACCACCGAGCCGTCGTCAAAGGTGAGATTCATGTCCCCCATGAGCACCATGATGGCATGTCCGTGATCCCGGCGTTGTCCCGATGCCCAGCAGTGCCGGCGCTCGGGTAAGGCTCGGTAACGCCGCATTCTCTCTGCTACACGAGACGATGCCGCATCGGACGGCACGGGGACAGCAGATAGGCTTTACCTACGAAGAGCGCAAGGCCCCTTCCGGGCGCGGCCCGTGGGCATTTGCGGCCGCTCTGGTGTCTGCCAGCCGGACAGCTCCCCGCTCCGCGCGCACGGCGTCCTGCCCGAGCTGCACCGGTGCCCCGAGGAGAGCGGCCCGCGCCGAATCGGCGTCCACGACCTGCGTCACTCGACTCTGTCGACCATGGTCAACCTCTACGGCCACCTGCTGCCCCACGCCGCCCGCGACGCCGTCACCGCCATCGACAAGGCCCTCACTCGCGCCAACCGCAAACACCACCACACCGGCCAGGCATCAGAAGACCGGGCGGCTTGAGACCGGACGCCGAGACGGTCAGGGCTTGCCATCACGCCGCCATCACGTGTCACATGAACGCATCCAGCGGGCCTGCCGTTTCCGGCAGACCCGCTGGTGAACAGCGTCGGGACGACAGGATTTGAACCTGCGACCCCTTGACCCCCAGTCAAGTGCGCTACCAAGCTGCGCCACGTCCCGCTGCGGAGTCACGCGGTGGGTTTCCGCGTGATCACGCAGGTCAACACTACCGCACGCGTACGGGTGCTGCCGCCGACCGCTCCGTGGCCGGGGTGGTGACGCGGTTCGTACGGCGGACCGGGACGAGGAGCGCCGCTCCGGCGGCCGTCAGGCAGAACAGGGTGAGCAGGGCCCAGGCGTGGGTGTAGCCGGAGGCGTAGGGCAGCCCGGAGGACTGGAGCCGGCCGGTGACCAGGACGCTGGTGAGCGCGGCGCCGATGGAGCCGCCGATGGTGCGGATGTTGGCGTTCATACCGGTCGCGGCGCCGGTCTGCTCGGGCGGCACGCTGCCGACGATCAGGTTGGCCATCGAGGCGAAGGCCAGGCCGATGCCGAGGCCGAACAGGCCCGCGACGACACCGATCTGCCACCGCTCGTCGTGCCAGAGGGTGAGGAAGCCGCAGGCCAGTGCACCGAGCGCGGCGCCCGCGGTGAGCTGCGCCTTGGCGCCGACGCGGGGTTCGAGGCGGCCGCCGAGGATGCCGGAGAGGAACATGGCGATGAGCATCGGCAGCATGAGCAGGCCGGACTCGGTGACGGTGGCGCCGAAGCCGTAGCCGGCCGTGCCGGGGGTCTGCACGAAGCCGGGCAGGAAGGACCAGATCGCGTACATTCCGGCGCCGAAGAGCAGGGCGGCCGCGTTGGTGGTCCAGACGGCGGGCAGCCGCATCACGCGCAGGTCGATCAGCGGGGTGGCCGAGCGGGACTCGGTCAGCAGCCAGACGGCGAACAGGACGACGGCGAGGCCGAACAGGCCGAGTACCTTCGCCGAGCCCCAGCCCCACTGCCCGGCCTGGCTCAGCGGCAGCAGCAGCGCCACCAGCCAGGCGGAGAGCAGCCCCGCGCCGAGCCAACTGACGCTGCCCTCGGCCCTCTTGGGCGACTCGGGGACGTAGCGGGCGGCGATGAGGACGGTCACCGCGACGACGGCGACCGGGATCCAGAACAGCCAGCGGTAGTCGAGCGCCGAGACGATGGGACCGGCGGCCACGATGCCGACGCCGCCGCCGGCCGCGATCACCGCGGACAGGTTGCTGATGCTGCCGCTGACCTCGCCCGGGGCGAACTCGTCCCGGATGATGCCGAAGGAGAGCGGGAACAGGGCGCCGCCGATGCCCTGGATCACCCGGGCGATGATCAGGACGCCGATGTTCGGCGCGAGGGCGGCGACCAGACAGCCGGCCAGGACGGCCAGCAGGACGGCGACCAGGGTGCGTTTCTTGCCGACCAGGTCGCCGACGCGGCCGAGTATCGGGGTGAAGACCGAGGCGGACAGCAGGTACGCCGTCATCACCCAGGTCGCGGTGGACTGCGAGGTGTTCAGAGCGTGCTGGACGGTCGGCAGGGCCGGTGCGACCAGCGACTGGAGCATGGAGAACACGCCGGCACCGGTCGCGAGGACCGCGAAGGTGAGGCGGGTGGACTTCCGGGGCATGAAGGACCTCTCCGAAATCGGAACGGAGGGAAGGGTGAGGGAAATGTCGGTGAGCGTGCGGGAAGGAGACACCGGGCCGCGTCCGGCCATGGCGGTGCCGCTCCGCACTGCTAAAGTGGAGGTACTCCTCCACTCTACTGGAGGCAACCCTCCGCTTCAACCGAAGTCGAGGAAACCCTCCGGTTCACCTTCGGTCCCCCAGGAGGCAACAGTGACGGCCCCCGGCCCTTTCCCCGTCAGTGAGATCGTCGCGTCCCGCAGACCGCACCGTAAGGACGCGGCCCGCAACTACGACGCCCTGATCACGGCCGCCCGCGAGGCCTTCGCGGAGCACGGCGCGGACGTCTCCCTGGAGGACGTCGCCCGCCGCGCCGGAGTCGGCATCGGCACCCTCTACCGGAACTTCCCGACCCGTCGCGACCTCTTCGAGAGCGTCTACGCGGACGAGGTCAACGCCCTGTGCCGGGCAGCCGTGGAACTGTCCGAACTGGATCCGTGGCAGGCACTGACCTCCTGGCTGGACCGCTTCACCGGCTACATGGTCACCAAGCGGGCGGTCCGGGAGGCCCTCAACGACGAGTCGGAGATCTTCTCCGCCTGCCGGGACTCCATGTACGCGGCCGGCGGCCCACTCCTGGAGCGGGCCCAGAAGGCAGGCGTGGTCCGCACCGACATGGAGATCGGCGACCTGCTGCGGATGGTCTCGGGCATCGCGGCGACGGCCTTCGAGGACACCACCCAGCGCGACCGCGTGATGGGCATCGCCCTCGACGGCGTACGAACGGTGCGCTGAACGCCCCGTCAGGGGCGCGGGGCCCTATCGATATGCGGCTCCGCCGCGCGGGCGCGACCAGCCCCCACCGCCCCACGGGTCACCACTCAGGCGAAGTCACCGCACCGAACAGACCTGCCCTCATAAGCCGCCCGCAGCACACCCAGCGCGTCCTCCTCCGTGACGGCCCTCGGATTGGCATAGGCCTGCCCCGCAACCTGCTCAGCGGCCACAACCAAGTCCGCTTCCTTCAGACCGAGTTCGGCCAGCGAACGAGGTGCGCCGAGCCCACCGGCCAACTCCTGCAGGGCGCCCGGCGCGTCGTCCACCGCCAGCGCACGCGCCACCGCGGCGGCAGCCTCCGGCACGGCCGCCGCGTTGAAGGCGAGGGCGTACGGCAGCACGACGGTGTGCGTCTCGGCGTGCGGCAGCCCGAACGTGCCGCCGAGGACATGGCACAGCTTGTGGTGCAGGCCCATGGTGGTGGCGCCGAGGCAGGCCCCGCACAGCCAGGCGCCGTACAGGGCGCGGGCGCGGGCCGGTACGGCGTCGGGCGCGGCGGCGACCTCGGGCAGCGCGCCCGCCATCGCCCGGACGCCCTCCTCGGCCATCAGCGCGACCAGCGGCGAGCCGTCGGGGGCGTACAGCGCCTCGACGGCGTGGGCGAGGGCGTTGATCCCGCTGGTCACCGCGAGCGGGACCGGCAGGGAGAGGGTGAGCTCGGGGTCGTAGACGACACTGCGGGGCAGTACGACGGGGTCGCGGCCGGTGCGTTTGGCGCCGTGCTCGGTCAGGCCCCAGACCGGGGTCATCTCGGAACCGGCGTAGGTGGAGGGCACCGCGATCAGCGGCAGGCCGGTGCGCAGGGCGATGGCCTTGCCGAGGCCGATGGCCGAGCCGCCGCCCACCGCCACACAGCCGTCGGCACCCGCGGCCCGGGCCGCCTCGACGCCCCGGTCGGCGACCTCCACGGGAACGTGCATCCGGGCCCCGGTGTGCAGGCCCGCGCAGGCCGGGCCGAGCGAGTCGGCGACCGCCCGCGCCGTGTCCGCGCCACGTTCGCCGCTGAGCACCAGCAGCCGCCGCAGCCCGAGGTGCCGGGCCTCCTCGGCGGTCGCGGTCAGCGCGGCACCGGGCCGGAAGACGACCCGGGCGGGCCTCGTCTCGTAAACGAAGTCGAAGGAGTCGAAGGGGTTCACGAGCGCTCCAGCACGAGGTCGAAGCGGGCGTGCCGGAACGGGTTCGGCACCCCGAACTCCGCGGCCAGGGACGGGTCGTCGGTCGGTACGAAGTCCTTCACCAGGCTCTCCTTGACCGCGAACACCGCGTCCGAGTCCAGGTAGTCGCCGCCGGCGACGAAGATGTGCGTGGTGACCGGCTGGTGTCCCTCGGCGGAGACGATGAAGTGGATGTGGGCGGGCCGGTAGGGGTGCCGGCCGGTGGCCTTCAGCAGCACGCCCACCGGGCCGTCGGTGGGGATCGGGTAGGCGCTGGGCACACAGGTGCGGAACCAGAAGCGGCCCTCGGCGTCGGCGGTGAACAGGCCGCGGCCGTTGCCCGGCGGCTGGACGTCGAGCTGCTGCACGTCGTAGAAGCCCTGCGGATCGGCCTGCCACACGTCCAGGACCGCGCCGGGCAGCGGGGTGCCGTCGGCGGCGCGGACGACGCCGCTGACCACGCAGGGTTCGCCGCCGCCCACCAGGTCGATGTCGGCGCCGAGCGCGCGCACCGGGGACTCGGTCATGTGGAAGGGGCCGAGCACGGTCGACTCGGTGCTGCCGGGGTCGCTGTGCCCGTTGATGGTCTCGACGAGCATCGACAGCCCGAGAACGTCGGAGAGCAGGATGAACTCCTGCCGGGTGTCCGTGCAGGTCTGGCCGGTCGCGGTGAGGAACTCGACCGCCGTCTCCCACTCGCGCTGCGTCAGCCGGGTCTCCCGCGCGAAGGCGTGCAGATGGCGGATGAGCGAGGTGAGGAGTGTGCGCAGCCGGGCGTCGTCGGTGCCGCCCAGACTGCCGACGGCCTCCGCGGTGACCGCGTCTTCGGTTGTCATACCGGCTCCTTGCCCGGAGGAACAGTGACCATGAGTGATCGTAAACCCGTTTACCGTTCAATGAACCGGGTCTGTTGCCGGGTCTGCCGCCGGTTCTACTTGATGAGCGCGTTGGCGACCACCACGATCACCCCGAGGCACGCGTCCACCATGCCGATGAGCACGGCGGCCGGCCAACTCCGTCCGGACCAGCGGGCGGTGACCAGCCCGAGGCCGAACAGGATGACGATGTTCAGGGCGAACGCCGGGTACTCGACGCCCTTCGGCGGCCACCAGCCCCAGCCCGCGCCCGCGAGCAGGAAGACCGTGGGCAGCACGGCCACCACCAGTGGCCACTCGTCGGCCAGGGTGCGCAGCACGTCCCAACGGCGGTGCGGGGCGCGCTCGGCGATGTAGTGGGCGTAGCCGTGCGCCAGGGCGGAGGCGCAGGCGGTGACGACCAGCCAGACGGCGTCGTAGCGGCGGCTGGCGGCGGAGGTGTGGCCGTACTGGGTGAGCGCGGCCACCATCGAGCAGGCCAGCACGGCGCCGTACACCCCGCCGAACAGGACGGCCTCACGGGTGTCGTGCGAGCGTGGCTGGGCGACGGTCGCCGTGGGGTCGGCCATGCCCTCCACGATCACCCCGGGCGGGCCCGCCCGCCACCCCGCCCGGGCCCCGCCGGGACGGAGCACGGACGGAGCACGGACCGACGAAGTGTCCTCCCATCAGGCCGGATGCCCCACACCCTGTCCACGGCCTTGGCCCCGCCGGGCTCGCTAGGGTCGCCGTATGACGACGCACAGCTTCGCCCTGCACATCCCCGACGCCGAACTCGAACCCGACCCGCTCGACCCGGCGCAGATCGTCTCCGGCACGCCCGAGGTCACCGGGAAGGTGGTGTGGGAGTCGGCCGACGGGACCCGGATCCGCGGGATCTGGCAGATCACCCCGGGGGTGGTCACCGACACCGAGGCGGACGAGCTGTTCGTGGTGGTCAGCGGCTCGGCGACGATCGAGGTCGAGGGCGGGCCGACGTTCACGGTGGGCCCCGGGGACCTGGCCGTCCTGCGCGCGGGCGACCGTACGACCTGGACGGTGCACGAGACGCTGCGCAAGGCGTACGCGATCAACCTGTGACCGCCGACCTTTGACCGCCGACCTGTGACCGCTTTCAGCGTGCCGTCGGCATGTTGTACGGCGTGACCACCTGGATCGCCGACGGCAGGCTCGGGCCCGCCGGGGGCAGCGCGCCCTGGGCGCGCATCACCAGGTGGCACGCCTCCCGCATGTCCTGGCGCAGGTCGTGGTGGAGGACGGCGGACAGACGGTGCTCCCGCAGCAGCCGGGTGTTGTCGTGGTCGAGATCGTGGGCGACGAACACGGCGCACTCCCGGCCCAGTTCGGCGAAGGCGCGCAGGGTCGCGATGTTGCCGCCGCCGATCGAGTAGACCGCGCGGATCTCCGGGTCGCGTTCCAGGGCGGCGCGGACCAGGTCGTACTGGGTGGCGTCCAGCCCCTGCCCCTCCGCGATCTCCACCAGCGCGCGCTCGGGGTGGGTGGCCCGCATGACGCTGCGGAAGCCCATCTCGCGCTCCTCCTCGTTGCGGAAGAAGCCGCTGCTGAGGCTGGTGAGGACGTTGCCGGGCCGGTCGCCGAGCCACTGGCCCATGAGATAGGCGGCGGTGGCGCCGGCCGCCCGGTTGTCGCTGCCGACGTAGGCGAGCCGGCCGCTGGCGGGCAGGTCGGTGACCAGGGTGACGACCGGTATCTCCGCCGAGCGCAGGCGGCCGACGGCGGCGGTGACCTCGGGGACGTCCGGCGCCTTGAGGATCACCCCCTGCGAGCCCCGGCGGGCGATCCGGTCCAGGGTCCGTACCAGCTCCTCGACCGGACCGGTCTCCCGGAAGTGGAACCGGGAGCGCACCACCGCCGGGTGCAGCGAGGGCAGCTCGGCCTCCAGCGCGCCGCGCACGGCGGTGGTGAACCGCTCGGGCGCCTGCATCACGATGTCGACCATGAAGGTACGGCCCATCAGCCGGACCTGGGTGCGCTGCCGGTCCAGATCGGCGATCGCCTGCCGCACCTCCCGCACGGTGCTCTCCCGGACCCCACCCCGGCCGTTCAGCACACGGTCCACGGTGGCCTCGCTGAGACCTGCCTGTCGTGCGATCTCACGGATCGGGAAGGGATGGCCCACGACCTGGCTCCTTGAGGGGTTTTTGATGGCTCGCTGCTGGTTGTTCGAGGGGTTTGTGCTGACAAGAATGACAGAACCCGGCCGATCCCGTGGCCGTGCCCCCTGGCCTTGACCGTGGCCGTGACCGTGACCGAAAGAAGGACACCGATGTCCCTCGCCGCCGAACAGGGCCGTGCCTGGCTCTCGCAGCAGGACTGCGACCTCGACACCTTCCGCGCACTGGTCGAGCGGACCACCGACCCGGCCGACTACCCGCACGCCTCGGCCGTCGAGGACAACGTCCTCGTCTACGACAGCGAGCGGCTGCGCACCGCCGAGGTGCCCCACGCGGTGCGCACCGAGCTGGTCCGTGCCCTCACCGACGGCCCCGGTGTCCTCGTCTTCAAGGGCGCGTTCCCCGACCCGAAGGTCGTCGACCGGGCCACCTCGGTGTTCGAGGCGCTGATCAAGGAGCAGAACGAGTCCGGTGCGGGAGCCGGCGACCACTTCGCGAAGCCGGGGGCCAACGAACGGGTCTGGAACGCCCTGGAGAAGGCCGCGCTCTACGACCCGGAGGCGTTCGCCGACTACTACGCCAACGACATCGTGGCCCTGGTCTCCCGCGCCTGGCTGGGCCCCGGCTACCAGATCACCTCGCAGGTCAACGTGGTCAACCCGGGCGGCGCGGCCCAGCTCCCGCACCGCGACTACCACCTCGGCTTCCTCTCCGACGAGACCGCGGCGGCCTACCCCGCGCATGTGCACCGCCTCTCCCCCGTGCTGACCCTCCAGGGCGCGGTCGCGCACTGCGACATGCCGGTGGAGTCGGGGCCGACGATGTACCTGCCGTACTCGCAGACCTACGAGCCGGGCTATCTCGCCTGGCGGCTGCCGGAGTTCCGGGACTACTTCAAGGCCCGGCACGTGCAGCTGCCCCTCGCCAAGGGGGACGCGGCGTTCTTCAACCCGGCGGTGTTCCACGCGGCCGGCACCAACCGGACCGTCGACGTCCGCCGGATGGCCAACCTGCTCCAGGTGTCCTCGGCCTTCGGGCGGGCGATGGAGAGCGTGGACCGGGAGGCGGTGGCCAACGCGGTCTACCCGGTGCTGCGCCGGCGCCGGTCGGAGGGGGCGGCCGAGTCGTGGCTGGAGCACGTCGTCGCCGCGAGCGCCGAGGGCTACCCGTTCCCGACCAACCTGGACAGCGACCCGCCGGTCGACGGCATGGCACCGCCCTCCCAGGCGGACCTGGTGCGGCGGGCGCTGCGCGAGGGCTGGCAGACCCGGACGCTGCGGGACGAGCTGCGGGCGGCCGCCACCCGGCGCGAGAGCTGAAGGGCCGGGACACTCCATGGGACTTCTCGACGACAAGGTCGTCCTCGTCAACGGCGGCAGCCAGGGTGTCGGCGCGGCCATCGCGCGGGCCGCGGTCCGCGAGGGCGCGACCGTGGCCGTGACGGGCCGCCGCCCGGAGCCCGGCGAGGCTCTGGTGGCGGAGCTGGCCGCGGCCGGCGGCACCGCGATGTACGTCCGGGCCGATCTCTCCGACGCCGACCGGGCCAGGTCCTCGGTGGCCGAGGTCGTCGAGGCGTACGGCCGGATCGACTGCCTGGTCAACTCGGCGGGGCTCACCTCCCGGGGCACCCTGCTGGACACCACGCCCGAGCTGTTCGACGAGCACATCGCGATCAACCTCAAGGGGCCGTTCTTCGCGATGCAGGCGGCGGTCGCCGACATGGTCGCGCGCAAGGCGCCCGGCACGATCGTCAACATCATCACCTCGTCGGCGCACGGCGGGCAGCCGTTCCTCGCGCCGTACGTCGCCGCGAAGGCCGGGCTGATCGGCCTGACCCGCAACGCCGCGCACGCCCACCGGTGGGACCGGGTGCGGATCAACGGCCTGAACATCGGCTGGACGGCGACGGAGGGCGAGGACGCGACACAGCGGGCGTTCCACGGGGCGGGGGACGACTGGCGGGAGGAGGCTGCGGCGAGGCTTCCGATGGGGAAGCTGGGGCAGCCGGGCGAGATCGCCGACTTCGTGGTCTTTCTGCTGTCGGAGCGGTCGGGCGTGGTCACCGGGTCGGTGATCGACTGGGATCAGAACGTGTTGGGGGGTCTCGACTAAGGATTTGCCACGGTTTGTTGTCAGTCGTCTACGGCTGCGTCGTGGCTGGTCGCGCCCACGCGGCGGTAGCCGCATATGGACAGAGCCCCGCGCCCCTGACGGGGCGCGTCAATCTCAAGGAGTTACACCCCCATGCGTATTGGAATCCTCGGCCTCGGCCGGATCGGCGCCTTTCACGCCGAGACTCTCTCCGGGCTCGACAGCGTCGAGTCGCTCGTCTTCACCGATCCGTTCGCGGACGCGGCCAAGGCCGCCGCCGAGAAGTTCGGGGCCGAGGTCGTGGACTCGCCGGAGGCGCTGCTGGCCGCCGGGGTGGACGGCATCGTGGTGGCCGCCGCCACCGATGCCCATCCCGCGCTGATCCTGGCCGGTGTCGAGGCGGGCATCCCGGTGTTCTGCGAGAAGCCCGTCGCCAAGCACATGAGTGACGGTGTCGAGGTGCTCAAGGCCGTCCAGGGCAAGGGCGTGCCGATCCAGATCGGCTACAACCGGCGCTTCGACGCGGGATTCGTCGCCGCCCGGGCCGCCGTGCAGAGCGGTGAGCTCGGCAAGCTGCACACCGTGCGCTCCACGACCCTGGACCCGGCCCCGCCGCCGGCCGCCTACGTGGCCGTCTCCGGTGGCATCTTCCGGGACTGTTCGGTGCACGACTTCGACATCATCCGCTGGGTGACCGGCCGAGAGGTCACCGAGGTGTACGCGGTCGGCGGCAACCGGGGCGCCGACTACATCAAGGAGGCGGGCGACGCCGACACCACCGGCGCGATCCTCACCCTGGACGACGGCACCATCGCGGTGGTCTCCAACTCCCGCCACAACGCCCGGGGTTACGACGTCCGTATGGAGATCCACGGTTTCCAGGACTCGATCGCCGTCGGCCTGGAGGACAAGCTCCCGCTGCGCTCGGTCGAGCCGGGCGTGACCTTCCCCGCGGGCACCCCGCACGACTTCTTCATGGACCGCTTCACGGCCGCCTACCGCGCCGAGCTGACCGCGTTCACCGAGGTCGTCGCCGGCACCCGGCCCTCCCCCTGCACGGTCGAGGACGCCCTGGAGGCGGGCTGGATCGCCGAGGCCTGCACCCTGTCTCTGCGCGAGCACCGTCCGGTGACGATCGCGGAGGTGCGCGGAGCCTGACCCCGCGCACGGCGGCGGGGCGGGACACCGGGACCGAGCACGCGGTCCCGGCGGCCCGCCCCGCCGCCCTTTTCGTCACACGGTCCGCAGCCCGTCCACGATCAGCCCGAGGATCCGCGCCGCACGCGCCCCGGCGTCGCCGCGCGCCGGGTCGATCCGCCACAACACGCTGAGCTGGAGGAGGACGTCCTCCGGATCGATGCCGGGCTTGACCGTGCCGTCCGCCGCACCCGCGTCGAGCAGGACGGAGACGGCGTGCACGAACGGCCCGTACATCGGGTCGTCGGCGCCGCCGCCGGTCGCCGCGTGGATGATCTCGGAGACGCCGAACTTGAGCCGGCCGTAGTGGGCGACCTCGTCGAACCAGCGGCGCAGGGCCTCCAGCGGCGGATGGGCCGCCAGCAGCTTCGGCGCCAGGTCGATGAGGTGCTGGAGGTCGTGCCGGTACAGCTCCAGGATCAGCGCCTCCCGGGTCGGGAAGTGGCGGTAGAGCGTGCCGATGCCGACGCCGGCCTTGCGGGCGATCGCGGAGAGCGAGGCCGTGGCGGAGACGGCGAGCTCCGCGCGGGCGACGGCGAGGATCCGGTCCCGGTTGTCGCGGGCGTCCTTCCGGACCGGCTTCGAGGGCTGCGGGTTCACGGTGTCAGGCGTCCGTCCGAAGTGAATTGCTATCCGGAGACCCCTCCGGTACGTTGAAAGACGTACCGGAGGGGTCTCCGCTTCATTGCCGATTCTGGCACATCCCTGAGCATCCGTGGAGGTCAGTCATGCCCGAACTCGTTCTGGTGACCGGTGGCACCGGCTACATCGCCGGCTGGTGCGTCGCCGAACTGCTGAAGCGCGGTTACGACGTCCGGACGACCGTGCGGGCCCCGGGCCGTGAGCGGGCGGTCGTCGACGCCGTCTCGACCGTCGTGGACCCGGCCGGGCGGCTGGGTTTCGCCGTCGCCGACCTCACCGCAGACGACGGCTGGGACGCGGCGATGAAGGGCGTCGACCGGGTGCTCCACGTGGCCTCGCCGCTGGGCGTGACCGCGGGCTCGTCCGATCTGGTCACCCCGGCCCGGGACGGCACCCTGCGCGTGCTGCGCGCGGCCGGCGCGGCGGGGGTGCGGCGGGTGGTGATGACGTCGGCCGCGAACGCCGCGAGCCCGTCGTCGTACGCCTCGGAGGGCGTCACCGACGAGACGCTGTGGACCGATCCGGAGGATCCGACGCTGATCCCCTACCGGCGGTCGAAGACCCTGGCCGAACTGGCGGCCTGGGAGTTCATGCGCGGGTACGACGGGCCGACCGAGCTGGCCACCGTGCTGCCGGGGGCCGTGTTCGGGCCGGTGCTGACGGCGAAGACCGCCGGTTCCGTCGGGATCGTCGCCCGGATGCTCTCCGGGGCGATGCCCGGGGTGCCGCGGATCGGGCTGGAGGTGGTGGACGTCCGGGACCTGGTCGACATCCACCTGAGGGCGATGACCGCACCGGCCGCCGCGGGCGAACGCTTCCTCGCCACCGGTGAGTTCGTGTGGATGGCCGAGATGGCGCGGGTGCTGCGGGAGGGGCTCGGCGAGCGCGGCCGGCAGGTGTCCACCCGTCGGCTCCCGGACTTCGCGGTACGGCTCGCGGCCCGCTTCCGGGACCCCGCGCTGCGGGAGATCACCCCGGCCCTGGGCCGACGCAACCGGCACAGCACCGAGAAGGCGGCCCAGCTGCTCGGCTGGCAGCCCCGCCCGGCCCGGGAGACAGTCCTGGACTGCGCCGAGAGCCTCCTCGCCCACGGCGCGGTCGAACTCCCGGCGGCCTAGCGAGCGCGGCGAACAAAAAACCGGCCCGGAGGCGTCACAAACCGCGGACTCTCCCGGAACCCCGACACCCGGGAACCCGCTGCCGACCGCGCCCCGCCCGGGGCCTCGACGGTTCGGAGGCCGCCGCCGGCCAAGGCCCCGTCCGGACCCCGGCGCTTCAGAGGCCGTAGCGAACCGGCGCTTCAGAGGCCGTAGCGAACCGCGGCCCCGACCGGACTCCAGCGCCTCGGAGACCGCCGACCACGCCCCGCTCCGAGCCCCGGCGGGTCGCAGGCCGCCGCCGACCACAAACCCGTGTCCGGACCCCGGCGGCTCAGAGGCCGTAGCGGACCGCGAACTCGTCCGGGTCGTAGGTGTCCCGGTCCGGGTCGTGCTGGATGGCCGGCCTGGTCTCGATCATCTCCTCGGGGCGGATCCGCTCCGGCAGCGCGCCGAAGCGCTCCTTGCGGAGCACCGCGTCGGTCGAGGTCTCGTCGTGGGTCATGCCGGCCTCCCCGTCGTCACGTACGTAACCCGTCACCCTGCAAACGCGCGCGCCCCGGCGGGTGTTCCCGAACCCGCCGGGGCGCGCGGGGCCGCGCGGATCGCTCCGCCCGGCCCGGGGATGCGGCCTTCAGGCGCCGCAGGACCGCAGGAACTTCCGGGTGCGCACCGCGATGGGCAGCGGCCGGTCCGGCTCGCAGGGGTACATGTCCTGCTCGACGATGGCGAACAGGTCCACGCCCAGCTGCTGCGCCGCCGTCAGCACCGGACCCAGCTCCGGTACGCCCGCCGGCGGTTCGCACATCACGCCCTGGGCCACGGCCGGCCCGAACGGGGTCCCCTTGGCCTGGACGTCGGCCAGGATCGCCGGGTCCACCTGCTTGAGGTGGAGGTAGCCGATCCGCTCGCCGTAGGTCTCGATCAGCTTGACGCTGTCGCCGCCGCAGTAGGCGTAGTGACCGGTGTCCAGGCAGAGGTTGACCAGGTCGGTGTCGGTCGAGTCGAGGAAGCGCTCGACGTGTGCCTCGGTGTCGATGTGGGTGTCGGCGTGCGGGTGGACGACGATGTCCAGGCCGTACGTCTCCTTCACCTCGTGGCCGAGCCGTTCCATGCCCTTGGTGAGGTGGGCCCACTGCTCGCCGGTCAGCTCCTGCGGCTCCAGGATCTCGGCGGTCTTGTCGTCCCGCCAGAAGGAGGGGATGACCACCAGGTGCCGGGCACCCATCGCCTGGGTGAGCGCGGCGACCTGGCTGACATGCTCCCAGGTGGAGTCCCAGACGGCGGGGCCGCGGTGCATGCCGGTGAAGACGGTGCCGGCGGAGACCTTGAGGTCGCGCTTGGCGATCTCGTCGGTCAGGCGGGCCGGGTCGGTGGGGAGGTAGCCGTAGGGGCCGAGTTCGATCCAGGAGTAGCCGGCCTCGGCGACCTCGTCGAGGAAGCGTTCCCAGGGGACCTGCCGGGGGTCGTCCGGGAACCAGACGCCCCAGGAGTCGGGGGCGGAGCCGACCCGGATGCGGTCGAGCGGGTTGGCCATGTCAGGACTTTCCTTCCGGACCGGTCGCCACGGGCGCGGTGAGGTCCTCCTCTTCGGGGAGCTCCTCGGTGTCGACGCCGCGGACCTGGGACAGCTCGTGCTTGAGGGCCGCGAGCTCGGCGCCGCCGGCCATGTGGTTGGTGAGTTCCTCCAGGGTGATCTCGCTGCGTTCGGCGCTCAGTTCGAGGGTGCCCAGGCGCAGGACGCTGAAGTGGTCGCCGACCATGTAGGCGTGGTGGGGGTTGTGGGTGATGAAGATGACGCCGAGGCCGCGTTCGCGGGCGGCGGCGATGTACTTCAGGACCACACCGGACTGCTTGACGCCGAGAGCGGCGGTGGGCTCGTCGAGGATGAGGACGCGGGCGCCGAAGTAGACGGCGCGGGCGATGGCCACGCACTGGCGCTGGCCGCCGGAGAGGGTGCCGATGGGCTGTTCCAGGTCGTCCAGGACGATGCCCATGTTGCGCAGCTCGCGGTCGGCGGTCTCCTTCATCTTCGCGATGTCCAGACGGCGGACGGGCCAGGGGCCCTTGGTCATCTCGGAGCCGAGGAAGAAGTTCCGCCACACCGGCATCAGGGGGACCGTGGCGAGGTCCTGGTAGACGGTGGCGATGCCCTTGTCGAGGGCCTCGCGCGGGGTGGTGAAACGGACCGGGGCGCCGTCGACGAGGAAGTCGCCCTCGGTGTGCTGGTGCAGTCCCGAGATGATCTTGATCAGGGTGGACTTGCCGGCGCCGTTGTCGCCGAGCACGCAGGTCACCTGGTTCGGGAAGACCTTGAGGTCGACGCCGTGCAGGGCGCGGATGTTGCCGTACGACTTGCCCGTGCCGCGCAGTTCGACGATCGGGCCGTCCTTGGCGGGCGCCGTGTCCTGGAGGATGGCACCGTGTGTTCCGTTCGCGTTGTCTGTCATCGGGTCACCTCCTGGTCGCAGTGCGCTGGACCCACAGATTGATCATGACGGCGCCGAGCAGCATGACGCCGAGGAAGGCCTTGAACCAGTCGGGGTTCCAGCCCGCGTAGACGATGCCCTGCTGCACCATGCCGAACATGAAGGCGCCGAAGACCGGGCCGATCGCCGAACCGGCACCACCGGTCAGGAGGCAGCCGCCGATGACGGCCGCGGAGATGTAGATCAGCTCCTGGCCGACGCCCTCGCCGGACTGCACGGTGTTGAAGGAGAACAGCTGGTGCATGCCGACGAACCAGGCGCCGAGGCCGACCAGCATGAACAGCGAGATCTTGGTGAAGTTCACCGGGACACCGACCGCGCGGGCGCTCTCCTTGTTGCCGCCCACCGCGAAGACCCAGTTGCCGTACTTGGTGCGCAGCAGCACCCAGGTCGCGATGGCCGCGAAAACCAGCCACCAGATGATGGTGATCTTCACCTGGACGCCGCCGATGTCGAAGGACGACGCGAAGACCGCCTTGACCTGGCCGAAGCCGTCCATGTTGCTGATGTCGTCGGTGGCGACGTTGCCGGTGACCAGCTTGGTGACCGCGAGGTTCACACCTTGCAGGATCAGGAAGCTGCCCAGGGTGATCAGGAAGCTGGGCAGTCCGGTGCGGACCACCAGCCAGCCGTTGAGGAAGCCGATGGCGAGCGACACGACGAGCGCGGCGATCACGCCCACCCAGACGTTCATGGACAGCTGGTAGGCCAGCATGCTCGCGGTCAGCGCCGAGGTGACCACGGCGACACCGGCCGAGAGGTCGAACTCGCCGCCGATCATCAGCAGCGCGACCGGGATGGCCATGATGCCGATGGTGGACGACTGGTACAGGATGTTCGCCATCGAGCTGGCCTCGCGCACCGGCGGTGCGGCGACCAGGAAGAAGACGTAGACCGCGACGGCGCCGAGGAAGACGCCCACCTCCGGGCGGGCCAGGAGCCGCAACGCCAGGGGCCGTTGCGCGGTCCGGCCGTCCTTCTCCTTGGGGCCGGGGGCCGGCGGTGTGGCCACCGCCGGCTGCGCCTGCTGACTCATACCGATCACCGGGTGCCCTTCGCGGCGAACTCGGCGACCTTGTCGACGTTGGACTTGTCGACGAAGGCCGGGCCGGTCAGCACCGGCTGCTCACCGCCGCCCATGTAGTTGCCGTTGTTCTTGTAGAGCCACAGCGAGTCGACCGCCAGGTAGCCCTGCAGGTACGGCTGCTGGTCCACGGCGAACTCGATGGTGCCCTTGCTGATGGCGCCGGTCAGGTCCTTGTTGAGGTCGAAGGTGGCGATCTTCGCCTTGCTGCCCGCGTCGGACACCGACTGCACGGCGATCAGCGCGATGGGGGCGCCGAGGGTGACCACGTGGTCAATGGCCGTGTCCTGCTTCAGCTTGGCGGTGATCGTGGACTTGACCGAGGTCGGAGAGGTGCCGTCGACGTACAGGGTCTCCGTCGTGCCCGAGAACGTCTTCTTCACGCCGTCGCAGCGCTGGGTGAGGCCGACGTTGCCCTGCTCCTGGATGACACAGACGACCTTCTTCGCGCCCTCCGTGTTCAGCCGGTTGCCGAGCGCCTCGCCGGCCACCGTCTCGTCCTGGCCGAAGAACTCCATGAGGCCGAGCTTCTTCCAGTCGCTCACACCGGAGTTGAGACCGACGACGGGGATGTTCGCCGAGGTCGCCTTGGTGATGACGTCCTTCATGGCGTCGGGCTTGGCGAGGGTGACCGCGATGCCGTCGACCTTCTGGTCGATCGCGTTCTGCACCAGGTTGGCCTGGTTGCCCGCGTTCGGGTCGGCCGAGTAGATCAGCTTGACGTTGTCCTTGGCGGCAGCCGCCTCGGCACCCTTGCGGACGATGTCCCAGAAGGTGTCGCCCGGCGACTGGTGGGTGACCAGCGCGACCGTCATGCGGGGGGTGCTCGCCTTGCCCGCGTTGGCGGACCCGCCGCCCTCCTCGGACTTCTTTCCTCCGGAGCTGCTGGAGCAGCCGGCGAGGGTCAGGGCTGCCGCCGCGGCCACCGCCACGAAGGGGGCCAGTCTCCGCGTACGGGAATGGGAAGAGCGGTCCATCGTTCCTGCACCTCACTGTGCGACCGGGGGAAAGGAAGGGGATCCGCGAGGATCCCCCGGACCTGGGCCGAAAAGTGACGGTCCGGGTCCGTGCTGTGTTGGGACGGGATACAAGTCCCTGCGCGGCCCGCTGTCAATACTTTGTTAAGACATCATTTCACACTCAGGTCCGAATGTAAGTACAAACCATTGACAGCGCGACCTGCCCCGATCTACACCTGAGAGGGCCCTTCCGAAGGCGATCTACCCGCTCCTGCCGGACGTACCCCTGCCCAGGTACGCCACCCCGTCCGAATGAGGTCACCCATGAGCCAGCCGACCACCCGCCTGACCGTCGCCCAGGCGCTGGTGCGGTTCCTGTCCGCCCAGTACACCGAGCGGGACGGCGTCCGGCACCGGCTGATCGCCGGCACCTGGGGCATCTTCGGCCACGGCAATGTGGCCGGAATCGGCCAGGCGCTCCTGGAGTACGGCGACGTGATGCCGTACCACCAGGGCCGCAACGAGCAGGCGATGGTGCACGCGGCGGTCGGCCACGCCCGCCAGCTGGACCGGCTCTCCGCGCAGGCGGTGACCACGTCCATCGGCCCGGGCGCCACCAACCTGGTGACCGGCGCGGCCCTCGCGACCATCAACCGGCTGCCGGTCCTCCTGCTGCCCGGCGACTACTTCGCGAGCCACGCCCCCGACCCGCTGCTGCAGCAGCTGGAGCACCCGAGCGAGTTCGACGTCTCGGTGAACGACACCCTCCGCCCGGTCTCCCGCTACTTCGACCGGATCACCCGCCCCGAGGCGCTGATCCCGTCCGCGCTGAACGCCATGCGGGTCCTCGCCGACCCGGCCGAGACCGGCGCGGTCACCCTCGCCCTCCCCCAGGACGTCCAGGCGGAGGCGTACGACTGGCCCGAGGAGTTCTTCGCCGAGCGCGTCTGGCGGGTCCGGCGGCCCGCCCCCGACCCGGTCGAGCTGGCGGACGCGGTGCGCGCCGTACGGGCCGCCCGTCGGCCGTTGATCGTGGCGGGCGGCGGAGTCCACCACAGCCGCGCGGAAGACGCCCTGAAGGCCCTTGTGGAGGCCACCGGCATCCCCGTGGCCTCGACGCAGGCGGGCAAGGGCTCGCTGCGCCACGACCACCCGGCCGACCTGGGCGGGATCGGCCACACCGGGACCGCCGTCGCCGACGACCTGGCCCGCACCGCCGACCTGGTCATCGGCGCCGGCACCCGGTACACGGACTTCACCACGGCCTCCGGCACCCTCTTCCAGAACCCCGGCGTCCGCTTCCTCAACCTGAACATCACCGGCTTCGACGCCCACAAGCAGTCCGCCCTGCCGCTGGTCTGCGACGCGCGCACCGGCCTCACGGCGCTCACCGAGGCCCTGACCGGGCACCGCGTCGACGCGGCCTACGAGGACGAGTACCGGACCGGCAAGGAACGCTGGGAGGCCGTCGTCGAGGCCGCCTACCGCGCGGACGACGAGGACGCCGTCCCCACCCAGACGCAGGTGCTCGGCGCGCTGGACGGCATCGTCGGCGATGACGACGTTGTCATCAACGCGGCCGGCTCGCTCCCGGGCGACCTGCACAAGCTGTGGCGGGCCCGCTCGCCGCGCCAGTACCACCTGGAGTACGGCTACTCCTGCATGGGCTACGAGATCCCGGCCGGCATCGGCGTCCAGCAGGCGGCCCCGGACACCGTGGTCTGGTCGCTGGTCGGCGACGGCACCTATCTGATGATGCCGACCGAGATCGTCACCGCCGTCCAGGAGGGCCTGCCCGTCAACCTGGTCCTGATCCAGAACCACGGGTACGCCTCCATCGGCGGCCTCTCCGAGACGGTCGGCGGCGAGCGGTTCGGCACCGCCTACCGCTTCCGCTCCGCCGACGGCACCTTCTCCGGGGCCCCGCTGCCGGTCGACCTGGCCGCCAACGCGGCCAGCCTCGGCATGGAGGTGCTGCGCGCCAAGACCGTGCGGGAGCTGCGCGAGGCCCTCGCCGCGGCCCGCGCGAGCGACCGGCCGACCTGTGTGTACGTCGAGACGGACCCGACGCCGACCGCTCCCGGGGCGGAGGCCTGGTGGGACGTGCCGGTCGCCGAGACCGCCTCCCGGGAGGCCGCCGTGCACGCCCGTGCGGACTACGACCGGCAGGTCGCCGACCGCCGCCGCCAGCTGTGAACCCCGACCGCGCTCTGGAAGGAGGTGTCCCGGTGGCCCGAACCGGTGATTCCGCCCGCGCCGCGACCGTCTCGGCGCTCGACACCCTGGACTTCGCCCTGGACCGCGGCAGTCCGGTACCGCTCTATTACCAGCTCGCCCAGCAACTGGAGGAGGCCATCGAGCACGGGGTGCTCGCCCCGGGCAACCTCCTGGGCAACGAGATCGACCTGTCGGTGCGGCTCGGCCTGTCCCGGCCCACGGTCCGCCAGGCCATCCAGTCCCTCGTCGACAAGGGGCTGTTGGTGCGCCGGCGGGGCGTCGGCACCCAGGTGGTGCACAGCCAGGTCAAGCGGCCGCTGGAGCTGAGCAGTCTCTACGACGACCTGGAGTCGGCCGGGCAGGGCCCGACCACCCGGGTGCTGCGCAACGAGCGGATCCCGGCGACCGCCGAGGTGGCCGCCGCGCTGGGGATCGCCGAGGGCGCGGAGGTGGTCGTCCTGGAGCGGCTGCGCTCCACGCACGGCCAGCCGGTGGCGTTCCTGTGCAACTACCTGCCCGCGGCGCTGCTCGAACTCGACACGGACCGGCTGGAGTCGACCGGCCTGTACCGGATGATGCGCACGGCCGGCATCACCCTGCACAGCGCCCGGCAGACCGTGGGTGCCCGCAGCGCCACCGCCGAGGAGGCCGCCCGCCTCGACGAGAAGGAGGGCACCGCCCTGCTCACCATGCAGCGCACGGCCTACGACGACACCGGGCGGCCGGTGGAGTACGGCAGCCATGTCTACCGGGCGTCCCGGTACGCCTTCGACTTCCAGCTGCTCGTACGGCCGTAGAACGCCCCGCGCCGGGCCGGTTGCAGTCGGTTTAACCGCTGGTCCCGCCCCGCGAAACCAACACGCCCGCACACGAGTCCCCATGAAGTTTGTCCCATGGAGGCTCCGTCGTACCGCTTTGTTCAACAAACCGGCAGGCAACCATGTCGATTACGTTTCGGGCAAGAGACGGGCGAGAGAGCCGCAGGCTATTGACGCATGAGCGGACAAGAGGCTGTTATTGCGCCCACGATGTTCGGCCGAGTTGGTTTCTGATCGGTTTCGGGACCTTTCGAAGATCAACTCTTCCCCTTGCCGAACCCTGTTACCCAGGAGCCGCCATGCGCATCTCCCCGTCCGGTCTTCACGTGCCGGGTCCGAGCCGTCGTAACGTCCTGCGCGGTGCCGGTTCGGCCGCCCTTCTCGCCGGCGCCGGCATACCCCTGCTGTCCGCCTGCGGTAGCAGCGGGTCCTCCTCCGACCCGAAGACCGTCAGCCTCGGCTCCAACTCCTCCGACGCGGTGCCGAAGAAGGCCTTCGCGGAGATCTACGCGGCCTTCACCAAGCAGTCGGGCATCAAGGTCGACGTGAACACGAAGGACCACAACACCTTCCAGGAGCAGATCAACTCGTATCTGCAGGGCACGCCGGACGACGTGTTCACCTGGTTCGCCGGCTACCGCATGCAGTTCTTCGCGGCCAAGAACCTGGCCTCGCCGATCGACGACGTCTGGGCGAAGATCGGGGACAACTTCCCCGACGCGATGAAGGCGCTCAGCAAGGGCGAGGACGGCAAGTACTACTTCGTCCCGCTGTACACGTACCCGTGGGCGATCTTCTACCGCAAGAGCGTCTTCCAGGCCAAGGGCTACGAGGTCCCCACCACCTGGGACGCGTTCGTCGCCCTGTGCAAGAAGATGAAGGGCGACGGCCTGGTCCCGATCGCGTTCGGCGACAAGGACGCCTGGCCGGCGATGGGCACCTTCGACCAGATCAACTTCCGCCTCAACGGCTACGACTTCCACAAGTCGCTGATGGCGGGCAAGGAGTCCTGGACCGACGCCAAGGTCAAGGCCGTCTTCGACCACTGGGCCGAGATCCTCCCCTACCACCAGGACGGCTTCATGGGCCGCACCTGGCAGGACGCCGCCCAGGGCCTGGTGTCCAAGAAGGCCGGCATGTACGTCCTCGGCTCCTTCGTGGCCCAGCAGTTCACCAACAAGGCCGACCTGGACGACCTCGACTTCTTCGCCTTCCCGGAGATCAACTCCGCGTACGGCCAGGACACCGTCGAAGCGCCCACCGACGGCTTCATGGTCAGCAAGTCGCCCAAGAACCACGACGGCGTCGTCAAGCTCATGGAGTACCTGGGCACCCCCGAGGCGGAGCAGATCTACCTCAAGGCCGACTCCAGTGTGGTGGCCGCCTCCAGCAAGGCCGACACCTCGTCGTACACCGCGCTGCAGAAGAAGGCGTACACGATGATCAGCGGCGCCAAGTCCCTGACCCAGTTCATGGACCGCGACTCCCGCCCGGACTTCACCTCGACGGTGATGCAGCCCGGTCTGCAGAAGTTCCTGCAGAACCCGAAGGGCATCGACAGCCTGCTCTCGTCCATCGATCGCCAGAAGAAGACCATCTTCGCGTCCGAGTGAGCCTGCTGAATGTCCACTGACACCCCCACGAAGTCCCAGGAGGCGGCCGCCGTGCCGCCTCCTGGGCGCGCGTCCAAGAACAAGCGGATCCAGCAGGGGCACAAGCGCCTGCTGACCCGCCGCGACCGGATCACTCTCGCCTTCATGGCGGGCGTGCCGACGGTCCTCCATGTCCTCCTGGTCTGGGTGACCGCCCTGGCCTCGATCCTCCTGGCCTTCACCTCATGGGACGGCATCGGCTTCGACTCCATCAAGTGGGTCGGGCTCGACAACTTCCATCAACTCTTCACCGACAACCCGCAGTTCTGGCCGGCCGTCGAGCACAACGTCATCTGGTTCGTGGTGCTCATCCTGATCCCGACCCCGTTCGGCCTGTTCCTGGCCGTGCAGCTGGACAAGAAGATCAGGTTCAGCCGGGTCTACCAGACGGCGTTCTTCCTCCCGGTCGTCATCTCCCTGGCCTGCATCGGGTTCGTCTGGCAGCTGATCTACAACCCGGACACGGGCCTGATCAACAGCATCATCGGCGCCAACAAGCCGGGCCACTACATCGACTGGATCGGTGACCCGAACCTCAACCTGTGGGCGGTCCTGGTCGCCGCCTCCTGGCGGCACACCGGCTACATGATGATCCTGTACCTGGCCGGCCTCAAGAGCGTCGACCCGTCGCTGCGGGAGGCGTCGGCCCTGGACGGCGCCAACGAGTGGCAGACGTTCAAGAACGTCATCTTCCCGACGCTGCGGCCGACCAACACCATCGTCCTGGTCGTGACCATCATCGAGGCGCTGCGCGCCTTCGACCTGGTCTTCGTCTTCAACAAGGGCGCCCAGGGCACCGAGTTGCTCTCCATCCTGGTGACCAACAACATCATCGGGGAGTCCAGCCGCATCGGTTACGGCTCGGCGATCGCGGTGGTGCTGCTGTTCATCTCCCTGATCGTGATCATTCCCTACCTGATCGCGACCTTCCGGAAGGAGCGCCGCGCATGAGCACCGTGAGCAGCGCACTGCCCAAGCAGCGCAACCCGATCCGCCCGGCCCGCGTCCTGCTGCACACGTTCCTGGCCCTGACGGCCCTGGCGTGGCTCGCCCCGCTGCTGTGGGCGATCTTCTCGGCCATGCGCCCGTACAGCGAGACCAGCAACCGCGGCTACCTGTCCTGGCCGCACACGCTGAACTTCGACAACTTCAAGAACGCGTTCGAGCAGTCGGACATGACCCACTACTTCATGAACACGCTGGTCATCGCGGTCCCGGCCGTGCTGCTCACGCTGTTCCTGTCGTCGATGGTCGCGTTCTACGTCGCCCGGTTCGACTTCCGGGTCAACCTGTTCCTGCTGCTGGTCTTCACGGCCGGCAACCTGCTCCCGCAGCAGGTCATCATCACCCCGCTGTACCGGATGTACCTGCTGACGAACCTGCCGGGCATCACCGCGAGCGGCAAGCTGTACGACTCGGCGCTCGGCCTGGTCCTGATCCACGTGGCGTTCCAGTCCGGGTTCTGCGCGTTCGTGCTGTCGAACTACATGCGCTCGCTGCCGCACGAGCTGACCGAGGCGGCGCTGGTGGACGGCGCGTCGGTGTGGCGGCTGTACTGGCAGATCACGCTGCCGCTGTGCCGGCCGGCGATGGCGGCCCTGGCGACCCTGTTGTCGATCTGGATCTACAACGACTTCTTCTGGGCGCTGGTGCTGATCTCGACCGGTGAGAACATGCCGATCACCTCGGCGCTGAACAACCTCTCCGGCCAGTACTTCACCGACCCGAACCTGGTCGCCGCCGGTTCCCTGCTGACCGCGATCCCGACGCTGATCGTGTACTTCGCGCTGCAGAAGCAGTTCGTCAGCGGTCTGACCCTGGGCTCCGCCAAGGGCTGATCCGGCCCCGTCCGAAAGAGAACCCCGTGCACAACTCGTTCACCCCGGTCGCCTCCGTGCCCGTGGACACGCGCACCGCCCGTGTCCACGAGGAGGGCTGGCAGTCCTGGTCGCCGAGCGGTGGCTACGCCCTCGGCGCCGCCCCGTACCGCCCGGCGAACGCCAACTGGGCGACCGTGTGCTACCGCCCCGGCCGTAGCGTCCCCGCCGGCGCCTTCCAGGGCGAGGGCCTGCTGGCGCTCGACCCGGGGGACGGCTCCCCCGTCCGGCTCTGGGCGGCGACGGAACCCTCACTCGAGGTGCCGTCGATCCGGCTGACCGTGGCGGACGGGGTCGCGGAGGTGACGGCCGACGGCGCGGTCAAGGAGTGGAGCGGTACGGGCATCCAGTCCGTACTGGCCGGCTGGGCCGACGCCCTGGCCCTGCCGGCGCCGCGCCCCGCGCCCACCGTGTGGTGCTCCTGGTACGAGTACTTCACGGCCGTCACCGAGGACGACATCCACGAGAACCTGCGGGCGATGGACACCCTCGACCTGCCGATCGACGTGGTGCAGATCGACGACGGCTACCAGAGCGCGCTGGGCGACTGGCTGAACCTCTCCGGCCGTTTCCGCTCCCGGCGGGGCATCGCGGACGCGATCCGTGGCCGCGGCCGCCGGGCGGGCATCTGGACGGCGCCCTTCCTGGTCGACCCGGCTAGCGCGCTCGCCGAGACCTACCCGGACTGGCTGGTCCGCGCCCCCGACGGCAACCCGCTGCACGCGGGCCGCAACTGGGGCCACGACCTGTACGTCCTGGACACCACCCACCCGGCCGCCGCGGCCTACGTCACCGACGTCTTCGCGACGCTGCGCGCCGAGGGGTACGACTACTTCAAGGTCGACTTCCTCTACGCGGGCGCGCTGGACGGCGTACGGCACTCCGGCGCGGACGCGCTGACCGCCTACCGGCTCGGTATCGCCCTGATCCGCGAGGCGATCGGCGCGGACGCCTATCTGCTCGGCTGCGGCGCGCCGATCCTCCCCTCCCTCGGTCTGTTCGACGCGATGCGGGTCAGCCCCGACACGGCCCCGCACCGCCGCCCCGAGGCCGACGACTACAGCCAACCCGGCCAGGACCCGGCCGAGTTCACCGGCGTCGGCCGCCAGTGGCAGCACGGCCGCCTCTGGGTCAACGACCCCGACTGCCTGATGGCCCGCCCCGCCGTGGAGACCCGCGCCCGCTGGGCCGCCCATGTGGAGGCCGTCGGCGGGCTGGTCGCCTCCAGTGACCGCCTGCTCTCCCTCGACCCGTGGGGCGTGGAGACGACCCGCCGCCTTCTGACCGGAGCTGACCGATGAGCGACCGCACCCTTTCCGTTCCCGGTATCGCCTACGGCGGCGACTACAACCCCGAGCAGTGGCCCGAGGAGGTGTGGGAGGAGGACGTCCGTCTGATGCGCGAGGCGGGCGTGAACATGGTGAGCGTCGGCATCTTCTCGTGGGCGCTCATGGAGCCGTCCGAGGGCGTCTACGACTTCTCCCGCATGGACCGCATCCTCGGCCTGCTCCACGAGAACGGCATCGCCGCCGACCTCGCCACCCCCACGGCCGCCCCGCCGGCCTGGTTCTTCCGCGCCCACCCCGAGGCGCTCCCGGTGGACCACGACGGCCGCACCCTGTCGTACGGCAGCCGCCAGACGTTCTGCCCGAGCAGCCCCGCCTACCGCGAGGCCGCGCTGCGGATCACGGGCGCGATCGCCGAACGGTACGCGAGCCACCCGGCCGTGACGATGTGGCACGTCCACAACGAGTACGGCTGCCACAACGCGGCCTGCTACTGCGACACCAGCGCGGAGTCCTTCCGCCGCTGGCTGCGGGCCCGGTACGGCGACGACCTGGCCGCGCTCAACCACGCCTGGGGCACCACCTTCTGGAGCCAGTGGTACTACGACTGGGACGAGATCCTGCCGCCCCGCGCGACCGGTGCCGTGCCCAACCCGACGCACCAGCTGGACTGGCGGCGGTTCTGCTCGGACGAGCTGCTGTCGCTGTACAAGGCGGAGCGGGACGTCCTGCGGGAGGCGGCCCCCGCCATCCCCGCCACCACCAACTTCATGGTGATGTACAACTTCGACGCTCTCGACTACTGGCGCTGGGCACCGGAGCTGGACGTGGTCGCCAACGACCACTACCTGATGTCCGCCGACCCCGAGTCGCAGATCGACGTCGCGCTGAGCGGCGATCTGATGCGGTCGCTGGCGGGCGGGCCGTGGCTGCTGATGGAGCACTCGACCGGCGCGGTCAACTGGCAGCCCGTCAACCGGGCCAAGACGGCGGGCGAGTTGCGCCGCAACGCGCTCGCGCATGTGGCGCACGGCGCGGACGGCATCGCCTACTTCCAGTGGCGGGCGGCGAAGGCGGGTGCCGAGCAGTGGCACTCGGCGATGCTGCCGCACGCCGGGACCGACAGCCAGATCTGGCGGGACGTGGTCCGGCTGGGCGCTGACCTGCGGGCACTGGCCGAGGTGCGCGGCAGCACGGGTACGGCCGAGGTCGCCGTCGTCTGGGACTGGGACGCCCGGTGGGCCGTCGAGCTGCCGTCCCAGCCGAGCGGGGAGCTGCGCTACCTCGACGTCGTCCGCGCCTGGTACGAGCCGCTGTGGCGGGCCGGCGTGGCGGTGGACTTCGTACGGCCGGACGCGGACCTGTCGGCGTACAAGGCGGTGCTGGCGCCGAACCTGTACCTCGTCGACGACACCGGCGCGGCGAACCTGGCCTCGTTCGCGGAGGCCGGGGGGAGCCTTGCCATCGGCTTCCACAGCGGTGCGGTGGACGAGAACTGCCATGTGCGGCTGGGTGGTTACCCGGGGGCCTTCCGGGAGCTGCTCGGTGTGTCCACCGACGAGCTGTTCCCGCTGCTGCCGGACGAGCGTGTGGCGCTCGACGGCGGCGGCACGGGGTCGCTGTGGACGGAGCGGGTGCGGCTGGCGGGGGCGGCCGCTGTCGCGTCGTACGCCGAGGGACCGTTGGCCGGGGTGCCGGCGGTGACCCGGCGCGGGTACGGCTCGGGTGCCGCGTGGTACGTGGCGACGCTGCCGGATGCTCAGACCCTGGCGGGGCTGCTCGAACGGATTCGTTCCGAGGCCGGCGTGACACCGGGGCGGGTCGCTCCGGAGGGGGTCGAGGTGGTCGTGCGGCGGGGTGCGGAGGCCGACTACGTGTTCGTGATCGACCACACCGGGGAAGGCGCCGAGGTGCCGGTGGCAGACGGGGCGGTGGAGTTGCTGTCCGGGAAGCCGGTGGAGGGGGCGGTTGTCGTGGCGCCGGGCGACATCGCCGTCGTACGAGAGCGTCGGGTGTCCGCCTAGCGCCGAGCCGGGTCGGTCGTTCGGCGGCTGCGGCTTCGTCGTGGCTGGTCGCGCAGTTCCCCGCGCCCCTTTGGGGCGCGGGATGCCGGCGTCAGTTTGAAGCGAACGGGCCCTCCAGGGCTGCCCATTGGAGGAGCATGATGGTCTTGGCGTCGGCGATCTCGCCGGTGCGGATCATCTGGAGGGCTTGGCGGAAGGGGAGTTCGAGGATCTGGATGTCCTCGCCCTCCTCGTCGAGGCCGCCGCCCTCGTGGGTGTGGGTGGAAGGGCTGTAGGCGGCCGCGTAGAAGGAGATCCGCTCGGTGACCGAGCCGGGGCTCATGTACACGTCGAAGACATGCTGGACGTCGCCGACCGTGTGGCCGGTCTCCTCGACGACCTCGCGGCGGACCGCGTGCTCCGGGTGCTCGTCCTCCTCGTCGAGGAGGCCTGCCGGGGTCTCGATCAGCATGCCGTCGGGGTGGCCGTTGACGTACGCCGGGAAGCGGAACTGGCGGGTGAGGAGGACGGTTTCGCGGTCGGCGTCGTAGAGGAGGAGCGTGGCGCCGTTGCCGCGGTCGTGGGTCTCGCGCTGCTCGGTGTGCCAGGTGCCGTCGGCGTGCTGGAGGTCGAAGGTGGTGGCCCGTTCGACGTACCAGTGGCTGGAAAGCAGTTTCACCTCCCGGACCTTCACGCGCGGGTTGCCGGTCAGGTCCAGGCCGGTGCGGTCGAGTCCGGTGCGGCCCCGGCGGTCGGGGGTGTCCGCCCCGGCGGTCATCGGGTGCCGGCCGGGCGGGCGGGGGCGTTCAGGTGGCTCATGATCACCTGTCTACCACCCGCCCGTGTCCGGCGGGCGTCCGTCTAGTGCACCGCTTCCCGCGCGGGGCCCTCGTCGAGGAAGCCGCCCGACTGGTGCTGCCACAGCTTGGCGTAGGCACCCTGGGCGTCGAGCAGTTCGTGGTGCGTGCCCTGCTCGACGATCCGGCCGCGGTCCAGGACCACCAGCCGGTCCATCGAGGCGACCGTGCTGAGGCGGTGTGCCACCACCAGTGCCGTGCGGCCCTCCATGAGCCGCCACAGCGCCTCCTGGACGAGGAGTTCGCTCTCGGAGTCGAGGGCGCTGGTCGCCTCGTCCAGGAGCAGGATCGGGGCGTCCCGGAGGATCGCGCGGGCGAGCGCGACCCGCTGCCGCTGGCCGCCGGAGAGCTTCACCCCGCGCTCCCCCACCATCGTCTCGAAGCCGTCCGGCAGGGCGTCGGCGAACTCCGTGACGTGCGCGGCCTCGGCGGCGAGCCGGATCTCGGCGTCGGTGGCGCCGGGCCGGGCGAAGGCGATGTTGTCCCGCAGGGTGCGGTGGAACATCGCCGGGTCCTGCGGGACGTAGGCGATCTGGCCGCGCAGGTCGGCCTGGCGCAGCCGGCTGATGTCCTGACCGCCGATGGTGATCCGGCCGCCGTCGATGTCGGTCATCCGCAGCAGCAGCCGGGTGAGCGTGGTCTTGCCGCCGCCCGACCGGCCGACGAACCCGAACTTCGACCCGCTGGGCACGTCCAGCTCCAGCCCCTCGAACAGGGGTTTGGCACCCGCGTGGGTGAAGGAGACCTTCTCGAAGCGGACGCCGGCGGCGCGCGGCGCGAGCGGTTCCGGAACCTCCGGGTCGACCACGGTCGGCGGTTCCAGGAGCAGTTCGGTGAACTGGGCCGCCTCCGTCATGGAGCTCTCGATGCGCCGGTAGATCTGGTTGAACTCGAACATGATCCGGGTCGCGTTGGAGTAGTAGGTGAAGGCGACCACGACCGCCTCCACGCTGTGCCCGCCGCCCGCCAGTATCACCGCGAGCAGCAGTCCCACCGCGTTGGTCGCCACGGACATCGGGGCGACGAAGGTGTCGATGCGCAGGTTGCCGTAGTCCCAGGAGCGCAGGGTGCGCCGCCGGGACTCGGCGACCCGGGACCGGTGTTCGGCGGCCTCCCGTTCCTCGGCGGCGAACGCCCGGACGGTGTCCATGTTCATCAGGCTGTCGGCGACATGCCCCGACACCCGGGCGATCGCCTCCTCACGCTGGTCGACCAGCCGCTGGCGGCGGCGGATCAGCGGGAACACGCACACCGCCGTGACCGTGATCATCGTGAGGAGCGCGACGACGAGCAGCGGTTCGTAGCGCCAGAGCACCACGGACCCGAAGGCCAGCGGCACGAAGCTGCCGACGATGTTGAAGGTCAGGGTGTCGCCGAACTCCTCGAACCGGGTGGCGAAGCTCAGCACCCGCTTGGTGAGCGACCCCGCGAAGTTGTCGTGGAAGAAGGCGGCGTCCTTGGCGAACAGTTCGTCCATGCCGATGACGTACAGCTGCTCGATGCCGAGGGCGTCCAGGCGGTTCAGGCAGTGCAGACCGACCCGCCAGAGCGCCTCCGCCAGCAGTAGGACACCGGCGAAGCCGAGGACGTACGGCAGTGTGGTGCCGAGGCCCAGGCCGTGGCCGTCGGCGATCCGGCCGACCAGCTTGGCCACGACCAGCGGGGCCAGGTAGTTGATTCCGATGTTGCCGAGCGCCGGCAGCAGCATCGCGGGCAGCGTGAGCCGTTTGAGGCGGGCCAACTCCCGTCCGTAGTAGCGAAGCGCGAGCAGCACCGCGCCCTTGCGCGGTCCCGTCGCCGGTAAATCGACAGAGGATGTCATCTCAACCCTGTGTAGTCGTCGCACGGCATGCCGAGTCGGCCGCCACATGGTCCGCGGCGGCCTGGAATCGGCTGGTCAGGAAAGGGAAGTGTCCCGCGACGGGGGGCGGGCGGTCCACGCATTTTCCCGCCGACGACTACGGAGCGAACACACGGTCGAGGGCCTGGCCGAGGACCAGGGCGGCTGCGGTGGCGAGGCTCGGCTGAGGGCGCTGAGATGGGTGACGGTGCCCCGCGCAGCGGGCGGGCCGCGACTGCCCCACTCCGGAGGAATCCCTCATGCAAGCCATCACCGTCAAGGACCGCGAGGCCGGAGTCGCCGGTCTCGCCCTCAGGGAACTCCCGCATCCGCACGCCGCGGAGAACGACGTGATCGTGCGTGTGCACGCCGCCGGGTTCACTCCCGGCGAGCTGACCTGGCCGGGCACCTGGACCGACCGGGCCGGCCGCGACCGCACCCCGAGCGTGCCCGGGCACGAGCTGTCCGGCGTGGTCGCCGAGCTGGGTTACGGCACCACCGGGCTGACCGTCGGCCAGCGGGTGTTCGGGCTCGCCGACTGGACCCGCGACGGTTCGCTGGCCGAGTACACCGCCGTCGAGGCCCGCAACCTCGCGCCGCTCCCGGCCGACGTCGGCCATGTCACGGCCGCCGCCCTGCCGATCTCCGGGCTCACCGCCTGGCAGGGCCTCTTCGACCACGCCCGCCTCACCACCGGCCAGACCGTGCTGATCCACGGCGCGGCGGGCGGCGTCGGCTCCCTCGCCGTCCAGCTGGCCCGGGCGGCGGGCGCGCGGGTGATCGGCACCGGCCGGGCCGCCGACCGCGAGACCGCGCTGGGACTGGGGGCGCACACGTTCGTGGACCTCCAGGCCGGGCGCCTGGCGGACATCGGTGCCGTCGACGTGGTGTTCGACGTGATCGGCGGCGAGATCCTCGACCGTTCCACGGCACTGGTCCGCCCGGGCGGCACACTGGTCACCATCGCCCATCCGGTCACCGTCCACCCTGCGGACGGGCGGGCTGTCTTCTTCGTCGTCGAACCCGACCGCGCCCGCCTCGCCGACCTCGCCGCGCGAGTGCGCGACGGGCGCCTGAAGCCGATCGTCGGCGCGGTACGCCCCCTCGCCGAGGCGCCCGCCGCGTTCAGCCCCGAGCGGCGCACACCCGGCAAGACGATCATCAGGGTGGCGCAGCGGTAGACCGCTCGCGTCGAGGTCGGGGGTGGCGGCGGCCTCGACGCGCCGGCGGGTCAGCCGAGCGGGGCGGGGCGCTCGCAGGTGCTGGTCACCGGGAGTGCGCGGCCCTGGTCCGCCGCGTCCAGGAGGGTGAGCATGACGTCCAGGACGTGGGCGGCGAGTTCGGCCGACGCGCGGTGCGGGCGGCCGTCCGCCAGGGCCTCGGCGAGATCGGCGAGACCCACGCCCCGGCCCGCCTCCCGATGGCCGGCGGTCACGGGCAGGGTCTGCCAGCCGTCGCCGTGGTGGAGTTCGACGGCGCCGTCGAAGCCGTTCGGGTCGGGCACGGACAACGAGGCCTCGGTGCCGTGCACTTCGATGCGCGGCAGCCGGGCGGCCCGGACGTCGAAGCTCATGATCAGCGTGGTCAGCGCGCCGTCGGCGTGCTCCAGGACGCCGGTGACGTGGGTGTCCACCTCCACCGGGAAGGCGGTGCCCGCGCGCGGGCCACTGCCGATGGTCCGCTCGGCCCGCGGCCGGGAGGCGGCGCCGGTCACCCTGACCACCGGGCCGAGCAGGTGGGCCAGGGCGGAGAGGTAGTAGGGGCCCATGTCGAGCAGGGGGCCGCCGCCGGGCCGGTAGTAGAACTCCGGGTCCGGGTGCCACTTCTCGTGCCCGGCGGTGGTCATGAAGGCGGTGGCCGCGACCGGCCGGCCGATCAGGCCGTCGTCGACCGCCTTGCGGGCGGTCTGTGTTCCGGTGCCGAGGACGGTGTCGGGCGCGCAGCCGACCCGCAGCCCGGCCTCCCGGGCCGCCGCCAGCACGGCGTCGGCCTCCTTGCGGTTCGCGGCGAGGGGCTTCTCGCCGTACACGTGCTTGCCGGCGCCGAGCGCCGCGAGGTTGACCTCCGCGTGCGCGGCCGGAATCGTGAGGTTGAGTACGGCGTCCACGTCGTCCCGGGCCACGAGGGCGGCGACGTCCGCCGCCACGGCCACCTCGCCGGGGGCCTGTTGCGCGACCGACTCCGCCCGGACCGGGTCGAGGTCGGTGACGGCGGTGAGCCGCAGGGAGGTCGTCCGGGCCAGCGTCGGGAGATAGGCGCCGCTGATCCTCCCGGCGCCCACGATGCCGATGTTCAGGGGCTTCAGCGGCTCGCCCACAGCAGTCCCCTCTCGGTCAGGGTGCGGACCTCGGGCACGTCGAAGTCGTCGGGCTTGTGCCCGACGGTGGAGACGAAGACCCGGCCCGCGCCCCAGGTCCTGGTCCACACGGCGGGCATCACCGCGGGCCGGTCGCGGAGTTCGTCGGCCGGGAAGGTGGTGGTGGCGAGGACGTCGATGTGCGGGTCGGTGAGCAGCCAGTACTGCTCGGTGTGCACGGTGAAGTCGTCGAGCCCGGCGATGACCGGGTGGTCGGCGTGTTCGGGCAGCAGGTGCACGGCGTGGTCGTGGAAGCCCGGCGGGTGCATGACGAACGTGCCGCCGGTCAGCAGGTGGTAGCCGTGGTCGTGGAAGCTGTCGACGATGCCGCCGTGCCAGCCGGCCAGGCCGGTGCCCGCGCGCACCGCGGCGGCGAGGTTGTCGCTCTGCGCCCGGGTGATCGTCCCCATGGTCCAGCACTGCACGACCAGGTCGGTGGCGGCCAGGCGCTCCGCGTCCTCGTACACCGCGAGGTCCTCGGAGGTCTCGACGGCGAATCCGTTCTCCTTGAGGAAGGGGACGAATCCGTCGCTGATCACGACGGGCTGATGCCCGTCCCAACCGCCGCGGACGACGAGCGCCCGCCGGATGTCGGTGGTCAAGGTGAACGCACGCTCCCATCTGCGCCGCACGGCTGGGCGCGGCGGTCTGCGGGGAAAGGGCGGGTCGGAGGGGCTGCCCGGCGAACCTATGAAGAGCGGTCGAGTTTGTCAATGCGCTTTACGAATCCCGCGCGGGGCCGCAGTGACGGCCCCCCTTGTTCCATTTTTGTTCCCTCGCCTTGATCAACTGACTTCGGACCCCCGGGGAGTCCTCTCCCGCCGTCGGCGCCCCGCCCCGCCCGACGCCCCGTCGCCGTACCGCCGCCAGTCCGGTTCCGGGAGGTCGAGGAGCCGGTCGATGTCCGCCGCCTCGGGCAGCGGGCCGTGGTCGCCCGTGACCCGGAGCGCGGAGACGGCCGTGATGTGGCCGAGCCGGAGGGCGCGGGTCGTCGTCTCGCCGCGCAGCAGACCGGCGAGGAAGCCCGCCGCGAACGCGTCGCCCGCGCCGACGGGTTCGACCACCGTGGTGCGCAGCGCGGGCACGGTGCACACGCCGTCCGCGGTGACGGCCGACGCGGCCCGGGCACCGTCCTTGACGACGAGGATCCGCGGGAGGGGCAGCAGGCCCCGCAGCCCGGTGACGGTCAGGTCCGCGCCCCACAGCTCCTGTGCCTCGTCGAGGCCGACGAAAACGATGTCGGCCCGGTCGGCGAGCGCGCGCAGCACCCTCGGCGCGGTGCCGTCCGGCCAGAGGGCGGCCCGGTGGTTGACGTCGAAGCTGATGGCGTACGGCCGTTGCGCGGCCGGGACGTCGAGGGCGCGGGACACCAGGGCGCGGCACGACGGGGACAGGGCGGGGGTGATGCCGGTGAGGTGCAGGAGGGCGGCCGAGCGCAGCGGTTCGCCGTCGAGCAGGCCGGGGTCCAGGGCCGAGGCCGCCGAGCCGGTGCGGTAGTAGTGGACGGTCGTCCCGGTGGGGCCGGGGTTCTTGACGAGGAGGCCGGTGGGCCGGTGCGGGTCAGTGCGCACATGGCTGACGTCCACCCCGGCGGCGGCGACCGCGGCGCGGACCCGGCGGCCCAGCGGATCGTCGCCGAGGGCCGAGAGCCAGACGGCGGGAACGCCGTGGTCCGCGAGGTACATCGCCACGTTCGACTCCGCTCCCGCGAGGGACAGCCGCAGTTGCTCGGCGTCCGCCAGCGGCCGGGGCGGGTCGGGGGCCAGGGCCGCCATGGTCTCGCCGACGCAGACGACCGGACCCGGGAGCGGACGCCAGGTCGCCGTCATGGGCGTTCCTCCACGGCGGTCCGGAACGCGCGGGCCCGGTCGCGCAGGGCGTCGAGGTCGCCGCCGTCGGCCGCGTCGCCGACCAGGGGGGAGCCGACGCCGACGGCGGTCGCGCCGGCGGCCAGGTGGGCCCGGGCGGCGGCGACGTCGACACCGCCCACGGGGACGAAGGCCGCGTCGGGGAACGGGCCCCGCAACGCCTTCAGGTACGCGGCTCCCCCGGCCTCGGCGGCCGGGAAGAGTTTCAGGGCACTCGCGCCCCGGGCCCGGGCGGCGATGACGTCGGTGGGGGTGAGCACACCGGCCAGGACCGGCATGCCGAGCTGCAGGGCGGTGTCGACGCCGGCGCCGAGGCCGGGGGTGACCGCGAAGGCGGCGCCCGCGCGGTGGGCGGCGTGCGCGTCGGCGGCGGTCAGTACCGTGCCGGCGCCCAGGGGACGACCGGGGCCCAGTTCCTTGCGGGCCCGGGTGAGGACGGTGAGCGCGTCGGCGCCGCTCAGTGACACCTCGATCAGTTCGATGCCCTCCTCGGCCAGGGTCAGCACGGTGCGCAGGGCGGCGTCCGGGTCGCCGCCGCGCACGATGGCGATCAGACGACGGGCGGTGAGGGCGGCTCGTAGATCCACGAGCACATCTCCTTCCTCGGTCAGTGCGGACAGTGGCAGGCGGCGCTCAGGGTGAGCCGCCAGCGGACCTCGCCCGAGGCGGGGACGCGGGCCGCGTCGTCCGGGCCCGCGTCGGCGAGGTCGAAGACGCGGCCGAGCATGGGCTCGACGCCCGTACTGCGATAGGGCCGGCCGGCGGGGAAGCCGCCCAGGTTGCGCCAGAGGGCGACGGACAGCGGCTGCCCCTCGGCCTCGACGGCCAGGGCGAGCCGGTCCGCGCCGTCGTGGACACAGCACCGGCCGCCGGCCACCACGGCCCCGACCGCCGTGCCGTCGTCCGGTCCGAACCGGTCGAGCCGCAGCCCGAGCGGATCGGGCCAACCGCCCTCCAGCCAGGGCGTGTCGGCAGGCCAGGGGTGGTCCAGCAGGCGCGCCGCCTCCGGGAACAGCCGGGTGGGCGCCCCGTCCCGGGCCCGTACGGCGGCGTCCTCGGAGAGGTCCAGCAGGGCGTGCGCGGCCCACAGGAAGCGGAACCCGGGCTCGGCGGTCAGTGCGTAGGCGGCTTCGACACCGTCGGCGGTGGCGCTCAACTCGCGGGTGAGGGTGAAGCGTTCGCAGTGGACGCGGTCGGTCGTGCCCTCCCGGGTCCAGGCGCGGGACCAGGCGTCGCCGTGGTCCGGGGTGCCGCGCACGGTGGGGACGCACTCCTCCAGTCCGCCCGCGTCGGCGAACACGTCGCCCGGTGCCACGGCGTCGCGTCCGGGGTCCTCACGCCGCCACAGCCATTCGCGATCGCCGTGCCGCAGGGAGGTCCAACGGCCGCCGTGCGCGAGGTCGGTGACCACCTCCATCACCACTCCGCGAAGGAGCCGTCGGGGTGCCGCCACACCGGGTTGCGCCAGCTGTGCCCGGTCCGGTCGGCCGCGCGTACGGCGCCCTCGTCGAGGGTGATGCCGAGTCCGGGGGTGTCGCCGCGCCGTGCGTGCCCGTCCACGAAGCGGAAGGGCTCGGGGTCGACGAGGTAGGAGAGCAGGTCGGCGTCCTTGTTGTAGTGGATGCCCCGGCTCTGCTCCTGGATCAGGAAGTTCGGGGTGGCGAAGGCCACTTGGAGGGCGGCGGCGAGCGAGATGGGCCCGAGCGGGCAGTGCGGGGCGAGCTGGGCGCCGTAGGTCTCCGCGAGCGAGGCGATGCGGTGCACCTCGGAGATGCCGCCCGCGTGGGACAGGTCCGGCTGGGCGACCGCGATGCCGGCGGCGAGGGCGGGCAGGAACTCGGCGCGTGAGTAGAGGCGTTCGCCCGTGGCCAGCGGCACCGGGCTCGCGGTGACCAGGCCGGGCAGCAGGTGGCCCTGTTCGGGGAGGACGGGTTCCTCCACGAACAGCGGGTGCAGCGGGGCGAGTTCGGCCAGCACGCGGCGGGCGCTCGCGGCGGTGAAGCGGCCGTGGAAGTCGACGGCGACATCGCGGTCCGGGCCGAGGGCGTCCCGGGCGGCGCCCACCCGGGCGATGACGGCCGCGGTCTCGGCCGGCGTGGTGATCGGCGAGGTGGCCCCGGCCGCGTTCATCTTCACCGCGGTGAAGCCCGCCGCCACCTGGGCCGCGATCTGCTCGGTGAGCTCGGCGGGTTCGTCGCCGCCGACCCAGGCGTAGACCCGCACCCGGTCCCGCACCGGTCCGCCCAGCAGGGCGTGCACGGGTGCGCCGTAGGTCTTGCCTGCGATGTCCCACAGGGCCTGGTCGAGTCCCGCGACGGCGCTCGACAGGACCGGGCCGCCCCGGTAGAAGCCGCCCTTGGTGAGCACCTGCCAGTGGTCCTGGATGCGCAGCGGGTCCTGACCCACCAGATACTCGGCGAGGACGTCGACGGCCGCCCGCACCACCTCGGCCCGCCCTTCGACGACGGGTTCGCCCCAGCCGACCACCCCGTCGTCGGTCTCGACGCGACAGAACAGCCAGCGCGGCGGGACGAGGAAGGTCTCTATCCGGTCGATCTTCACTGACCGCCGCCGCCTTTCGTGTCGTCGTCGGAACCGGTCGTCGCGTCGGAGCCGATCGTCGCGTCGGAGCGTGCCGTCGCGTCGGGGCCGTCGAGCCGGGCCAGGTCGCGGCCGGCCTGGTCGAGCAGGGCACGCATCGCGGTCTCGGCCGCCGCCGGGTCGCCGTCGCGTACGGCGTCCAGGACGGCGCGGTGGGCGGGGACCGGGTCCTCGCTGTGCGGGGCGCTGTGCACGATGCGGTCGCGGTGGGCCAGGCCCGACTCCAGCACCATCTCCATGCGTTCGAGCAGTTCGTTGTGGGTGGCGGCGAGCAGGGCACGGTGGAAGGCGAGGTCGGCGTCGACGGCGTCGCCCGGGTCGGCCTCCTGCCGTCCCATCGCCGCCAGGGCTACCTCCAGCGCCACCAGGTCGGCCTCGGTGCGGCGCTCGGCGGCCAGCCGGACGGCGGCCGGTTCGATGATCGCCCGGACCTCGGCGAGGTTGTGCAGCAGCGACCGGTCGGCGTCGGTGGTGCGACCGCCCTCGAACTGCCAGCGCAGCACGTCGGCGTCGAGCAGGTTCCAGTCCGCGCGGGCGCGCACGAAGGTGCCGCGTTTCTGACGGGCGTCGACCATGCCCTTGGCTGCGAGCACCTTCAGGGACTCCCGCAGGGCGGTGAGGCTGACGTCGAGTTCGCTCTGCAGCGCCACCAGGTCGAGCGTGGCCCCTTCCGGGATCTCGCCGCCCAGGATGCGGCGCGCCAGGGCCTCCACGGTCTGGCCGTGCACACCGCGGCGGGCGTAGGGCGTCATGTCGTACAGCCTTTCTGTTCATAGGGCGTCATGCGGAGGCCTTCACGACACTCCAGCCACCGTCCACGACGAGACTGGCCCCGGTGACGTAGGAGGCCTCGTCGGCGCAGAGGAAGGCGATCGCGGCGGCCGCCTCCTCGGGCGTGCCGAACCGGCGGGCGGCCGTCTGGGCGATGCTGCGGTCCCGTTCCTCCGACGGGACCCGGTTCCAGGCGCCGGTGAGGATCGGCCCGGGCAGCACCGCGTTGACGCGTACCTCGGGCCCGTACTCGACGGCGAGCTGTCCGCACAGGGAGAGCAGGCCGCCCTTGGCGGCGGCGTAGGCCGGGTGGCCGGGAAGGCCGGCGTGCGCGTGCACGGAGGAGGTGAGCACCACGGCGCCGCGCCGGGCGCGCAGGTCGGCCAGGACCGCCTTGACGCCGAGGAAGCCGGCGGTGAGGTTGACGGCGAGCTGCCGCTGCCAGGACGCCAGGGACAGCTCGTGGGCGGGCCGCACGTCGACGGTGTACGCGTTGCTGACGAGCACGTCGACCGGTCCGAAGTCATGGGCGGCGGTGACGATCCGCGTCCAGTCGGCCTCGTCGGCGACGTCCGCGTGCACGTACCGGGCCCGGCCGCCGTCCTGCGCGATCCCGTCCACGACGGCCTGGCCGCGCTCGTCCGCGAGGTCGGCGAGCACGACGGCGGCCCCCTCCCGGGCGAGCCGTTCGGCGGTGGCGGCTCCGATGCCGGAGGCGGCTCCGGTCACCACGGCGGTTCGGCCGGTGAAACGGGCACCGTACCGTCGTACGGACTGGTCCATCGGGCTCCTTAGAGGGTGAGCTGCTGGAAACATATGCGCCCTACAGGCGGGTCAGCACCACCAGGTCGGCGTCGTACCCGGCATTCCAGGCGAACGGCAGGCCGTAGTGGAGCAGATGGGCTCCGCTGTACGAGGTTCCGCTCGCCGTCTCCCGGTAGCGCGCCGTCGGCTCCAGGCCGCGCAGCCGGAGCCGGTCGGGGCGGCCGGGCAGCAGCGGGGAGCCGTCGAGGCGGCCGGTGGAGAGCGCGGCGACGACGGTCCGGTCCCCGGCGTCGTACTGCACGCCGCAGGTGGTGTCGTCCGGCGTGCCGAGCAGCCGGGCCTCCCCGTGGTGGACGACGTCCCGCACCTCCTTGTACCGGGCGATCCACCGGGCGGCCTCCGCCCGCTGTTCCGGGGTCCAGGCGCGCAGGTCGGCGCCGATGCCGAGGACTCCGCACAGGGCGTTGACGAAGCGGAAGGCGAGGCTGCGCGGGCGCGGGTCGAGGATGCCGGGGGCGTCGGTGACCCAGGAGCTCATGACGTGCGGCGCGTGGGCGTGCAGGAAGCCGTGCTGGATGCGCAGCCGGTCCAGGGGCGCGGTGTTGTCGCTGGGCCAGACGACGTCGGTGCGGGCGAGGGTGGCGAGGTCGACGCGTCCGCCGCCGCCGGCGCAGCCCTCGACGGTGACGTCGGGGTGGGCGGCGCGCAGGTGGTCGAGGACGCGCAGGTAGCCGGCGACGTGCTCGGCGTCCAGGTCGGCCGGGCCGGTGCCGGGGCGCCCGCGTTCGGTGGGCGGCCGGTTCATGTCCCACTTCAGATAGCCGATCGGGTGCGCGGTGAGCAGCCGGTCGAGGGTGCCGACGACGAAGTCCTGGACGTCGGTCCGGCCGAGGTCGAGGAGCAGCTGGTTGCGGACGAGCCGGGCCGGGCGGCCGTCGACGCGGTAGACCCATTCGGGGTGTTCGGTGTGCAGCCGGCTGCCGGGGCTGACGGCCTCCGGCTCGACCCAGAGACCGAAGTCGAGTCCGAGGGCCCGGACGTCCTCGACGAAGCGGCCGAAGCCGTCCGGGAAGGCCTCCGGGTCCGGGTACCAGTCGCCCAGTCCTCCGGTGTCGTCGGCGCGTCCCGTGAACCAGCCGTCGTCGACGACGAAGAGCTCGGCCCCGAGGTCCGCGGCGGCCTTCGCCAGCTCCAGCTGGCCGGCCGCGTCGACGTCGAAGCCGGTGGCCTCCCAGGAGTTGTAGAGCACCTTGCGGGGGCGGTACAGCCGCTCGCCGGCGAGGCGGCGCTCGTAGCGGTGCCAGACCCGGGACAGTCCGTCGAGCCCGTCCGGGCTGAACGCGCAGGCGAGGCGGGGGGTCACCAGGGTCTCGCCGGGGCCGAGGCGGACGGCGCCCTCGTGCGGGACCCGTCCGGCGCGGACCCGTACGGCACCGCCGGGCTCGGCCTCCGCCGTGATGTGCCAGTTGCCCGGCCATGCGAGGGCGACGCCGTAGGCGGCCGGGGCGTCCCCGTCCTGCACGGCGAGCCAGGGGGCGTACGCGTGTCCGGGCACGCCCTGGAGGCTGCCGATGGTGAACGTGCCCCTGGTGAGGTCGAGTCGGGTGCGCTGGAACTCCTGGGACCACTGTCCGGAGAGATACGTCAGCCGGGCCGCCGCGGTGACCGGGACGGTCACGGCGGCCGAGTCGAGCCGTTCCAGGCGGACTTCGTCGTCGCCGGCCGTGAACTCGGCCCAGCGGAGGATCACGTCGGTGCCCGGTACGGTCTCGTAACCGAGGACCGTCCGCAGCCCGGTCACGTCGTCCGTGAAGGCAAGACGCAGGGATCCCTCGGCGGCCTCCGCACCCTCGAACTCCCACCACATGCCCCGCTCGTCGCCGTCCGGGCGCGAGGCCACGACCTCGGATCCGGTGAACGGCCGGAGCCCGTACGGCAGATACTCGGCCGGGGCCGCGTCGGCGGGCGTGATGAAGTGCGTGCGGTGGGACCAGTCCAGGGCGGACGGGCCGTCCTCGACGCCGGGCGGGCCCCAGGCGGCGAGCTCGGCCCACGGCCCGTCCGGGGAGAGCCGGACGGTGTAGCAGGTGTTCGCCGTCCGCAAGGTCCAGCGCTGGTCCGTCACTTGACCGCTCCCAGGTTGAGGCCGGCCACGAAGTGCCGCTGGAATCTGAGGAAGACGGCGACCGTGGGCGCGGCGGCGATGACCGACCCGGCCGCGATCACGTTCCACATCGACACGTACTGGCCCTGGAGTCCGATGAGGGCGGCAGTGATCGGCATCTTGGAGTCGCTGCGCAGGACGGTGATCGCCCAGAGCAGGTCGTTGAAGATCCAGGTGAAGGAGAGCGCGCTGAGCGCGGCCAGGGCGGGGCGGGTCAGCGGGAGGATGATCCGCCGGAAGATCTGCCAGGGGCCGGCGCCGTCCACGACCGCCGCGTGCTGGATCTCCACCGGGATCGACCGCATGAACCCGTGCAGGACGAAGACGTAGAAGCCCACGCCGAAGCCGATCTGCACCCCGATGAGGGCGGGCAGGGTGTCGTAGACGCCCATCAGCTCGCTGAGCTTGGACACCGGGATGAGCAGGATCTGGGGAGGGAGCAGGTTGCCGCCGAGCATGAGGAGCAACAGGGCCCGCCGGAAGGGCAGTTCGTAGCGGCTGAGGGCGAACGCGGCCATCGCGGCGAGGGCGAGGGTGACCAGGACGCAGGGGACGGTGACCAGCAGGCTGTTGATCATGGCCTGCTGCTGGCCGCCGTCGCTCCAGGCCTGGCCGAAGTTGGACAGCGTGAAGGAGTGCGGCCGACTGCCCAGGCCGTGGGCGGCGATGTCGTCGAAGGTGCGCAGGCTGGTCACCAGGACCAGGGCGATGGGCAGCAGCCACAGGACGGCCAGGGCACCGGCGCCGAGGTGGAATCCGGCGGTCGCGGCCCGCTTGCGGCGCACCGCCGTGGAAGGGGCGGACATCAGTCGGCCTCCCGGAACGCGCGGACGAGATAGGAGGCGATGACCCCGAAGGCCAGCACGAAGATGACGACGGCGAGGGCGGAGCCGTAGCCGAGGCGCAGGGACTGGAAGGCGGTCGAGTACATGTACGTGCTCAGCAACTCGGAGGAGTGGTAGGGGCCACCGCGGGTCAGGGACCAGACGACGTCGAAGGAGCGCAGCGAGTCGATGACGATGACCGACAGGACGACCGCGTTGACGCTGCGCAGCTGGGGCAGGGTGACATGCCGGAAGCGCTGCCAGGCGCCCGCGCCGTCGACCTTGGCGGCTTCGTACAGCGCGGGGTCGATGCCCTTGAGCCCGGCCAGGTACAGCACCATGACATAGCCGATCTGGCGCCACAGCGCGGGCACGATCACCGCGTAGAGGGCCGTGTCCTGGTCGGCGAGCCAGGCGTGCTGGAGGCTGCCGAGGCCCACGCCCTGCAACAGCCGGTTGAGGACGCCGTCGGGCTGGTAGATCGCCTGCCAGACGAGGGCGGTGGCGACCAGCGAGAAGACGACCGGCAGGAAGAGCGCGGCCCGGTAGAAGCCGACCCCGCGCCGCTCCTGCTGGAGCAGCAGCGCGGTGGCCAGGCCCAGCACGGCGGACAGGCCACCGAAGAGGGCCAGCCAGAGGACCGTGTGCCAGGCCGCGCTGCGGAAGACGTCGTCGTGGGCCATCTCCCGGAAGTTGCCGAGCCCGATGAACTGCGGCGGAGAGACGCCGTCCCACTTGGTCAGGGCGAGGTAGAAGCCCTGCAGGGCGGGCCAGAACACCCACAACGCCTCGACGAGCAGCGGGACCAGGACGAAGGCGAGGACCAGGGGCGGGGTGCGCCGGGAGCGCCGGGCCCGTCCGCGGCTCGCGGGCGGACGGGCCGGGGACTTCCGGTCGGGGGCGGTGAGCACGGCCACGTCAGGCGTTCCAGATCTTCTGGGCGTCGCGCTGCCAGTCGGTGAGGATGCCGCCGATCTCCTTGGGCCTGGCCAGGAACTTGGTGAGCGCGGTGTCCGCGGTGGGCTGGAGGGCGTCGCTGGAGTCGCGGTTGAAGAACTGGGTGATCTCGGCCGCCGCGGCGATGTGTTCGCGGCCCTTCTTCACCAGCGCGGTCCCGGCGTCCTTGGCGTCCGGGTTGCAGGGCAGGACAGTGCCGGAGGAGCCCTTGATGTAGATCTCCTGGGCCTCGGCGGTGGCGAGGTAGCTCAGCAGGTCGTGGACCTGGTCGGTGCGGCCGGTGCGGGCGCTGGCGAAGTAGCCGTCCACGGGGGCTTCTTCGGCGAGCGGGACCTTGGCGTCGACGACCGGGAAGCGGAAGAAGTCGATGTCGTCCAGGGCGCTCTTGGGGGCCGCGTCGGCGAAGAAGGTGCCGATGAGCATCATGCCGGTCTTGCCGTTGAGCAGGGCCGTGGTGGCGTCCTGGAAGGGGAGGGCGACGCCGTTCGGATCGAAGTACGGCAGCGCCTCCTGCCAGCGGTCGAAGACCCTGCGCACCTCGGGGTCGTCGAACCGGTGCTTCCCGGCGAGGAGTTCACGGTGGTACTGGGCGCCGTTGATCCGGATGTCGAGGTAGTCGAACCAGGCCGAGGCCACCCACGGGGTGTTGCCGCCGGCGCCGAGCCCGATCGGGGCGACGCCCTTGCTCTTCAGCTTCTCGCACAGGCCGAGGAAGTCGTCCCAGTTCTTGGGGAGTTCGCTCACGCCCCACTTGGCGAAGTTGGACTTCCGGTAGAACATGCCCCACCAGTAGTAGGTGGCGGGTACGAAGACCTTCTTGCCGGCGCTGGAGGTGCAGAGCGAGTTCAGCGCCTTGCTGTACTTCTTGAGGTCGGGCGAGGAGCTCCACACCTCGTCGAGGTCGAGCAGCAGGTTCTTCCTGGCGTAGGCGTCCGCCACCGAGCCGGGGTACCAGGTGAGCACGTCCGGCGGGTTGGCCGAGGTGAGGTAGGTCGGCAGCTGGGTGCGGAAGGTCTCGGCGGCGACCGTGTTGAGGCCGGCCCTGCCGGACCCCTTCTTGGCGTACGCCGCGACCAGGTCCTCCATCGCGGTCTTGGCCTGCGGGGCGGAGAGGTTGGACTGGAGGGTCACCGCGCCCTTCGAGGAGCTCTTCGCGGAGGACGTCGAGGTGACACAGCCGCTGAGCAGTGCCGCGGTCCCGGCTCCACCGAGTCCGGCGAGGAACCGGCGGCGGCTGGGCTGATGGTTGGCCATGATGGATCCCTCGGTTACTTGAATGTGGTCCGGTACACGTGGCCGTCGACCCCGCGGAAGACCGCGTCCACGGCTCCGTCCGGGCCGGCGACCGCGCCGAGCGATCCGTCGAACGCGGCGCTCGGGAACTCCTGCCGCTTGCTCCAGCCCTGCCAGGCGCCGTCGGCGTACCGCTGCTGCCAGAGCGTGTAGTCGGCGGCGCGCGCGTAGAGCAGCACCCCGTCCCCGGCGGCGACCAGCGTCGGGCTCCCGCTGACGGTCCCGCCGAGCGGGGTCCACGCCGACCACTCCCCCGACGTGTCCCGTGACCGCGTCCACACGTCGTCGGCGGCGGTGCGGACAGCGACATGGACCCGGCCCTGGGCGTCGACGACGGCGGACGGGCGGCCGTACGTCGTCCGGTCACCGGGCGCGCCGAGCGAGGACCAGCCGGTCGCCGGACCGCGCTGCACGACCGTGCCGTCGGCCCCGCGTGCGAACAGCGTCCAGTGGGCGGGGTCGGTGAAGGCCACGGACGGCGCGTCGGTCAGCTCGCCGCCCAGGGACTGCCACGGGCCCCAGCGGCCGTCGGCGTGGACGCGCCGGTAGGCCCGGGAGTCGGCGCCGCGCACGAAGACGTCGATCCGGCCGCCGGCCGAGGCGTGGACGGCGGGCTGGCCGAGGATCCGGCCCTGCGCGGGACCGCCGAGGTCCCGCGTCCTGCCGCCGGCCTGCTCGACGAGCGAGCCGTGCGGCCCCCGGAGGAAGACGGCGCCGTCGCCCGTCACCGCCGGGCTCGCGGTGGCCGTCACGCCCAGGTCCGTCCCGGGGAGGGCGTCGGCGCCGGTCAGCTTCAGGAAGGCGGTGCCGTGCGCGGGGACCTCCACGGTGTACGACCCGGTGTGCGTGCCCCGGTCGGCGCGGGCCCGCAGGTCACGGACGCGCACCGGGCCGCCGAGGCCGGTGTCGGCGAACCGCACGGTGCGCTCGGCCGGTTGATCGGAGCGGTTGAGCAGGACGACCGCCCGCTGCCCCTGCCCCCGCAGCACCTTGCTGTAGACGTCACCGACCGAGTCCGTCGCCACCCTTACCCCCTGGATCGCGAGGGGGTCCTGGTCGACGGCGATGATCTCCGGGTTGCGGAGGGTGGTGAGCATCGGGTCGGACAGGGTCCGGGGGTCGGAACCGAGCACCAGCGGGGAGCCCATCTCGGCCCACATCACGAACTGGGTGGTGGACTCCTCCTGCGTCAGCTCGTACGACCCGTCGGTCATCCTCCGCATGGGGATGAGGTAGTCGGGGTCGTTGTAGTGGCCGGGGCCCTGCGCCTCGGGGTGCCAGGCGTTGGCGTCCATGTTGCGGAGCACGTTGGGCCACTGGCCGGGGCTGGGGGTGCCCCAGGCGATGTCGGTGCCGGTGCGCCAGGAGTCGGCGATCGAAGGGGCGTAGACGTAGGTGTTGTGGGCGTCCTGCTCGGGGGTGTGCGGCAGGCCCCAGTCGTCGGTGAGCGGGTTGCAGAGGTTGAGCAGCATCCTGCGGCCGGACTTGGCGACCGCGTCGCTGAACTCCTTGAACGCGGGCCCCGGATCGGGCTTGGCGCCGATCCCGCACAGGAAGTCGACCTTGATGGCGTCGATCTTCCAGCTCGCGAACTGCCGTGCGTCCTGGTCGTAGTACCCACGGCTGCCGAGGCCGCAGCTCCTGCCGCCGTCGTAGGCGCCGGCGTCGGTGTAGATGCCGGCCCGCAGACCGCGCCGGTGCAGGTAGGACACGAGTGCCGGGATGCCGGACGGGAAGCGATCCGGGTTGGCCACCAACCTCCCTTGTGCGTCACGGGGGTTGTCGGCCTGCCAGCCGCCGTCCAGCCACACGATGTCGTAGCCGCTGTCGCGCAGACCGCTGCTGACCAGCTTGTCGGCGACGGAGCGCACCTCCTTCTCGGTGGGCGCGCCGAGGCCGTAGTAGGTGTTCCAGCCCATGTAGGGCGTCGGTGCGAGGCCGCTGTCGTAGGCGGCGGGTGCGCCCTGGTCGAAAGCCGTCCCGGCGAGGGCGTCGGGGGTCACGGTGGCGGCCAGGACCACCGCGGTCGCCGTCGCGAGGACGGGCCGGGTGAACCGGTGGTGCCGGGTTCTGGGTGCGGGCGGGTGCAGGGTCACGTGCGCCTCCCGGGGGATGGGAACGTCTCGGCGAAGACTGTGACCCGAGGCCGAAACCACGTCAAGATTAATTACTAATTTAATAGAAACAGCGCGAAAGGCATGCACAGACTCTTGACGGCTCCACCTTCGGGGAGTCATGTTCGGCAACGTTGTCAGCCGTCATGGCAACGTTGTCAGCATCCCGGTGCCCGGCTCGAACTCCCCTGATCGGAGCCCTCGTTCATGTCGGATCAGTCAACTCCGCCGTCCCGCCGTGCCGTTCTCTCCGCCGGAACCACCCTGCTGGCCGGATTCGGGCTCGGCGCGGGCCCGTTCGCCGGCGTCGCCGCGGCGGTTTCCGGACAGCCGCGACCGAGCAGGTCCTGGGGCGAACTCGCCGCCCACCGGCCGGTGTCGGTGTCCTCTCCCGCCCGGTGACGCCGTACATCACCGGGCGGGCCCGGCGGCCCCACCCCGGCGCACGCCCGCCGCCAGGAGGGCGCACACCACGAGTACCGGCGGGAGGACCCCGGCCCATGCCGCCGCGTTGCGCAGTACCGCCATGGAAGCCGCCGCGCCCACCATCAGAGCGGCCAGCCGGGCGGGCACCCAGCGGTTCGGGCGGCCCGCTCCCACTCCCTTGACGATGTACGTGGCCAGGCTGCCGGTCAGATAGGTGGTCGGCGCCGCCGCGTGCCCGGCCGCCACCATGGCGCCCGACTGGATGCCCATGGTGAGCGCCGCACCGCACTGCAGCACGTCCCGGGCGAGCGGCCCCGGCGCTCCGTCCAGGAGGGCCCAGGTCACCGCGCCCGCGGCCAGCAGCAGCGCCTCTCCGGCGAGGGACCACAGCACCGGCGGCGACCAGCGGGTGACCTCGCCCCGGGGCCGGCGGGTGAACCAGGCGGTGACGGCCGCGCCCACGCCGAATCCCGCCAGCGCCAGCACCGCCGCGGTCACCCCCGTCGCCTGGGCCCGGCCGACCGCCATCCCGAGCAGGGCCAGGTTGCTCGTCATGACCCCGGCGAAGACATGGTCCAGGGCGGTGAAGGAGATGGTCTCCACCGCCCCGGAGGCCGCCACCAGCAGCACGACGGCGACGCGCAGCGCGGTCCCCGGTTCCGTCGGCGATGGCCCTGAGGGCTCTGTCGCTCGTTTCGGCCGCGCGTCACTCACAGTCCCCGAGCGTAACGCGCGGCGAGGGCCGTTCACGGCTTCGGCGGTCCGACCAGGCACCCCTGCCCACAGTTAGACACTGCGTCAAATTACCGAACCGTAACCTACGCGGTAGTACCACGAGTAACTTACTCGCGCGTAATGTCCTGGCGAACCACTTCACCGCGGTGTGAGCCGGCCCGGGACGGCCTGCTCTCCCCGCCGCATTCACCTGTGCACCTCACTGCCGGCCGCATCACAGGAGGTTCGCCATGCCCGCACGCGGAAAGCTTTTGGCAGCAGCGGTGACCGCTGCCGCCTGCCTCGGCGCCCAGGCCCTCGCCAGCACCGCCGCCACGGCGGCGGACGAGGTGGTCTCCCGGGGCGTCACCATCCCCTCGTTCTACAACCCGCCCGCCGAACTCCCCTCGGCGAACGGCACCCTGATCCGCAGCGAGCCCCTCCCGCTCGCCCTCAGCCTGCCCGGCCTCGACGGTCCGCTCCCCGGCACCGCGACCCGGCTGATGTACAAGTCCACGGACTCCAACGGCCAACCCGTCGCCGTCACCGGCGCCTACATCGAACCGACCGCCGCCTGGAAAGGGGACGGACCACGCCCGCTGGTGGCCCTGGCCCCCGGCACCATGGGGCAGGGCGACCAGTGCGCCGCCTCCCTCGGCCTGGAACACCCGCTGACCGTCAACAGCCAGACGCTGTCCGTCGGTTACGAGGACCTCGCGATCTACCGCCTCCTGGCGAAGGGCGTCGCCGTGGTCGTCACGGACTACGTCGGCCTCGGCGCCACCGACCGGCTGCACACCTACGTCAACCGCGTCGACGAGGGACACGCGGTACTGGACGCGGTGCGCGCCGCCCGCGCGGTTGACGGCGCCTCCGTCACCGACACCTCCCCCGTCGGGCTCTACGGCTACAGCCAGGGCGGTGGAGCGACCGCCGCCGCGGCCGAACTCCAGGCCTCCTACGCCCCCGACGTCACCCTCTCCGGTACCTACGCGGGCGCACCGCCCGCCGACCTGACCGCCGTCACCAAGGCCATCGACGGCAGTGAACTGGCCGGTGCGCTGGGCTGGTCCCTCAACGGCTTCCTCCAGTCCGACCCTTCCCTCAAGCCCATCGCCGAGGCACACCTCAACGACGCCGGAAAGGCCGCCCTCACCGACCTGTCGACCATGTGCGTCGGCGACGCGCTCCTCGGCTACGGCTACGCGAAGAGCACCAAGTGGACCACCGACGGCCGGTCCATCAGCGACATCATCGCCACCACCCCCGCGCTCCAGGCCTTCCTCGACAGCCAGCGCATCGGCACCCTCAAGCCGTCCGGACCCGTCCGCCTGGCCACGGGCGTCAGCGACAACCTCGTCCCCCACGCCCAGGCCCGCCAACTCGCCGTCGACTGGTGCCGCAAGGGGGCCGACGTCACCTACACACCCGTCGTACTCCCCAGCGTCGGCAGCGCCCTCCTCAACCACTTCGCCCCCCTGCTCACCGACCAGGGCCCCGCCATCGACTGGCTCACCGACCGCTTCGCGGGCAAGGCGGCCTCCTCCAACTGCTGGAGCATGCCCGTCCAGCCGTGACCGATCCACTCCCGAACATGCCGAAAGGGGTGTGTCAGAAGCCCTGACACACCCCAGGAAGAATTCTCATGACATCGTCGAAGGCCTCATCGCCAAGAGCGGGCTCGACGTCCGGCCTGCGTAACCTCAGCCGTTGAAGATCTCTAGAGGCCGCCGGCCGCCGAGGGGGGAACGGTCTGGACGCGGGCGCCGAGCTCCTGGGCGAAGTCCCGCCAAGTGTCGGCGTACTGCCGCGCCAGGTAGGCGACGAGGTCTCCGCAGTGCGGCGGCACCGCCGCGGCCAGTTCCGGCCACTCCTGCAACCCCGACGCGTGCTGCTGGAGCAGATGCAGAAGATGACGTCCTCCGGACTTGTGGCGCAGTGACGGATCGCGCCGCAGTTTGACGAGCACGGATTCCGGGTCCGACTCCACCATCCGTATCTTCCGCCGCGTCCCCTGCCGGCCGTCCGCGGGCAGGGCGGTGTCCTCCGGTGCGCCGGTCTCGTCCGCCTCATCGGGCTGGAGCCGCTTGCGGACATCACTTGCCGTCGCCAGGGAGATACCGGCCAGCCGCGCGACCTCCCGCAACGACGCCTGTGGACGCTCCGCCATGACCTCGGCGGCCCTGCGCCGCCCTTCCGCACTGCTCAGCGGGCGAACCTTGCCGTCCCGGCCCACGCGGGCGTTGACCTGCGGCACCGAGTCGGTCGAGCGTCTGATCTTCGCGACGGTCTTGGCACCGAGCCCCGAGGCCCGTGCGATGGCACGGTCGGACATCTCCGGGTGCGAGAGGACGATCCGGGTGGCCGCGGCCCGGCGGTCGGCGTGCGACAGCGGAAGTCCGTGCGTCACGTTCACCTCGACCGCGCACAGGAACGCTTCTTCAGGGGTGCCGTCGAAGAACTCCGCCTCGATTCCGTCCTGACCGCGCAGGCATGCGGCCATGAGGCGATGCATGCCGTCTATCACCCGCATGGTGCGCCGGTCGACGAGTATGGCGGGAAGCGGCCCGTCGTTCTCCACCAGGCGGGCCACGTGCTCGTGATCCAGCCCGTTCACTCGAGGGGTATCACCCGGCAGCAACAGGGCGATCGGAACGGTTAAGACTTCGCGCCGTCGGGATTCCGCGGACAAGGACGGGGCAGCCGGATCGGCCGCTTTTCCGTAGGTTTCGGATTCCGGAAAACCAACAGCTGGCAGATCCATTGGAGCCCCTCGCCCGGTCGGTCGATCACGGCCTTGCGGTTCCCATCTTCACCGACCGCACCACTGCTGTCGACCCTTCGCCGCGCGATTTGTTGATCAAAACCTGACGGTAAAATGTCGGAAAATACAAGACAAAAAATATGACGCGCCGCGCATGGCCCTTCTCCGCCCAGTAAGCGGTACCTACCCATCCGGTTCCGCAGGTGCCGCACGGAAAGCAGGAAGAAACCCACAGGAAAACGGAGGGATTCAGCTGAAAAACCAGATTTCGCCATCCCGTTCGACACACGGACCGGGCGCCGGTGGGCACCCGGTCCGCTTCGTTCCCGACTGCGTCAGCCCTCCACCCAGCCGTGCTTCACCGCGAACTCCACCAAATCGCGACGCACCGCCAGGATTTGCCGCGCGTCCAGCGGCTGCGCAGCAGCGGTGTTCAGCAGAAGCTCGGTCACATCCCGCAGGTATTCGTCAGCGCCGAGCACATCGCACATCTGCTCCTCGCCGGCCGCCGCCACCCTGGCGGGGACGACCGACGGGTTCTCGGCATCCGGGGCAAGCCGGACCGACGAGGCCTTCAGGCCGCGGCCGCCGTCCTCGACCTCGAATTCGACCGAAAGTCCCGGGCGGAGCGCCGACTGCGGGATCTGCAGATCATTCACATGCAGGAAAACGTCATCGCCACCGGCATCCGGAGCGATAAACCCAAAGCCCTTCGCCGCGTCGAACCGCACAACTCGACCGACAGCCACAACAAACACCCCCAACAATGCCGGACCCCTTGCCCGGCAAACCTTCCCGGGAGCCTAGTCGCTCCGCGGCGGACAATCCAGGCGAGCTCGGTGTTCAACGCGACGTTCAACGTGACGCATTGATGCCGTGGACGCCCGTCGGCCATAGTCCTCACGGAACGAATGACGTGAACTTCGCCCTAGGGAGGACGGTACGATGGCGAACCCGTTCGACGACGAAGAAGCCCCGTTCCTGGTTCTGGTCAATGACGAGGGACAGCACTCGCTCTGGCCTGTTTTCGCGGACGTTCCCGGCGGGTGGGAAGTCGTCTTCGGGGAGGCGGGACGGCAGGAATGCCTCGACTACATCGAAGCCTCGTGGACCGACATGCGGCCGAGCAGTCTCATTCGGGCCATGGAGCAGAACGCCCGGGCGAACTAGGCGCCCGGCTTGAGCGAGAACGTCCGCGCGTCCGCGGCCGGTACCGCCGTCGCCGCACGCCACTACGTACTGGTCTGCTCCGTGTGCGGCCATCGGCAGGGCGACGACGGAACCGTCCTGGAGTGCCAGGGCGACCACGCCCCCGCCCTGCTGCGCACCGAGTACCGGGACCGGCGCTTCACCCCACGGGCCGGTGCGGAGGGGATCTTCCGTTACCGCGACTGGCTTCCTGTGGTGGCGGCGGGCCGGAGCGCCGGCCGGAGCACCGTCTTCCGCAGCCGGGGACTCGCCCGGGCCCTGTACGTCGATGAGCTCTGGATCGCCTTCAACGGCTACTGGCCCGAGCGTGGGGCCGCTCTCGACACCTGTACGTTCAAGGAGTTCGAGGCACACACCGTGCTGGGGCGGCTGCCGGACGATCCCTGGATCCTGACGGTGGCCTCATCCGGCAACACCGGGGCGGCATTCGCCTGGGCCGCCTCGCAGGGCCGGATCCCGTGCCTGCTCGTCGTCCCCGAGAAGGGCCTGTCCCGGCTGCGTTTCCGGACGGAACTCGACCCGTGTGTCACCCTCGTCGTCATCGAGGACGGCGACTACCCTGACGCGATCGATCTCGCGGCGCGTCTGGGGCGGTTGCCCTCGTTCCGGCTCGAGGGCGGCGTGAAGAACGTCGGGCGGCGCGACGGCCTGGCCACGGTGATGATCTCGGCGGTCGAGGCGATGGGACGCCTGCCCTCGCACTACTTCCAGGCAGTGGGCAGCGGCACCGGAGCGATCGCCGCGCTGGAGGCCGCCCGCCGCTTCATGGAGGCCGGCATCGACGGGCCGCTGCCCCGGCTGATGCTCTGCCAGAATCTCCCCTTCACCCCGATCCTCGACGCCTGGCAGGCGGAACCGGAGCCCCTGGACCGGACGCCCGGGCATTACCGGGAGGTCCTCCGCCAGTCCTGCGCGGACGAGCTGGCCAACCTGGCGCCCCCCTATGCGATCGGGGGCGGGGTCCGCGACAGCCTCGTGGAGAGCGCGGGCGATGTGCTGGCCGCGGACAACGCCGCCGTCCAGGAGGCCATGAAGCTGTTCCTGGACACCGAAGGCATCGACATCGAACCGGCCGCCGGTGTGGCCGTGGCCTGCCTCGCCGACGCGGCCGCCCGCGGCCGGCTGGACGACGGCTCGGTCGTCCTGCTGAACATCACCGGCGGCGGCCGGTCCCGGCTCGGCACCGATCACGCGCTGATACCGGCGACGCCCCGGCTGCGTATCCCGGTCGGGGCCGTCCGGCACGCGGAGACCGTCGAGGGGATCGCGGCACTGTGCGACCACTGACCGCCCACGGCGAGCGGTCCCGGCCCGCCCGGCCCCCGGCACCACACCTTCCCCTTCGCCCTCCTGCTGACATTCCGTCACCGTGACGCGGTGTCACTTCGGGCGGCGAACCGCCCGGTCTTCTCGATGACGTCCCCGCTGTAGATCCGGAGCGACTGCTGCACCGCGAACTCGGCCATGTAGAGCCGGAACGCGTCCTCGGACTCCTCCGCCAGGTTCAGCATCCGGCGGTTGGCGACCACCGACGGCGACTGCAGCCGTTGCAGGCCGCGCTCCACGACGGCGTCCATCTCCTCGGGCTCCACGACCTCGTCCACGAGGAACCGGGCATCCGGCTCGCACGCCCGGATGCGACGGCCCCCGAGGATGATCTGGCGCGCCGGCCTCGTCCCGGCCGCCCGGGTCAGCCGCAGGTTGGAGGCACCGGGCACGATGCCCTCCTGGGCCGCGGGCAGGCTGAGATACACGTCCGCGGCGGCGATGACATGGTCGAACACGAGGAGCACCTGTGCCCCGCCGCCGATGGCGAAGCCGTCGACCGCGGCGACCCACGGCTTCTCGACGGTCCGTGCGAACCAGCGTTCCGGATCGTCGACGAGCATCCCGTGCCACACCTTGCGGAGGTAGCCGAGTTCCCGGCGCAGGAGGAAGTCGACGAGGGAGATGCTCCCGTCGTGCAGCGCCTTCAGGTTGATGCCGGCGCTGAAGACGCGCCGTCCTCGGTAGCGGGGATGCGTCATCGTGCCGCCCCGGACGAGCCCGACCCGCACCTGCGGGTCGAGGAGTGCCAGGTCCACGGCGGTCTCCATGTCGTCGACCTGGCGCTCGTCCTCGGCGTTGAGGCAGTCGTCGCGACACAGGGTCAGACGTGCCGCTCCGTCCCTGCGCTCCACCGTCACGGAACCGAGGTCGGCCACCCCGGTCCTGGTGAACGAGGGCAGGAGTTCCACAGCTCGCGGGGTCGGCCGCAGCATGGCGTCCAGCAGGTGCGGGCCGGCCTGTGCGGAGCGCAGCACCCGGCTGACGAAGATGCCCTGGTCGATCTCCAGGCCCTCCTTCGCCGCCTGCCGGCGAGCGCGTTCGGCGACGAGTTGCGCGGCCGAGGGGACCAGTCCCGGGAACGCGGAAGCGGCGGCCCCGGCGAGTTCCGCCAGCCTCAGGTGGCGGGTTCTGGCGCAGGTCAGTTCGTCGTACACCGCGTCGACGTGCGTGTCCAGGAACGCGCACCGCAGGATCCGGACGGCGTTCTGCTCCGCCGCGGCCGCCGCGCGTTCCGCCGGCGACCGCTGCTCGGGTTCCGGCAGTGCGGCGATCGCCGCCGCCGCGCGCCGGGCGGCGGCGGCGAGGGCCCGGCGGGCCTCGGGCAGGGGGCCGCGGACGGCCGCCGGGTCGGCGGGCGGCTCCGCCGGGCGTCGCTGACCGGAGAGCGCGCTGTGTGTGGTCATGACGGCACCTCGGCGGTGACCCGCCGCAGGGTGCGGTCGCATGCGGCCAGATGCGTACCGAGGGCGTCTTCGAAACTGACCGCCGCCGCGTCGTGCAGCAGCTGGCGCCGAACGGCCAGTTCCCGGCCGGACAGATACCGGGTGCGTGCCCGGGTTGCGGCCAGGGCCGTGGCCGGGTCGTCCGTGACCTCGTCCAGCAGGTGCTGGGCCAGTCCGTCCGCGGCGGGGGTCGGGGTGCCGAACAGCACCGCCCGGCGGATCGCGGCGCTGTTCGTGGTCTGCCGGACGAGCCGGTACAGCGCCATCCCCGGCCAGACGGCCGCCGAGGAGACGGGCAGGACGAGGCGCGTGCCAGGCGTCGCGATCCGGTAGTCGGTGGCCAGCAGCACGTCCAGGGCGGGACCGCCGCAGTCCCCGTCGGCGACGGCGATCGTACTGACGGGCAGTCGTTCGAACCGGCGGACTTCGCGCTCCCACTTGGTCACCAGCGCGATGGTCAGGTCGTGGGGCCAGGTCTGCCCGGGGGAGCCGGACACGTGCACGACGACGTGGTCCCCGTCGCCGTCCTCGGCGCGGTCGCAGAGTGCGGCGAGGTCGGCCAGGGTGCCTGCCGACAGCGGCCGGGCGCCGTCGACCCGCAGGACGAGTTCCTCGGCGTCCTGGCCGCTCGCCTGTGCCGGTCCGCCGGTCACCACTGGACCAGCGCCGTTTCGATGGTCGAGCCGGGACCCATGGTCATGAGGACTCCAATGTCGCTTCGGCGCACCGCGCCTTCGGTGTGCAGCCGCTGCAGGGAGAACAGGAACGAACCGCTGGAGAGATTGCCGTAGTCGCGCAGCACACCGGTCGTATGCCGCAGGTCGTGACGGGTGAGGCCGAGATTGACGCGGACGGCGTCGATGACCTTCTTCCCGCCGGAGTGGACCAGCCAGTGCCGGACGTCGCTGCGGCGCAGTCCGGCGTCGGACAGCAACCGGTCGACGACGCGCTCGGCGTGCGCCCCGACGACGTAGGGGATGTCCCGGTCGAGGAAGAAGCTCAGCCTGTTCTGGTCGCTGTCCCAGTCGAAGCGCATCGCCTCGATCGCCTCGGTGACGATGTAGCTGGAGAAGCCCAGGATGCGCGGCCGGAGTGCGGCGGAGGTGTCGTACGAGCCGTCGCGGGCGGCCTGGGTGGAGCGCGTCCGTGCGGCGTCCCCGGCGATGACCGCGATGGCGGCCGCGCCGTCTCCGAACAGGCTGTTGACGACGGCGGTGCGCATCGTCGCGTCCATGGTGTACGCGGCCGAGCATGCCTCCGAGCAGATCAGCACGGCCAGCCGGCCGGGGTTCGCGACGGCCCATGAGGCGGTGGGGCCGAGGGCGTTGAGGCCCGCGTTGCATCCCATGCCCACGATGTCCGCGCGGCTGCAGCGGGGGTCCATCCCGGTGTCACGGATGATGTAGGCGCTGAGCCCCGGGGTGAGGAACCCCGTCGAGGTGACGCAGCACAGATGCTCGACGTCGGCAGGCTCGGCGCCGATGTCGGCGAGGCAGGCGCGCAGCGCCCGGATGCCCATGTCGACGGCGTTCCGCTTGTGCTTGGCCAGGAGGTCCTCCTGGTCCTCCGGCAGGGGGGTGCCGTCGGCCCCGGTGGGCGGGAGGGAGAGGAAGCGCCGTTCGATCGCGCTGTTGGCGAAGACGGAGCGGATCTTGGGGTCGGTGATGCCGAAGATGTCGAGCACGTCGGACTGCGAGTAGGAGTGATCGGTCACGGCCGTGCCGAGGCCCGCGATCCGCGCGGGTTCCGGCACGGGAGGCCACGAGGGCACCAGGTTCGGGTCCGGGAGGCTGGTCTGGATCGTCATCGGTACGTCCACGGCCACATCCGGGGCTTGCTGCGCACGAGCGGTACCACCGTCGTCATGTCAACACGTCCTCCATGGAAGGGGATTGGTCACGGTCGCGCGATTCCGCCTCGATGAAGCGGATCAGTCTGGCGACTCCCTCCTCGATGTCCTGCTGCGTCAGGTAGCTGGTGGACAGGCGCAGGGCGTACTCTCCGCCGCCCTCGGGATAGAAGTACGACATGGGGGTCCAGATGACGCCGAAGTCCCGGGCCGAGCGGGCGAGCGCGGCCTCGTCGGCGCGGAACGGCACGGAGACCTTGAGGAAGAAGCCGCCGGTCGGTTCGTTCCAGTGCACGCCCAGTGCGGTCCGGCGCTCCGGCGGGAGCCGGCGGGAGAGTTCCCGCAGCGTGACCCGCAGGGTTTCGCCGTAGTAGGCGGAGGTCCGCTCGTTGAGCGCCGCCGCGCCGCCTCCCGCGGACAGCAGCATGCCGGCCACGACCGCCTGGCTGATCGGGGACGTGTTGACCGTCACCATGCTCTTGACCTTGGCGAGTTCGTCCGCGAGCAGGCTCGTCCTGCCCTCGGCGTCGACCACGGGCTGGTCCGCGACGACGAAACCCAGGCGTGCGCCGGGGAAGAGGGACTTGGAGAACGAGCCCAGGTGCACGACCCGGCGGCCGGTGTCGAGAGCCTTGAGGGTCGGCACCTGCGAGCCGGGGCTGACCAGCCGGTAGGGGCTGTCCTCGAGGACGAGGAAGTCCAACCGCCGGGCCAGTGCGAGGAGTTCGTGCCGTACGGCGAGCGGCATCGTCGTGCCGGACGGGTTGGCGTGGTCGGGAATGACGTAGAGGGCGCGCGGTCGCCGTCCCTTGGCCGTCTCGGTGCGGAACGCCGCTTCCACGTCGGCGCAGCGAAACCCGTCCGGGTGCTCGGCGACCGCGGTGAGGCCGATGCCGAGCAGGCGGGCGGCGCCGGTGATGCCCATGTAGCAGGGGCTCGACACGAGCACGACGCTGTCGGGGCCCGGCACGAGGGCGCGCAGGGCGAGGAACATCGCCTCCTGGCATCCCACGGTCACCACGACGGATTCCGGCGGTACGTCGATGCCCTCGTCGATGCGCAGCGAGTCGGCGATCAGGCCACGGATCCGGCCGGCGGTGGGGCCGTACTGGAACAGGGCGTCCCGTACCTGCTCCGGAGTCGAGCCCTGCTGCGCCAAGTGGTCGAGGTAGCGACGGATGTGACGGAAGATCTGCTCGGTCTCGAAGAAGCCGTCGTAGGGGCGGCCGGGTGCGAACGAGATCGCGTCGGGATGGCGGAACGTCACCTCGTTCAGGAAGTTCATGGTGTCCAGGACGGCGTCCGAGACGGCGGGGTGGAGATCGCCCTTGTCGATAGCCCATTCGTCGCTCACGGGGCCGCCACCTTCCTTGTCCCGAACGGGTCGAGGACTCTCAGAACTTGTCGAGGAACTCGATGATCGCCGCGTTGACCTCGTCCGGCCGCTCCAGGAAGCCGAGGTGGCCGCAGCCGGCGATCTCCAGGTAGTCGCAGTCGGGGATCGTCTCGGCGACCTCGGCGGCCAGGTGCGGCGGGGTGATCACGTCGTCGGCGAAGGCGATGACGCGGCACGGCACCCGGACGGTGCTCAGGGCCTGGCGCCGGTCGCCCGTGAAATCGACCCACACCTGGCCCCCGCCGGGCGGTGTCGGCGCGTACGTCAGCTCGAAGAGGTCCAGCCAGGTCCTGACCGCGGCGTCGTCGTTCAGGGTCTGCGGCGACAGCATCTGCAGCGCCGAGGCGATGACGCTGTGTGCCGCGGGCACGCGCTGCCCCTTCTCGGCCAGCACTTGGTCGGCCTGGTGCAGTGCGCGCCGGAAGGCGTCCGCGCGCAGCCGGGTGGCCATGAGAACGGCGGCGCCGAGCAGTTCGGGACGGGCGGCGGCCACCTCCTGAGCGATCATGGCCCCGAGCGACACGCCGACGATCCGGCAGGGTGCGAGATCCAGTGCCTCGATCAGCCCCACGGTGTCGGCGACCATGTCGTCGAGCGAGTACTTGCCCTGCGGGACCTCCGACGGCGGCATCCCGCGATTGTCGAACGTGATCGTCTCGTATCCGGCGCGATGGAGCGCGGGAGTCTGGCGCATGGTCCACACGTGCGCCGAGGCGCCCGTCCCCATGACGAGGAGGACCGGTTGCCCGCTGCCGGAGCGCTCGTAGGAGAGGCGAACCCCGTTGACCTTGACGAAGGACACGACGCGGCCTCCTCATGAGGGCTGTGCGTGCGGTGACTTCAGCGCGTCTGCCTCAGCGGCCGACCGCGTCACTATGACCGAGCACCACCGGGACGGGCAACACAAGCCAAGGGCGGCGGAGTCGCTCAGGTGTTCAACCGCTGCCGTGCATCGGTTGAACAGCGGCACCCGCCTGACGCTTCATTGAAGGAGCGAAAACATCCGGCCGGATCGTCGTCGCACGGAGGTCTTCTTCTCATGCGCAACGCCAGGGGCCCCTTGTCGAGGCTCCGCCTCGACGAGTCGATCACCCGTCAGAGGATACGCCCGGGCACGATCCGCCGAATCCTTCCGTACGCGCTGCGCCACCGGTGGAGCGTGCTCTTCCTGCTGCTTGCCACCGCGGCCGACGCGACCGCGACGGCGGTGCAGCCCTTGATCCTCAAGGCGATCATCGACGACGGGATCATCCCCCGGCGGACCGGCACGGTGGTGGCCTGGGCGCTGGTCGTGACCGCCCTCGCCGTCCTGAACTCGGCCGCTCTGCTCGCGCAGGCGTGGTTCTCCGGGCGTGTCGGCGAGGGACTCATCTACGACCTGCGCACCGCTGTCTACGACCATGTCCAGCGGCAGTCCGTGGCGTTCTTCTGCCGCACCCAGACCGGCGCCCTGGTCAGCAGGTTGAACACCGACGTGGTCGGGGCCGAGCAGGCGGTCACGGCTCTGCTGACCCAGACCACGTCGACGCTCCTGTCCCTGGTGCTGGTCCTCAGCGCGATGTTCTATCTGTCCTGGCAGATCAGCCTGGTGGTCCTGCTGTTCATCCCGCTGTTCCTGATCCCCGGCAAGGTGCTCGGCCGGCGGATGCAGCGGCTGTCGCGCGAGCAGATGCAGCTCGACGCCGAGGTCGGCTCCCTCATGAACGAACGTTTCACCGTGGCCGGGTCCATGCTGGTCCAGCTCTACGGCCGGCCGCGGACCGAGTCGGCCCGGTTCGCCGAGCGGGTGGGGCGCATTCGCGACGTCGCGGTGGTCGCGGTGGTGCACAGCAGGCTGCTCGTCGTGATCGGCACGCTGCTGGCCGCCCTGACCAGCGCCGTCGTGTACGGCCTGGGCGGTGTGCTGGCCGTCCGCGGCTCCTTGGAACTCGGCACCCTGGTCGCCATGGCGGCCCTGCTGACCCGGCTGTACGGCCCGATCAACCAGCTCTCCAACATGCAGGCCTCGTTCATGACGGCGCTGGTCAGCTTCGACCGGGTCTTCGAGGTTCTGGATCTGCGGCCCCTCGTCACCGAGCGGAAGGACGCGCGGCCCCTGCTCCACGGCACGGCGGCCGCCGGCGACAGAGCGCCTTCCGCACCCGAGATCGTCTTCGAGGGCGTCTCGTTCCGCTACCCCACGGTCTCGGAGGTGTCGCTGGCCTCGCTGGAGTCGATCGGGTTGCCCGCGACGGAGCAGCCCGGCGAGGGATGGATCCTCGACGACGTGTCCTTCCGCCTGCCCGCCGGCACGCTCACGGCACTGGTGGGGCCGTCCGGCGCCGGAAAATCGACCGTCGCGCAGCTTCTGACGCGGCTGTACGACCCGGTCGCCGGGACGGTGCGCGTCGACGGTCACGATCTTCGGGAGCTGACGCTGCCGTCCCTGCGCGACGCCGTGGGCGTGGTCTCGCAGGACGCGCACCTCTTCCATGACACGCTTCGCGCGAATCTCGCGTACGGCCGGCCGGACGCCACCGACGCCGAGTTGCGGGAGGCCTGCGTCACCGCCCGGATCTGGGACGTCATCTCGGCGCTGCCGAACGGTCTGGACACCGTCGTCGGCGACCACGGCTACCGTCTGTCCGGCGGGGAGAAGCAGCGCGTCGCCCTGGCCCGGCTGCTGCTGAAGTCCCCGCCGGTCGTCCTCCTCGACGAGGCGACGGCGCATCTCGACTCCGAGTCCGAGGTGGCGATCCAACGCGGTCTCACGGCCGCTCTCGCCGACCGGACGTCCTTGGTGATCGCCCACCGGCTGTCCACGATCCGCGACGCGGACCAGATCCTGGTGCTGGACTCCGGCCGGATACGGGAGTGCGGCACGCATGCCGAACTGCTCGCCGCGGACGGCCTCTACGCGCTCATGTACCGCACCCAGTTCGCGCTGGGAGCGGACCCCGGGGACGCCGTGGACGGCCTGGCGGCCAGCGGCTCGGCAGAGGACAGGCGCTGACCGCTTCGACGGCCGTCACGTCGACGCAAGTAGAGTCGTAAGGGAAAACACCATGAATTGACATAAGTGGACAAGGAAATGTTCAGGCACCAAAAAAAATCAGCCAACACGACTGGAGAAGGAACATGCTTGTGCGCGGGCAGCGCGTCCGCGCGGCATCGAGGGCGGCGAATTCAGTAGCGGTATCCGCAACGGGGAGGAACCGATGGAAGTGCAACGCCCAGAAACCGGTACCACTTTCACCATCCAGGAGCCGGCGGCGGACGTCATCGTCCCCGCGCGCCGAAGAGCCGGCGCTTGGCCGCAGGAATGTGTCGACGTCCCCATCCACCTTCTGGCCCCCGGCGACTCGCCCCGTCTCAACGGCTGCGACGAGGCGCACGTCGCCCGGCTCGCCGAGGTCGACGCGCCCCTTCCGCCGGTTCTCGTGCACCGCCAGACCATGCGGGTCGTCGACGGTATGCACCGACTCGCCGCCGCGGAGGCGCGCGGCGACCGGACGATCGCGGCGACCTTCTTCGACGGGGATGTCGCGGACGCCTTCCTGCACGCCGTGCAGTCCAACATCCGGCACGGCCTCCCGCTGTCGCAGGCGGAGCGCAGGGCGGCCGCGATGCGCATCATCGCCTCGCACCCCCACATGTCCGACCGGTCCATCGCGAGGGTGGCCGGTCTGGGAACCAAGACCGTCGTCGCCCTGCGGCAGAAGTCGGGGGGCCGGCAGACCACCGCCCGGGTCGGCCGGGACGGCAAGGTCCGCCCGCTGGACCACACGGCGGGCCGGCTGCGGGCCGCGGAACTCCTCACCCGGCATCCCGAGATCTCCGTCCGCGAGGTCGCGCGCACGGCGGGGGTGTCTCCGGCGACCGCGAGCGACGTCCGCAGACGTCTGGCCCGCGGTGAACCACCGACCACGGGCGCCCCTCGGCTGCAGCGCTCCGGACCCGGGCCGACGTCGGCCTCGCTGGCCCCTCCCCAGGTCCTGGACAAGCTCCTGAAAGACCCGTCCTTGCGGGACAAGGAAGCGGGGCGAAGGCTGCTTCGGCTGCTGCGGAACGTCGCCGTCGACGATCAGGAGTGGCAGGACCTGCTGTCCACGGTGCCGCCCCACTGCGCCACGCTGGTCGGCGAACTCGCGCTGCAGTACGCGCAGACGTGGTCGGCCTTCGCCGATTCCCTGGCCGATCAGTCGAAGTCCGAGTCGCTGCGGATGGCCGCGGACTAGAGGTCTCATCCGCTCGCCCGGCCACGGGGACGCCGCATCGGCGTCCCCGTTCGCGTTTGGGCTCACTGCCGCCTCGGACCGCTCACTGCGCCGGCCGCGTCCACTCCTCGATCGCCGCCCACACCACCTCCAGGTTCTCCGGCTGCATCATCCCCGGGTGCGTGCAGGCGATCCGGTGTTCCGTGATCTCTCCCGCGACGTACGGCTGCCAGTGCGCCGCCGGGGAGACGTCCTCCGGCTTGTCCAGCGTGGAGACGACCAGCAGGACGTCACCGTCGTAGCGCCCGAACTCGTGCTCGTCCAGGATCCGTCCGCTGTTGAGGTAGACCCGTGCCATGCCGGCGAGTTCGTCGTCGGACACCACCGGCAGCACCCGGTCGCGTACTCCGCGCAGCCGTTCCATGACGTCGTCGAGCTCGTCGTCGACCAGTTCCCCTGGCAGCTCGGCACCGTCCTCGAAGACCGCCTGCGGCCGGGGGTAGGTGTCCAGGATGACCAGGGCGACCTCTTCGCCGGCGGCCCGCAGCTGCACGCCGACCTCGTGCGCGACGACCCCACCGAACGACCAGCCGAGCACCCGGTACGGTCCCGAGGGCTGCACCGACCGGATATGCGCGATGTACTCCCGCGCCGTCTCCCGCACCGAGCCGAAGAGCCGGCCGCCCTCCGCCAGCCCGCGGTCCTGGAGGCCGTAGACCGGGAATTCCTCGGGCACGACACGCACCAGCGGCATGTAGCCCCAGCTCATGCCGCCGGCCGGGGGCAGGCAGAACAGCGGCTGCCCGGGGCCGTGCCGTCGGATGGGGAGCACGGCGCTGAACGCGTCCCGCATCGAGTCGAGGGAGACACGCCCGACGAGGCCGGCCGGTGTCGGCGCCTCGTAAAGTGCCTGCAACCCGATCCGGATCCCCCAGTCGCGCAGCCGCTCCACCAGGGCGACGGCCAGCAGGGAATGCCCGCCGAGGGTGAAGAAGTCGTCGTCGGGGCCCACCGACTCCAGGCCGAGGACTTCGGCGAACGCGGTGCGGAACGCCTGCTCCGCCCGGGACGACGGATCGCGCTCCGTCCCGGCGGCTCGGTACACCGGGACGGGCAGCGCCGCGCGGTCCAGCTTGCCGTTCGTGGTCAGCGGCAGCGCGTCGAGGACGACGACCGCTGCGGGAACCATGTGGGCGGGCAGCCGCTGCGCGACGAAGTCCCGTACGGACTGCGCCACTTGGAGGTCCGCCCCGGCGGCGGTCACGACATAGGCGACGAGACGCCGATCGCCGGTGCCGTCCTCCCTGAGGACGACGGCCGCCCCGTCCACCGACGGATGCGCGGTGACTGCCGACTCCACCTCACCCGGCTCGATCCGGAAGCCGCGGATCTTCAGCTGGTCGTCGACGCGCCCGGCGAACACCAGCTCCCCGTCGGGTGTCCAGCGGACCAGGTCTCCGGTCCGGTACATCCGCCCGCCCGGTTCGAACGGACAGGCCACGAACCGTTCGGCGGAGAGGCCGGGCCGGCCGGCATAGCCGCGGGCGAGCTGGACACCCGTCACGTACAACTCGCCGACGACCCCTTGGGGCACCGGGCGGAGCCGTGCGTCGAGCACGTAGACGCGGGTGTTGGGGATCGGCGAGCCGATCGCCACCTCGGGCGCGTCAGGCCGGTACCGCCAGGTCGTCGCGTCGACGGTCGTCTCCGTCGGACCGTAGGTGTTGAACAGCACGCGCCCGGCGGACCAGCGGGCGAGCAGGTCCGGAGGGCAGGACTCGCCGCCGACCTCCAGCAGGACCCCGTCCGCGATCGCGCCGTCCGCCAAGGTGGCCAGGACGGCCGGCGGCAGGACGGCGTGCGTCACGCCGTGCTCAGCGAAGAACCCCGCGAGTTCGGCGCCCAGTCGGCGCTCCTCCGGGACGATCGCCGAGGTCGCGCCGGACAGCAGGGCCATCGCCCAGTCCGAGCAGAACTGGTCGAAGCCCGCCGACGCGAACTGGGCGACCCGATGGCCCGGTGCCAGGCCGAAGCGGTCGCGCACGGCGGCGGCCATGTTCGCGAAGCCCTCGTGCGTGACGACGACGCCCTTCGGCGTCCCCGTGGATCCGGAGGTGTAGATCACGTAGGCGGGATGCGCGGGCAGCAGCGGGGCGCGCCGGTCGGCGTCCGTGATGTCGCCCTCCGGCGTCGCCGCCAGGCGCGAGACCATGTCGGGCTCGTCGAGGGCCAGCACCGTCGGCGCGGGGGTGTCGGCGCCCGGCGGGTCCGTGAGGGAGGCGACCGTGATCACACAGGAGGCCCGGGCGTCGCGCAGCATGAACGCCCTGCGCTCGGCCGGGTGGTGCGGGTCGACGGTCAGGTAGGCTCCGCCGGCTTTCAGGACGGCGAGCACGGCCGCGAGGAGGTCGGCGTCTCGCGGCAGGCACACGCCCACCACCGATTCGGGGCCGACCCCCTGGGCGATCAGCAGTCGCGCCAGGCGGTTCGCCCGGTCGTTCAGGTCCGCATAGGTGACGGGCGGCCGACCGTGGGCCGTCACGGCGACGGCCGCGGGGCGTCGCACGGCCTGGGCCTCGAACAGAGCGGGCACCGAGGACGGCCCCGTGCCGTGGGCCGTGTCGTTCCAGTCCGTGAGCATCGTCCACAGCTCGGTGGCGGCCAGTGCGTCGAGCCGCCACAGCGGTGTGCCGGGGGCTTCCTCGAGCGCGGTGACGAGGTGGGACACGGCCGTGTTCAGCAGCTCGCACAGGGACCGGGGGTCGACCGGTGCCACCGTCTCGGCGGTGATGCCGAAGCCGGTGCCGAGGTCGTCCACCGCCACGTCCACCGGGAAGTTGGTGTGGTCGTGGCTGTACATCGTGCGGATGCCGTCGGCTCCCCCGGTCCCCGACGTCGCGCGTCGGCTGCCGGGAGCCACGGTGTGGCGGTAGTTGAACAGGGAGGTGAAGAGCGGGGCGGGGGCGGGAACACCGCTGGCGCTCTGTGCGAGCGGCAGCGGGGCGTGTTCGTGCACCAGCAGCCCGGCCAGCTGGGCCTGCATCGCCTCGACCGCCTCCAACACCCCCACCGAACCCGTCCGCAACCGCACCGGCAACGTGTTCATGAACAACCCCGGCGTACGATCCGCACCCGCACCCGCGTTCATACGCCCGAACAACACCGTCCCGAACACCACATCCTCACGCCCCGCCAACGACGCCAGCACCCGCGCCCACGCCACATGGAACAACGTCGCCGGCGACACACCGACCGCCCGCGCCCGCTCCCGCACACGCTCTGCGATGTCGTCCGGGAGCGCCATGGCATGCCGTGCCGTCGTGGTGCCGTCGCCGTGCACGTCCATGAGCCCGAACGGCGCGGTCGTCTCCGTGACATCGCCCAGCAACCCGGCGAAATACGCCTCGTGCTCCGCACGGGAGACACCCAGCCGCGCATGCGCCACGAAATCCCGGAAGGGCACCGGCTCGGGAAGCCGATCGCCCTCACCGCGCAGGATCGCCGCCACTTCCGCCAGGACGACCTCGAGCCCGGTGTGGTCCTGGAGCATGTGGTGCGTCTGCAGCAGGGCCAACCACCGGCCCGTCCCCGGCTCCGCGGCGAAGGACACCCGCAGCAGGGGGGCCCGCTGGAGGTCGATGCGGGCATCGGCCGATGCGAGCAGTCCGGCGACGGCGTCGTCGCAGTTCTCCGGGAGGACGACCTCGGTCACCGGCAGCTCCGCGCTGCGCCAGACCACCTGGACCGGGCCGCGCAGGCCTTCCCACACGATCGCGGTCCGGTAGATGTCGTGCCGGTCGACGACCTGCCGCAGCGCCGACAGTACGGCGTCGAGGCGGTCCCGGGAGTCGAAGCCGACCACGGTGGGCCGCAGGTAGACGTCGTCACCGTCCTCGTCCTCGGACAGCAGGTGGTGGAAGAACATCCCTTCCTGCAGGGGCGCGAGCGGATAGACGTCCGCCACGTTCCCGGCGCCACCGGGGACACCGGCGGTGATCAGGTCGATCTCGGCCTGGCTGAGCTCGACCAGCGACAGCATCTCCGGCCGGATCTCGGTGGCGTCCGCGGGGATCAGATTCGGCGGCACCGCCACCTCGGCTCCGCCGGAGCCCGCGGCGATCCCCGCGGGGGTCGGGTCCATGAACAGGGTCCGCACACTCGCCGACACGCCCCGTTGCCGCAGCCGCTCGACCAACGACACGGCGAGCAGCGAGTGCCCGCCGAGCGCGAAGAAGTTGTCGTCCACGCCGACCCGCTCCAGTCCGAGGACCTCGGCGAACGTCGCACACAGAACCTCCTCCACCACGGTGGACGGACCGCGCGACTGCGCGCCGGGCGCGAAGTGCGGGGCGGGCAGGGCGTCTCGGTCCAGCTTGCCGTTGACGGTCAGCGGCAGCGCGTCGAGGACGACGAAGGCGGACGGCACCATGTGGGCGGGAAGGCGGTTGGCCACGAACGCGCGGACCGACGCCGCGATGTCCGCTCCGTCGGCGGGGCTCGCCGCAACGAGGTAGGCGACCAGTCGTTTGTCACCCGCGGTGTCCTCCCGGACCGTGACCACCGCCTGGTCCACCTGCGGGTGCGCGGCGACGGCCGTGTGCACCTCGGACGGTTCGATGCGGAACCCGCGGATCTTCACCTGGTCGTCGTCGCGGCCCAGGTATTCGAGCACGCCTTCGGCAAGCCACCGGACCATGTCACCCGTGCGGTACAGGCGCGTCCCGTCGGCGCCGAACGGGTCGGCGACGAACCGCTCGGCCGTCAGCCCGCGGCGGCCCAGGTAGCCGCGGGCCACCTGCGCACCGCCGACATACAGTTCGCCGGCCACGCCAACCGGTACGGGTCGCAGCCTCTGGTCCAGCACATAGACACGGGTGTTGGCCATCGGCCCGCCGATCGGCACCGTGCCGGGCCGGTCGCCGTCGAGGTCGGCGGTGAGATGGTCCGTGCACCCCACAGTCACTTCGGTCGGGCCGTAGTGGTTGACTACCTCGATGCCCGGATGGCGGTCCCGGAAGGCCCGCAGCGTCGCCGAGCCGAGCGCCTCTCCCCCGATCATCATGCGGCCCGTGGGCGCCCAGCCCGCCGGCAGCGATTCGAGGACCGGCAGATGGCTCGGCGTGGCCTTCAGGAAGGTCAACGGCCGGTCCTCCAGCAGCTCCGGCAGGTGTTCGTCCACCGCCGCGACGACCACACGGCCGCCGCTGGTCAGTCCGCCGTACAACCCGGTGACGCCGGCGTCGAAGGACACCGAAGCGTGCAGCAGGCTGTTCCCGGCGACCTCCGGGTACGCCCGCCGGCACCATGCCACGTAGTTGGCCAGGTTCCCGTGCGTGATGACGACGCCCTTGGGCACGCCGGTGGAACCGGACGTGTAGATCACGTAGGCGGGGTGAGCCGGCAGGAGCGGCGCGAGGCGGTCGGCGTCGGCCAGATCGCCGGGCGAACACGCCTCCAGCGCCTCGACCGGCGACGGGTCGTCCAGCAGTACCAGGGATGACCGCGCACCGGACAGCGACTGCGCCACCTCCGACTCGGTCAGGACGCACACGGGTCGGGCATCGGCGAGCATGAACTCCAGCCGCTCCACCGGATAGTCCGGGTCCAGCGGCAGGTAGGCACCGCCCGCCTTCAACACGGCCAGCACCGCGACGATCAGATCCACACCCCGCGACAGGCACAGCCCCACCACCGACTCCGGCCCGACACCCAGCCCCACCAGATACCGCGCCAGCCGATTCGCCCGCCCGTTCAACTCCCCGTACGACACCTCCACTCCCCCGGCACACACCACCGCCACCACATCCGGACCCAACGCCACCTGACGCTCGAACCCCTCCACCACGCTCTCCACAGGAACCGCCACACCCGTGTCGTTCCACTCCCGCAACACACGCTCACGCTCCACCGCACCCAGCACATCGACCGCGTTCACCCGCACACCAGGATCCCCGGCCACCGCCTCCAGCACCCGCACCAGCCGACTCGCGAACTCCTCCGCACCACGCGGGTCGAACAGGTCCGCCGAAACCGTTACGGCCCCTCGGAGTCCGGAGGGCACGCCATCGGCGTCGAACACCTCGTCCACGACGACGTCCAGGTCGTACTTCGACACCGTGGGCCCCTCGGACAGGCCGGACGCCGTCAGCTCGGGGAGTTCCACCACCGGTCGTTCGGTGTTCTGCACGGTGAGCATGACCTGGAAGAGCGGATGCCGGGCCAGGGAACGGGCGGGCGCCAGATCGTCCACCAGCCGCTCGAAGGGGACGTCCTGGTGCGTGAACGCGCCGAGACTTGTCTCGCGCACCCGCTCCAGCAGTTCGGTGAAGGACGGGTCCCCGGACAGGTCGGTCCGCAGCACGACGGTATTGACGAAGAACCCGACCAGTTCCTCCAGGGCCTCGTCGGGACGCCCCGCGATCGGTGAACCGATGGGTATGTCGGCCCCCGCGCCCAGCCGCGACAGCAGAGCGGCCAGCGCGGCCTGCATCACCATGAACAGGGTCACTCCCCGCTCAGCGGCCAACCTGGCGACGCGGGAGTGCAGTTCGGCCGAGACCTCGAACCCCGCGAGGTGCCCACGGTGGCTTGCGACCGGAGGCCGGGGCCGGTCGGTCGGCAGCACCAGTTCCTCCGGTGCCCCCGCCAGTGTGCTGCGCCAGTACGCCACCTGCTCGGACAGCAGACTGTCCGGGTCGTCCTCGTCGCCCAGCAGGTCGCGCTGCCAGATCGCGTAGTCGGCGTACTGCACCGGAAGCGGCACCCAGTCCGGCGCCGCACCCCGGCGACGCGCGGCATACGCAGCCGACAGGTCACGCGCCAGCGGCCCCAGCGACCAACCGTCGATCGCGATGTGGTGCACCACCACGGCCAGCACCTGCTCATCCGCTCCGGTCCTGAAGAGCCGGGCGGACAAGGGCAGGTCGGCGGCCAGGTCGAAGGTGTGGACAGCGGTCTCGGCCAGCATCTCGCGGAGTCCGTCCGCCGGCACGTCGACCACCGGAAGGTGCCAGCCCAGTTCCTCCGGGCTCAGCACCCGCTGGTACGGCTGTCCGTCCTGGTGCGGATAGACCGTGCGCAGCACCTCGTGACGTGCCAGCACATCCCGCAGGGCCGCTTCGAGGGCCTCCTTGTCGAGGGACCCGGTGAGGCGGACGGCGAAGGAGGTGTTGTAGAGCGAGCTGGGTCCTTCGAGCTGGTCGAGGAACCACAGGCGCTGCTGGGCGAACGACAGCGGCACGAGCTCGGGCCGGCGTACCGGCCGGAGGGGGGTCCGCGCCGAGGCCGTCTCCGGTAGGCGGGTGGCGAGTTGGGCGGGGGTGGGTGCGTCGAACAGATCCCGGATCCGCAACTCGGCACCCAGCACACTGCGCACCCTCGCGATCAACCGCGTCGCCAGCAGCGAATGACCCCCCAGAACAAAGAAGTCATCCTCCACACCCACTTCTTCAACACCCAGCACCTCACCGAAGAGCACACACAACGCCTCTTCCTGCACGGACGCCGGCTCCCGCGACACCGCCACGCCCGTCCGGCCCGGCACCGGCAACACCGCCCGGTCCACCTTGCCGTTCACCGTCAACGGCAACTCCTCCAGCACCACCACCGCCGACGGCACCATGTACTGCGGCAACCGCACCCCCACGAACTCCCGCACCGAGCCCGCCAGATCATCACCGGCACCCGGCTCGGCAACCACGTACGCCACCAGACGCCGATCACCAGGGGCATCCTCACGGGCAATGACCGCGGCCCGCGCCACTCCGGGGCACGCTCCCACGACCGCCTCGACCTCGCCCGGCTCCACCCGATACCCAAGGATCTTCACCTGCTCATCCGCACGCCCCACGAACACCAACGCACCGTCCTCACGCCGGCGCACCACATCCCCCGACCGATACAGCCGCGACCCGTCCCCGGCGAACGGATCCGCTACAAACCGCTCCGCCGTCAGTCCGCGACGCCCCAGATACCCACGAGCCACCTGCACCCCACCGATATACAACTCACCCGCCACCCCCACCGGCAC